>DAOSDL010000006.1:0-159097 GCA_035362335.1 Bacteroidota bacterium
CCAAATCCGGGCCGACCGCCTCGGGAGGTGAGATATTCAGTGAATAGCCAAATCCTGGCGACCGCGCCACGTTCCGCACATGGTGTGAGATATTCAGTGAATAGCCAAATCCGGACCGACCGCACAGCCTTCCGCTCAGGGCGTGGGTGATTCAGTGAATAGCCAAATCCTGGCGACCGCGCCACGTCCCGCACATGGCGTGAGATATTCAGTGAATAGCCAAATCCTGGCCGACCGCGCCACGTTCCGCACATGGCGTGAGATATTCAGTGAATAGCCAAATCCCCACCCCGAAACCGCAATCTCAGCCTCCGACCGCCCCACTCCCAGCCGATTTCCCCCGAATTTCACAATACCGCTAACTCCGAAATAGCGAATCGTCCGCAGGGACCTCGGAAAAACCACTCCCACGTCCCAAATCCTCCACGTCGGCGCATGGCTCTCCCGCGCGAATCGCCGCAGGGCGCTTCGGTCCTCATTCGGAAAACAATCGTTCACTGCAAGCGGGTGCGCAGGCCTATCGCGGACCATCCCATCCTATATCCCGGTCCGCTACCCCGGCGCAAGCGACAGCAACATCGCCTCCGGATCCACGGTGTGCAGCATCGCCAGCGAGGCGTCCAGCATTTCCGTTACCGTGGGGGATCGCTTCTTTTTCCCCTTACCCGTTCGAGACGATGCCGAAACCATGGATGGCGATCTCAGCACGGTGTCCCGCAGGAACACCGCGCGGCCGAGCATGAGCAATCCGGAGGCCGACTGCCCATCGCTCCGCGGTGACCGGGCGTGGTCCTCGCCGAACAGCGCAAAGGCCTCGTTCAGCACCGTGCGCAGATTTCGCACCGAAGGATTCGCCTTGTCGCGCGTGAGCTGCGTACGCTGCATCGCGGCGTTGAAACCGCAGCGGATATTCTGGATTTCGCCAGCCTCCGCGACGATGCAATCGTGGTAACGCCGTTTCCACACGGCGCGTCCACGTGTGCCGCGCGCGGTGTTGATGGCTCGGGCGCTGTTCATTTTCAGAAAGCCCACGAACATGGGGATGGTCATCAGCCGACGCGCGCGCAGGCGATTTCCCCACAGCTCCGGATGCTCCGCCTTGTGATTGCGGTATTCGGTGATGGTGACAAGGATTTCGAGCGCGTTGGGCATGAAGCGCGCCGCGTCCAGGCGCAAGCAGGGGTAGCGCTGTACGGCGAGTGCGAGCTTCTCGAAGGCGATTTCCGCGAAAGCATTGAGCCGCAGCCCGCCGTCGCCTTCCTCGCCGAACAGCGCCTCCTCGCCCGCGGTTTCGAGTCGCAGGCAGTAGGTGCCGGGTTCGGAGTAGTTGTGGCCGCGCGCGCGCGCGTGCCGATACGGTATCTCAAGTTGCATCATTAGCTCCCCGCTAATGGATGAAAGTGAAATGGAACGTGCAACATATCCGAGACGTTCGAATCACGCAATGCACTTCCGAATCCGCACGCTGATACGCTGATCCTGCGTTGTTTCAAAGAAGCGCGAATCACGATTTACCCTGGAAGTATCTCGATCGGTTAGATGGCCATGGTGCCATCATTGTGATGCATCGAGTGTTTCTGGGTCGCACGTTCGTGACGACCCGGCGAAGCAGGGCAACATCAAGGTGAGTGGCGCATGGGAGGGCTTGACATTCCACCGGCCAATTCTTACCATTGTACATCGTTGTCCGAATATCTCTGTACCCGATGACGGGTTGTGCCACATCCGCTTGCCGTGTCCGTTGTTGTTCTCTGTGACGTTGGTATGCAGGGCTCGAATGGGTGCACGCGCAGGGATTGGATCGGAGACGAAGCGCCTGATATTTTCGCACTGAGTTGTTCATGGAAGGAGAGGAGCAATGGTACACATTCTTTGTCGACGGAATCTCGCAACGTTGCTGTTCGCAGTGATGCTTGTTGCGTCCGCAGTCGCGCAGCCCACGTTGGATTTTCGGAGGGTGACATTGCATCATCCTACGATCGAGTTGTATTTCACCGTGACCTGTGGAGGTGTGGCACAGCATGACGAATCCGTGGACCATTTTCGTGTGCTTGAAAATGGTACCGCTTTGGATCACTTCAATCTTATGTGTTCCGATTCCACGCAACCCGAGAACGTCAGCATGGTTATGCTTATGGACTGCTCGAACGGGATGGCGGGTGAACCTCTACGCCGGGCTCGTGACCTCGGGCATGCCTTGATCGATCGATTTGATGGAGTGGTGGACGAGGGCACCGTCATGCATTTCAACAATAATTACGTGGTGTATCAGCAGGTCACCTCCATAAAACCCATGCTGTACTCCGCTATCGATGCGATCGGAACGGCGGGCTCACCGATGGTTATGGATGCACTCTATGCCGGTATCTCAGAACTGCTCAATACCGGCACGCAGCGAGGCCGGGCGGTGGTGCTGGTGACGCAGGGCCAGATCAGTCAATCTATCAAAACCATTCAGGATGTTCTCACGCTCGCCGAGCGCTACCACATTGCCCTGTTCGTTGTCGCAGTCGATGCATCGCAAGCTGCAGAGTATGCTGTTCTCTGCGGGCAAACAGGTGGTAAATTCTATCCACTGACCGATCTCGTGGACATTGAAAGCGTGGCGGACGACATTCATCGCCGAATCCGGATTCTGCCGACAGAATGCATGATCAGATACAGACGGGATTGTGCAGACAGTACCATGCGTGAGGTGACACTCGAAGTGCTGGATGTGTGTGGTGGCAATGCCAGCGACAGCAAGTCCTACCGTGCACCTCTCGATTCCACCACCTTTCACTTCCTGCAACTCGGACTGGGTGATGCGGAAACTGTCGGTGGTCAGGAGGTTATCGTTCCGCTCAATCTTTCGCTCCCTACAGTCGGAGATGATTTCCCGCAAAGCGAATTCACGTTGCAATTCGACCAGCAATGTTTGCAGTTCAAGAGCATTTCCGTACCCACGACCAGTCCGCTTCATGGCGTGTCCATTTCCTACAATCTCGTACCCGGCGGTATCCGTGTAGTTATTCCCGAAGGTCGCGCTGCGCCTGCCGCCGGTGTGTTGATGTATGCGACATTTCAATCGGTGGACGCAACGGATACCTTGCTCTGTGATGTGACCATGACCGATCTGAATTTTAATCGCGGCTGTAAATTGCCGGTGGTCGAGCCCGGTCGCGTAACAGTGCTGCCTCGTGTGACTTCGATTGATGGCGCTCGACCCGACGGTATCGCGTTGCAGGTGTTCCCCGAGCCCGCGACCGATTGGTTGACTGTGCAACTCGCCAATGCACAGGGACAAGGCGTGCTTGTGCAACTCGTTGATGCGCTGGGTCGAAGCGAAATCCTGTTCGATGGAGTGGCATCCTCGTCACAGCTGTCCTGGACGGTGGATCTCACAGGACGAGGCCGCGGAGTGTATTTCATACTCCTGCATTCGGGTCGAGGCAGCCAGCTCCGAAAAATCGTCACCATGTAGTGAGCGACTCCCTCTTTGCCGTAGCGGGGCGGGTACTGTTCAAGTATCCGCCCCGACACAGGGCGACACAGTAGTTACGATTCTTGGGGGCTTGATTAATGAGAACGATGTTGCTAACGATGTGCTTGAGTCTCGCGCTCATGCCTTCGGCTTGCCGTGATCGGCACCTGCCGGAAAATCGAAGCGCCGCGCCAGCCGACACGATGCTGACCGCGAATGCCGGAGCGGTGGAGCGGTTGAAGCCGGGTGATCTCGATGTGCTGCTCGTAGGTCATGACATCGCCGATGCGGAATGCTCTGTGTCATCGGTGCTCGATGGAAATGAGCAGCGATATGGAGCGGCTCATCTCGTGGATCGCGACCCGCACACCGTGTGGGCGGTGCGGAATGGCGTGGGCGAACGTATCACTCTGCGCCTGCACGCGCCGGAGGAAGTGTGTGGCCTGTATATTGTGGCCGGATACGCGAAAAGTCGCGCTCTGTGGTCGGACAACAATCGTTTGCAGTCGATGCGACTAACGGTGTACGCGCACGGTAGTCATAGTGATTACGATATCACGATTCCAGACGATCCGGATTTTTCCCGTTTCGATGCACAGTTGTGGGGACAGTATCTCCCGTTGCCGCATCGGCCGATGGTGGACAGTATCCGTGCTTTCATCACATCGGTATATTCTGGAAAAAAGTATAACGACCTCTGTATCACCACGTTCGAATTGGTGACCCGTATCACCAGCGAGGAGCCGGAGTAGTGCCAAGCGAAAGCGAAGCTGAAATTTCCCGGCCTTCCTGCCGATCGTCAGTGGACGTCGGCTGATACCACGGCACATCCCACTGCGGTCAGGCTCCCGTTGGGATTTATTACGTAGCAACGAACTTTCTCGGACTTGCATCGGCGCGGGTAGCTGATTATGTTCACCCGTTCATGCACGTTTACCCGCAGTTATCACATCGATTGGAGGAGTCATGAAGCGCATTCTGATAGCCGCCGTACTCGGCGGTGTGATCATTTTTGTGTGGGGCGCGTTGTCCCACATGGTATTGCAGGTGGGAAGCATGGGGATGTCGCAACTCCCCGACGAGGGACCGGTGATCGAGGCGCTGCGTACGCACGTTCCAGAGGCAGGCATGTACATGTACCCGGGTTGGGACGACACTACAGCAAAGTCCGCTGCGGAAGAGGCTGCCTGGATGAAGCAATACGCGAACGGCCCGGCGGGACTACTGATTCATCGACCGAAAGGAGGGGAATTCATGCCGCCGTCTGTACTCCTCTCCGAGGTCGTCTCAAATGTGTTAGCAGCACTGATCGCCGCACTCATCGCCTCCTCGCTCGCGGGCGGCTTTGGCAAACGTGTACTCATGCTCACCTTGCTCGGTGTATTCGCCTGGGTCACGGTGAACGTGAGCTATTGGGCGTGGTATCATTTTCCGATGGTGTTCGTCCTGGGCGAAGCCCTCGACATTGTGGTGAGCACGTTCTTGGCAGCCCTCGTGATTGCCAAACTTGTACCCGCGCCGGATCGTAGGGTCGCGTAAGCACTGTATCGCTACGATTTCATCAGTCGTATCTAGGTTTCGCGGCACTACAGTTTAGATTGCCGCACTGAAGGTGCGAAGCTCTGTGCGGAGAATCTTCAAAAAAAACAGACACGGCAGCCACCTGGCTGCCGTGTCTGTTTGCTCTTGGGTTGATGCGCGATTACCGGACCAACACCATCTTGGTTTGAATCACCGTCGTACCCTGTGTCAGACGCGCGAAGTACACGCCCTCGGGGAGATGGTGTCCGTTGAACATGACCGCATGCGAGCCGGCGTTGTAGTTGCCTTCCGCGAGTCGAGCCACTTCCTCCCCAAGCGCATTGTACACAGCGAGGGTGATGGTGCTTTCCTCTGGCAAACGGAACACGAGGCTGGTGCTGCCGGAGAAGGGATTCGGATAATTCTGCTCGAGAGACGGACTCGCGGGAATCGCCTGCTCGTCGGAGAACACCAATCCTTCGTCCTTCGGGAATGTCCACGGTACATACACCTGACGCGTGACCGTGGCGAGGTTGTTGCTGTAATCGCGTGCCGTGTACACCACGGTGTACGTACGTCCGAAGCCCGTGGGCGAACGCTCGGCGCGGACCGCGAATTGCGTCGCGTTGCTGCCCGTTGCGGCGAAAATGTCTCCAGGCAAATCGCCGGGACCCGTACCCGCATCGGGTTCGTTGCTGGTGACGGAAGTAAGCACGAAGCTGCTGCCGGGGCAGTTGTCACTCAAGGTCACGCTCGCGGTGATCGTACGCATGCTGCGATTCACTGGCGTGAGATAGGCCGGATACAGCACGACACCGAAGGACGGAGGTGTCAAATCCTTCACAATGACCTGCTGTACGGCAGTCTTGGTGTTGCCGTAATTGTCGCGTGCGGTCCATGTCACATTGGTCGTACCGACAGGGAACATCGCGGGTGCGTTGTTGCTCAGTGTTACGGGTCCGCAGGCGTCGCTGGCCGTGGGTGAGCCGAGATTGAGCCCCGAACGACCGCACATGCCTGCCGCAGCATTCACCGTCACCGTAGGCGGTGCCTGTATCGACGGGGGCTCGGTGTCGTTGATGGTCACACTATGCGTCGCCGTGCTGAAGTTGCCCTTCGCATCCATGGCCGTCCAGGTGACGATGGTCGTGCCGAGGGGGAAGACGTTCGGTGCGTTGTTCGAGAGCACGGTCACCGCGCAGTTGTCGCTGGTGCTTGGCGTACCGAGGTTGACCAGGGACTTCGAACGCCCGCAGAGTCCGGCTTCGTTGGCGAGGGTGATATTCGAGGGCGCAACGATGGTGGGCGCCTGCGTGTCGTTGATGGTCACGGTTTGCGAAGCCGTGGTGGTGTTGTTCGCGGCATCGCGCACTGTCCAGGTCACGGTGGTATTGCCAATGGGGAAAACGCTGGGCGCGTTGTTCGTAATCACCAGCGCGCCGGTGCCGCAGTTGTCTCCGACAGTCGGCGTACCGAGATTGATGTTCACGCGATTCTTCCCGCAGAGGCCCGGATCGTTGCTCGCCACAATGGTCGAGGGAGCGGTCACCGTGGGTGCCTGCGTGTCGTTGATGGTCACGGTCTGCGAGGCCGTCGTGGTATTGTTTGCGGCGTCGCGCACTGTCCATACCACGGTTGTGGTTCCAATCGGGAAGTTCGCAGGTGCGTTATTCGTGACAACCAATGCGCCGGTACCGCAGTTGTCGGAAAGCACGGGCGAACCGAGCACGACATTCGTGAGACTCTTGCCGCAGATACCAGGATCGTTGCCGGTTACGATGTTAGCGGGAGCGGTGACCGTGGGCGCCTGTGTGTCGAGGATGGTTACGGTGTGCGATGCGGTGGCCACGTTGTTTGCCGCGTCACGAACCGTCCACACAACGGTGGTGGTACCGATGGGGAACACCGCTGGTGCGTTGTTCGTGACCGTGAGCCCACCCGCGCCGCAATTGTCAGCGGTCGTGGGTATTCCAAAGTTTGTGGCGGTGCGACTGCGGCCGCAGACGCCGGGCTCGTTTCCAGCAGTCAGGTTTAGTGGAGCGGTGATCGTCGGCGGCGTGACATCGGCATTCACCGTGACGGTAACGTTGGCGTTGCTGGTGCCGCCCTTGCCGTCGTCCACGGTGAGGGTGATCACGTGCGTACCCGGCAGGAGCAGGACCACGGCGTTCGCGATGGTCGACGGGCCGGACAGGACGGTGGCGCCCTCACGCCAGGTGTAGGTCAGGGGATCGTTGTCGGGATCGGAGGAGCCCGAACCGTTCAAAAACACACTCGCACCGGTGAGAGGAGCACAGTTGATGGTCTGGTTAGTACCAGCGTTCGCAACAGGAGGCTGATTGGGGATGGCGACATTGCCCGTGACAATGATCGACGCGAGTTGCGCTCCGCTGGTGAGTGCCCCCTTGTGCGTGACCTGCACGGTGTAAATACCACCGTTCACCGGCGCAGCAATGTGTATCATCTCGACGTTGTCACGAATGTTGTCGCCCAGGGTGGCGGCGTTCGCGGGATTGTCCGGATCGAGACGGTAGGGGAAATACGTTGTCGGTCCAGGCCCGATGATGCGCACGTCAAGGTCGTTCACCAGCCGCGGCGTGCGATTGTTCAAGGCTGTGGGAAGCACCTGCGGTGCGGGATCGGTCCATGCCACGGTCACACGCAACGGGCTGCCATTGCTCATGATATTGCGTGTGTAGGATGAGCCGTTTGTGAGATTGTGCTCGGTGATGTGACCCGGCGACCCCACCGCGGCATTGGCCGACATCACCTGCGCGGCGCGCGTGGTGTTGAGCAAGCCCCATCCGAACGAGTAATCCGGACCAGTGGTGCTTCCTGCCTCGTCGGCGGTGTGAATCAGCAGGCCCTTCATCGTGGAGGACTTGAGCGCGATACCGGGGAAGAGATTATTCTGGTGCTGCAGCAGCAAGCCAATAGATCCAGCCGCGCTGGGACTGGCCATGGACGTTCCGCTCAACGAAGCGTAGCTGTTGTTGTTCGGAACGTAGCTGGAGTACAGTCCCACGCCGTTGGCGACGATGTCAGGCTTGATGCGGCCGTCGTCCGTCGGACCCCAGCCGCTGAACGAGGACATGACGACGCTCGCAGGGTTGCTGTATCCCGCTGCTATGTCCTCCACCGCGCCCACGGTCAGAATGTTTTTCGCGTTGCCAATGTCGGTGACGCAATCGTAGCCCAGCGGGCCACCATCGAGGTTGCGCGTGGCCGTGGAGAAGGTCCAGGACGACGTTCCGGCGTTCCAGTAGTAATGTCCCGTTCCAGCCGCCGGGCCTTGCAGGCGGTCATTGCCCGCGGATTTCACGATGAGATAATTCGGATAGCTGCGTGCGATATTATCCCAGCTCCAGGTTTGCTCTGAATAATAGCCGAATCCCGCGTCTTCCACCGTGCTGAGATTGACATCTCCGAACCAATACCAGGTTCCTCCGCTGAGATACCAACCGGTAAGGAACCCGTAGGAATGGTTGGACACCTTGAGACCCGCTGCGGCAGCATTTTTCATCTCGGTCGAATCGTTGTCCCAATCATAAGCCTGAAGGGAGGCTTGATACGACATGCCGCGCGCGGCGGCCTGCACGCCCGAAGCGATGAGTGTGCCTGCCACATGCGTGGCGTGGAAATTCACCGAGGCCGGGCTGTCCATCTGTGTGGCACGGCCACCGAATTCCTGATGCGTGGTCAGAACCCCACCACCATCCCATTCACCGATAATGACGCCGCTGCCTGTGAGCGACAAGCCGGCGGTACCGCCGGGATACAGCTTGTCCGTGGCGGTACTGGCGGCGGAGACGGAATTGTCCGTGGTATAGTACAGGGGTTTTCCTGTTTTCGTGAAACCCATGAGTACCGCCGTGCTTGTGGCGTTGCCCATGCGGACGGGGATGCGCAATTCGTTCGCGCGCTGCTCCAACGCCGGGCGATCGAATTTCTTCGGCTCCTCCTCCTTGGCATCGCTTTGCGCGAATGCACGCGGATGAAGCACGCAGAGCAGCAGCGCCACGCCCATTATTGTATGTATGCGAAATGTCATCAGCTCTCTCCTGACAGATAGTGATGGAAGGGAATTCGGCTCACATGGGATTGAGTGTTCCGCCATATGCGGTTTGCTCAATGGCTTTTGTATTGTCAAACAGTACCGTAAGTTACGGCGCCAGGGGCCGATTAACAAAAACCAGTAACGATTTTATTCATCACCGAGGGCCCGGCGATTTCAGCGGAGACGCAGTTCCGAATATCACTTGACAATACCCCGGCCCTTTCCCATATTGCGCGCATACGGTTTCTCCCAGTATCACCCCGCCCGTGAGGCATGACTTCATGGGGCACGGAGCTTGTCATGAACCTTTGCGACCTGCTTCCGTTCGGCTACCGCGTCCGCGCGGATCGTCCGAGTATCCTTACGCTCATTTCTGACCGAAGCTCGCGCGCGGTCATTGCAGTGTTCCTGTTGGGCTGCTGCATCGCGGCGTCGCCGCTTTCCGCGCAAACAGTGTTGGTGGATTTCGGAGCGTCGCCCACCGCGAACACCTTTGGTCTGGCCGGTTGGAATACCGTGATGCATAGTCCATCCAATGTGTACACCGCCGACGGACCGGCGGGTTTGGTTGCGAGTACGGACGACGAGTACGCCGACTATCAGGGAGTGCGCGGTTCGGCTCGGAGGTTCAACGACGGTGAGCGTATCCTGGTGACGTGGTACAACCGCTCGCAGGACGTCATCCGCTTCACCGCGCGCATCAGTTTTACCGATACGGATCAGCCGGACGGCGGTGGTATGCACGGCCGCTGGTACACCATGCGCAGCGAACGGAATTATCGCGAAACCTACACCGAACTCGCCCCCGGCGAGAGCGGGCGTACCATGTTCGACATTCGCTCGTCCGGTGTGCACAAAACCGATAGCATGTACGCCCTGGTGAATGTGAACCTCGCCATCGAATGGGGGCAAAACGCATTCAAGCCCCAACTCGTGTGCAGTCGTATTGAACTCGCGGCCGATGTGGACAGGACGCCGCCCGCGGCGCCGACCAATCTCCGTCTGGAGCAGCGCAGCGATTCGAAGCTGTCTCTGCGTTGGGATGCACCGGGCGACAATGTCGGCGTCGTGGATTACCTCGTGTATCTCGATGGTCGCATCGACGGCTACAGCAGGGAGGCGGCGCATACATGCACCTTGCTCGACGAGGATCACGAGTATCGAGTCACCATCACCGCTCGCGATGTGATGATGAATGAAAGCGCTCCCTCGCAGGCGCTGCTGGTGCGTACCTTGCCCTGTGCCGCTCCCGCGTCCTGCATTCGTCCTACCGGAATCAATTATCTGGGCGCGTTTCGGCTTCCCGAACAATATGCCTGGGGAGGCGAGGCCGTGTCATTCTGCACTGTGGGCGATGGCGGGCCCACGGGCAGCGGTGCGGCGGATGGCTTTCCGGGTTCGCTGTACGTCACCGACGTCAATCAGCAGGAACGGGGTTTTGTCGGAGAGTTGGGCATACCGGCCCCCGCCGCGCCGGCGGTCAGAGATTTCGATCAACTGCCTGTGGCCACAGAGCTGAAGGCGCCGGTGAACATCCGACCAGCGGGTGTACAGGCCTGGGATTTTGTGGATATATGGCGTTGTGCGATGGAGTATGTGGCGGGGGAACGGCGTTTGTACAGCTCCTGGGGAATACATTACGCAGTGACCGGAGAGAAATATGCGAATCTCAGCTGCACGGGGGTGGACAATCTTGCGCAGGCACAGCGATACGGGCCTTGGTATGCCGGCGCAGCTTCGCAGGGACCCATCAATGCGCAGGTGGGGGACTACCTCTTCTCCATACCCGACGTGTGGGCGGACCGCTATACGCAAGGCCGACGGATGGTTGTGGGTCGCTATCGCGATGGTGGACTCAGCGGTTTGGGGCCCACGCTCTATGCGTTTCCGTTGGCGGGTGCTGTACCTCCTGCGGAGAATGCCACGCAACCCGTCACCACGTTGCTGGAGTATGGCAGCGTGCTTGGTTCAGACAATTATCATTTCCCCGATGCGATGGACGGCTACAAGCATTGCGATGAATGGCGTGGCGCCTGCATGTTGCGCAGCGGTTCGCAAGCGGCTGTAGCCTTCATCGGACGTAAGGGTCTTGGCGACAATTGGTACGGATATCACGGCGAGCGTACGCCGCACGACTGGATCATCGCCGACGTACCGTACATCGCATTCGACGAAACCGATCCCGACGGCAAGGGGTGGCGCGCGCATCGCATGCAGCCGATGGTGCTGTTGTACCAACTCGACGATCTCGCGGCTGTTGCCGAGGGACGCAAGGCGTCACACGAACCCCAGCCCTACGCGGTACTGCGCCTGGCGGACAATGTGTTTTTTGGACGGGAGCGCGAGATATTCTCCAGCAGCTTCGATGCGGACAATCGGCTGTTGTACGTCACCGAATTCGTGCGCGAGCGCGATGGCATACTCGTGATGCATGTGTTTCGCGTCAACACCGTGGCAACATCGGCTGAGCACATTGAAACCGGCGGTGCAATTTCGCCGACGTTGGAAGTTTCCCCGCAGCCCTTCGATGATGAACTGACACTGCATATGCGATTGCCGCGCGGTGGGAGCGTGGCTGTGCAACTCTACGATGCTTTGGGACGCGTACGGCTGGAAATCCCCGCGACAGCGCGCGAAGCCGGCGCCCGGCAACTTCACCTCGCCACCAGGGATCTTCCCAGCGGGATGTACTTCGTACGGCTTGTCACGGACGAAAACGCCGTGAGCCGGCGCTGTCTCTTACTGCGGAGGTGAGGGCTTCGATGAAAAGCGATCACTCCGGCTGATCCGAGCAAGCGGGGTCTCGGGGCCGGAGTGATCTAGTGTATTCATGACGAGGCAATCTGCAATAATATCAGAAAAAAGGCAATAGGTGGCCAGACGCTGCGGCCCAAGATAAAAGGGGACAGTGCAGCGCGTTAGTTGTCAGCGAGTTTTAAGCCTCTCTCGATGATTATTCCAATATCAATCTTAGCGCTAGGCAACGATGGATCGTTTCTCCATATTTCTCCAATGTGTCTGTATTTTTTCGTTACTTGGGCAGTTCCATTAACAGCGTATGTCGTTCCATTTGCCGTAAACACGACCTGATCGGAACCACGGCATTCCAGCTTCCCTTCGGAGACAGTGAATGGCCATTTGTCGCCATACTCTTTCTGAGTTATTGTCACGCCAGAATCTTGGCCGCACGACATGATCAAAACGGCGGTTAAAAGAACGATCCGCATTGTCCAATTACGCATAGCATAACCTCTTAGTATTTTTGGATAGTGGATTCTATGTCCTCTGGAATCAGGTCGAGGAAATCATCTCACGTCGATTGCACTATACGGTCGACGCTGCTCTTGTAGAGCGTCCACGTCGAGGTGTCGATGTCAGGTGATGAAATTGTCGCCGTACCATGGCACGTCGCCGATCCAGTCCGCGTTCAGGTTCCAACTCATCCAGTTCGGTACGCTCAGGAGGCGGTTGTACGACAGCGCATACTGGCGCAGAATCATCACGAAGTCATCCGAGCTGTCGGCATCGTGCGGCGTGGCAAGCTCGATGTGAATTCGGCCAGTGGTGTCCAGTACGCTGATGTGTTGGGAAGTGGGTTGGGTTGGAGCGGATGCTTGCGAGCAGGCCGCAGGCCAGCGAGAAATGCGAGCAAAGCTACCAAGCCGCCACGCGGCAGTGGTCCCGCTTTCTGAACGGTCATGTGTCAATCCTTGAGACTCGGGGAAAACTGACTACATCCTCGGCTATCTCGCGTCCTCCTCTTTTACAACCGTGGATGCCGCTAGCATAGTGGTTTCGGAGGAGAAAGTCAACTGTCGTAAGTGAATGCAGACGCTCGCTGCCCATTCGGAGATAGTTCGCCCAATCCTCGAGAAACGCTTGTAGGTGTCGTGCAGCGATGGAGTCGGAATCCTGATGAGCGCATTCGGATTGCTTGCATTGGATTCGAGAGAATAGTACCTTCCACCGAGAATTCGAATTTCTGGGTTCGTATTCAAACAAGCGAAGCAAACCTCGTGTCAAAGCGGGGTTTGCTTTGTTTTTTTTATCCCACGGGAGGCGGGATGGGATCGACAGGATCAACGCGCCTCACGGTTTATTCCGGAGACGTCACTCCGGAAGAACAAGATCAATCGATGCACAGCAAGTGTGGCACGTCGCCTGCAAATCCGCTCCTCGTTCGCCGAGCGCCGCTGATGCGGAGTTGGACGGAGATAAAGCGTGCACACTATTCTTTCAACGAAGCAATCTGATGTAAAAGTATTTTTCTATATTTTTCACTCGTTCTCGTTCACATTGCCAAGCGGAGGAGAAGCATGAAATCGAATTGGAAATCATTTCCCATTCATCTGCTGATTCTGTTGGGTACAGGCACCGGATCGGCAATCGCATGCCTGATTATCAGAGATGTCGAACCGCTGGCAGCTTGCTTCGCCTTTTTCCTCGCATTTTCGACGGCGCAGGGAAAGGTGATAGACGATCTTATGAACAAGCAGGTTGAGTTCGGGGAGTTGTATCAATTTTCGATTATGTCCATCGGCTATGGTCTTGCAATCGTTTACCAATTCATGTGGCACTTCATCGCGTCGAAGTTCATGCGACTGGACTTGCTCATGTAGGCGTTGATTGATAGGCAGAGAGCGACCCAACTCCCCACGGAAGGAATGTCCCTTTCAACGACAGGAGTCTATTCTTTCGCGGAACACAAGATCAACGCCTTGTGCTACACTACGCGGCCGAGCGCCACGGCGCTTGATGCGTCTGCGCCTTTGGGTCAATCGCGCCTGGTGTTCAAAAATCCCGAGCGTTCAGGAACAATGAACATTGCCGGATTTTGAACAGAAAGGAAGAGGTTGGCGGGCACAGCTGGCACGGAATCGATTCCCGACCACGTGCACGTTTGGATGTGATTGCGATCCGGCGCACTACACCGCGAATCCCTTTTCGCGGGAAAAATCCGAGTGACCGTTTCCCCAAAAATTACTACAAAAAATCTTCGCGATTGCTCACATCCCCAATGTTTTCGAGGGGGTGAAATGACACGGGCGGCACCGCAGTACCGCCCGTAAGTCATAGAAATATATGGTGTTTACCTTGTACACGCGAGGTCCGCCGCGGCGGAGAACCCCTGACCCGCTGATTAAGAGTAAGCGAGCAATCCCTCAAAATGCGCTGTATTCGCAGGTTTTACGGGTTGCTCCTACACAATTACTACACACGGGTTTCAAAACGTGCGCGGATCATCCCACCGGCTCAACCGCGTTCACCTTGAACGTGAACGTGTATTCCTTCCTCACGCCACCGATCTCGAGCGGCATGAATAGCACAATCGAGGCGCCCTTCTGCGCGAGGATGTACCGCTTCCGGTCATCCTCGTTCTGGTCGAACTGGGGGAGCATGTCCTCCTCCTTCCAGCCACCGTACTTCCCGCTCTCGTAGTACACGTTCTCCTTCGGCATCACCAGGTCTTCATGTCGTGCACCCTTCGGCACGATGCTCGGCGGCATGGGCCGGTCGCGCTCGGCGTACTTCACCCCTGCATGGAACACCGCCTTGGATCGGCCTTCCTGAATAATCACCGTCTCATCCCAGAGGATCCGTAGCGTCTGATCGCTCTTGTTCGTGAGCTCGAAACCGATGGTGGCATGTCCTGGCGTGAAGGTGACATCGATCATCTCGTCGGTGAACCGGAGCCCACCTTCCGCAAGTGACACGTCGTACCTGTACTGCGTCCCGAGGATCATTCCGGCGCATCCGGCCGCGAGACAACAAAGCACGGCGACAATGGCTCTCTTCATCTCCTTACTCCTGTTGGTTACGGATGGTCTTGGAAGAATATAGCTTCCGATAAGGTGATCCGCAACGATTCAGGGAGAGGGAAGGGGACAGTGAGGAGTAGGCGAATATAAAGCACTTAACTTTAGTAGATAGAAGAAGCGCCCCTATCAATCGGGGGCGCTTCCTCTCATCACGTGGCAAGTAATTATTCCTCGGTCAGCATACCTGGTTGCTGGGGCTGAGGGATCGCGATGTTTTTAAGCCAGAGATTTCCTTGGTCGGTGTTAATGAACTTGACTGTGGCTGTCTGTGAGCAGAGTATCGTTCCAAGATGATAAGCAGTGAGAACTGCCTCTTGGAAATTGTGATCTGCTTCCAAATCTTCGACACTCATCTCAAGACTTCTTGCCTCGGTTTTCCCGATTCTGCGACCGTGATTGAGGTGGAGATCGTTTCGACTGAAGTAATCGGCCGTTTCCGATGCGCGTTGGGTGCGGTTTGGGTGCGACTTGTACATGAAGTTTTCAAGCCATTGAGCAACAATAGACTTGCCAAAATCGATCGCTTGCGCAGCCTCAACACAGAGTGACGGGCCTAAAAAATTCAGAATCGGGAACCAAGCTGGCGCGACCGCCCCGTTCTTCAAAATCTCTTTCTTAGCTTCTTCGAACTGGGTTAAAATGGCTCCTGCTGAAACGTACCTGCCGTTCACTAACATCTGAGGGTCTATCGGGCCCAATTGACTGTGGTTACCTAAAACGATGTGGTCTGCACATAGACACATCATTGTCCCCGCAGACATAGCCATCGCCGGGACTATCGCCTCAATGTGACTGAATTTCGTACGGAGATACTCCATTACTGATTGTGCTGCTGTTGGCGAGCCACCTGGAGTGTGGAGCAGCAGAGTCAACGGTTTCGACCAATCCATGCCGCAAAGACCTGACATGAAACCGTTGATGTCTTCATGTGAGAGTGAACCAAAAGGACCATTCTTCTGGAGGAACCCAGAGAAGTAAAAAAGCACATTAGTGTTCCGTATACGGCTGATGTCTGCGAGAGTCTCGGTCAGGCGGGTTTTGAACCAAATACCCTTCTGCTGAATAGCGAGCGTCTCAACCTCATTCGATAGCTCCACCCAGGTCGCCATTCTGATCCCTCACGATTTTTGGGTAAACTGGATTCCGAGTGGAAGTTGCCAATCTGCCACTGGTGGTGCCACGTTGGTACCAGCGGCTAAAAGAGCAGCATTTTTCGCGACATCGCAGACGTCGTCCAAATGCTCTTGTAATCGTTGAAACTGTTCGCCGACATCGGGAATGGAATAATCCTCCACGCGGATCGAATCTGCTGCCATAGCGCCTCCTCGGTATTATGTCAAGAACGGTGGGGTGGGAACCTCATCCACAAATCTCCGGAAATTCTCTTGAAATGTCAAGGATTTTAGTAAGACCTGCTTCGGCAAGTCCGGCTTCGTCTAGACTGCGGTTTTAGGTTTGACTCGCAGTTCTGCGAAAGGCAGTTTCAAGTGTCGACAAGATTCCGTGAATTCATTGTAGGATTTTGATCACCTCTTGTTACTTGCTCTACTTTCAGAGAGGGCTTAAGTGAAAAATCGCTGTAATCATGCAGCTTCACCGATCCTAGCCTACTCCTAAGTGCACCTAGAATTGGGAGCGCTTATCCAGTGCCTAGGATCACCGTTCGCGCTCGATCTGAACTTCGATCTCATCGGCGACCAGGTCGAGGAAATCATACCCTGTCGATTGCTCGATCCGGTCTACGCTGGTCTTGTAGATCGTCCACGAGGATGTGTCGAGGTCGTCGCTGTTCGGCATCACTACGGCCACCACTTCGGTGCTTGCTGACACGTGTTGCAATCGCTGCCCGCGCTCCATCACCACGACGATCTTGAAGCAACTGTCCGGAACCGCAACCACGCTGTTCAGGCGCTCGTGCGGTTCGTGGAAGATGCCACCCGCGATGATGAAGAGCTCCTTGTTCTCCTGCTTGCACTTCGCTTCGCACCAGTATTCCAAATCGAGCCACACCTCTTGATTCAATCTTTGCGCCTGCGGGAGAATGTTCGTCATAAGGAATGTGGATCTGTTGTCCTCCTCGGTTAGCGTTCGTTCCTCGGAGCGTACCATGTGACCGCGATGAAACCCGCTGTTCGTGTAGTCGGAGTGCTTCACTCGGTAAAACCCCTCGGGCAGAGAAGTGTCGGTAATGAAATTTCCTTCGTACCTCGGCACGTCTCCGAACCAGTCCGCATTCAGGTTCCAGCTCACCCAGTTCGGTACGTTGAGGAGGCGGTTGTACGAGACTGCGTACTGGCGCCGAATCATCACGAAGTCATCCGAGCTGTCGGCATCGTGAGGGGTGCCGAGTTCGATGTGAATTCGGCCGGTAGTGTCCAGTACGCTGATGTGTTGGGGAGTGGGTTGGGTGGGAGCGGATTCCTGGGAGCAGGCCGCGAGCAGCAGGCCAGCGAGAAACGCGAGCGAAAGAACCAAGCCGCCACGCGGCAGTGGTCCCGTTTTTTGAACGGTCATGTGTTAATCCTTGAGACTCGGGGAAATCGTACTACATCCACGGCTATTCGGGCGTCCTCCTCTCGTACAACCGGGATGCGGCAAGGATAGTGGTTTCGGAGGAAAAAGTCAACTGTCGTAAATGAAATGCAGAAGGCCCCCACCAAGATTGGTAGAGGCCCACGCATTCGGCCGCGTTACACCGGCGGTGTACGGCGAGGATGGAAGACCAGCTTTCGCTCGTGCTCCCAGACTGGCTTTCGCCGGCCACGAGAGTCAGGAGGATGGATCGTCCTTCGATGTCGCTTTTCTACCATAGCACCTCCCGGTGACAATGGGAGGGACCCTTGGCAATAATCGTCAGAAGTTGTTAACTTGACGGTGTAGTATCCACCGGGTCCCTCGGTGAACCAAATGGATTGCCTCGCATTCGTGGTGCGGGGCTTTCCGTTTATTTGCCCTGTAAGATACGCAAGAATCCCGCAGGATCCCACCGGATTCCTTCAAAAGCAGGACGTAAAGACGTTGCTACGCAACAACTTACAGCCTTCGTCTGTGGGCGTGTTTGTCGCCGATGTGCTTCTCGTTCTGATGAGCTCGAATCAAGTACTCTGATCCTTCTGTTTCCACTCTGAATGTCGTATATTTGCGCATCGACTTCGTGCCGCGCATCAGAAACGTCTCGGAACCAGGAGTGTCGTGGAATTGACATTTCGCTTAGCTGACAGCAAGTTCACTTCAGCGCTATACGGAGGAATTCGCAGAGCTAAGTCTCTCCCCATATTTAGTCTGATCAACATATAAACATGCTGTCGTTGCGAGGAGATCGGATTAGCTTGAATGTTCTGTTCCCAGTCTGCGGCTCGTGCTCCGTTTCCAAACTTGGACAGGATAGAACATGTTTGCGAGTGAGAATCGACCAAAAGCCAGGGTTACAGCAACTTATTGAATCGTATGAGGTATCATGAGCCAGCAATCGCCGTTCAAATCGTACTTCAACGAACTCCAAGCCGTTGCGCGGCAAGGAGATGCGCGTGAGGAGAGCTTCTACCCAGCTTTGGCCGAGATGCTAAAGGCTGTAGCCGATTCTACTGGAAGAAAGGAGGTACGAGTCACGACGTTGCCAAAGGGCACGGACGCAGGTAATCCTGATTTTCGACTGTGGAACGGCGTCGACCGTATTATCGGCTATGTGGAAGCCAAGAAGCCATCTGAGTCCAATTTGGCCTCAGTTGAGGAGACGGAGCAACTCAGGCGATATCGTGCTACTTTCCCCAACCTGATCCTTACGAATTTCTTTGAGTTTCGACTCTACCGTAACGGGGTGCTTGTGCAGATGGTATACACTGCACGTCCCAATAACCACACACGCGGACGAAACAATCCGGTTCACGGAAATGCTGAAGAACTTCAGGCGCTACTTGATCGATTTCTAGATTTCTCGCTTCCTAAGGTTTTCACAGCAGAATCTCTCGCAGTGGAACTTGCCAAACGGACAAGGTTCTTGCGTGAGGTTGTCGGTCAGCAAATCATTCAAGAGCAGGAGAAACCTGGAGTTCTAGCAGGCTTCTTTGAGGCGTTCCAAACCTATTTGATTGGGACGCTGACGCCCATGAACTTTGCCGACCTATTTGCCCAGACCATTACCTACGGTCTTTTCGCCGCCCGAACCAGAGCCGGAGAGAGTTTCAATCGTCGAGCTGCTTTCGACTATATCCCGCACACTATCGGCGTCCTGCGCGACCTTTTCCGCTTCATATCCCTAAGCGACCTGCCTGAGCAGATGGCTTGGTGCGTGGATGATATTGCAGAAGTGCTCGGCGTGGCTGACGCACCTGGTATTCTCGACCGCTATTACCACGAGGGTAAAGGCAGCGATCCAATCGTGCATTTCTACGAGACCTTCCTTGCCCAGTACGATCCAGCGGAACGCGAACGACGTGGCGTCTACTACACCCCCGAGCCAGTAGTGGGCTACATTGTCCGTTCTATTCACAATATACTCAAAACCGAGTTCAGCAAGCGCGACGGCCTTGCCAGCGACAGCGTGACCTTACTCGACCCGGCGGCGGGCACGATGACCTTCATCGCCCGCGCCGCAGAGCAGGCCGTCTCCGAGTTCAAAGCCAAGTACGGCGATGGTGGCAGCGCTGACTTTATCCGTGATCACATCCTGAAGAACTTCTACGCCTTCGAGTTAATGATGGCTCCCTACGCTGTCGGCCATCTTAAAATGAGCTTCTTCCTTGAAGAACTCGGACACCGTCTCACCGACGATGAGCGCGTCCCGTTCTACCTCACCAATACGCTCGATAATGAGGAACTCGCTCAAACGGAGATGCCGTTCTATCACTCGCTGGCGGAGGAATCCCGATTAGCAGGTGCAGTTAAAAAACAGGCCCCAATCCTCGTGATCCTCGGCAACCCACCATATTCAGGCCACTCGACAAACATGGGTGAGTGGATTCGTGGACTGATCGAGTCCTACAAGATGGTGGATGGCAATCCCCTCGGTGAGAAGAACCCGAAATGGCTCCAAGATGATTACGTCAAATTCCTGCGATTCGCACAATGGAAGATAGAGCAAGGAGGGCGAGGTATCGTTGGGATGATCACTAATCACTCGTACCTCGACAACCCGACCTTTCGGGGCATGCGCCAAAGTCTCATGCGTACATTCGACGAGATCTACATCCTTGATTTACACGGCAACACGCTCAAAAAGGAGACTTGTGCCGATGGCAGCCCAGACAAGAACGTCTTCGACATCCGGCAGGGTGTAGCCATCGCTTTCTTCGTCAAGCACATCAGCAAGAACAAGGCCGATGCGATAGTGCGTCATGCGGAAATCTATGGATCGAGGGAATCGAAATACGACTGGCTCAACAGCCACGACCGCAAGAATAGTGAGTGGAAGGTGCTGATGCCGTCGTCACCGTTCTACCTGTTCATACCAAGTGATAACACGCTTGGGGCTATTTATCAAGAAAATCCAAGTGTCCCCGAGATTTTCCCCGTGAATAGCGTGGGGCTGGTCACCGCACGTGACAACCTGACAATCCATTGGACGCCGGACGAGGTGTGGAAAACCGTTACCGTTTTTTCTGGGATGGAACCGGAACGTGCTCGTCATGAGTATGCGCTGGGCAAAGATGCACGAGACTGGAAAGTGGCGCTGGCGCAGAAAGATCTTCTTGATTCAGGCCCCAAGCGTACGAAAATTGCACCCATACTCTACCGGCCTTTCGATGTGCGGCACACGTACTACACGGCTCGGTCGCGCGGGTTCATTTGCATGCCCCGCCCCGAAGTAATGCGCCACATGCTCGGTGGGAAGAATATCGCTTTGGCATCCACACGAAACATAGAGATCGGCGGCGGTTTTAGACACGTGTTCTGCACGACAGAGCTTATACAGCACCACACGGTGTCAATGAAGGAAGTCAATTACATCTTTCCTCTGTACGTCAAGCCCGTCGCCGAGAAGGAAGACCTGTTCACTCTGCCCGGAACATCCGAACTTTGTCCAAATTTGAATTCGGACTTGATAAACAAACTGATTTCGGCATACGGCGAGAAGCCGACGCCCGAATCAGTATTTCACTACGTCTACGCCATTCTTTACGCTCCAAGCTATCGTGCGAGGTATGCCGAGTACCTGAAGATGGATTTCCCGCGTATACCATTCACGAAAAGCGATAATCTATTCGGTGTAATGGCTCAAATGGGAGAACGACTGGTGAAGTTGCATCTGCTAAACTCCCCAGATCTCGATCCACCGATTTGTCGGTTTGAAGGCAAAGGTAGCAATCGCATCGAAAAAGGTCGCTCGACAGGATTACGATACGAAGCGGCGGAGGAGCGCGTTTACATAAACTCCACGCAATACTTTGCGCCTGTCTCCGAAAGTGTCTGGAATTACCAGATCGGGGGATATCAAGTCTGCGAGCGATGGCTCAAGGACAGGAAGGATCGGCGACTCGAACTAGATGAAATCCGCACTTACTGTCGGATCGTGACGGCGATTGCCAGAACCATTGAATTGCAGGAGGAAATCGACCGCATTTATCCCAAAGTTGAGAAATCGACCATAAAGATGCCGATAACCAGTACATAGAAAGTTGACTGGTGGCGAGAATCGAAATCGTCTCATGCGTTAGAATTCATATTCACGAGTGGTGAGCTCTTGGTTTTAGTCAGTAAATGCTTCGGCGAAAAAGGAATGATGAATGGATCCCGAAATTGTCAGCTATCTTAAAAATGGCAGGATTCATGGCGGCTGGTGTGCTGTAAACGATGACAAGCGCTGTATTCTTTACGGTCTAGGGGACCCGACAGGAGACGGTCAACTGTTTAACCGTATCCAAGTATCGGTACAGGAATTAGGCTGGACATTTCCTGCGGCGATCATACAAATCTCTAAAGTGCTTATGGATAGTATGCTTATTAGAGAAATTGATACGAGAACAGCATTTGAGAGCGAGTTGAATCTTTTCGTTGAGACAAGTAATTATCAAATAGTATTATCACATTGTTGACATTCGTTACAGTGAGGATTCATAGTGACGTTGTATCGAGTACGCCGTAAAGTGTGCACAGACGCTTATACTGGCGCCGCTTTGCGACACAGCACCCACCTCCCCTCAAACGGCCATTCTCCATCCTTCCCCGCGTATCCCTGCTTCCGGAAATGCCGCAGCACCACTTGCGCCATCTCCTCGGAACCAGCATCCCACACCTGATACACGGCGCTCGGATTCTCGCGCAGCAGCTCCCGTACAGCGAGTTCCGGATTGTGTGTGAGACCGATGGAGATCGAGCTTGGTTCTCCGTGCTCCCGCGCCCACTTAGAAATACGTTCCACAAGCGAGAGAATGCGCTGCGCGCGGATACCTTCCGGCGTTGGTGGCGGCTGCTGGTTCGTGACATCGGTTACCATGCGGTAGAGGTACACGTGCTGGCCGGGTTCGTGGTAGCGCACATTTTGCCCCTCGCATCCAATCTCCCAGAGCCAAACCACAACGCCGCTCGCGATCTCTGCGGATTCCGTTTCCCACGACCAGCAGAGGCCATTCGCGGGAATGCAGTGCTCCGAGAACTTCCGGTTCGGATCGGCCGTTGTGCCCGCGAAGAGCTTCGTCCAGGCGAGATTGCCTTTCAGCTCGCGCGTGATGCGGTGCACCCATGCGGCAACCACAAGGCGCTGGTTGCGTTCGTCTTCCATGTACTTCTCCTGATTCGAGTAGCGGCTCCAAATAGAACGACCCGACCCCCGCACGGAGTCGGATCGAACCAGCTCATGCCGGAGAATCGTTCGCTATCCTCCGGTCTGAGGATACGGAGATGAAACTCTCGTATCAAAGAAAAGTAACAAATATCTGAACGTTTTTCAAAGGCCCATTAGTAAACAGCGCAGACTCGGGGCGCGATGCACGCTACGTCGGACGCTTAGTGCTAACAGATAGAGTGCGAAGACGCTCGAAGGAGAATAATCACTTCGCCGTAACATTCTTCAGGAAATCGGCGCTGAAGGGCATCGTAACACCATGGTCGCCCTTACTCAACAGCCCTGTATCTGCTCGACTGAAGAGCGATTGCAGAATGATTGGACGCTGCTGTAACAGCGCGCCGGGATCATACTGCGCTAGTGACAAATAGTATTGGGTCAAACGGAAACGTTCTTCCGCATCTCTTTTCAGATGAAAGGCGCTTAGGGCCAGCTTTGCGGTTGTGCGAATTGCAAACGCAATAATTGAGAGCAGCGTGGCGATGAGGAGGAATGCCTTCACACTGTTAAGGTTGACAACTCCGTTCGTCGCATCCTGTATGGTTCTATTGAGGACTGAAGCATCTGAAAGTAAGAGAATCAGTATTGGGATGATCGAAAGGATTGAAACGGCGAAAAGGATTGATGTCCACAATGTGCCTTGTTTACGATACTCTTCCGCTGCGTCCTTCCAGTGCGTTGAGGGGGCAAGAAGGGCGATTTCATCATGGTAAACTCGTTTTAGATTCTCCATTGAATCGATCTGAGAAGCAACGTCGGTCCGGACAGAGGTCATGAACTCCGACCACGTGGTTGCTCTTTCTGTCGATCTCAAATCGCTATCGTCCTGAATAGACTTCAGCAGCGTGTCAACCTCGGATTTCTTCTTGTTCGCGAAGATATGTGCTTCCTCGATATCGTGTTCTGCCTTTTCGAGAAGATTTCCGATAGAAGCCTTCACTCTGTCGTCAAGATTCTCACGACGAGGATCATGCGATAGGACTTCGTAATGCACCGAGAAAAAGGCCTTGAGTTGCTCAGGGTTTGTCGCCATGAGGGCGGCTTCATTCTTGCGGTATCCGAAGTATACATCAACGCTGCGGCTGTACTCGTCTTTCCCGGTCAAATGTGCTATTATCGCTGTGCCACCTTTGGACGTCGACAGGAGCCATCCAGGGCCGTAGGATGACTCGATGCCCTTTGATGCCATGTCCTGAATTTGATTGAGAGTTCTCGATTTGATTGCATCATCATTCGATTCTTTGAACTGTTTTACGTTGATTAAGAGCAGCTCGTACTTCTCTATATGTTTTTTAACAATATGGGAATTGCTTGGAAGAATCGCCTTCCATCTTGTCAACTCAGTATTCACAAAAGTCTCAATTTTCGAGAGGCCAATTATCGAGTGCCCGTGTCGATCTATCAGGTCCCCGAACTCGACACGAAGCGCTCTTTCACCAAAACTCACTTTGTTAGTAGTCATCAAAGGGCCCTCTTCTGTTATGTTCGGACAATATTATGCAAACATCTGAATAACTACAATAGCCTATGGAAGAAAGTCCAATTGGCAAGGCTTGAACGAAATTGGTTACAAGCCCAATCCGAGTGGAATTGAGAATCATCGCGTCAACTGGACATTGTCCTACCGCAACGAGATCGCTTGCATTGAAATCCCTCCCTCGGTACATTGCCGCGAGCGATTCCCATAGTCGCTCAATCCTTGCAAGCGAAGCGAACCTCAGTGGCTACACCGGGTTCGCTTCGTTATTGTTCGACGCGGTTTCCTTTTATCACGGCCCACTCCGAATGAACCACTCCGGATAGACAGGCGAGCCGTCGCGGTACGGATCGGGAGGAATCCCACCGCTGTACCCAATCGCGACCGCTGGGAGAATCTTCCCATACCCGTTTTTCTGCGTCCACGCATGCCCGCTTGCACGTGCTCGGAATCGCGCTTCCCACCACGAGCAGCCAAGGGAATCACGGATGGCCATGAGCTGACCCGCGATGAAACCGTTCGCGTAGCTGGATGCAGCGCCACCGAAAGGATCGGGCGCATGGAATTCCACATCCCATGCGGTAGCATTCGCGGTGTCGCCGGCGCCAGTAATCACGATGCTCGGGAGGATCGCATTCGAGTTCCAGATGCGGGATGCGGTGTTGGAGCCGGTGGGCATCACGGTGAGCATGCCGGAAATGAGAGCCGCGTCCGCATCCACGATGTGCGTGAGAAATCCCGCATACGACTTGATGTAGAGCGTTTTTCCGGCCGCGCGCGCCTGTGGAATGGAGAGCGGCCCGATCTGCACAGTTCCAGTCCACGGCCGTACGCTTGTGTAGCCGAGCTTGAATGCTTCCGCAACGAGGGAGTCATGCGAGGGGAAGCCGCCGCCGAACACGTACACCTGAGCGTTCAGCACAGGTGCGAGGAGGAGAAAGAGTAGTAGTCTCATGGATACACCCTGATTTCCACGGGGGTTGCCGCGAGCAGCGCATCCTTGCGTGCGGGCGCGGCGGGCATCTGCCGCGTTGTAAGCGTCATCACGCTGGCCGATGTGCGCACGAGGTCGTACACGGCTCCGGTGGCCGCGCTGATGATGTGTCCTTTCGCCCAGGTCTTGTTCGCCACGAACGCATTTGTGAGCGTTGCAGTGTACGTTCCCGTGTCCGCGCGAGCCCACACAACGGCGCCGAGGGAGTTCTCGAGCACGGTGACGGAGGGTGCACTCGTTCCGGTCTGCGTGATGAGCGCGCGGTACACCTTCACGCCGTTGAATGTGGCCCCGCTCACATCACCGAGTGCGATGAGGCTGCTATCGAATTTCCCTGTGCCGGAGACGTTCAGCATGTGCTTGCGCTTCGAGAGGTGGTCGTTCGTAAAGCCGATGGTGACGTTTCCCGAGGAATCGATGCTGAAGATTTTTCCCGTTCCGTAACCGCGCCAGACAGCGAAGCGCGATTTCACGAAGGTGTCACCGGCACCGAGCACTATCGCCGCCCCATGGTTGCTACGTCCGGCCCAGAACCAAAAGGGATGATCCGCTGTGAGATCGGATTCCGCGTAAGGGTCGGATGACCAGAACTGAAATCGCCCGCCTCGGTACGTTCCGGTGAACGTAAGCGAGGGTGAATCCATATCCGCATCGATACTCACGGCCACGGTGCCATCGTTGTTCTCGAAGTCGAGCATCGATCCATTGGATGAGGGCTGCATGCTGATGAAGGTTTCGTTGTTCGAGCGGCGGTTGCTCTTGATGTGAAGGTCGGAGCTTGAGCGCGCGATGTACGGTGTGGCGTAGTTCTGCGGCCCGAAATTGAGAGCGGTGACGTACGCCGTGCCGTTCTCATTCACGTTGAAAGCTGCGGTGTCCACGTCTCGGAAACCCAGTATCGAGTAGTCCCCATCGGTGTAGGTGGTGATCGCCGGACACTCGCGCGGGTTCGCATCGAGCGTATCGGACAGCTCTTCGCGCGTTGGCCGCTCCGCGAATGCTTGCTCGGTGGAAGGAATGGCCACGAGCGCGGTAGGCGGAACGGATGGCGCCCGCAGGAGCGTTTGCAGCGTGGCCGTGGGAGCGTCCGGTACGATGAACTCAGTCTCCGTTTTGATGCGCGGCACATCGAAGCTCTGAAGAACAACGCGCACGGTGTCACCGGGGATGGTGCGCGGCACACGGATCCGGAACTGGCCGTTCGCATCGGACTTCACCGAGGGCTCGGGGAAAGCGGGAAAAGCGCGGAGCATGGTCACGCGCTTGATGTATACGGTTTTCCCCGGTGCTGGCGCTCCGGCGAATGTGATGGTTTGACCCGTGATGATGCAGGAATCCACGGGCTGGGCTGCGGCCATGGAGTAAGCCAGAAGCAGCGCGGGCAGGGCAATGTATAAGCGCATGAGTTCTCCTTCGTTTGCTGGTTATCGGATGCGTTGTACAACGATGGTCACCGACCCTTCCATGAATGCGCCTCCCTCGTGACCGAGCGAGACATCGATAGTGGAGCCCGTTCCCGCGATGCGCGTTGTCATGGTGATCGGTACGATCTGCGTGGGGGAGCCGGAATGCACGGGCATGGTGGCCACCGGATCGCCGTCCTTCAGGATGTAGAAATCCGCACCATCGGCCGCTTCAGTGACAGCGAATGATGCGGTGACGATGAGGTCATCACCGGATGCGGTAGGGATGCTCACGCCGCCTTCACTTGGGGCCGTGAACACGGTGACATCGCTTCCACCGGATGAAGAGGAATAGACGAGGGAGCGCCACACTGCGAGCGTGTCCTCGATGCGTCGGATCCGCGTGAGCATTTGCGGGATGGAATCGATGAGCGCACGTTGCGAGCTGGTGATGTGCTGGTAGTCTCCAGGCGCACCGCCTTGAATCCCTGTGAGGGAGTTGTGGTCGGATGATCCATCGGAGAGAGTATCGCAGCATTCCTGCTTCCAGATTTTCGCGCGCCATGAGTCGATGGTGTCGCGCAGCCCCGCATCGCGGTCGCGCACGTAGCGCACGAAATCCCAGAGATGCTGGATGTCCACCTCCATGCCGTACACGCGCCGCTCATCGATGCACGATGCGTAGATCGCGAGCGTGGTATCGTCGACCCACATCGGTTGGTGACCATCGGGACAGAGATTCACGATGTTGAACGGCCCGCAAAGCTCGCGCGAGACGCCGGAGGCCCGCAGCTCGGGAACGCATGCGCACAGGTCGCGGAAGTGCGCCTCGTAGGTTTTACTGCCGGGATCGAACACCTGCGTCCACACCGTATCGTACTCACCGGTGTAGATCACGGCCGCCACGGTGTCGTACACAAACGGCTGCGAATAATCGGGTGCATCGTACCAGAGCGTATCGTAGAGCGATTTCCCGTAGCCGGAGCAGTAGTACACGAAGGGAACGCGCTGCGAGCACACCGGCCCCCACTCGTAGCGGGCATTGATGCGCGTGATGCGGCACGAGTCCTGAAAGGCGCCGACGATGGAATCCACCGTGGACGTGGGAATCCACACGTACCAATGCACCGCATCGAAACCGCTTGAGCCGGGAGCGGCCGCGCAGTACACGCCGCTTTGCCATGCGTTGCGGTACGGATTCACCGAGCCAGAAATCGACCAGGTGAGCGAGTCGATTCCCAGTGCGGAAACCGATGTGATGCTGCGGCCACGGAACGCCCCGATGCTGTCGGCCTTGCACTGATTGGAAGGATTCCAATGCACATCCGAGAAGCCGAAGAGGTACGGCCTGTATCCCGGTCTCCACGCCGGCCACTGCCCGCTCGCGATGCGAAAGCCGCTGATGGAGTCCACAGGACAATTCAGCACAGAGCGGAGCGAGTCCAGTTGCGATGCGGTGAAGAGACGTTCCAGCGTTTGGATGTACGATGTTGTCACGCCCTGCACGATCTCGTAGAGACGCTGCTCAATCGAACAGATGAGCGTATCGATGCGGATGGTGTCGCGCGTTTTCTCGTACACGTACGGCTCGGCCACCCATGCGCCGCGCGTCACGGTGAAGGTGACTTCGGGACAGGGGAACCTGCATTTGTCGTAGACGAGAAGCGTATCGCGGCCCGCTGCAACCCACTGACGCGAGCGCGAGAGCACCATCACGCTGTCATCCCAGCAGCGAACCGTGTCCATCACGAGCATTGCGTTCGGTGCCACGAAGTCGCCCGAGTTGAAGCCCCAGTAATGCGAGCACGGGACGCGGAGCGTATCCACCGCGAGAAACTGCACTTCGTGCGGAGGATTCCCCGCCTGTCTGCGGAGCACGCGCCAGAGCCCGAACAAGTCTTCTCGGATGCACATCACGTTTCCACCCGACGAAGGACAGGGACGCGGATAGCCCTCGGTGGTCTGCCGCATGTCCACGCGAGCACCGCCCGAGCTGTCGATCTCGAAGCAAAGCGTGAGGACGCCGCGCCAGTCCGTGCGGTCGCGGCACGTGTCGTTCGGCCCTCCGATGCGCATGGTGTTGATGCGTTGAAGCTCGGCCACATCTCCGGCCGTGAGCTCCACAACGGAGTGACCCACGAGCCGGTACAGGTTGCACACCGTATCGCAGATCGTGCCGCCGGAACCAGGCACGTACTGATCCACGTACTCGTACCCTCCGAGCGGAACGCGGATCGTGTCGAGACAATCACCGGCCCAGCGCTCCACGGCGCCGCGCAATGCTGCGGTGTCGAGCGTCCAGATGATCTTGTCTCCTCGAAGAATTTTGATGAAATCGTCCCCGCGAAAATTCCCTTGCGCGCTCGCGCTGGTCAGATAAACAAGAGAAAGAGCGGCGACGATGGCGGCGCGTCTGATGAAATCCATACCCTGCTCACATTGTTGCGTTTGTATCCTGGATTGGCCGGATCCTCGGTGGTTTGAAACTGGATGCGCTCATTCGCGAACAGACCGCTCGCATGCTGCAAGGCAATGGCGAGCGCGTGCTCGCTCCCGAGGTTGTGCCGTGCATCGGCGCGGTAGAGCGTGATATTCCCGAGCTCGGCCGCATCGGGATAGTCCGTTGTGTCCGCTGTCCAGTCCTCGGGTTTGATCTCCACGGGGAAGGGACGTAAGCCGAGCCCGCCGCCGGAGCCGACGTACTGCGTACTCCGCGCGGTGAGCTGGTACTGCGATGGAACGGCCGTACCACATTCATGTCCGTAGAGCCGACGTTTCATTCCGCCGATCCTCGTTCGAGTTGGTACTCGGTGGTGTTTTCTCCCGTGTTGCGCGCGATGGAGCGGATCGTCCAGAAGAGGCCGTCCGGCATGTACTTGAAGTCTCCCGGCCTGTCGGTGAGAATCAGGAACACGTCACCGGCCGCGAAGATGTCATCGGCCAGTGCGAGTTCGTGATTGCTGGTTTTCCCCGTGATGGTGGTCTCCGCACCGTCCTCGAGCTTGCGTACGCGGCGGTACTTGTACGCTTCATTCGGGAGCGGGAACGCATCCGTTTTGTAGAGACGGCCGCTCACGGTGATTTCCGCAACACCGAGCACGGTGTCCTGCAAGCCGTATTCGCGCACGCGCAGCCCCTTAGTGGAACGGCGGTAGACGCCCAGCGGGTCGATGTCCGGATGCGTGTTGTTGTAGAAGTACGCGGCCGCAGCTTCGGCCACGAGGCGGCTTCCGTTGTCGAGCGTGAGAGGGGAGTAGAACGAAGTATCCACCGTGCGCGATCCTTCGCCGTCACGGTGCACAACAATGCGCGAGACGCTGCGCATTTCGTTCGTTGCGCTGTCGAGCACCCAGAGCGAACCGAAGAGACATTCGAGGTCATCGGTGTCGTGATCCTCGGTGCCGCCTGTCTTGTGCGTCCAGCGCTCTCCCGCGCGGATACGCGATGCGCTCATGTACGGACAATCGATGCTCTCGCCGCCTGTGCTGTTCACCGCGATTTCTCCCGCGCTTGCGATCACCACGCGCAGGCCCGTGCGGGAGTTTCCTCCCTCGGAGAGTTCGGCGCCGCGCAGAAGATCCACACCGTACGAACCGCTGGAAAGCTCCGGCTCGCGCACGGAAAGAAAAGTGCGATCCGTGGCCTCGGTTTCGATGGAGGCGCAGAGTCCGAGCGGCACAAGCAGCGTTTTGAGCACCGCGAGGATATTCTCGCAGTGAAAGAGCGAAAGCCGCGAATGCTTCTCCCAGTCGAACAGCGTGTAATGCCAATACCAGTAGGTCGGCGTGCGCACACCGGAGGCGAGACAGAGATCATCGGCCGTGTACGCGGACAGATTTCCGGCCGCATCCATCGCATAGAACTCCCACGATGAACGGATCATGCGGATGCGGTTCACCGGATGCGGCATTGCTACGGCATCACCGATGGAATCCACCAGATCGAGAAAGCGCACGAAGCGCACCATGCTCGAAGGGCGCCATTCACCGAGGTGCAGGATGTTTTCGAGCGGGTGGCGGTCGATGCGAATGAGCGAGGGTGCGATCTCGAGGCCCGGAGTGTTGTACTGGAAAAATCCGGTAATCCAATCGAGTACCGAGACGCGCTCGAGCACCGCGAGCATGTTACGCGCCGTGAGCTGGTAGCGGTTCACGGATTTGTCCGTGTACGATTCGAGTTCTCCCGCTGGTTCGCTGGATTCGATGTAGCCCCAGAAGAGCGGCACTTCCGGCCACTGACCTGGGACGGTGCGCATCATCACGCGGATGCTCCAGAGGTAATCCTCGTCGGCGATGCTGTTGATGATCTGATAGAGCGAGAGCCCATCGAGCACCGGGATCCCGAGGTATTGCAGCGTGATGCTGTCGATGCCGAATGTGCCGGCCGCTGGCGCCGCGCTATCGGTGACCACGGGTTCACCACCCTTGAGCCATGGATTCACGGTAGGATAGCTCACAGGAGAGGTGATGGGCGGCTCCACCGTGGGCGCCACCTTCTGCTTGAACAGCTCGATCCGGATCACGCGGCCGGACGGGAGCGCATAGTCGGGAAAGCGAATAGCGTAGTAGCTCATACCCAGTCCCTCGTTTTGAGCTTCACGCGCGAGGACCGCCATTCGCTGTTCTTGAAGATGCGATCCGGTGGGCCGTCGAACACCACATAGTTCGTGTTGGTTGCGGACTGCCAGAGCGTGACGCCATCGGGCGCCGCTGTGGGATCATGCGACAACCGAACGAGCGGCTTTTCGTAGAGCCGCACGAGCCAGTGCCATTTCGTGCCGGTGAGAAAGTTGTCCACATCGAGGAAGAGATTCGCCACCCCGCGCACCTTCCACGTTTGCACGATGCGGCCCTGCTCCGAGAGCTGGTTTTCCGCGTGCAGCTCCGGCTTGAGGTCGAATTCGTACAGGTGGCAGATGAACGTCTCGGCTGTCCAATTCGCACCGTTGTCCGTGCTGTATTCGAGCGTGATGTCGAGCGCGCTCATACGAACGATCTCCCTGTCTGGAATTGCGCCGTGGTGGATGCGCGATTGAAATGCGAGAACGCAACACTGCTCCGCACGTCCGCTTGGATTGTGCTGTCCTTGCGATAGAACGGATGCTGCTCGAAGCGCGCGCGGAGAACGTGCTCGAGCGAATCAGCGATGAGTTCCGGCATCTTGCGGATCGGTGTCACGGCCTCTTCTCCCGCTTCACCGGCCACGAACACGGATTTCTTCAGGATGCCACCCTCGGCCAGTTTCACCGAGTTGATCGCGCGCACGTTCGCGAATCCTTGCGCGAGCGCGGCTGCGGCTGCCAGCGGCCCGAGCACCATACCCACGATGGGAACAGCGGCTCCGGCCTTGTACGCCTCGTTCGCTGAGACGAGTGCGGCGATGGTGGCCTGGGAAGAAGCGAGGGCCTTGTACTCGGCGCTCCCTTGTCTGGTGGCCGATTTGAGGTTGTCCATGATACCCATGGTCACATCGAAGCCGCGCCGCAGTCCTTCCTGTTCGGCCTCGCGGAGTTTCTGCTTGTCGTCGCGTTCCTTCTTCCCGAGTTCGAGGATTTTCATACCGTACTCACGCTCGAGGGCAAGCTCGCGCATGCGGTATTCCTCGGCATCAAGCGCTTCCTGTCGCAACAGATCGCGCTTGTAGCTGTACTCGGCGAACAGGCGCTTGCGCTCGTCATCCATCATCGAGATTTCGAGTTCGCGGAGACGGTTGTTGCGCTCCCTGAGAGCCGTCTCCCGCTCCCTGTCGAGCACGGCCTTCCGAGCTGCGAATTCCTCTTCATCGAGCTGCTCGCGGCGCAGCATGTCGAGCTTGTACTCGTATTCGGCATCGATGCGCTTGAGCGTATCGCGCATCTCATCGATCCGGAGCTTGCGCATCCGGTCGGCCTTCGATTGCTCGGAGCTTGCGAGCTTATCGAGGCGCAGCAGCCGGAGTTCATGCTCCTTCGCTTCGATCTCTTCACGCGCTCCCGCGAAACGCTTCGCGTAGAGCCGCATGATTTCGAGCTCACCCTCGGCCTGAGCCAGCTTGAGTGCGTGCAGGCGCTGGGCGCTCGCTCCCGCGTTCTGCGCTTCCTTCTGCTCGATCTCCCGCTCGCGCTTGAACACGAGGAGCTTCCTGTCCATCTCCTCCTTCGAGCGCTTCTCGCGTTCCTTCCGCGCCTTCTCATCCTCGGTCGCTTTCGCTTGCGCGGCCTGTTCCTGCGCTTTCCGCGTTGCCTCCTGATCCACACCGCCCGCATTCGTGATCTTGATGAATTCCGTCTGGGCCTTCACCATCTCGTCGATCATCTTCATGTAATCGTTGTGATCGGCGCTGGACAAGCCCTTGGTGCGTTTGCGGAAGTTGTCCGTGGCCACGAGTGCGGCTTGCGCGAGTTCGGCCTCGGTCATGGTTCCCTGAATCACCGCCGCCACTTCATCGCGGAGCTGGTAGATGTAGGAATCATCGGTGAGGTCGACGATGTCGAGAATCTTGGTGTGCGACTCGCGCAGCTTGTTTTCGATCTTCTCCCATGCGGCATCCACCGCCACACCCGCGCGATTCATGGTTTCCATGCGGCCGCGTTTGTCGAGCGATGAAATCTCCACGGTGAGGCCCGCGATCTCGGTCTTCGTTTTCACCGCGAGGTTACGGATCGCCTCGAGGTTCTTCTCGAAAGAGCTGCCCGCGCTGACCACGCCGGGATAGGTGGCTTGCAGCTTTCCGAGCGCATCGCGGTACTGCGCTTCCTCTTCCTTCGTGCGGTTCACCTTCTTCCCGAGTTCCTCGTAGGATTTCATCAGTCCGAGATTTTTCTCGGCCTGTGCTTTCCTCGCCTCGGTGTTCTCCTTCGCGCGTTTCGTCAGTTCGATCTGCGCGTCGGCCTCCTTGAGAGCGTTCGCATGGATCTTCCCGCTTTCCTTCGCGTATTCGCGCAGCGCAACAATGGCCGCGAGCACGCCAGCCGCCACCACCGCGTACGGGTTCATCTTGAGCGCGGTGAAGAACTTGTTCAGCTCTCCGGTGGCGAGCTTCTGATGCGCAGCGTACACGGCCCAGGCGCCAGCTATCGCGGCGATGATGTCTTTGTTGTCCATGATGATACGGAACAGGTCGCCGAAGCGCTGCGCGGCGCTGCGGATCGCTTCCTGCGTATCGGGATTCTGCAAGGTCTCGAGCACCTTGACGAGCCCTTCCTTCGCGGCATCGAAGAGCGGCTTGCCGATGTCGCGGCCGATCTCCCCGAGTGTGTCCTGAAGCGTGCTCTTGAGTCCGGTGAACGTCTGGGACTGCTTCTGCATCATGCCGAAGAACTGCCCGCCCTCGCTCGTCACATCCTTGAAGGATTGCAGCACCATGTCGAAGCTGATCTTGCCCTTCGACATCTCATCCTTGAGTTCTCCCATGGATTTGCCGGTGCGCTTCGATATTGCCTCGAGCGGGTTGAAGCCTTGATTGATGAGCTGCATCAAATCCTGGCCCTGGAGTTTTCCGGCTGAACGCACCTGTGCGAACACGAGCGCGAGGCCGTTCAATTTCTCCTGACTGCCGCCCGACACGTCACCCAGCATGCGCAGCGTGGGAATGATCTCCTGCGCATCCACACCGAAGGATTTCAGGAGCTGCGCGTTCTGCGCAAGTCCAGGGAACTCGAACGGAGTCTCGGCGCCGAATTGCTTGATCTCGTTCATCAGCACGTCGGCCTTTTCGACGGAGCCGAGCATCGTCTCGAAGCTCGCGCGATATTGCTCCATCTCGGCGTTCCCCTCGATCATGGCATCCTTGATCGAGCCCACCGCACCGAGCACCATACCGAGCCCGCGATCCGCCACATTCGCGAAGAACGCGCCACCGAACACGGCTTTCATCGTGGCGCCAACGGAGTTCGGCACCTGTGTGGCCGCGTCGACCACCTCACGCGATTTCCCGTTTATGACATCGAGCTGCTCACCGAGCGAGCGGAGTTCGGCCTGTTTCTGCCGGATCGCCTGAACGTCCTTCATCGATTCGATCTCGCGCGTGAGCTGCTCCATGCGCTCGCGCACCTGATCGGCGCTCAGTTCGAGCTTTTCGGCCTCGCGCGTCATCTCCGCGAGACCCTGCTTTCCCTGTTTCGCGCCGCCGAGGAAGTCCCGGAAGTCGGCGAGGAATTTCCACGCTATGTTACGTTTTTGATCCATTCCCCTCGTCGGTGATGTAACGGTTCACGGTTCGCGCCATCGCGTTGAAGATGGCCGGCACGTTGCGCTCGAAGTCGAGCGGGGAGAGGTCGTAGAGCCAATCGATTCCATCGTGATTCCCGATGAGAAAGGCCCGCATGAGATCGTTGAGGAAATCCGGCGTAACGGCTTCCATGAAGTCCGCATCGGTTTCGGCCGCGTTGAGTTTCTTGATCGTGTCGGCCCATTTGAGCGCGAAGAGTCGGAAACCCACGGTATTTGCGTTCTCGCGCAGCACGAAACGGCGCTCGGAGAGCAGCAGATGCGGGAATGTGAACGTGAACACGCGGGGGCCGCGCGTCGGTAGCTCGGGGGATGAAGGCGTACTCGTCATCTCTCGTCCTTCTCTGGCATGAGGTTGATAAGGGTGTATGCGCGGATCGCGCTGAAGCGGCTCCATCGCCGCATGTTCTCCTCGCAGCGGGCTACGTCCCCTCCGCTGACGTGGAGAAATACTCTTCGGTGTTCATCGATTGCACGAAGGCGGAGAACACCTCCGGCACTATCCCCGCGATAGAACGCTCGGAAGTTCGCAATCGCTCGATCTTCCGCGCGACAAAGAAAAAAAAACTGTGCAGGATGTGAACGATCAAATCCGCATCGAGTTCGTACCAGAACGCCCACGGAAGCGGCTCGAAAGTGATGTCACCATGACGATCCTTAATGTCCATGCCCCCGCGCGCACCCTCGGTGAGAATGAGATTGAGGACGCCGCTCGTGCGCGTCTCGGAAACCATGATTTCCTGAATCGAAAGCGTCGGACGCGCGAGGAACGGCTCGAGCAAAAGATCCACCGCAGCGCGTTCGTACGCGGTGATGTACCCGTCATCGCTCGTACGGAGGTGCAGCGCATAGCGCCGCCCTCCGTACTCCGCGAGGAACTTTGTTGAAGGGTTCGGCATCACGAGTCTGCGATGTCGATGAGTTTGTAGAAACCGCCCGCCGGAATGGTGATCGGCGAGGGAGGGATGTCCACCGGAGCAACGATGGAGGTGTCGCTCGGATAGGCCACATCGGTTCCCAGCACGATGGCCTTCTTGTTCGTGATCGCGCTGAACTTGAGCTGATGCTCACCGTTCTCACCGCCGATCTCGGACTCGAGCGGCTCGGCCGTGCAGAACATCGCAAGCCACTGACGCTTGGCCGGATCCATGCGGTCGAACACGTGGCCCTGCGTGAGAACCAGGCACTCGAACCCCATGAACTTGAGGTAGAACTCGATGGATGCGGTGTCGCGCTGGTTGATCGTGCTGACCAGCTCGCCACCGATGAGCTTTCCGTACTTCACCGAAAAGCCGCCCGTCTTGTTCTTCACCTCGTACTTGTCGTACAACGGTTTCCACTTCCAATCCTTCTCGTCGGGGAAGTTGTGCCACCCCACCACGGAATTGATGGCGATGGCGCCGGACGGGTTGTTGACGTTATCCACGCGACACACGTACGCGCTCGGCCCCACGTGCATACCGATTGCGAGTGTGTCGCGCATGTTGGTGATCGCCACTGTGCTGTCTCCTCTATTGTGAGTTCGTTACTGTGAATCAGTCTTTGCCGTGTCCTTCGGCGGCGCTTTCTTCTCTGCGCCGAAGACGGCTTCCTTGCGGTCGGCCGGAACGTAGAGCACGTTCTCCGCGCGTAGGAACCACTCGGGGAGCGTCACCACATCACCGCGCTTGTACTCGGTGCCGCCGAACGTCACGTTCTGCAGAAGGCACACTTCCTCGGTTCGTTCTTTCATGTCGCGTTCCTTGTCAGTTGGTTGTGAGGTCGGGAATTTCCACGAGGTAGTAGGGGATCCGCGTCTGCTGATGGAGATCCATCAGACTGTACACGAGCGTGATGAACTCGTCCCACTGCCCCGGCCAAATGGTTTGGCAACCCTCGCTCGAAACCGAGAGCCGCGAACCCTTGTGGATGTTGATTGCAACGCCGCTCGTTATTCCTTCCTGCCCGTCGCGCACCACGGGAAGCCGTTCACCGGCAGTGGCTGGCCTGAGCGCGGGATAGGGGTTCTTGCGGGAGATACCGTGCAGGCCCTTGCGATACGGATGACAGCCGGGAACGAGATTCGCGATTCCCGTGCGGAATGCTCCCGGATCGCAGTTCGCATTGAAGGCGCCATAGGAGCCGTTCACATCCACCACGAACATCGCATCATCGTAGAGCTTGCGGTCGTTGCGGCCGCGAACGCCCATCGTATCGCGGTAATAACCGCGAACACCGAGCAGCACGACCTTGTCGTCGTACAGCGTCGCACCCGCGTCCACCAGCATGCGCAGGGTTTTCTCGCGGGGTTGCTGTGGCCTTTTCGGAGGCAGAATCTGAAACGGCATCGCGCGTGTCTCCCGTCAAATACCTTGGATTTCCTGCGGGAGTCCGGTGATTTTCACCACGCGGTTGTTGGTGCCGGTTGCCACTTTGAAGATTTGCTCGTACACGTTGTAGATGAACGACGATGCGAGCATGAGCACGGCCACCATCGCGGCGCTGACCTCGCCACCCGTTGCAAGCGAAGTAAGCCAGAGCGCGAGCCAGTTGAGCAGCGGATTGAGCAGCATCGGGAGCCACTTCGGAAACCACACGGGCAGCTCGTAAATCTCGATCACATTCCCGTCCTCGTCGACCTGTTGCGTCTTGACGAGGAGGAGTTTCTTGAGCAGTCCGAGCAGCAACGGGGTGACCAGCGACAACGCCCAGGGCAGATAGTCGATGAGAGATTGCGCGTCGGTGGGGAAGGGGATCACGTCCTGCGCGATGAGAAACGCGGGGAGCACGAGAGTCATGGACACCGTGAACACCGCGACGGCGAGCGCGAAACGGAGGGTGAATCGATTCAGCATGAGAGTACCTCTCTTCGAGTGATGATTATTTCGCAATCGCGGCACCGATGAACGCGGCAATGGCAACCCAGAACCCGTAGCGCTGGATCTTCTCGAACAGCGTTTCAGGAGCGGGTTCCACGGTGCGCACGGTGTCGCTTCGGTGGATTGTCAGGTCGTGTCGGAATTCCCGCTGGCGGTAACTGTACTCCTGGTGCAATCGGTATTCCGGTGTCACTGTTTCGGCCGAGGCCACCAGATCGCTCAGTGAGTCGATGGTGAAGAGCAGGGAATCGATGGTGCGCAGGAGCGTGCCCGCGAGCGCATCATCGGTGCGGAGCACGGTGTCGGTCTCCACTATCGTCCGGATTTCCGCGCGCGCAACGGCGGCAATGGTGTCGCGTCGGATGAGGGTGTCGCGACGGACTTCCACGCTCACCGAGGGCTCGGCCGTGCGCGAGCAGCCATGCACCACAAGGCCGCCGAGGGCGCCGCCGACGATGAGCGCGGCCGCGAGCGAGTACATCAGTTTGTTGGCTGTCATTTGGCCTTCTCCATGTAGGTGAGGAAGAACAGGACATTCGAGACGAGCGCCGCGAGCAGTATCCCCACCGTGCCCCACATCAGCCGCGTGAGAACGGTGTATTCGCCACGCTGCTCGGCGATTTCCTTGTCGTGCCTGTCGGTGATCTCGGTCAGTTTGTCGAGCACTTTCGCGGTCAGTTGAAGTGCCTGATCGTGCCGGTCGAGCATGACTTCGTACCGGATTCGCTCGTCCTGATTCACTGCTGTCTCCTCGCGGTTCATCGAAATTCCGTGAAGGTGATGCGGAGCTGGGCTTGGTTGCAGAGCACATCGAACCACAGCGCATGGCCGATGGTGGAGACGGTGGCGGGTTCAACTGTGCAGCCGAGAGCCGCGCAGGACTCGGCGAACCCGTCGCTTTCGAGCACGGGCAGCAGTGCGTCGATGATGTCGTTGAGCACTTTCTCGGTGTTGTCCGCATCGCTCAAACCCACGTAGAGCAGCAGCTCGTAGGTGTAGGAGCGCGATTCGCTGATGCGGCGGCCCCGGCGCATGTCGCGGAAATCCCGAGGAGCGTTTTCCACACGATACACCATGGCCGCGCGGAGCTGGTTTTTCCCGTCAACGTCCACCATGGAATTCTCCACGAAGGCGTTCTTGCTCGTGAAATAGCGGCGATAGAGATGCACGCGCGCGGGCGTCACCGAAGTGATAGCCGCCGAGAGCAGCACGCGGATTTCCTGATCCACGTTCGGGGTTGCATAGAGTCCGATCATGTGGCGTATGCTCCTTGGAGAATCCGGTCCCAGTCCTCCGCGTTGCGCTCGATCACCTCCTGCACGAAGTCGTGTCCCTTGCGGCCGTGCTTCTGGATGTGCGCTCCAATCATGTACGCCACCTCCTTGCCCTTGCCCAGTTTCACGCGCACCCACTCCACGAGATGACGGCCGGGATTGAACGGTGAACCTGGCTTCACACCATGCACGACGTAGTACAGGTAGGGAGCCACGGGCGTCGGGTCGGACACGGCCACGATCTGACCTTGACCGTGCTCGGCTGTCACCTTCAGCTCCGAGAGCCACGCACCTTGCGCGATGCCGAACACGCCCACGGGAGTTTCTTCCGCGAGCTGGCCGGCTGCATCCTCCGCGATCACCTCCATGCGCGCGAGCAGCATCTGTTCGATGGTGTCGGGGTCGGTTGCCTCAACGAACAGCCGATCATCAATCCGTATGGCGATGGTGTGCGGCATCAGTAGGTGTCCGGGAAGTGTCGGTATCGAGGAGTGCGGAGCGGCACTACTGCGGAGGCGTGTCGCGCTTCCTTGCGCTCGGGGAGCCGCAGGAGCATGCGGTAAGTGTTCCGCGCGGATTCTTTGAGTTTCAGGTATGTGTCGGTCTTCGTGGTGTGGGAGACGCTGTCGGCGCCGATCATGCTTTGCACGGATTCGGCGTGATGCGCGGCCACCGCATCGAAGAGATATGCGAGCGTGAGATACCGGAAGGGAGGAAGGTCGCCGCTTGCGAGCGTCACCGTTTCGGCCGTCTCATCGATGGAATGCGGTGCGGTGTAACGCACCTTGAACCCCGCGCCGGATTGCCCGTGCGGGATGGTGAGAATCCCGGTGCTCTCATCGATCACTCGGTCGTTCGATGGAACGAAGGTGCGGGGATGGCCGCCTGTGGGGTGCTCAACGAAGAGGATCGCGCTCCCGTGCGTCCACTCGGAAAGCTCGATGCGGTGGTCGCTCGTGAGCGTTCCCGTATGATCGATCTGTCGCGGGGAGTCCTGCGAGAATTCCACAATGGCCGAATCCATCGCGGCGCCCACGGTCGCGTTGTTGTCCTCGCCGAGCTGCGAGAGCGTATCGGCGGGAATCATGCCCGCCTGGATGAATTGCGCTATCAGTTCGCTTCGTGTCACCGTGTCCTCCGTTAACCATCAAGGGGGGAGAGCATCGAGCCCTCCCCCCTCGCGTGGAGCATGAGAGAGGCCGAGAGAGAGAGATTCTTGATTACTTCATCACGTAGTTGCGCCTGAACTCCCGAGCACGGAGGGTGATCTTTCCGGTCGTGGTGTTCCCTGTGCCGTAGGTGATGAATTGCACGAGGATGATGTAGGGCTGTGCCGCCCAGAATAGTTTGTTCGCACCCACCTTGTTCCACCATGCGAAGCGGTTGACCGCTGCGGCCGTCGCGGTGAGATCACCGAGACTGACGGTGTCGGATGCGATTGGGACAACTGTACCGGTGGCGGTGGAGGCGACTTGCAGGCGCATCCGGCCGTTGAGTCCGGCCGAGTTCTCCAGCAGGATGTGCACCGAGTCCACCGAGTAACCGAGCGTGAGCTGGCCCTGGTAGGTGGTGGATGCGGCGACGGCTTTCTGCTGCACGAGGTTCGTCACCTGCGCGTGCGCGGTGTTGGCCGTAACGAGCAAGAGAGCGGCGCCGAGAGCGATGAGAAACTGTTTCATGTCCGTATGTCCTCGATCTTCGTTGTGCATGAATTCGTGAAATGCCCGAAGCTGCTTCGGTTACTCGCCGACGTTCTCGCTCTTCACCGCGTTGAGCGGGGAGATCCAGTTGCCACCGTAGGCGTGATCGCCCTTCACACGGATTTCATCGTGCGTAAAGCGACGGCCCTCGGACGGGTTGTCCGCGATGGTCACCACCGGATCGACCTGACCACCGAACACACCGAGTTCGATCACTCCACGGTTGGCGAAGAGGTAGAAATCGTTGTAATCGTCGGTATGCGGATTGGTGATGGGGACGAGGCCGCGTGTCTGAAGCCACGAGGCAACGCTGTTCGACTGACCCGCCGCCGCCGTGGTCATGTTGTAGGCGATTTCCTGCTGCGAAGGATCGATGGACACCGCGAGGTAACGCGGACGGGTGATGAGCTTGCGCTCGTTGTCGCCGGGGAACGCCATGCGCTGCATCGCGCGGATAGCGTTGCGCACGGCTTCTCCGCTTTCGTCGAGCACACCGGAGACGAGGTTGCCGCGCGTCTCGTCGAAGGCGGCTTTGCTGTCGCTGAGTGTGGGATTGTTCATAATCATCCCAACCCAGATGAGCTTGCTCACCGAGAAGAGCGCGACATCGGCGATCTGCTGCGGGATGCTCTGGAAGAAGGCGACATCGTCGTTGATGAAGTGCTTTTTGGTGATGGTGAAGATACCACCCTGATCGTCCGGCGTGTACTGCTCGGCGGTCGCTCCCTGCGAGTTGAGCACCGGGTAGCCGTCTTCGTCATCACGCGGACCCCATCCGGTGATCGAGCCGAACACGAGAGCGGTCTTGGGTTTGTAGTCCGGCACCGGCACGACGTTCGTGATATTGCGCCAGTCCTGGTACTCTCCCGGCATGTTGAACTGATGCGCGACGCGCAGGTTCATACCGTTGACGAGCACCTTGGCGGCCACCACCGCATCCATGGCCTCGGCCACTTCAACGCGGCTGAGCCAGTTGATCGGACGCCCGACCACCATCTCCGCGAGCTGCTTGATCGAGTACACGGTTCCGCGCTGATGCGAGGAAATGGTGGCGTTGTAGCTCTCCGCGATCTGCTTGCGCTCGGTGGGGGACGGGACATCCATCATGAAGAAATCGTTGAACGCCACCTGCAACTTGTCTTCGCTCGGACGGATGATGCGGACGCGCGCAGGGTCGGTTTTCTCGTACGCCGCCTGAATATCCTTCGCCTCGCGAATGGCTTCCTCCACGGTCGCGCGCACGAAACGCTGGCCGGAGAAGCGCTTGCGGATCGAATTCTTCTGGATGTCATCGAGCCCGGAGCGGTCGACTGCCGTGTCGAGCAGCAACTCGTCGAGTTCGGTAATGGCTTCGCTCGCCGTGGTTTTCTGCGCATCCTCGGTGCCGAGAGACGGTCCGGAATCACCCGTCGCCGCCTTCATGTGCATCTTGAAGAGCTTCACTGCGAGCGCTTCGTTTTTCGAGAGCTGCGCCTCCATGTTGTCCTCGCCATCGAACAATTCCGGAGCTTTCTCCTTCAGCGTGGCGATCATGTACTCCACCGCAACCCCCTCGGAAACCGACGTGCGGGACAGCGCGGAGCGAAGATCGTCAGCATTCAGAATCTTCGCGCCTTCGAGCGCGGCGAGAAGCTCCTGTTTCTGCTTGTCGGTCATTGTGACTTTCTCCGTTGTGGTGTGAGATTGTGATTCGGAAACGATTTCCTTGACCGCCCCGCCTGCCGACGCAAAGCTGATCGGGTCGCACGAATGCACCTTTTCGATCTTGGCGACGATGTGCGGCGCGAACTTGTAGGTGTAGAGGTCGGCCGTAATGGAGAAGCCGGGAACTCCCTCGGTGCGCCCCTCCGCAACCGCTTTCTTCACGGCTTCGTGGATCAATGCTGGATACCGATCACGCTCCCACGTGAAATCGGCTTCCACACATTGTTCGACTTCGTTCCATTCGGCCTTGCCCGTCATACCGGCTAGCGTCGTCCCCTCGCGCTTCACGTGCTGCTTGTCGGTGCGCACGTAGCCAGGGAGATTGTCGAAGCCGCCTTCGGCCACGGTGGTTTTCAGCACATCGGCCGGATAATGCCGCGCGATACCGTTCTCGGCTTTGTTCTTCGCGTCTCCCGCGCGAATGATGACGATGCGCCAGACGGGGCCTTTCGCCTCGTCCTGCGCTTCACCCACGGACAGCACTTCACCGGTGATCTCGGGCGGCTCGGCTTCGCGCGAACGCGCGGGAACGTACTCTTCGACCACTTCCTCGAAATGCGGCAGGATCATGATCTCGGAGTCGGAGTCAAACGGATCTCCGGTGAAGCCGAAGCCCACCGCGAACAGGTCTTTTCCCACTTCCACGATGGCGCGGCCGGACTGAAGGAACACGCGCTTCACCCAGGGATAGGGGCCGTCGTAGTCGTTCTCGTTCGCACCCACCACCAGACGCACAAAGCGCCGGATGGCGTCCTCGATGCCGTTCTGCACATCGCTGAGTGCGAGTTCGGCTTCAGCCACTGGAACGGCTTGCGTGACGCGGCGCGGATCGTGTCCGCGATTCATCAGTGCGAGACAGAACGGTGTGGGCTGTCCCTGCTCGGTTACGAGCGCAACCTTGCGGCCGAGCTGGAAGCGCAGCGGCCGGATGAGGCGCATCGCTTCGTCGAAGTCGCTTTCTTCCCACTGCTCTTTTTCCTTAAGCACGAGCGCCTTCTTGCCGAGCGTGCGACCGCTGACTTTCCCGAGCTTCGCGGCCACCTTCGGATCGAGCGAAACCATGTCCGCTTCCGTCGTAGCGAAATGCGTCCGCATCTCATCGGGCGTCATGTTCACGTAGGAATCGAATTCCTTCCGGATCGCGAGCTTTTTGTTCAAGTCCATCGGCATTGGTGTTTTCCCCCGCGCGCGTGGATCAGTCGGTCACTCGGTGCAGGTCGACGGGAAGGTCGATCTTCGGCGTGATCTTGCCGTCGGTGATGACCGCCTGGGTCGTACCGAGTTTCACCACACGGAAGTCCTTCCCGTACTTCGTGCGCACATGCAGGGTCACCGCCGCCATTCGCTTGGTAGTCTCTGGTTTGTCCGGATTGGACTTGGAGGGAGCGGGATTGGGCGGGACGGCCGATGGATCGGCCGCGTTCTGAGGGGATTCGGCGGCGGCGCCCTGCGTGGTTTGAGTTTCTCCCTGATTGTCGTTCTGCTGCGTCTCGTCCGCGCCGTTCTCCGTGGCGGTATTCGCGTCCTGAGTGGTTTCGGCCTGCTGCGGCGCGATGGCGCGGGTGAACTGTTTCTGCTTGCTCATGTCTCTTATGCCCTGCTCTGTTGCACCGTGTTCGACGCAATTAGATATAATTACATGTTACGGTGAACAAAAAGCGACAAGTCGCAAGTCTTGTCAAGGTGCAAGCTCCGCAGCGGGCAAAAAAAAACACCGGCCGGATGAACCGACCGGTGAATGCGGCGACGGAGCTTCTACGGAGTGCTACCTTGTATCAGCTCCGCGCGCCAGCAAACGCTCGACCACGTGCTCGGCAAAGAGAACATCGCCACGCGACCAGATCCAGTCCACGTTCTCGGCGAGCACTGCCGCGATGGTGTACTCGGTGACCGATCCGTCCGCTCGTTTCTTGCGCTGCTTGAATCCCGCTCGAAGCTGGCCGAGGCGCTGGCGCGAGAGGCCCGTACGCGCGATCACGTCTGCGCTCGACAGGGTGAACTTGGGCGGCGATGTCTGCGGTGCTTTCATGTCGGAATCTATTCTCTTTACACGTCAAATACAATCGCGCGGGGGAGTGACGGATAGGCGGGAGGGGAGGGGGAATTGCTTCCCCTTCCCCCTGGGTGTGGAGTGCTATCGTGGGATGTATGCGTTGAGGCCGATTGTGATGGGCTTTCCGTCGATCATCGCATCAGTTTTCATATTCCCGCGCGTGCTCGCAACGACAAGCGTTTTTCCCGACGCGCTGGGCTGTGGTCTCTGCAAAGGGATGCGGATGACAAGCTCGTTTTTCTCGATCTTCACTTCCATGGTGTTTTCTCCGTTAAAGTTTTTGGATAGGGGGGAGATTCGATTCACAGTATTTGTAGGTTTCAAACCATCCTATCAGGAATTGCATATCGACCTCAGCTTCCCACCATTTGTGGAACCTTGGGCCGATTGCATTCACTACATGGACATCGTTGTACTTTTCGATAATGCGATGAACCGAAGCGCTCTCACGCTCCGAGTGCAAGCTCAGTTTGTAGAAGTAATGATGCGTCACATCGATTCCATCCTCGAAGCGCTCGCTATACGAGGGATTGACTCTCGAGCGATGCTGCGCGATGTGAACCCCTACGGATGCGATATTCTCGGAGAAACGGATCTCCGCGCGTTTGTATCGCACGATACATTCCTCATCGTGACCAGCTTTCAGGAGCAATTTTCCGCTCCGATCTCCGAGCCATATTTCCGGAATGGCTTCACTGAGCGCTCGGTAAAGCCGTCGCTCGCGTTCCTCGAATTCCATGTTTGCGTTCTTCATTTCCTGCACCTGTATGGATGCGGGGGGAATTGCTTCCCCCCTGTGATTATCCGTTGCGTTGTTTCTGCTCGCGCTGCATCACCGTATCGAGCTTTTCGGGAGTATACCAGCAATCCCGCTCGACCAATGGGAGGCCGCGCGTGTTCGCTTGCTCGAGTTCAGGGAGATGCACATATCCGAGTTCCGCATAGTCTCCGCAGCACAGACCGAAAGCGAGGCCGCTTTCCGGATCGAGCTCCGTGATATACCATGTCCATTGACTGTACGGGGAAAAGAGCTTCAGATGAACGGTAACCTCGGATGCGGGGAGTTCTTCGTTGCTGTACAAAGGGGGGAGCTTTTTCTCGATCTCGCGGGGAAGCAATTTGTGCTTCCGCACACCTTGAAAGCGTTCTCGCATCACATCCCCCCGCGTACACGTTCGATGTGGTTATCTGCGATGCGGATAACGTCCAAACCAGCACGGATGCGCAATTCGTCTTTGTCCGCAAGGTACATGAATCGATACAGTTCCGCATCGCTTCCGTACGCGATGACCATTATCATATCCTCGATTTTGAGCGCGAGTTCATAGTCAAGAATCGCGCTTGCAGTTTGCTTTCCCGTCTCGCTGTCGAAATATCCCGCGCGGGTCATTATCGCAGTGAGCTTCGTTAGTGTGATGCTACACCTGAAATGCGGAAAGCGCTTCCCCCGCTCGTGCTCGAACAGAGAGAGTTCATAGCGAGGATCTTCCGGTATACTCTCGAGCTCGCGCACCGTGACAAGCGTATAAACGGTGTGGGTCGTGAAAACCGAGCAATGGGAGCCGGGGGTTATTGGAGTGAAGTCACAAAGCATAGGATATGCTTTGAGTCGCAGAAAGTACGGTTTGCATGTGGGTTGCGTTTCCATCGGTAGCACTCCGATTGTTGAAAGGTTACGATGCAATATACCTCTTTTCTCTTGACAAGTCAAGAGAAAAATGTTACATTGTGCACGTACCTTGTTTCACATAATGGAGTGCTACCATGTTTTACTCATTCACAGACACCGATCTCAAGCGCTTGGGAAAACTCTCCGATGGTATCGGTATCACGAAAGATGATTACCTCACAAATGGACATTTCGCTGTGCATCTGAGCGCGATACAGGGGGGAAGCTCAAAGGAATTCCGCACCCGCGTTGAGGCCGTCGCGCTGTCCCTGAGCAGCGTGAGGGATTTTTCCCGCGTGGAGTTCGGGAGAGTGATCGATGGGAGAAAGCGCTCGGACTTTGTCCCTGTCAAGCGCACGGATTTCTCCTACAATCGCACTGCTGCGGATCGCAAATCCGCGAAACCCAATCCCGCGCGTATGTTCCTCACCGAGCACGGGGAGCCGTTCTACTACGATGCAGCGTACACGGATTTCTTCAACCTCGAGGCCGGATATGTTTCGCAGAAACTCTATGCGCTGTTCACGGATGAAAGCGATGTCCCGTACTTTGCTGTCTACGGATTGGGAATCAAAGAGGATCCGTTTCATGCGCTGATCGGAGAACGTGAAGCGATGCACCTTGAAAGAATCCGCACCCTGGAAACCGAACTCGAGACCCTGCGCAATGGTGCAAGCGAAGTTCGAGCACTTCCCGAACCAGTCGCAGCGTACAGGGAAGCGCGAAAGGTGATCGGTTCCCCTGCTGCTGCGCTGCTCGCGGATACGCTCGCGCATTATCCTGAAACCACACCGAACGAGCTTCCCCCTGATCCTACGCGATACGTGGTGGTCTGCAAGTACGATCTCGAATCGGCCGCGCGGATTGTGGGAGTATACGATTCCTACGATGAAGCGAAGCGCGTAGAAGATGCGCACGGGTTCAAACCCCTTGCATACTACACCGAAACTCTCGCACTTTATGCGTAAGCGCTCGGTAAACAAAACGGGGGGGGAGCTTTCCCCCCGTTCCATTTTTCGGAGCAATCGGTATGAAAACAATCCCCCCGCTCTACTTGCAACTCCGTCGTGAGTATTTCCTCGAAATTCTCGCGGGGAGAAAAACCATTGAGTACAGGGACAAGACGGAATTCTACGCGCGGAAACTCTTTGCGCGTGAATGGGATCGCGTACGGTTCCGCAATGGTTACCACAATCCCGCACCCGAAATGATCGTAGCACTACGGTTCATCGATGACTCGGATCCGGATGCGTACGAGCTGCACCTCGGGAAAATCCTCTGGACACAGCACATCGATCTCCTGCGGTGACGGGCCGCATCAGTCCTCCGCATCGCCCTGCTCGGAGCCGCCGCTCTCACTCAGTAGCGCGGTGAGCTTCCCACCATTCGCGTAGAATTCATCGAGGATCACGAACAAGCGATCCGCTTTCACGAACTCCTGATGTGCGAACATCCGGAGCGCTGTGAGCACGCCCGATTTCTCGCGCTTCGTCTGGAAGACCACGTTCAGGAAAAAATCCGCTTCGTTTACTTCGGCCTGCGCTTCGCGGTACTCGTGCCTGTCCTGTCGCACCTTTTCCGATGCAGCACTCCGCGCGCTGCTCTCGGCCACGCGCGCGCCGTCTATCGCATCCATCTGTGCATCTGCCTGGGGATCGTTCTCTCCGCCGAACACATCCGAGAGCCCCATCGTGTCGACGGAGATGTCGTAGACGGCCATGTCCTGCGGATCGAAGCCGGCCATCTCGAAGCTGACGCCCTCGTCGGTGAGCAGCACCTTGAGCTTGTCGAGATCCCATTCGCCTTGCGCGGAGGCGTTGTTGAGGAACAGGTTCATCTCCTTCTCGGTCTTGAGGTCGAGGTCGACCACGGACACCGAGAGCAGGTAATCGGCGCAGCGGGCGGGATAGCCCTCGAGCCCGTCGAGGATTTCGAGGCGCCTGTGTCCGGAGACGAGGTTTCCCGTCTGCTTGTTCCAGATGAGCGGTTCGATCAGCCCAACATCGCGCAGCTTCTTCCGGAGCTTCTTCGAGGCGTGCTCGGTGATGGTGCGCGGGTTGTACGGTGCCTCGCGCAACATGCTCCGGCGAATCTCCATGATCTCGAATTTCTGGAATCGTGAGAGCTTCGGCCCTGCCGGCGCTTTCGTCTTCGCCATGTCATACTCCATGCAGTTTGAGTCGTGCAACGGCGTTGCCCGCGAGCGGGAACACCTTGAGAATCTTCCGGTAGTCCTCCGGATACTGTTCCATGATGGCCGCGAGCGCACGGCCACCGAGTCCGGTGCCGGACATCTTCACGTTGCCTTTGAACACCTGCGGTACGGGGATGCGGTGGTGCTTCATGTACGCGAGCACTTCGCGATCCTTCCACTTCGAGATCGGGAATACGCGGCCGCCTTTCTCGTAGATCGCTTCGTCCTCGTAGGTGCGCAGCATCACGCAGCGGTCGCGGCTGTCGGCCTGTCGCGCACCGTTCACGATCCAATGCAGCCCCGTGTCGATGCGGACGCGGCGCTCCACATCCTTGAGCTTGAAGAGCTTGCGTTTCGGTTCGGGCGCGAATCGGTATGCTCCGGTTTTGATCGCGAGCGCGAGATCGGGATGCGGATACTGAAGGATTTCCACGCCCCAGCGTTTGCGCGCGTAATCGAGCTGCTTGGTCTCGTACGAGAGTCCACGCACGAAGTACATGAAATACCCGACCACGTTCCCGCGCCCGAATACATCGGTTGCGAGATCCATGCAGACGAGCGAATCCTTGCCTCCCGAGAAGGAGACAAGGATCGCTTGCGCCTGCGCGCGTACGCGCTCAAGAACGCGCACGCTGTGTTCCATCGGAGTCACGGCTTACCGACGGCCCCGAGGTTGCGTACCGCGTCGGCGACCGCTGAAGACCTGTGCGGCCACCGCGCGCGCGGGTTTCGATGCGCGTTTGGCCGTGCCCGCCTTCGCTTTCGCGCGCGAACCGGATTCACCGCTGCGGGAAGCGACTTTCGCTCCACGGCCGCTCGAAGCGCTGCCGCCACCGCCACGGAAGCGGTCGAGCCGCGCGGGGTTCTGTGCCTGCGCGGGGAATTTCCCCCCTGTCGCACGGCTGGTTTTCATTTTCGCCATGTCTGGCCTCCTGTGAATGTGGGTGATACAGCTCTCTCTCTCGGGGAGCCAGCTCTCACTTTTGCTTGGAACGATGCGATTGTTTTTTCAAGATCACATCGCCCTGAATTTCACCAAGCGCAATGGCGACGCGCATTTCCGCGTGCGCACGGGACATTCCGAGTCTCGTCAGGAACGCGATTCGTTGCTCGCGTGTCATTTCCGCTTTCCGCTCGCCTTCTTCGTAGCTCCCGGCTTTGATTTCGCTGATTTCGAGCCCGTAGTAGTTTTTTTCAAGCATTGCATGTCCTCGAATGTGTCGATCAGAGCGAGTCGTATCGCCTCGAAGTCGTCGGGGCGCCATTGTTCCGGGTAGATTGAGTAGAACGCCTCTCCGAGGGAGCGCATCATTGCTCGGTCGTTTGTCTGCACCGCTATCCATTGCGAATACGCACGGGCGAACAGCTCGCGTTCGTCGAGGTAGTAGTCGATTTCGCGGCTGTCGATCGGATATTTTTGTCCATCGATCTCGATGTAATCCGACGTTCGCAGCTTCCGCAATTCCTTCACCGCGTCGGACTCCATGATCGCCGTCCGTAGCTTCGGATAATTGCGGAGGATGTCGAATTCATTGTTTCCCTGTCCGGACAAGTCGATGAAGTGGCCCATCTCATGTACGAACGTGAACTCGTCGGTGTCCTTGCGAATCCGGATGTTACTGGCCATGAATCGGCCCGGCCCGATCTCCAGCGCCTGGAATTCCGCGAGGTTTGCCGTACCGTCATCCCGCAGTGCCGGAATGTTCCGCAGCAGCCCGTCACCATGCACCGAGTCGATCAGATCGAGGGAGCGGTTCACGGTTGTCTCGAGTTCCTTGTCCAACTGTCCCGTGCCAACCTTCGATTTGTTCGGCGCCGTCCCGGTGGGAGCGAATTCTCCTGGAGGTGGTGGGCCTGTAATACGTTTTCGCTCGGGGGATGCGACCTTGGCAGCAGCACGCTGCTCCACGACGTTGATCTTCGGTTCGGGTCGACCGATCCGCTCGCGGCTGATTCGCAGCGCCCGCTTGCAGTAGCAGTTGATTACCTCGGCCGGCGGGAGTACCGGGTCATGCGGCCCGTCGATCCAGTATTCATCGCCGAGCGGCGTCACCATGTGGAATTTCTCATCGGGGAGCACGCGCACACCATGCAGCACCTTGTGATGCGGCCGTGGGTCGTACACCGCGCGGCGCTTCCCCTTGCCGAACCGTCCAGGCACCTTCGATCCGGAGCTGTGAATCCACTCCTTGTGCATCGGGATTCCCACGAGCTGCGCCTTGCTCCATACATCGTTCATGCGCTTCTGCGCTCCGAGGTTCTGGAGCTTTCCGATCTCGGTGCGCACGATCACTTCCGCGCGCCGGAGCGAGGTATCGAATTCGCGCGTGATGATCCCCGCAACATCCTGCGGGGTGCGCTGTCCAAGGAAGGCGAGCGAGAGCTTGTCCTTCACGGCCGGAAGCAGTTCGGCGGGGATCGTTTTGATCTTGTTCACATCGAGCCCGCGCGTGGTGTCGAGATGCGTGTCGGGGACGCGCAGCGTGGTGGTGAGGTTCGCATCCTCGAGCAGCGCATTGATCGTTTCCACACCTTCCTCGAACGCCCATCGCTGATACTTCGAGAGCGTTTTCTCCATGTACTCTCCGACTTCGTCGACCGGATACTCATCGATGATGCGCCGGATGCGGAACACATCGGCCGTGTCGAGCTGGCCGCGTTTGAGTACGGCCGTCACAACCTTGTCGCGCACATCCTGAATGAGCGCTTGCACCGCGAACAGGCCCTGCTCATCGAGCGCTATGGAATCCGGCGGCGCCATTACGGGGCAATCGTCTCATCGGGTTTCGGAGCTTCGAGCTGCGGGGGACGCACTTTCTCATCGCTGTATCCCGCGAATTCGAGATCGGTGCCGTCGCGCTTCGCGGCCCAGTTCATCAGCGAGATTTCGTGGTCGGCCGTGAAGAGCTTCTTGCGGCCGCTCTCGCTCGCGCGGAGATCGTCCTTCGAGATCACATCGAGCGCGGCGGTGGTGGCAGCGAGCGGCTGACCGTCCTCCTGCTTCGAGAGCGGGAGGGGTGTCACACTCACGGTGAACGCCTCGCGCAGCGGCTTTTCCTTTTCGGTGCCGTCGGGGAGCTTCACGTTCACCATGGGGGACGCGCTCGCAGTGTCGATGTACCGCGCGGCTATCGCCTCATCCACCACGAAATGCAGGAGGTCGGAAAGCTGCTCCATGATCTCGGTCTTCTGTGATTTCGAGTCGAGCGCGGCCGGTTCCTGCTGCGTCTGCGCGGTGGCTCGCGTGGTCTCTCCACCGAACCCGAACCACGATTCCGGCATGCCGAGGGCGCCAGCAATCAGGGTTATCATCGTCTTGATGAACGTGGTGATTTCACCTACTTCGGTGTTCGCGGAGATGAACTCGTTTCGCACTTTCTCGTTGTGGATGAACCGCCAGCCGTGCATCGGAATATCGTTGCCGTGCTCTTCGGCGTAGGCTTTCACCTCATCCGGTGACGCATCGGTGAGCGTGGTGTCCATGAACAAGGACATGCGGGCGACGGTGCGATCCGTGGAGAGGATCCGGAATTTCTTCTCGCTCGTCAGCTCATCGATCACGGCCTGAAGCAGCGGCACACCGCGCTTGTTGAGCCGTCCGGCCTCGAAGCGGGCGTACAACGCCTTTCCGGTGAATCGCTGTTGCAGCGCATCGTCCTTGAGCAGCGTGAGTTCCTCGATTTCCTTCCCGCTATTGATCCGTACCGCCTTGAGCGCAGTGGTGTCGAAGTCGTCGAACACAAGCTCCGCAACTTGGCCGCGACACAGGTCGCCCAGGCGCACTTCACCGTTCGAGAGTACATCGAACACGAAGCCGGCTTCTCCCTCCACGAGCAGAGCTTCCACGAAGTCGACGAGGCGGCGCTGGATGCGGTTCGAGCGTCGCGTCCAGAAGCGGTCAATCGCGTGCTGAATCTGTGCGCGGTGGTTGTCCGGCACGCCTTCCTCGAAGCTGATCGAGTACTGGAATCCACCTTCCGCGATGATGCTGCGGACGCGCTTGATGATGCGGCGCGCGATGCCGTGGGTTTGGAACAACCAGTTCGAGTCGCGGACGATGGTCTGCTGGATACCGTCCGGAATCTCGTACTGGTACTGCTGCCCGCGAATGCGCCGGAAGAGGTAATCCTCCTGGCCTTCCACCTGCCTTCTGGATGGATCGCTCTCGGCCACTTTTTGCTTGAGCAGTTCTTGCGCCTTGGTTTCGGCGAGTTTTTCGATGCGAGCACCGAGGATGTTATCGAGCAGTCCCATGGATCACCTGCGATTGAAAATGGATTTTGCGTACAGTGAGCTTTCGCGGCTGTTGAGCATGCCGCCACGTGGCGCGGGGCTTTCAGCCGGAGGGTTGAACGTGCGCGCGTTCATGTAATGGCAGATGACGGCGCTTTCCCCGTAGTCGTTCGAGCGTCCCAGCCGCTTCTTCAGCTCGTCCTTGCTCTCCACCACGATGCGGCGCTCGCCTACGATCTTGTAGCGCGGAGCCGACAGGTCTTGCACGAGCGAGCCGTGATTGATGATGCGCAGCGGCGATTCCGGATTGATGACCGCGTTCCGGAACATCCACCACATTTGCGTTTTGAGGTCGGTGATCTGCATGCCCGCCGCCTTTTCCGCGTACGAGAGCGTGCGCAGATTCTCCGCGCTCGCACCCGCGATGACGCGATGCACGTTCATCCCCATTCCAACGAGGCCACCCCATACGCCCGCGCCCACGCCCACCGCATCAACTCCCACGCGCTCGGGCGGGATGCGCTCCTGCGCGATCCGGTGAGCCGCAAGCGTGACAACTTGGTCGGTGCGGAGCTGGCCCTCGAATCCCTCGCAGCGATAGAGCACATTGCCCGCTTGGTAGGTGAAGACGTTGTTGTCCACTCCCAGTTCCGCAACGTCGATGCCCATGGAGGCGGTGCCTTCGAGTTCCGCTTCATCGAGAATGTTGGTTTCATCGATGAGCCGCGCGTGAAGCTGCTCGTACGGGATAATCTGCATCGGATCATCCTGCACCGTCCAATCGCCCAGCACGAACATGCGGTAGAGATGTTCGGGAAGGTTCTCGAGCGACTTGACGTACTCCGGCGACAGATGCGGATTGTCCTTGATCGTGGCCGGGAGGTAGAAAAACGGCTCGCGGAGTTCACCGCGCACGAACGGGTCGTAGAAGAGTTTCTTCACCCAGTTCTGTGCGGGGTTGCACGTAAGCAGCACGAGGATCGGCGGTTGCTTTGCCAGTCCAGGTACATGCCACGAACCCGCGCGCTCCTGCGCCTTCGCGAAGCTGCCTTCCTGCATCTCGTTTGCTTCCTCGAGCACGCAGCCATTGAATTCCAAACCCTTCCAGCGGTTGTACTCGGGATCCTGCGTGACCGACTCGGGGAAGAACAGAATCTCGCTCCCGTTCTGGCAGCGCACGAGGAAATCGCTCTGGCCTCCGCGCACCGGCCCGCAGAAAGGACGCGGTGCGATCTTCTCGAATGTGGGAATGGTGTTGCGGCGCAGCACGGGGAGATTCTTGCGCACCACAACCCAGCGCGAACCGGGGAAAATCTTGCACAGCAGGATGATGATACCGAGCACCACGAACGTCTTCCCGCCGCGAATCGCACCACCGAACATCAGGTACAGATACTTGCCCGACAGTGCGGCCGAGATGAACCGCTGCTGCTTCTCCGATGGTTTGAACAGCACCTGCTCCATCAGAACTCCACCTTCTGACCACCGATGATGAACACCTGCTTCGGTGTTTGCGGCGTTTCCTCGGGCGATTGGGCCGCGCTCTGGCCGTTGTTCCAGCCGTAGCCGTGACGCTTCGCGAGCACGTATTGCACCATGCCGGGAGCGTTGCCCGCGAAGCCGTACTTGAGCAGCTTTGATTCCTCGATGTCCAGACAGCGCGCGTAGAGTTCCGCGAAGTACGGTGAAGCGTCCGCGAACTTGCGGAAATACGTGCTCGGCACGCCCTCCTTGATCGCGAAGTCCTTGAGGAAAAAGCGTTTGATCTGCACGCGGCCCTCCGCATCGGGGTGCATGTCCTCGGTGAACCATTCGAGCATGCGGTCGCCGAATTCGCGGATCAGTGCTTCGGTCCACTTCTTCGGCTTGCCACCGCCTTCGCCACGCCGGTTGCGCTTCCCTGGTTGCAGGGGAGTAAGCGTCGTGATGTCTACGACTGGTTTTCGCGGGCGCGGCATTGAATGAGGATTCCCCGGCTGTCATACTCTGCATGGATCAGACCTGCGGACTCGAACCGCGAAACGAACTCACTGACGCGCTCGCGAATGCTGCGCGGGCTCGAAACTCGGTGCGAGATTTGGTACACGGTGATAAGCTCATCGAGCGTTGCAGGACGCCCGATGTTGCGTAGCAAGGCAAGGATGTTGTTTCTGCATTCATCTCGTTGTTCCACATTCACCACATCACCTCTGAGCTGTGAAAAAACCGGCAGGGGGAAAACTTGTCAAGGTGAACACTCCGCAGGGGAGCCGAACAGGTCGGTTTCGCGCGGTGTGGTGGAGCGGTGATTCGCGCCCCGAATGATGGTCACATGCACGCGAGGGGAGAGCGACCAGCGCTTTACGATCACGGCCTCGGCCACGAGCGAATCGTCGCGATAGGCGATCCCGTTGAGCGAATCGCACACGATCTTGAGCACGTTGTCCGCGTCGGGTTTCTTCGTGCAGGGGAGACTCTCCTCGAGCACCTGCGGACGCAGCTTCTTCGTGCACATGCGCTTCGGCGCCTGGAAGAAGGCTTCCACGAGCACGCACACGGGTTCATCGATTGGGACGAACGAGCCACGCACCGCCTGGAGAAAGCACGCACGCACAGCGGCCTCGTAGCTTGCGGTTTTCTTCGGGGTGTGGGGGGCTCCGTTTCTCGTGAAACGCGGACGCCCTTTTCCGGTGGGTTCACCGGGGACGGTGAAAACGATTTGGTCTATCATGGTTTTTGGGATGGAGAACACGGCCGCGCGAGGACGCCTCCCCGCGCGACCACGTTTCAGCGTATATGCTTCGGTCAGTTCTCCATACCGTTCCGTGCTGTGATACATGCCCCTGACTTCGCCGGCAGGGATTCGGAGCTACTTGTTTCGCGAGCGTGTTTCGCTGCGCATCTTCGCATCGTGTCGATTGTGGCAGAGCTGGCAGAGTGCCGCGAGATTGAGCAGCGATGCGGCCTCGGGCCTGTGGTCGAACACATGCGCACAGGTGAGCACCACCTTCGATCCGGTGATCGGATGCGGCTCGTGATTCTCGGCCCCGCACCATTCGCAGCGATTACGCGCCCGAATGTGCCGCACGAAATGCGAGCGCAGTTTCCAGTCGCGCGGATAGCGGTGTCGGTTCTCGGGTCGGATCGGCACGGCTACGCCCCTTCGCTTGTCCCATGCTCCCAGATGCAGAGACAATTCCCGAACGGTGGCCGCTCGTTCGGCAGAATGCGCGTTTGACCAGGCGAGAGGAACCGGATTCTCCCGCGCAGGAACTCCACGCGCAGCGGTGATCCCGCCCTATCGCGGTGCGGTTCGATATGCTGCTGCCACCACGCTTGTTCTGTGCGGTTCGCGGGAAGCAGCATCACGATGAGCTCCGCGCGGCGCTCCTCCCACGCCTTGAGCACCCACGGCTCGATGTTCGAGTACGGGGGATTGCAGTACACGCGCTCGCCCGCCCATGACATCGCGAGTCCATCGTCCTCCTCGGTGTAGTACCGCGCGAGCTTCGCATTGTGCGGCGCGGCGGCCGCATCGAGCGTGAAGCGGAAGCGCTCATCGAGCGGAGCGAAATACTCCGGTGGAAGCGCGCGGTCGTCGACGCTTGGATCTGCGCCCCTTTTTTCGCGCTGTTGCGGATGATTCTTCGAGCGGTAGCCGATCAGCATGGTTGCGTTGTCTCTCCCTTGGATTTACGGTCGCGTAGGTGGTACGTGATGGCCCAGCGGATCGCATCGAGTTTCCGGCGGGCCTGTGGCCGGTACAGATACAGCGATCCTTCCGGCATCCGGTTCTTCGGATCGGCGCAGATGCGCTCCTGCATTGCGGTCAATTCTGCGATGGTATGGTTCCGGTACAGCTTCACGGCGTCCAATGTGTATTCCCTTCGGTTGAGTTGTCGGAAATGTGGCGGGGGAGCGACCGTTCGATCTCCGAAGCGGCCACCTCCCCGCAGCGGAATTCAGCGAATGGCCACCGTGGAATCCTCGTAGATGCGCAGGCCGGGAATGGTGCGAGCACCGTCCTTGATGGCCTGGTTCACTTCGGCGTTGTCGATCTGCTTGTATCTGTCAGGTACGAGCGCGAAGTCGGTGATCTCGAACTTCCACACCTTGCGCGTGCTGGCGGTGCTGCCTCCGAACGTGCGCACCTGCGATGCGCTGCGCGGTGGTTCCGGTGGGGGAACGGGGAGCGGTGGTTGCTCCATGTCCGCAGAAGCGCTCTCGGGTTCCTGTTCGCGTTTCGCGCGTGCTTCCGCTTCGGCCTTGAGGCGTGCTTCCTTGGCGGCGGCTTCCGCTTCCGCTCGTGCTTTCGCTTCCTTCTCGCGCAGGTAACGGCCGATGGCGGCCTTGCCCGCAGCTTCGATCTGTTCGAGCAGCTTCGCGATGGGTTTGTATCGCGCGTTGATCGTGCTCACGTGATCGTTGAGCGGCTTGACGAGCGATGTGCGCTCATCCTCGAAGGACTTCGCGGCACCCTTCACGCGGCTGACGATGTCGGTGACTTCGCGTGCTCGCACTTCGTCGGTGACCACGATGCGCTGAAACGATGCGAGCGTCTGCTGAAGCTCGGCCTCGAAGGCGGCGAGCGGTGCCACCTTCTGCAACCCGTTGCGCACGAGCTGCATTGCTCCGGCCGAAACCTCCGAATCGCTCTCGGGATGATGCACAGGGGCCTTGTCCGGCTCGCTGCGCAGTTGTGCGAATTTCTCCGCTGCTGTCATGGCGTGTCTCTCTCTGCTGTGAGGGGGGTGAATTACAGGGCTATGCGCGCGGTGAAGAGTCCCATCCGGCCGCGCAAGGGAATAGGGTTGCTGAGGATCTCGGGTCGCTCCACGTACCAGCCGATCATGTCCTCGCTGTGCCACACGCTGAGATCGTCGAGGCGGTCGTCGCTCCACGGGATCACATCGCGCAGCACCACACTCCCGATGATTGCACCGAGGGTGTACTCGCTTCGGGAGCGCAGCGCATCCACGGCGCGCACACCGGTGAATTCCTCCATGTACTCGGCAAGGAGCGTGAACCCCTCGGCATCAAAGCGCGTACTCGCGTGGATGAATAGCCGGCCTCGGTACTTCGTGTCCCATGTGCGGTTCTCCACGTCCTTGATTCCCCGCACGAGCAGGTCGGCCCAGGGTTGACGCACGGACAGGCATGTGACGGTCTGCATTTTCTCGGTCTCCGTATGGTGATGGGGGGGGATGCACTTCAAACTTGAACTATCGCAGGGATGCGAGTCGGCGGCTCGATCCCGTAAACACAATGATTTCAGCATCTTCGAGCAGTCGCTCGGAGAGTCGAGGGCTCAGATTCTCGAAGTCTTTCACCGTTTTGTTCGTGGTGATAATCGTCCTCCGGTAGTGGTTTTTGCGCTCTTCGATCAGCTCGGCGATGAGATGAACGTCGGTAACGGTGGTTTTTTCGGTGAAAACATCGTCCACGAGCAGCAGATCGGGCCGCGCGTAGAGGTTCCAGCAGGAGAGGTATTCGCTCCCTGTGCTGTACTTCACAGCGCTTGTGAGTCGGTAGCCGGTCTCCCAGCGCACATTCGGCCATTCCCCTCCGGCGATGAACTGCGCATGAGCGAAGTAGCCGAAGAGACGGGTTCCCATCACCGTTTTTCCCGTACCGATGTCTCCGGTCAGCATCACGAGGAGGGGGATTGCTTCCGGATTGCGGAATGCGCTCTCTGCGACGGCACTCAGCGATTCGTACGCAGTGGGGTCGGGTGGATTCGTACCGAGCGGCCGCGATGCGCGATCCACGATGCGCGGAGGAACACCGGCACGCGCGAGATTGCTGCGGAGACGGTCGTCGAATTCAGATGGCTTCAAGAGGAACACCGAGCTTTCGTGCTGCTCGTGCTCGATCCTCGGCGTTGGTGATCCCTCTGAGGTGATCGATGAATCGCTGAGGTACGGTGTCGGTATCGTTCGGTTTGCTCGCAGCATTCCGAGCGCGTCTGGTAGTGTCATCATCGCGATAGTCTCCGTTCAGTATTCGGCGGTAGTTGTTTCCTCGAAGGAACCAGCCAGGTTCCGGCACCCATGCGCGTGGGCCACCACCGCACAGGAATTCGCTTTTGAGCACGGCCTTGAACACATCGCGGTAGCACGTGCGGAAGTCCTCACGGAAGCGGTGCGTAAGGTGCTGCTGATCGCGAGCACCCCATGCGTTCAGAGGCGACCATGGCGTGTCCTTCGGAGACGCACAGATTTCGTTGAATGCGAGCCTCACGCTCTCGCACCATGTCTCGTAATCCTCTGTCACCTCACCGCTCGGCGGTTCCGCGCGCGCGCGAGATGTGTTGTGTTCCAATTCCAATTCCCCTTCCCGTTCCATTTCCCGTTCCCCTTCCCATTCCCATTCCCTTTCCTTGTCACGCACCTGTTGACTGGTAGTTAACTGGTAGTTAACTGGGTGTGAGGAAGTGAGTCCGGCACCAGTTAACTGGGTGTTAACTGGGGTGTTAACTGGGTGTTGACTACCCCTCGCACTGGTAGTTGACTTGTGGTTAACAGGGGTGTTAACAGGTGGTTGACTGGGTGTTGTGGCAGTAGTTAACTGCCTATTGACTCCCCTGTAACGCAGTGTCATCCCCGCATCCTCGAGTGTTCTGTCTCCCTTGAGCTTGTCGCACTTCTTGCACGAGGTGACCAGATTCTCGGGTGCATTCGATCCACCGAGCGCGAGCGGGAGCACATGATCGAGACAGATGTCGCGCGGGGAGTTGCGCAGATTGCGGCCGCAGTACTGGCACTCCCATTGGTCGCGCTCGTAGAGTCGGCGCCGTTCGGTTACGTTGGGGGGCCTGACGTACTCGGTGATGGATCCGTCCGGTGAAGGGATCTCCGATGGGGGCTCGTCGCGGCCGACAAGCTGATGTCGCTCCCAGTTCACGATGCGGGCATAGGTGTACTCCTCGATCTCGTAGACCTCGATGAAGCCGTGGGCCGCGAGAAGCTGCAAGGTCGCATCCATGTCGAAGGTGAGGAACGGCAGCACGTCCAGCTTGAGACGGCGGGGCCGGTACTCGAATCGTCCCTCTCTATCCGCAACAGTCCACAGACCAATGAAGGTGAGCATCGGATATGCGGCCGGATGTTTCTCTTCGAGTTCCTGGAGTAACTCGTGTCTGAAGAAATCGGGCTTCACGGTTCGTATTCGCGGCATGGTAGGAGCTTCCGGATGTTGCTATGCGTCGAAGTCTTTCGGCTTTCGTCCGAGAATGGACAGTGGCGCTGGCCTCATTGGTTTCTCGCGGCCTTCGAGCGCACGCTTGGTTTCATCGCTGCGGGTCTGGCTGAAACGGAATTCACCGCACCAGCTATCGAGCGGCATTTGCGCGAAGATGCTGAGGATCTCCTGTCGGGCTGCTCCGAGTGGTGACGGAGAAATCACCGCTATCGCGGTCGGTGGATACCGATGGCATGCCACGCGGCATTCATCGTTCACTTGCAGGAGCCGGCTGAATGCGCAGCTACCGCACTTGTCCTCTTCTGTTCTCATGCTCTCCTCGGGTTACGGGGTGGGGGATTCGGCATTGAATTCGGTGAGCGGCATCTCCTCGAGTGTCCACTCTTTGAAGCAGCTTGCGTGCTCTTTCAGCAACGCGAAAACGTGCTCTGCAATGGCTCTCTCGCTTGCGGGGTAAACGTGTTCGATCTCGCCGCCGGAACCATCGTCGTAATCGTAGCGGAGCACGAACACGGTGTTCGGAGCTTCTTCCATCATTCCTCCGTCTCGTGCACACCTTCGGGGACATCCTCATCTCCGAAGTCCGCTACCATCTGCAAATGCGACGCGGGGATCTCGCGCGTCTCCACGATGCGCTCGGCGAAATGGCAGAGCAGGTATTCCTTGTTCGTGGTGTTGTAGTCCGCGAACCACATGCACGTCTGCATGCGCACCTCGAAGCCGTTCGTGATGCGGTTGCGGAGACGTTCGTTCTCGGCGGCGAGCACAAGGCACTCGCTCTTGAGATCGGTGATGCTGCTCTGCATCTCCATCTTCACGCTCTGGATATTCTGCTCGGCGAGAGCGAGCTCGTTCGCGATGCGCGTGAGTTGCTCGGGGGGAGTATCCGGATCGAGCATCATCTCCATGAGTCCGTCGCGCTCCGAGACGAGACGCTCGAGATGTTCGCGGTACGATTTCCGGAGATCGGCAAGCGCGTCCTCCTTCATCGTGAGCATGCGGATTTTCTCCGCGAGCATTTTCCCCGTTGCGGTGATTTCCTCGGTGGTGAGGTCGAAGCGTATCGGCCTCGTTGCGGTCTCTCCGGTGTTCTCGCAGAGATTCCGCACGGTGATGTAATCGAGCGAGTCTAAAAGATCATCGTACGCTGACATGGTGGTGTTCCTTGAAGCAAAGCGCGCGCGAGGACGCTCTTATGGCATCCCCGCGCGCGGTGAGGGTGGATTACTTGCGTTTGCTGATCGCGGCTTTCTGCTTCTCGATCGCTTTCATGAACGCGGCACGACGCGCGGGAGCGAGCGCGGAGATGGCCTTCTGATTCTGACGGACGAACAGGTTGAGTTCGTCCATCGCTTCGATGGTGGCGATGGCATCGAGCGTGCTGCGGTCGCTCACCTTCTCGAAGTCCACGCGGAAATCCGGCTCCCCGTTCTCGGGTTCGGCTTCCACGGCTTCGGGCTCGAGCAGACTCCCTTGCGTTTCGCGTTCCTCTTGCTCGGGTTCGGGCTCAGGTTCGGCCTCCGGTTCGGGAGCGGTGTCCTCGGTTGCGGCAGGGATTTCCTCGGCCTCGGCCGGTGCGGGCTCGTCCTCGTCCGGCTCCATGGACTCGTCGTCCGGCAGCACGTACGCGGCCACGTCATCGATGCGCTTCGGATCGGCTGCTTTTCCGTCCATGAGGAACGCGGCCTGCATCTCCACGCTCTTCGGTGCGAGTTTGAGCACCTTGAGCAGCACGGTTTTCTTTGCCATGCTGTCGTAGTTGTCTCTCCATCCGAAGCCGTCCGGCTGCTTCGAGAATTGATCGCGGTGCGCATCAACCTCGGCCTTGGTCATGTAATCCCACAAATAGCCACCGTTCGTGAGTTCTACCCAGGCGAAGTAGAAGAGGACCTTGCCACGCTCCCCGATGGCTTTTCTCACGAACGGTTTGCTTCCAGGTCCGTACGCGAACACATACTCATCGTTCTCGCACACCTCGGTGGCACCGACACCGGACACAAATCCGCTGCGGTACGCGAGTTGCGCGACACCGATGTACCCAAGCTGGAAACGCGCTTCCTTGCGGCCTCCGGCTTTCTTGTTTCGGTACGGAATGATGTATGCTTCTCCTCCCACATTGGGCTCGAAACCATAGCGCACGCATTGCATGATGGCACCCACGAGCGAGAGGGGAGTGCATTCGAGTAGATCACGGTTACCGGAGATCACCGTGAGAGACACGCGCGTAAGACGCTCCGGCGTAACATGCGCGGGGATGGTTGACTGGATCGCTTTCCAGTTCGATTTGAGCATCTGCGCAACGGAATCAACGACACCCTCGGACTTCTGTGTCGTAGCGATCCCGTTCTGCGCGCGCTGCTGCAATGTGGCTTCGAGACTCATTGCTCTCTCTCCATGCTGATAGTGAGGTTAGACCGATTCGATGGTGAACCGACGGGAGTTCACGGTTTTCAGGTATTCGCTTGCGATGGCGGGCTGCTCTTTCCGGAGCCGCTTCGAGTCGATCCGCTCGCTGGATGTGTTCGTCCATTTCACCAGCCAGTCGCGCGTGCGGCCGATCTCGGCATCTCCCATCATCGCGCGGAGCTTGTTCTCCGCTGTGGACTTCTGATCTTCGATGTGGCCGATGGTGTCCTTGCAGCTCTGCACCTCGAGAATCAGCTCTTCGGCCGTTTCCGGCAGCACGATTTCCTTGCGCGGTGTGGCCTCGGGATACATGACCGAGAGGATTTCCCGCGAGGAATCGCTCCCGTCCGGATCCGGTGGCGTACGGTTCTCCACCATCGTCCAGAACTCGCGAGCGATATGCACGCATGAATCGATGATGCTGTCGTTGCGCTCGATCTCGTGCGAGACAAGCTCCTGTCCTCCGATCAGCGCGGCGATGGTGGCGTGGCGCAGTCCGGTCACGTACAGATACCACTGCACTTGCAGCACGTAGATTTCCGGAATCTGTCCGAACTCCCATTTCTTGCGTTGGAACTCTCCCACGTTCTTGATCTCGAGGATCCGGTTCTCACCGTTCGGCACGATGACGAGACGGTCGATATTCCCGATGGCAATGGGGTTCTCGGGGTGTTGAAGCACCGCGCGGACGCGGTTGATGTTCAGGTCTTCGCGCAGCGCGTACTCACGAGCGATGGCATCCTCGAGCACCTGACCCCAGCGCATCTTCTCGTTGACTTCCTGCACCGCTCCCTCGATCTTGTCCCAGTAGACAGAGAAGGGGCTTTTCCACGGATTGATACCGGCAATGGCCGCGATGTCGGAGCCACCGATTCCGGTGCGTCTGATCTCGAGCCACTGCTCTTCGTTGAGCTCGTCGGTGTTGGCGAGTCTCACGGCATGTATCCCACTGATGCGATTCCATGCGGTGGTGTTGGAGTTCTCTCTCATCGACTATACTCCTGCTTGATTTTTTGTAGAATATTGTGTAACGTGCTTCGCGCTATTGCGCTTGGTACGTTTGATTTCAGATACGCTTCCGCTTGCGCGGCATCCCAGCGCGCATGTCCCCCGTCCGTGTACCCGACGGGATACAGCAGCGGGTTGCTCCGCGATTTCTTGCGGAGGGTTTGGACATGAAGTCCGCACCTGCGAGCCATTTCGCTTGCGGAGAGAAGCATCACGCATTGTGCGGTAGTGATTTGAGCCCGAGTTCGACCACGGCATCGAGGAGGTCTTGGAGACTCATTCCCCGTCGCGCGCTCTCTATGTTCAGCGCTCGGTGTCTGTCCTCACTGAGAGTGACCGACTTCCGCTTTCGCGATTTCCGTTCGCATGTTGTGCTGGCATGGTCCATTGCGTTCACCAAGAATATGCAACATTAGACGCAATTACACAGAAATATAGAAATGTAAAAGTACAAAAGCAACACTTTTACAAAAAAATATTTCTGTAAAAGCGCAAGATGAGACACGATTAGACGAATTTACACCGCGAGCGCGTTATGCCGACGAAAAAAGGTACCGAAACCGAATCCATCCCGTTCAGCGTCCTGGTGGACGAGGTACTCAACGCGAAAAGGCTCAGTGTCACCGAGCTGGTCACAAGAGCAGGCATATCAAAGGGGTTGTATTACAAATGGAAGGAAGGGGTCACCCCGTTGCGGGTGACAATGCTCAGAGTAGCGGATGCTCTGGGAGTTGAATGGGAATTTGACAGTAAGGGTCAGCCGTCTGGTTGGACGAGTACGGAGGCGGGAGCGGCGCCGGATCCGGACGGTGTATCAGCAATCCTGTCCTATGCCGCAGGACGGTTAGAGTTCAGCGAAGAACATATGATTCAGCAGTACGAGGAACTCCGCCGCACCTATGGGCTGCCACACTGGGAGGATCTCCCGGAGCATGCCCGAAACAAGGTTAAAATGGAATACGTGAAGTTCAAGGCGTCTGTGCACGGGGCGTATGGACGGTTCATATCCTCCGTTGTGTCGGGCGTCTTGGTGGAAAGCGAAAAGAATGAAATGTCTGAAGGTGACGACTGAGAGGACTGGTTGCGGCTTCCGCCTGATTGCCGAGCGCTGTCCACTCGAACCCGATTGCAAGAAATCTGTCTGTCTGCTACGTCCCCATGGTTGGCCGGAAATCCGGTGGAAGCATGCGGACGAGCGCGGGCGTGTACTTTCATTGAATTGAGAGATGAAGGGCTGGTCTATCGCATACTCGAAGGGTACGTGGTTTGCCCGCGAGGTTCGACAAGACCCGGTGACGAAGAAGAGGAAGCAGCGATGGCTTTCCTTGGGAATTCGTGGCATCGGGAATCGAGCGAAAGCCGAGCGTGCGTTTCGCGTGTTACTCGTCGAACTGAGCCGCACCGCTACACCACTCACCGCGATGTCGGTGGGGCGGTTCGTTACGCAGTATCTCGAAGCGGTGAGACCGAATATCCGGCCGGATACGCACCGCAGCTATGCGCTTTGGTTGCCGAAGTTCGGTGCGGATTTCGAGGATGTGCCACTCGCTGACATCACGCCGCAGCACGTCGAGCAGTGGAAGGGTGAACTCGTTAAGAAGGGTTACTCGCCGGCCACCGTGAATATTGCGCTGCGCTCCTTGCGCGTTGCGATGCAGTACGCTGTGACGCACGGATTGATCTCCAAGTCGCCCGCGATGGCCGTTCGTTTCGTGGATGTTCCCAAACATGATTTTCCCCCGTTCTGGACGCAGGAGCAGTTCGAGCGTTTCCTCTCGACAGTGACCGATGCGAGGCACCGCGCCGCGTTCTGCCTGTCCTTCTATGCGGGGCTCCGTATTCGCGAAACAGTGCAACTCACCTGGTCGGACGTGAAAGGGAATCACCTCTTGATTGCTTCCCGTGAGACTGCCCGCACGAAGAGTGATCGCAGCCGCAAGGTTCCTCTGTGTGACCAGCTCCGAGAAGCATTGGCTGTGCTGCCGAGGTCTTCCGAGTACGTCCTCTCCGCGAAGAACATCATCGCGGACGAACGCGCGCTCAGCAAGGCGTTCCTGCGCTACGTCCGCGAGTACCGGAAAGCCGATCCATCCTTACCGGAGATTTCCGTCCACAAACTTCGGCACAGCTTCGCCACCGCAATGGCGCCGCACGTTACTCTCCCCGTACTCCAGCGAATTCTCGGTCACGCGCAGATCACTACCACGATGATTTACGCGCATGTGCAGGATGATGTCGCGCTCGATGCAGCGAACGCCGCGAATCCCTTTTCGCGGAAAAATTCGGATTGAGATTTTCCTACACATTTTCCTACACACTTTGCTCGCGATTGCTCACATCCCCAATGTTTTCGAGGGGGTGAAATGACACGGGCGGCACCGCAGTACCGCCCGTAAGTCATTGAAATATATGGTGTTTACCTTGTACACGCGAGGGGACTCGAACCCCTGACCCGCTGATTAAGAGTCAGCTGCTCTACCAACTGAGCTACGCGTGCATAGCAAGGTACGCAGCGGCGGGGAATTTTCCAAAAGATTTTTTTCGGGAGTCTTTAAGATGGTCCTTTATGGCGAGAATCACAAGTGCTCGCCGCTAGGCACGAGCAAGCAATGGGCACGAGCAAGCAATGGGCACGAGCAAGCAATGGGCACCCGCAAGCAATGGGCACCCGCAAGCAATGGACACATGCAAGCAATGGGCACCCGCTACCGCAGGGCCGCTACCGCAGGGCCGCATCGCGAGGGCCGCATCGCGAGGGCCGCATCGCGAGGGCGTCTCCGTTGCGCGGGGTGCTGGAGTGAGGTGCTGGAACGAGGAAGCGGGGTGTGAAAGCACGCCCACTGTTGCTCGCTGTTTGCTGCGCGTGTATTTTTCTCGACGTATGAATACACTGCAATCAATGGGATGTTTTCGTTGCGGCGGACTCTTCGTCACGCTGCCGCTGCTGCTCGCATTGCTCGCCGCGCCGCGGGTGCGATGCCAGGTTGCCACGGCGGAGAATGGGGAGTTGCGGGCCTGCGCTGCGGCGACTCGGGGCATACCGGTTTCGCCCGGAATACTTCTCGCTCCGCGCGGCCTCCTCGCGTCGGCGATACAGGCGGATGATGCTGCAACTCTGCCGCCATGCGACGCTTTTGCCGGAGTTCCGAGGTTGGCACGGATGGATCTCGCGCCAACGTCCGCGTCCATTCCGCTTCTTTCTCGTCCCGCAGTCTCGCCGCCCACGGCCTCCATCGACGGCGAGGTGGCGTCGGATTCCGTTGCGTTGCGGATGAATGCGGCGGGGATATCGAAGGTGCCGGTGCTATCCGACACGGCGACTGCCGGGCTGCAGCTGGCCGAACGAGATTCGAGCGCGGTGGATTCCACCACGTCCGCGCTGCCGCCGATGCTGCTGACCTTGCAGGAGGATGTGACGATTATCGGGCTCGATGGCTTGCACTGGCTGCTGGCTCCACTGAACTGGAGTGGCGGCGAGTGGCTGGCGGCGGGTGGCGTGCTGGCGGCAACGGGCGGGGCGATGCTGATCGACGAGGATGTGCGCGACATGGCGCGACGGAATCGCAGCTCAGGCGGCGATGATCTGGCCTCGTTGGCCAATGAGGCGGGACGCCTGCAATGGGCGCAAGTGCTGACTGGCGCGCTGTACGTGCCAGGGCTTCTGCTGGGCGTGGATGAGCTGCGCGTCACCGGTCGCATGCTGGCGCAGAGTTTGATCTACTCCGGTGCGGTGACCATGGCGTTGCGCATCGCCTTCGGACGCAATCGTCCCTGGTCGGGCGAACCTTCGGATTCCTACGAGGGCTGGCAATTCAGCAATGATATTCAATCGCTGCCGTCGGGTCACACCACGGTGGCCTTCGCCATGGCTTCGGTGCTGGCGCCGCGCATCGCGCATCCCGCCGCATCGGTGCTGCTGTATCTCGTGGCGGCGAGCACGGGCGTGGCGCGCATCTACGAGGATCACCACTGGCTGTCGGATGTGCTGCTGGGCGCGGCCATCGGGCAAGCGGCAGGTATGTACGTCACGAATCGCGAAGAGCGGCGCACGAGCGGCGCAAGCGCATCGGCTTCGTGGATGCTTGTGCCTTCGCCGAGAGGTGTGACATTTTCCTACACGTTTTGAATGGGTGCAATCATGAAAGTACTGTATATGGTGCGTCATGCGAAATCGACCTGGGACGAAGCGTATACGACAGACTTCGACCGGCCGCTGAACAAACGTGGCCGCCACGATGCTCCCATGATGGGCGCGGTGCTGCGCGAACGTGGCTGCGCTCCCGGCATCATCCGCTCCAGTCCGGCGGTGCGCGCCATCACCACGGCGCGCTATCTGGCAGAAGCGCTGGGGCATCCCTTGGCCAATATCGAAATGCTGGACCACATGTACGGCGCCAGCGACCGGGGGCTGCTGGCGGTGGTACATACCTTGCCCGACACTGTGGACGAGGCGATGATCGTGGGACACAATCCGGGCATGCACATGTTGGCCGAGACGCTTGTGCCCCTGGACATCGCCAACCTGCCCACCTGCGGTATCGTGGCTGCTGAATTCGCGGTGCAACGCTGGGCGGATATTACGCCGGGGCAGGGCGCATTGCGATTTTATGAATATCCGCGCGCGCATTCAGAAAAAGACTGACCGCGCACTTTTGCTCGAGCGTGTTGTCTTCACACCACAGGATCGATGATCATGGATGTACCGCTGTTCGATCGTGAATTGAGCTGGATTTCGTTCAACGGACGCGTGTTGCAGGAGGCCGCCGATGCGCGGGTCCCGCTGTATGAGCGCGTGAAGTTCCTCGCCATCTTTTCTTCCAATCTCGACGAATTCTTTCGCGTTCGCGTCGCGGGTCTGCGCAGTCTGATGACGTTGAAAAAGAAGAAGCGCAAGGAACTGGATTTCAATCCGCGCAGCTTGCTCGGCGAGATTTACACAGCGGTGGACGCGCAGCAACGTGAATTCGGACGCGTGTTCGAGGAATTGCGTCCATTGCTGCGCGCGGCGGGCACGCCATTGCTGGGCATCGACGATGTGAACGAGGAGCAGCGCGTCGAGCTGCTGCGCTGGTTCGACGAGCATGCGCGTCCGCATCTCGATTGCGCTGAGATCGATGAAACGGATTGCGAGGTATTTTTCCGAAACCGTGTGCTGTACCTTGTGGTGGAGGTGGCCGAGCGTGAGCGCGGCGGCAAGGACGGCAAGCGGAAACGACTGTTCCGTCTCACCATTCCCAGCGCCGAATGTCCGCGTTTTGTGCCTGTGAGCGCATCCGACGTGAGTGCCGCTGTGATCTTTCTCGACGATGTCCTGCGCCTTGCTTTGCCTTCGCTGTTTCCCGAGTTGGAAGTGCGCGGCTCCTGGGCAGTGAAGTTGAATCGCGACGCTGATCTGCACATCGAGGACGAATTCTCGGGTGATTTGGTGAAAAAAATCCGCGAAGCGCTCAAGGGTCGCGAGACCGGCGCACCGGCGCGCTTTCTCTACGATCCCGCCATACCGCGGCGCGTACTCGCGCGTTTGCGGCGCTGCTGCGGACTGGAGCGGGAGGACTTTTTCCCGGGCGGACGCTACCACAATTTCCACGATCTCTTCGCCTTTCCACGGCGTGAGGGCGAGGGTTTGAGCGACGCGGTGCAAGCGCCGCTGCCGCATCCCGCCTTGTCGCGTGCTGCTTCGCTATTCGAGGCCGTCGCCGCGGGCGATCAGCTGCTGCATGTGCCCTATCAGGATTTCGATCCCGTGCCGCGTTTTCTCGAGCAAGCAGCGGAGGACGATGCTGTTGAAGAAATCGCCATCACGCTGTACCGCATTGCGGGCAATTCGCGCATCGCTCAGGCGCTGGAAGCGGCCGCGCAGCGTGGCAAGCGAGTGTTCGTGTTCATGGAAATCAAAGCCCGCTTCGATGAAGAGACCAATCTCCGTTGGTCCGAGCGTTTGCGTGCAGCGGGTGCGCAGGTGGCCTATAGCATTCCCGGATTGAAAGTCCATGCCAAGCTCTTCCTCATCACGCGTCGCGAGGGTGAGGCCGTGAGGCGCTACGCGTATCTCGGTACAGGGAATTTCAACGAGAGCACGGCGAAGCTGTACACGGATTTCGGCATGTTTACCGCCGCCGAGGACGTCACATCCGAAGTGGGGGCGGTGTTCGCTGTCTTGCGGGGTGAAGCGGACACGCCGGTGTTCGACACGCTGCTGGTGGCGCAGTACAATCTGCGTGAAGACATTAACCGCCGCATCGATCGCGAGATCGAGCATGCGCGTGCGGGACGTCCGTGCGGGATATTCATGAAACTCAACAGTCTCGAAGATCCGAAAATTACGCGTCGGCTGTATCGCGCTTCACGGGCGGGTGTGCCGGTTCGTCTGATTGTGCGCGGCATCTGCGTGCTCGTACCGGGCGTGCCCGGTGTGTCGGAGTCCATTGTCGTCACCAGCATTGTAGACCGCTACCTCGAACACGCGCGCGTGTATATGTTTACCAACGGCGGAGACGAGGACATGCTGCTCGCCTCGGCCGACATGATGCGCCGCAATTTGAACCGCCGCATTGAAGTGGCCTTCCCTGTGCGCGACGAATCGTTGCGCGCTGTGCTCAGGGAAGCCATGGACATACAGCTCCGTGACAACGTCAAGGCTCGCGTGATTGATGCGAAACAGGGCAACGCGTTTGTCACCGCCGACGCGGGCGAAGCGTGGCGGGCACAGGAGCGGACGTACCGCATGCTGGCGGAGCGTCAACGTGGCGAAGTCGCGCGCCCATCACCCGAAGACTGAGTTACGGAAGCAACAGACTGCGCAAGACGCGAAAAGTTTGGGCGATGTCGGTGAATGCATAGTCATCGCTTCAGCATTGTGCTTGTGCGTGTCGGAGCTGACTTATTCGGTGCGGGATTGATCAACGGCCGCGGATGCACGTTCACTTTTTCACACGTGCCACGCAGTTCGAATGGTATAACTGTCCGAACGCGAGCCATTCACCCACAAGCGTCTTTAAGGGCGCGGAGAGTTTGCGCGCAGCGCCATTGACACATGTTGACGCTCTGTGTACCTTTCCACGCTACTCAGGATTTGCCGTCACTCAACAGGAAAGAGACGACCGTGCAACACCATCTCCTCGAACTTGCGGCCGCGCATGTGCAGGCACTGTTTCGCGACCGCCTGACGCCCGCCTACACCTATCACAACATTCAGCATACCCGCGAGGTGGCATCGGCCGCCGAAGATCTGGCCGAGGCGAATGGCCTGGGCGAAAGCGACACTCTGGCTGTGTTGCTCGCAGCCTGGTTCCACGATGCGGGCATTACCGAGACCTACGTGAAGCACGAACACCGCAGCGCCGAGCTGGCCGAGGCCTTCCTCTCGCAACATGGTTGCGAGGAGCGAGTTATCGCGGTGGCGCGGCGCTGCATACTGGCCACCGATCTCGCGATAGAGCCGGCGAGTCTCCCCGAGCAGGTGCTGTGCGATGCGGATTTGCTTCATCTCGCCTCCGACGAGTACTGGGAGCATGCCGATCTGCTGCGTCGCGAGTGGGAAGTGCTGCTCGGTCACCACTCCACCGACGAGGAATGGATTCACGAACAACTCGCCTTCATGCGCAGCCGCCGCTTTCACACCGAGGCCGCGCGCGAAGGGTATCAACAGCGCCTGGAGAAGAATATTCGCAGATTGGAGAAAAAACTCCGCAAATTGACCGGGGAGGACGCCGTGGAGGGAGCCGAAACCACCGCGAAGGAGAAGAAAGGGAAGAAGGCCGAGAAAGCCAGCGCCGGGAAGGATGATTTTCTCGGTCGCGGCGACCGTGGCGTGGAAACGATGTTCCGCACAACGTCGCGGAATCATGTGGAATTCAGTTCCATGGTCGACAGCAAAGCCAACATCATGATCAGCATCAATGCGTTGGTGATTTCCGTGGTCATCAGCGTGCTGTTCCGCAAGCTCGACAGCAATCCCTTCATGACCATCCCCACCTTCGTGTTTCTCGGCGTGTGTCTCACCACCATCGTGTATGCCGTACTCGCGTCGCGTCCGAATATCACCAGCGGCCTCTTCACGCGCGAGGATATTGAAAAGAAGAAGGCGAATCTTTTATTCTTCGGCAATTTCTACAACGTGCCCGTCGATGATTTCGAATGGGGCATGAAGGAAATGCTGAAGGACCGCGAGTACCTGTACGGCAGTATGATACGGGATTTCTACCATCTCGGACAGGTGCTCGGGCGCAAATACCACTACCTGCGCATTTCCTACAACGTCTTCATGTACGGCTTCGTGTTCTCCATTCTTCTCTACGTGCTGATGTTCATCTTCACCGCACAGGAACCGATGGAGTTTTTCTCACTCTGATAGCCCCATCACACCGCCGCCGCGCGGTTGGTGTACAGCGTTATCCTACATACGGAAGCAGCCGACGGAGATGCCGTCGGCCGCATTGCTTTGTGTGCTTACGTAACGGTGTCAGGCGCGCTCGATCACCATGGCGATGCCTTGTCCCACACCAATGCACATGGTGCATAGCGCCCGCGTGCCGCCAGTGCGCGCAAGTTGCCACGTGGCGGTGGTGACGAGGCGCGCACCACTCATGCCGAGCGGATGTCCGAGCGCGATGGCGCCTCCCAGGGGATTGACGCGTGCATCGTTGTCGGCGATGTCCATCGAACGAAGACAGGCCAGCGCCTGTGCGGCGAAAGCTTCGTTGAGTTCCACCACATCCATGTCCGCGAGTGTAAGGCCAAGCTGCCGCAAGAGCTTGCGTGTGGCGGGCACGGGACCGATGCCCATGATGCGCGGGGGCACACCGGCGGCGGCCATGCCGCGAACGATGGCGCGTGCTGTGAGTCCGTGGGTGCGCACTGCTTGCTCGGATGCGAGCAGCAGCGCTGCGGCACCATCGTTGACGCCTGAGGAGTTGCCAGCGGTGATGCTGCCTCCGGGACCGGTGAGTGATTTCAGCGAAGCGAGCTTGTCCATCGTCGTCGCACGTGGATGCTCGTCGCGATCAACGATGGCTGGCTCGCCTTTCATGTGGGGAATGACGACGGGAAGAATCTCTTCCGCCAGTCTGCCGTCCGCTTGCGCCGCTGCGGCCTTTCCCTGGCTGTGCAATGCGAAAGCATCCTGATCCTCACGGGAAATACCGAGTTCGCTTGCCAGATTCTGCGCCGTCTGCATCATCGAGTCGGTGCCGTAGCGCGCGTCCAGCACGGGATTGACGAAGCGCCAACCCAGCGTTGTGTCGTACATGTTCACCGCGCGCGAAAAGGCCTCGGTGGCTTTGCCCAGCACGAACGGGGCTCGGCTCATGCTCTCGACGCCGCCGGCAAGCACGAGATCGGCTTCGCCGGAGCGAATGGCTTGCGCGGCGCGTCCCACCGCATCCATACCAGAACCGCAAAGGCGGTTCACGGTCATGCCGGGCACGGTGTCGGGGAGTCCCGCCAGCAGCAATGCCATGCGTGCGATGTTGCGGTTGTCCTCACCCGCCTGATTGGCACAGCCGAGTATCACGTCGTCGATGCTCTCGGGGGGCAGGGAGGGATTGCGCTCCATCACCGCGCGGAGTACCGCGGCGGCGAGATCGTCGGGGCGCACCATGGACAGCGCGCCGCCGTGACGTCCGATGGGCGTACGGATGGCATCGCAGATGTACACGTTGCTCATACGGTCACCGCTCCTTCGCGTCGCGCCACGGCGTCGATGCGCGGCTTGAGTGTGCGGAACGCGTGGAGCAGACCGTCGGCCAAACGGTCCACCTCCGCGCCACGGAGAGCGGTGGAGAACATGCAGGCGAAGGTGTTGATCATGAGAATGTGCTCCTCGGTGTACATGTACTCCAGCAACTCATTGATCACCTGCTGCGTCTCCTTGGGCTGCCAGGCCTCGCGATATGTGGCTGGGGGAGTTTCGGACAGATGCATGCGGAACATGGATCCAGCGCCGGTGATGGAGACGGGCACAGCAGCAATGCGCGCGGCCTCCTCGATGCGGGCGATGGCCTGCGCGGTGAGTGCGTTGAGTCGTGTCACGGCATCGCGGTCGAACAACGCCATGGCGGTGTAGCCCGCGGTCATGGTGATGGGATTGGCCGAAAAGGTCCCGGAGTGGGGGAAGGGGACGTTCGCTTGCCGCGGATCCAACACCTGCATCACTTCCGCGCGGCCCGCGAGCGCGCCCACGGGGAAGCCGCCACCGATGATTTTACCCAGCGCAGTGAGATCGGGCGCCACGGTGTAGCGCTCCTGTGCTCCGCCATAGCCGACGCGGAAGGTCACCACCTCGTCGAAGCACAGCAACGCGGCATTGCGCCGTGTCCATGCATGCAGCGCTTCCACAAATTCGGCACTGCCTGGCACGAGTCCCACGCGATGCGGCACGGGATCGATAAGGACGCAGGCAAGCTCCGAGGCGTGGCGGTCGAGAATGGCGAGCGTGCGCTCGATGTCGTTGTAGGGGAAAATGATCACGTCTTCCAGCACACCACGCGGGGTGCCGTGCGCGAGCGGAACGCTATTGGGGCTGTCGATATCACCCCAGTTGGATGGATTGGCCACCTGGCTTACTTCCGCGAAATCATACGTGCCGTGATAGGCGCCCTCGGCCTTGGCGATCTTCGCCCTGCCGGTGAATGCGCGGGAGGCCTTGATCATTGCCATGACGGCCTCGGTGCCGGAATTGACGAAGCGCAGCATTTCGAAACCGGGGACGCGGTCGCGCAGCAATTCCGCAAAAACGACTTCTATTTCCGATGCCATGGTGTAGGCGCTGCCGCGGCGGAGTTGTTCGGTCACGGCATCCACGATGGAGGGATGCGCGTGTCCGTGGATGAGCGCGGCCATGTTGTTCGCGAAATCGATGCGCGTCACGCCCTCGATATCGGTGATGAGGCAACCCGCCGCTTTTTCCACATAATGCGGATGGGGACGGCGGAAGACGGTGTTGCGGCTCACACCGCCGGGTAGCACGGTGCATGCTTTGTTGTAAATAGCTTCGCTCTTGTCGCTTGTCATGATGGTAGTCCGTGTATTTGCCGAGGTCACTGGGTGGTGTCGCTGTGCAGGTCCGCCGCGGTAACGCTGCGGAGAAAGTCCATATCCACGCCGGGTGCGAGTTCGCGCACGTACAGCTTTTTATCGCGCACATCCAAGGTGGCGTAGTTGGTGTAAATGCGTGTTACCACATTTTTGCCGGTGAGCGGATAGGTGCAGGAGCGCACGATTTTGGATTCGCCGGACTTGGTGCAGTGCTGTGTGATGACGAAGATGTTGCGCACGCCCGCCACGAGATCCATGGCACCGCCCACAGCGGGCACGGCACCGGGTTCGCCCGTGGACCAATTGGCGAGATCGCCTTCCTGCGAAACCTGATACGCGCCGAGCACGCAGTAATCGATATGTCCGCCGCGGATCATCATGAAGCTGTCCGCATGATGGAAATAGCAGGCACCGGGCAGCGCTGTGACGCATTTCTTGCCCGCATTGATAAGTTCGGGATCCTCGTTGCCGGCTGCCGGTACGGGTCCCATGCCGAGCAGACCGTTCTCGGTGTGGTACAGCAATTCGCGTCCTTCGGGTACAAAACCGGCGACGAGTTCGGGTATACCGATGCCGAGATTCACATAGGAGCCATCGGGAATATCGTTGGCCACGTTCCGCGCGACGTCGCGAATATCCCAACCGCGATTATCGATGCCGCTCATGGGTACCTCCTGCCTTCGGCGACGAGTGTGGATTCATCCTGCGGATGCGCGACATGCAGCACGCGCTGCACGAAAATGCCGGGGGTGACCACGCATTCCGGATCGATGCCTCCGACATCAACCAGCTCGCGCGACTGCGCGATGGTGACGCGCGCGGCGGTGCACATCACCGGTCCGAAATTCCGCGCGGTTTTATTGTACACGAGATTGCCGTAGCGATCGGCGCGATGACATTTCACCAGCGCGAAATCCGCGCGAATGGCATGCTCGAGCACATGGGTGACGCCGTGGAAATCGCGCGTTTCCTTGCCCTCGGCCAGGGGCGTGTTCACCGATGTGGGTGTGTAAAAGGCGGGAATACCCGCGCCGCCGCAGCGGATACGCTCGGCCATAGTGCCCTGCGGCACCAGCTCCAGTTCGATTTCTCCACGCTCGTACAGCTCGGGGAACACCACGGAGTTGGCGGTTTTCGGAAAGGAGCAGATCATTTTCCGCACGCGCCCCTGCTCGATGAGCGAGGCCAATCCCACGTGTCCGCTGCCGGTGTTGTTGCTGACGATGGTCAGTTCGCGCGCGCCCTGGTCCACCAGCGCGTGGATCAGTTCGATGGGACTGCCCGCTTCGCCGAAGCCGCTGATGAGCACCGTGGCGCCGTCGAACACGTCGGCCACGGCCTCGGTCGCAGAAGGAACGATTTTATTGATCATGGTTCTCGGCCTTGTCCAATTCGCGTTGCAGCGCCGCGGCGAGCCGCTGCTCGATGGCAATGCATTCGTCCTCGTAGAAATGCTTCTCGCCCTGATAGGGCAGCAGCTTCTCGATCGTGTTTTCCTTCTCGTCGTAGCGCGCGAGGTACACACGATCCATCCAATCCATGTTGCGGCCCTCGTTGAACTTCAAGGCGAACACGGTTTCGCCATTCACCTCGGCCGTGCCGAGCAGGGAAATCTTCCCCGCGGAGGATGTCATGGTGATGTAGCGCGAAGGACGGTTGACGGAGGACAGTGACTTGTACACCTTGCTGAAAATCCGGTGAATGTCCGCCAGCGGCGCGGTGAAGTAGTGATGCTCGCCGGTGGGTCGCGCGCAGTACATGGAGTGGAAACCCACACCGAGCATGCCGAGCAGATTGCCGAGATCGATCCAGTTCTGGGCCGAACGGTCGATGTCCACAGAACCGTCGGAATGCGTGAACAGGCTGATGTGCTTCATGATCGGACTCTGGCTCTTGATGGCCACGCCATGGGCCTTCAGACGACGGATGGCGGCGATGGTGCCGGGATTGAGGATGTCGCGCGGCGTCGAGAGATGCGCCACCCAAATCACCTGCACACCGCTGTCCACACATTGGCGGAGCAGGGAAAGGATGTTCTCGAATTCATCGGTGAGCAACAGCTCCGGATGGAAGGTCAGCGCGCGCGAACCGAAGCGCAGCGTTCGCACATGCGCCAGCGACGGATCGGACAGCAGCGGCAGCACATATTCGGCCAGTCGGTCGTAATGAATGAAGCCGCCGTCGCCGCCGGTGATCAGAATGTCGGTGATTTCCTTGTGGCGTCGAAGGTAATTGTGCAACTGCGGCACGTCATCCTGTACGAACATGTCCTCGTCGCCGCGCACCTGCGCGTGGCGGAAGCAGTACGTGCAGAAGGCGAAGCAGTTCTGCGTGAAGCGGTCGAAAATCAGGGCGATGGGCGGATACTTGTGCTGACAGCCCTGGAGAATTTCCAGCTGCCCGTCGTCATTGAGAAACCAGGGCTTGTTGAGCATCTGCTTGCCATCGTGCGGATTGGTTTTGCGCGTGTACTCCTCGACCACACGGCGGCGATCCTCGTCCGTCGCGGCGTCGAGGTAGCGCTGCACATCGTCGTGCGGTATCATTCCCGGCTGCGGAAACACGAGCTGATACATGGTGTCCTGCTCGTAGTTGGTCCAGTCGATGGAATTCAGCACGTGCTTGGTGGCGAGGAAGCGGTACACTTCGATGAAGAATTCGCGCTCCTTGATGTCGCCGAGCTCAATGCCGTTGCTTGCGAGCACAGCCACGATTTCTCTAAAACCGGCCAAGCCGTTGTAGTAGGTTTTGCCGGAGAAATAGTAGTCGTCGGTCCGGAAAAAGCGCGAATGCTGCGGGAAGTTCAGATGCAGACGGTGCAGCAATGCGGGCGGGAGGAGATGCTCCTCTTGAATGATGCGACGGGTTTCATCGCTGAAATGATAGCGCGTGAGCATGGCATCGACATCGCGGGCGTGAATGGCTGGGCTTTCAATCATGGTATCGCAATTATTGTGGTGAAAAAGTTGTCGTCGTCATCGTCGAGTACGGCTCGCGTCGTGCGTAGCGCCAGGCGAGCCGTGGCGTGCGTCATCGGCGGCCGGGGGTGCTGTTGCGCAACTCCGGGGACGCTGTAGGTCTCCGGGGGTGGTGTCAATGCCGCGTTCATGCTTCAGTTGCTTCCGCGCCGCGGCTGAAAGCTGATGGAGGAGTTCATGCCCGGGGGAATGCGTGTCGGGCACAGGAAAACGCGTGCGATTCGCTGGGTGTCGGTAACGTTGTCGTCGTTGAAGCGCATGATCCTTTCATCGGGTCGGTGGTGCTCCTGGCGGTCGGTTGCCGCGGATCGCGTGGCATGGGGAATGCCGCTCGCGTTTCCATGATATAAATATACGAAAGTCGCTTGAAAAAAAGACCGCGAAGGTAGCAACCGCGAAAGTCGCGAAAGAATTGTGGAGAGAGAGGATGGTAGGGTGGGTAAGAAGATGTGTGTGAAGCGGGGCGAGCATTGATTTTTTCAATGTGACTCGGATGGCCGGACCGCGTTGCATCGGTGAGCATGGAAGCGATGAGGACGGCGGGATCAGCCTTGTTCATTTTCACCTTGCTTCTCCTTCCCGCAGGCGTGGGACGGGCACGGGAGCGCAAGACGTCACCGGACCTGTGCGGTGGCGGTGATGGAACGTCAGGAAGGGGCGGCCGCCTGCTGCGGTGCTAGCGCATTTCGGTGGAGAGCACGAAACGCAGTATGCGGTTGTTGCCCGTGTCGGCCACGTAGAGAATGCGGTCGAACCAGGCGATGCCCTCGGGGCGTGAGAATACCGTGGGTCCACCGAAGGCCTGTGTGATGAAGCCCGATGGATTGAAGGTGAAGACGCTGTCGCGTCCCGCATCCACCACGAAGACGGTGCCCGCGGCGTTCACGCTCACATCCTCGGGCTGACGGAACAAGCCCACGCGGAGGAAGTCCACCGCGCCGTCGCGCGCCGGAGTGAACCACGACTCCCACTGCGTGATGTCGCCCAGCGTGCGTTGCGTGAGCCACTGCATACGGAACAGCGACTTTTCTCCGCGTTGCGTAAACAGCACATCGTTGCTGCGCCTTGGCAGAGTGGCGAGCGAGCTGGGCTGCGTGAGCGTCGCCAACCCTGTGCCGTCCACGCTGACGGTGGGCCATTCCACGCGGGGACGCGGTTGATCGTCGCTGCCGAAAAGCATGATGGCGTCGTCGGGATCGACGATGCTGCTGTTGTTCGGCCCCGTTCGCGCCACGTAGTACGAATTGTCCGCCAGCACCGCGATGCCGGTGTAGCGGCGGTTGGTGTTCAACGGGTCGAAATACACGCGGCGCACGCCGGCCGTGGCGATGTTGTGCCCTGCCGCAACCATGTCGATGCGGTACACCGCGCCGTAGGTAACAGTGCTCCCGCCAATCGTGGTGTCGAATTCTCCACAAACCAGCAATTGCAAGCGGTAATCCTGCGCGAGTGCGGTGGGACGCGGAATGCGCGCCGATGATCCGACGATGCTTCCGGATAGATCGAGCATGGTGACGCGGTCGGCACCGCGTTCGCTCACATACAGGAAGGGCTCAAAACCGACATGCACATCCGATGGCTCGCTGAAGCCCGTCCACATTGGCTGCTGCAGGACGTAACTCGTGTCTCCGTAGCTGTCCGGTGGAGCGGTGGCGCCCAGATCGGCGGTATCGAAGGTGTCGCCGCAGCGCGCGAACAGTATGACGGCGCCGAAGGCAAGGGCTGCGCGGGTGAGCGTGCTGATGATGTTCATGTTACAGTCCCAATCTCACAGTGATGCGATGCACGCCACCGAGGCGTCCGAAATCCGCGAAGGCGTAATCCACGCCCGCGCGGGCCGTTGCGATGGGCGCCCAGATGCCCGCGCCGGCGGTGAGGCCTTCCTCGTCCACATTCAGTTTGTATCCCGCACGCAGGAAGAACGTCTCGTTCCAGGCGTACTCGGCGCCGAGGACGAGATTCTCGCTGTTATCGTTCGGATGGTTGAGCTGAATGGATGTGGTGATGCGATTCGTTTCATCCTGCAGCGGCTCGAAGGCGAAGCCGATGCGGAACGTGGTCGGTGGCGAGAATTCCTGGAAATCCCTCACCACGCCGATGCGCGGCAGCGTTACCTCGCCCTCGGGCGACACGTTGTTGCCGAAGTTGGACACGGCCACGGAGAAGCGCGTACTGCCCAGGCCGGTGCGGTAATGCGTGCCAAGGTCGATCATGAACGCCCGTGTTTTCAGCACGTCGATGGTCTCCTCCACGTAGCGTACGGTGGCGCCGAAGGAAAATTGCTCGGTGAGCTTGCGCGCGTAACTCAGCCCCAGCGCCACATCGCCGTAGGAAAAGTAGCGTCCCGTGCCGAAGGGCTGCGTTTCGGTGGTCACTTCCATGTCGTCGGTGTGCAGGGAGACAAAGGACACACCCAACGCATCGCCGGGCGAGAGCCGATACACCACGCCCACGAATTCATGCTGCAATTCCACGAGCCAGCTTGTATGCGAGAACATCGCTTGATGGCCCTCGAATTGCACGAGGCCGGCGGGATTGTACTGCAGCGCCGAGGCATCGTCGGCCACGGCCACGAAGGCCTCGCCCATGCCCACCGCGCGCGCACCCGCACCGATTTTGAGGAATTGCAAAGAACTGATGCCCGCGCGTTGTCCACCGAGCAAGGGCATGAGCTGCGCCTGTGCCAACGAGGGCAACGTGGCGAGCACGAGAACGAGCGGCAGCAGCCGCCTGCGGAAGAGCGTCATGCGTGTCATAGCGATACCGATACTCCTGCGCGAATGGTGCGCGGCGAGAGGTAGCGCGCGGGATTGTAAGGATAGGGATTGAGCGGGGCCTGCAAGTCGGGATACAGCGGATCGTTCCATCCGGTGGGCGTGGGATCGCCGTACTCGTAGGCCTTGCCGGTGACGGGATTGATGATGGAGGGATTGAGATTGTCGAAGAGATTCATCACCTCGAGCGAAATTCCCATGTCCACACCACCGAGCTGGAAACGCCGCTCGATGTTCAGGTCGGCGGTGAACCACGACTCGCCGAGCGCGCCGTATATGTTGTCGCGGTCGCGATCGTAAATCGGACGTCCGCTCACCGGATCGTAGCCCAGCAGCAACTGCGGGGTGTAGCGCTTGCCGGATTGCCAGAAGAGTCGCAGGTACATGCTCAGATCTTCAAAAACGCCGAGGCCCAGAGGATCCTTGCCGCGGGGAATGTACACGCTACCCGAGAGCGAGGCCTGCAGCGGCCGGTCCCACACGAGATAGGTCTCGGCGATACTTTCCTCGAGATCGCCGCGTTGCACCAAAGCGCCTTCGTCGGCCGAACTGCTTTTCCCCGTGGCAATGGAATAGGCGATGCTGGCCGTGCCGCGGAACCACTGCCCGATGCGCTTCTTGTATTCCACCTCCACGCCTCGCGTGCGCGCATAGTCCTGATTGACATAGGTGATGTACGAACCGCCGGAAAAACGCGCACTGCTGATTTTGGCCGAACGCGTGCTCACGTAATCGAAAATGTCCTTGTAATACGCGGTGAGCGTCAGCACATCGTCTTCGGTGAACTGGTTGCGCAAGCCGAGTTCGTAGGCGACGGTGGTCTCGGGATCCAGATCGGGATTGCCGAATTTCTGGAAGGTGGATTTCGCGCTCACGGGATTGAGCTTCGCATACACGAACTGCGGGCGCGGGCGTTTGCTGAAATGCCCGTAGGAGAAAAACAGCGTTTGATTGTCCGAAATCGGGTGCGAAATGCCGAGGCGCGGGCTGATGCGCGCCTTGAAACGACGGCCGAAGAGACCGAAGGTATTGTCCATGTAGGACTTCCGCAGTTCGTCGGGGATGGTCACGACTTCGGGATTGTTCACCGCGTCGTCCACGAATTTTCCCGGCATCCACCAATCGAGGCGCAGACCCACATTCAAAATCATGCCGCTGAAATTGATGTTGTTCTGCGCGTACATCGCGCCGTACGCGGGATGCACGGTGTAAATGTCGTTGTTCAATCCCAGGTCGCCGAGCCAGGGTTTGTAAATGTCGATCACCTGCATTTCACCGAAGGTGCCCTCGAGGCCCGCCTTGAATTTGCTGCGCTCGCTGAGACTGCTGGTGTAATCCGCCTTGATGGTGGTGTTCACCACGTGATGGTCATGCCAGGTGAAGCCGTTGCCCGTGTCCCAGAAGCCGTCGCCGGGAATCACCCCGATGCTGTCGCGCTCGAGGTTGTAGTACTCCACGGGGAAGGTGATCAAATCCTTGGGCTCCTTGTACTCACGCCAGTCCTTGCCATTCGCGTCGGCGCGGAGGTTGGTGTAGAAACGGCTGAGCTTGATTTCGTAAAACGAACTGTTGCTCACCGTATGCGTCCAGCTCAGCGTGTGGAAAATGGTGTTGTGCGTGTAAGTGTTGGCCTGGTCGAGAATGTTCTGAAACTCGTACTGATAGCCGGGACTCGGTTCCACATACTCGAGATTGGTCTGCAACGACTGCGAATTCTGATTGATGCTCACGGACTGATTGTAGGAGTAGCGCAGCTTCATCGTGGGTGAAAATGCCCAGGTGACTTTGCCCAGCCAGAACCAGTTGTTGTCCTGTCGCGGAGCGAAGCGCGTGCCGCCGAAGGTGCTGCTGTACAATTGACGCGCGGTAACCTCGCGGTACTCGCCCGTGGGTTGTCCGTTGCGGATCACGGGCGCAAGTCGTGTAAATGCATCGGAGAGGCCGGCGTAGAAATTGCCGAAGAGCGAAATTTTTCCCGGTATGCCAATGCCCATGGCGGGAAGGAGATAGGTGCTCAACGGCTCGGGACCGCCGATGGAGCCCTCGGTGATGTCCGTGTTCCAGTTGGAACGCTCGTCCCTATTGTAGCCCAGGTTGTCGCGCTTGTAGCCGAAGGTGATGGCGTAGCGGTCGCTGGCCTCGCGCGTGGTGACATTCACGATACCGGAGGTGGCTTGTCCGTATTCGGCGTTGAAGCCGCCGGTGATCACCTCCAGTTCCTGAATGGATGCGGCGCTGAGTTGCAGGCCGAAGCCCGTGCCCGCCAGCGGATCCTGCACGGAGATGCCGTCGAGCAGGTAGGCGTTTTCATGCGTGCGGCCGCCGCGGATGTGAATGCCTTCGTCGGACTTCACAACGCCGGTTTGCTGCGACACCACGTCTTTCACGTTCTCGATCACCGCCACCTTGATATCTTCGGCGGTGACGGTGCGCGAGCTGGAGGTTTGCTCGATGTCGAGCAGCGGCTTCTGACCGATGATGACCACTTCCTCGTCGAGCGCGAGAATGGTTTCCTCGAGTTTGAAATTCAGTTCGACGCGCTGCCCGGCGCGTACCGCCACGCCCGTTTGTTGCACCTTTTTGTAGCCGATCAAGGAAATCACCAGCGTGTACTCGCCGGGATTCACATCGCGAATGGTGAATTTTCCATTAATGTCGGTGGCGGCACCGTAATACGTTCCCTTTACCATCACGTTCACACCCACCAGCGTTTCGCCGCTGCGTGCGTCGGTGATCACGCCGGTGATTGTGGCCTTTTGCTGCGCGACCGCGGTGCCGAGGCCGAGCAGGAGAAACAGTGGCAGAAGCACGAGTTGCATTTTCATGTCACCGCACTCCGAATTCGTTGTGGAACACGGTGCGCAACACGGGTCCCGCACCTTCGAAGCGGTGCAGGGGAATACCGAAGAGCACGAAGCGGCTGTCGCCACTGCGCACGGCCACCACGGGCTGGCCCTCCCAGCGCGACGAGGCCTCGAAGCGGTAGAGGTTGCGTGCGTTGATTTTGCGGAACAAATTGCGCACAAACGCCACGGGCGTGCCCTGCGTGTCGCGCGTCAACAGCGGATACCCCGGCGACTCCGGATCGGCCTCGGCCTTGGTGCCCGCGGGCACGAAGGTGATGGGCGCGGGACTCAGACTGTCGATGGGCGCGTAGTCGGTGATGCCTCCGCGCGGATCGATGGCGCTTTCGGGGAAGGAGGCGGTGTAGAGAATGAAGCCGCCCCAGCGCTGGAATTCCGGCAGAGATAATTGCGCCACATCCACGGTGGGACGATTGTCGCAATACCAGATGACGTAGCGGAACAGCTTCAGCGTTTCGATGAAGGTCGGATTGATGTACGGCGGCAACAACTTGCCCCGCGTGGTGGAGGATGCGCCGCTCCGAATATCGAACACGTCGGCGTTGCGGAAGCGGCCGCCGAACATGGTGTCGGTCACCGCCGCGTAAAATCCGGCGGACGCGTCGGCTGGGCCGTAATCGTCCACGATGAGCACTTCGCCCTTGGGCTTGCGCACATGCCAGCTGCGACTGCTGTCGGGCATGCGCACAATGCGGCTTTCCGCACCGGCGATATCCAGGGCTTTGAGGAAAAACACATTGTTGCCTTCGCGCAGACCATCGGCTTCCTTCAAGGTCAGGAAAGTGGTCGAGCGCGGCAGGCGCTTCCATGCGCCGGGATTGGTGGTGTCGTTGAGCGCGTAGAGGTATTCGCTGATGGTCTCGTCGCCATCGAGATCGCTGCCTTGCCAGGCGAAGGTGGCCACGGTGAAGGTACTGTCGGGCACATCCGAGCCCTGCACGAAACGCACAACGGGAGGAGAGTTGCGAATCGGATAGCGAATGTCCGCTGGCGTGGGATCCACCGCGCCGAGATCCGTGAAGGTTTCGCCCTCGTCGTAGCGTCCATTGCCGTTGGCATCAACATAGGGCTCGGCACCGAAGGCGCCGTCCGCATCCCACACGCCGTTGCCCTGATCATCCACGGCACGCACCCAGAACGAATACGTGGTGTCGCTGCCGGAGAGCGTCAGCGCGAATACGCTGTCGTTGCGCGTGGTGAAGCTCCAGCTCCGATTGTCGAAACTGATGTAGTAGCCGGCAATGAAGCCGTCCGGATCGTCGCCCCACCAATGCACGTGCTGGCGGCTCGTGGTGGTGCGCAAATCTCCATCGGGATGCAGCGACAGCCAGGTCTCGGGTGGTTGATTCGGATGAGGGGTATCCGTGATCGACTCCGAACAGGCGGCGGCGAGCAGGAGGAGCAAGAGGGAAAGTCGTGGCAAAGCGTTCATGGACGGCAACATTTGTGCGATGATGCGTATGGCGCGAACAACGGATTATTCGTAGCTGCGCATTTCTTTCACCGTGCCGAGTATCACGTCGCGCAGCGGACGCAGCCCGGGAGGCACGGGTGTGGAATCTTCGATAATGCCGGGCCAGGAGAAGCGGTACACGACCTCGTCTTCCACGATTTCCAGCATGGTGGTCATGTTGCCCGTTTCCGTGGCTTCGATGGTCGCGAGCGGCGTCGCGTACACATGCCGCAGCACGGCCTGCAGTTGCTCGTCGCCCACAACACCGAGCGTGTCGGTGCGCTCGCGCATGCCGGCCTTGCCCACCCAGTAGGTCACCAATCCATCGGGATGCAAGGTGTAGCCGGTCTGCATTCCGGATACGCCACCTCCGTTGGACAGTGTGATGCGTGTTGGTGGCCAACGCTGCTCGTTCGTGCGGCCGCAGGTGCAACAGGACGAGACGAAAAGCGCCAGAGGAAGAAGCAGGAAAGCGACGCGTGTCATAAGTCCTCGAAAAACAGTGGGGGGACGGTGGCTCACAGCCGCCGTCCCCCCGGTGAAATCAACGCGTGATGATCATCCGACCCACCATGGGCGTACCGTCCACGGTGAGGGTGTAGGTGTACAGGCCCGAGGGCAGCGTGGGAGCGGCGAAGCGCACCGTCACCGTGCCCGCGTCCATCGTACCGTCGGCAAGCGTGGCAACGACGCGGCCGAGCATGTCGTGCACGCGCAGCGTCACCGCCGACTGCCGCGGCAGGTCGAAGCGGATGCTGGTGCCCTGCGTCGCCGAGAAGGGATTGGGATAATTCTGCGCAAGCGTGAGCGTGGCCGGCATGCCGGGCACGTGCTCGATGGAAGTCACCACGTCGGTGAAATCATCCTCGTCGCGCGGCAACAGCTTCCAGTTGCTGAAGGAGAAATACACAATGCCGCGCAGCGCGCTGATGGTGGCACCCGGACGCAGGTAAATCAGATTGGTGTCGGTGGAATCCAGTGTGTACACATTGTCCCAGGTACCTGCATCGTCGGCGCGCATGTCGCCGGAGCCATCGGTGAAAAGGAACTCGCCGAAGTTGCCCGTGGGCGCGTCGGCATTGGTGCTGGTCACGGTGAGGTTGCGGAATACCGCCAGCATACCTTCCCACTGCTCGGCGTTCGGATCGCCGTCTTTCACCACGCCGGTCTTGAACGTGCCGGTGGTCGACTCGATGGGGAAGGGCAGGTCGGCCGTGCCGTGAACCGTGCCGACGGTGGCAGTGCCGACTGTGGTCACGTTGAAGCGCTCTTCCACAACGCCGGTCACCGTCACGTCCTGACCAATGACGAGATTGCGGATGCTTTCATCGCCACGAAGCATGATGCCGCTCCAGGGATCGTTGCTGTCCTGCATGTACACCATGCCCAGATCTGCGTTGCCCGCGGTCACCACGCCGCGCAGTGTCACCTGCCCGCCGACGGCGCCGGAGTTGCCGTTGCGGAACGGCGTGTACTGCACGTCGCGGATGCGCAGCGCACCATCGCGCACGATGAAGAAGGGCTTGCCGGCCGTCATGTCGCCGGGGAAAATCGCGGTCTCGTTATCGTTGTCCTTGGCTTCGACATAGTACCACACGATGCTACCGTCGGCCTGCGCGGGAATGCTGCCCGAGGCCAGCTTACTGTCGGGATTGTAGTTCATGGGAATGCGGCCGAGTTCCGTGTCGCTGGTGCCGTAAATGAGCTCGACGCCGCTGATCGTGCCGCCGGGGTTGCTGTCCTGCACGTCGCAACTGACGATCACTTCCTGCGAGGATGTGGGGATGGCCACATTGCGACCGAGGTTGGCGATGACCGGCGGGAAGGAGCCGAGTTGCATGTCGCCCGGATACAGCGGAGCGATCACGATGCCCTGTCCCGACGAGGTGATCACGCCGCGGATGGACGTGATGGCCGTGCCCGGCGTGGGCGGAGCCCAGTTGGGATCGAAGCCCTGCGCACCGCCGCGGAAGTAAATGCTCTGATCGTACACACCGATGGAATTGCCGAGATTGTCCACCACCGTCCAGGTGTAGCGCCCGGTGGAACTGTTCTTGCTGACGGTACCCACTTTCAAATCCTTGATCACCACATAGGCACCTTCCCACTGCTGCGCGGCGGGAATGCCGTTCTGCGGTCCGCCTTGCACCAGATCGGGCAGGGTGATTTCCGTTGGATCGGGACGCTTGCCGAGATCGTCGAGAATTTCCACCATCACATCCGCATTCCATTTGCCCGACACCACACCCACGTCGAACTGCGTGGTGCTGAAATACTGCGTCACCACGCCGGTGACACGCACCACATAACCCGTGTCGATGGCGGTGACCAGCGTGGCTTCACTGGCGGTGGAATCGGAGGCACGCATGTTGATGCCGCTCCAGGCGCCACCGGCGGGATCGGTGACGTAAAAGGTGAACGCATTGCCGAGCGCGAACAGCGTGGGTCCGCCCGGCGTGATGCGTGGCGCGGCGTACACCACGCCCGTGACGGTGACGGTGTCGCCCACGCGCGGGGAGGCCTGATTTCCGGCCGCGAGCGTGTCGGGATGGACGAACTGGATTTCCTGTATCGTCAGCGTGTCGCTGCGAATTTGCGCCTCGGCGGAAATTCCCAGCAACACGGTGAGCAGGAAGAGGGCGGCGAATCGGGACAACAATTTCATGAAACGAACTCCTCGTTTATTTGACGATGACGAATTTTCCTCGTTTGATATCACCCGTGTCGAGATTTTCCACGGTGAACAGATACAATCCTGTGGCAATGGCCTGATCGCTGTCGCTGATCAAATCCCAGGCATGCTCGCCGCCCGACATCACCTGCGTGCCGTCGGCGTAGCGCGAAAACCACTGAATATCGGAGCCGTTGCTCGTGGCCGCATCGTGTTGCATGCTGCGCACAAGGTCGCCCGCCATGGTGTACACGCGGATTTCGGCGCGCGCGGGCAAATTACAGAAGTAGAGCTTGCGCTCGCGTTCGCCGCTGCCATCCCACTGCGCCTGCGTGTAGTAGGGATTGGGATAGACGCAGGGCTCGCTGCTTGCCGCCGCATCGGGCGTGCTGCCGGGAAGCACGCGCCGCGCGTTCTGCAGGCGGCTGCTTTCCAAGCTTTCCACATTGTTCTCCGGATCGCCGCCGTCGAAGGCTGTGACGGTGTACACATACTGCCAACCGTTGAGCTGATTGGGCACGCGCAGGTGGTAGCGGTATTCCGTGGCATCGCCTTCGAAGCGCATGGGCGTGGCAAGGCGCACTGCGCCGAAGCCTGTGTTGTAAAACAGGGCATTATCGGGGCGATCATATTCTCCCACCAGCACGAAGCTGCCCGACAGCGCCGTGCCCTGACGCAAATCCGCGCCGGCATTGCTGCGATACACGCGATATCCTTCGAAATCCTGCCGCCCGGAAATGGGATCGATGGAAGTCTCGGCGCGATTGTCCCAGTACACATCCACCAGCTGATTGCCGGGAATGATGCGCACCCGCGGCGCGGTGGGAGGTGCGGGCAGCACATAGCGTGTCAACGCTCCATCGCCGTTGAGATCCTCGCCGGGATCGAGCGTGTTGTTACGATTCTTGTCCTCGCCGTCGTAGGCCTGCTGGGCGAAGCGCAGTCCGCGGTACAGATTCGCGCGCGAGGCCTCGGTGTCGTCGGCTGTGGGATCGTTGCCGTATTTCTTTGCCGCCACAAGCGCGAACACCACATTCACCGAAGCACCCGGTTGCAGCGCGCGGAACGGCCCGGTGCTGAGCAGGGTCGAGCGATTGGACGGCGATTTCAGCGTGGGATATTCGGTGGCGGGCAGGCCGGAGGACATTTTCTCATAGCGCTCGCGGTCATTCTCGGGAGAAAAATACACGGGATCCGTGGTGTTGCGGAATTGCCACGGATTGTACACCACGCGTGCGCCCAGCGAATCGCCGCCCGAGGGCTTGGGTCCGAAATACTGCAACGGCGTACTGCCCAGCACAGCCAGGCCGATGTAACTGTCGGTGAAGCCCGGATCGCCGTCCACATCGAATTCGTAGGCCATCCGCAGCGAATCCACGAAGCCATTGCCGCCGCGCGCGTAAAAGGCCGAACCGCGCGGCGGACTGATATTCGTGTTGCGCACCACCATGTCGATCCACAATCCCACGTACACGCTGTCGAGCACATCGGGACTGCTGTTGGTGATGGTGTAATTGAGAATGACGAAGTTCTCGGCGAAGGAGAAATTCCACGCGTAGCTTTCGAGACGCACGCTCACGCCGAGCGGGAAGGTATGCTCGGGAATGGTGACGCTGCTGCCGGGCACGACTTTGTTGGAATCGGTGAAATCCGCCACAAAATCCTGATGACTCACCGCGTCGGGACTGAAGAAGCGCGAATCCGCCAGCGTGGAGCGCTCGCCCGTGCGTGTGCCCTGCGCGTTGGTGAATTCGAAGCCCGCCGCCACATCGCGCACGGAACTGACGTCCACGGCGCCCGTGGTGACGTTCGGACCCTGTCCGCCGCGAAAAGCGCCGATCCACAACCCACCCTCGAAAATATGCTCGATGCCCGATCCCGCGGGATACTCGCAGTTCGGCTGAGCGGGCCATTTATTGAAGCCGTGCCCGAGCGTACCGAAATTCGATACCGTCAGCCGCAGACTTCCGACATTGGTGAATTTGCTCTCATCATCATCCAGCGCTTTGCGGAAGCGACCGGGGCCGCCATCCTGCTGCTGGCTGTGGGCGACGCTGCCCAGCAGGAGCAGCACCATCAACATACGTTTCACGTGTTACCACACGGCTGTTACGAGGGAAAGAGGAGTGTGCCTCACACCACTGCTTGTCTCATAAGGTAGAAACGCCCCCAGTGAAATGCAACGCCGTATCAGGCGTGATCGTTATATTACAAGCATGAGCCAAGGAGAAACGAATCCATGACCACTGTGAACCTGCTGCCCGAGGGACAGGCCGTCCCTGTCGGGACCATTTATTGTATTGGCCGGAATTACATCAAGCACATTCAGGAACTCGAGAACGAGGTCAACGCCGAGCCGGTGCTGTTTCTCAAGCCCGCGGCGTCGCTGATTCGCGAGGGGCGGGACATCGAGCTGCCGTCGTTCAGCGCCGACGTACATCATGAAACGGAACTGGTGCTGCTGCTGGGCAAGGGCGGGAGGCATATCGCCGAAAGCGACGCGCTGACGCATCTCGCCGGCGCGGGAGTGGGGCTCGACCTCACCGCGCGCGACACGCAGCAGGCCTTGCGGGATAAAGGACTGCCGTGGACGATTTCCAAGGGTTTCGCCACCGCCGCCTGCGTCTCGGATTTCCATCCGCTGCACAGCTTTCCGCCGCTGGATGCGCTGCACTTCACCCTCGAGGTGAACGGTGCGCAACGCCAGGCGGGCGACACCGCGCTGATGATCTTCTCCGTGCCCCGCATCGTGGCGTTCATCAGCGCATTGGTGGAATTGCATCCGGGTGATATTATTTTCACGGGCACACCACACGGCGTGGCGGCGATACACGAAGGAGATGTGCTCGACCTGTCCATGCATCACGTGCATGCGCGTTTTGTCGTGGGTGGGAGGGAGCAGCGGTGATGGCGTTGACGCTTTCTCCCGTGGCGCTGCGTTCGGGGTTGGTGGCGCTGCTGGCTGTTCTGGGGCTCGGACTGCTGCTGTTGCTCCGTCCGGGTACGTCCGCCGAGGCCGACACCCCGCGCGAGGTCGCTGTGGTGTACGATTCATCCGAAACGGATTGGAGCGATTACATGTGGCCCACGGACGCGGGCAGCATTCGCACGTCGGATTTCGCGGAATTCCGCAAGACGCATTTTCACGCCGGACTCGATGTGAGCACGGGCGGGAGAATCGGTTTCAAGGTGTTCGCCATGCGCGACGGCTGGGTGCACAGCATGTACTTCGAACCCGGCGGCTACGGCTGGTTTCTGGCGTTGCGGCATCGCGACGGCTATTACACCACCTACGCGCATCTCGACCGTCCGAACGACAGCATACTCCTCGCCTGGCAGCAGGCATTGGTGGCGCGCGGCGCTTCCTTCGGCAATGTGGAGTGGAAGGAAGGGGAACTGCCGGTGAAAAAAGGCGATATTATCGCTTATACGGGCGATACCGGCGCCGGTCCGCCACATCTGCATTTCGAAATTCGTGACAGGAATTTCAATCCCGTGAATCCCGGCCTCGCGCGCACGCTGCGTCCGGTGGATTCGCTCGCGCCGGAGTTGCGCGGTGTGCTGCTGCAACCGCTCGACGCCGCCAGCAGCATCGACGGCGCATTGGCCGCCAAGCCGTTGACGCCCGTGGGCGCGCCCGGCGGCATGATGAGCATCAAGGCCGTTCCGCGATTGCGCGGACGCATCGGACTGCTGCTGCGCGCGCATGATCGCGCGAACGGTGCCACCGACTATCCCACGCCGTACCGGCTGCGCTTGCAGGTGGATGGCAAGGACGTGTTCGAATCCACCGCCATGCGCTTCGCGGACACGCTCGGTTTCCATATCCGCATCGACCGCGACCATGCGCTGATGCAGGCCATGAAAGGGGAATTCCGCAAGTTGTACCGCGACGAAGGCAATCTCCTGGAATTCTACCTGCCGCAATCGCGCGATGCCGGCGTGCTCTCGGCCGAGAGGCTTGGCGCGGGGCGCAAAGCGATCACCGTGATCGCGGAAGATTTGGCGGGACATCGCACGAGCGCGCGAATGGTGGTGGAACTCGCGCGTGATCTTCGGTTGCAGCACAGCGTCCGTGATGGCATGTTCGAGGCACAACTGCTTTCGACCGAAGGTTGCGAAGAACTGCGCCTTGAAGTGGCGGATGATGCGCGCGCGGCCGCTGTCGGCAGCTGGACCGCCGCCGAGGCGCGCGCCGGCGTCAGTGTGGATATCAAACGGTACCGCGACAGGCAGCTTCGCCTCGTCACTGTGGACGATGCCGGCTATGAGCAGCTTCACGCGCTGTTCGTGCCGGGTGGCGCCTCGCGCGCGACGGGCCGTCTGTACGCGCATCGCGAAATTCATTTCGATGAAATTGTCTACGATTTGCGCCTGGCCGCGCCGTTCGCCTCAGCGCCCGAGGTGCGCATCACGCAGGGCACGCGCAGCGAAGCGGGCCGCGTACATGCCATCGACGCGTCGCGCTACCGCGCCGTGCTTCCCACCTGGGAGGGACTCTCGGGTACGGCCACGGTGGAAGTACGCTATACCGTGGGTGCGAAGGAAATTCTCTGGACCGACAGTGTGCGGGGCACGCATATCAGCGCGTCGGCGGGTGGGCAACTGCGATCGGAAGACGGGCGCTTCGTTCTGAGCTTTGCGCCGGGCGATGTGTATCGCTCACTGTTCTGCACACTGGAAAACATTGGCGGCGATTCCTTGCTCGCCTGGCGTGTCGGTCCCGCCGATGTGCCGCTCGCGGGGCGTCCCGTGCTGAGCCTGCTCGCAAAAGATGTGGGCGAAGGGGCCTTTCTATCGATGGATGCGGGCATGCGCAAATACGGTGAGTTCCGCCAGCCGCAGACGGGCGTGCTCACGGCGCGTGTCGCGCGTTTTCTCGGAAGCTACGCCGTGCGCCGCGATCAGGCGGGTCCGCTCATCTCCGTGGAAATCGCGCCCCGCAGCAGCGAGGCGCTGCGCATCACGGTGCGGGATTCGCTGTCGGGTGTGGACTTGCGTTCGGTGGTGGCCCGCATCGATGACAAGGTTGTGCCGCTGCTGTATCACGAGGGCCGCGGCCAGCTGTATGTGCCGCACGCCGTGTACAAGGCCGCGAACGGCAAGGAAGTGGTGGTCACCGCCCGCGATTTCGCGGGGAATTCCTCGATGGTGAGGAAGGCGCTGCGGTGATCGGGGCGAGCTGGCTGAGTACGTGATACATTTGAAGAGAGCGCGGAGAGCGCAGAGGGCGCGGAGGAAGGGTAGAGGTCGCTTTCCGCTTGAATGCTGCCGGTTGGCTGGGTACGTGATACATTTGAAGAGAGCGCGGAGGGCGCAGAGGGCGCAGAGGAAGGGTAGAGGTCGCTTTCCGCTTGAATGCTGCCGGTTGGCTGAGTACGTGATACATTTTAAGAGATGAAAGAGAGCGGAGAGAGCGGAGAGGAAAGGTAGAGGTCGCTTTCCGCTGAAATAGTGCGCTTCGCGTCAATAAAGTTAACGCAAGGCCGCCGGACCGCATTCTGGGTGATCGGCTGCGGTAATCGAGTCACGCAAAGCCGCTTGGATGCGTCGTGAGCGATCTGGCAGCGGTAATCGAGTCAACGCAAAGGTGCAGGGATGCGCCAACGCAAGGGCGCAAAGGCCCGGAGTCGCAAGGCCGGAGACCCCCTCTGTGTGCTTGGTGTTCGCGTAGCGCTCTGTGTACACTGTGTTCCCGCGAAGCGCTCTGCGTTCCCCAATTCCTCCTTACCCTCCTTTCCTCCCTATTCTCATTCTTCACTGTATTACACGAATCATCTCCACGATTATTATCCGGATGATATTGCATTTGGAATATTATCCGGGTATATTTGGACATCATTCACAAGGAGCATGGCTCATGTATACACAGATTGCTGAACGTTGTATTGCCTTCGATGGCATGCGCTGCATTGCCGAAGGTGATCTGATGTCCGTTGCGCGCAAGGTCAAGGAATGGGTGGATGCACATGACGAGGCCTCGGTGCTGGTGTTCGACGCGGAGTCGTCGTATATCGTGGAATTGGATTTGCGGGGTACGATGCGTGAGGTGCTGGCGGTGATCGAGCGGCGTCTGCGCGAAGGCGATGTGCCGCTGCCGGTGGCGCGCGGCGCGAAGAAAGGTCCCGGTCGTCCGAAAATGGGTGTGGTGCCGCGCGAGGTGACGCTGCTTCCCCGGCACTGGGAGTGGCTGGAGCGGCAGCCGGGCGGAGCGTCGGTCACGCTGCGCAAACTGGTGGAAGAGGCCCGCAAGGATGTGCACGGTACGGAACGCCGGCGCGCGGCGCAGGAGGCATGCTACCGCTTCATGAATGCGGTGGCGGGCGATCTGCCGGGATTTCAGGAGGCCCTGCGCGCACTGTACGCCAACGATCGCGCCCGCTTCGAACAGTTCACCGAGTCATGGCCCTCGGATGTGCGGCGGCATGTGCGCGTCTACGCCGAGCGCAGTTGGAACGACGCCGCCGGCGCAAGGAAATAACACGCATGCCTTCGCGCCCGTCCTCGGATGGGCGCGTCGGCATTGACGGAGGGCGGGGAGGGGCTGTATATTGCGCGGCACCATCAATCGAGGAGAACTATGCGATTCCCCATATATTCCGCGCGACAGCGCGCCTTCCTGCTCGCTTTGGCCGTGTTCGGTGCGGTCGTGCCCAATGGACTGTTCCTCTACTACGCCGCGCTGCATAGGCAACTGCTGATCGATACCCTGAGCAATCCCGTGGCGCTGGTGTTCATTTGCGAAGCCTTCGCGCTGATGCTGCTTTTCGCCTGGCTGCTGCACCGATCAGACGTGCGCAATCTCTCGCCGTGGCGCTTCATTCTGTTCTCCCTGCTGGGCAGCATGCTGTTCTCCGTACCCTTTGCTCTGTACCGCCTCGGCGGCGAGGAACAGGCGGAGCGTGGGCAGGGGTGATCCACGATGGCGCTTTCGGGTATCGTCACACGGAGTCGGTCCGCTAGCGCTTACGCCGGTTTGGATCGTTCGTGACGCTTCGACTCCGCGCCGGAATAACGCAGTGCCATCTCGGACATAGGTGCTCGGCGCTGCGCTCAGCCTGACGATACCCGAAGGCGCCATCGAGGGTTGCCAATGCCCGCGCTATTCCACCGCGGCGGAGTGACGAAGGTACGGAGGCCGTATGGTGGCAGGTTTCGATTTCAGCGAAAAATTCCTTTTTTTACCATGCTATGAAACGCGTCGCCTTCCATACTCTGGGCTGCAAGCTCAACTTCGCCGAGACCGCCACCTTTCAGCGGCAGTTCGCCGAGCGGGGCTTCGCCACGGTGGATTTCAGCGAGCATGCGGACGTGGTGTTGATCAACACCTGCTCGGTGACGGAGAATGCCGACCGTGACGCGCGCAAAGCCGTGCGGCAGGCCCTGCGCCGCTCGCCCGACGCCTACGTGATCGTGCTGGGCTGCTATGCGCAGTTGCGTCCCGATGAACTCGCCGCCATCGATGGCGTGGATCTGGTGCTGGGCGCGGAAGAAAAATTCCACATCATGGAGCATGCCGACCCTTCCTGGCGCAAGGATCAGGTGCGCGTGGTGGTGGGCGACGTGCACGACGCGGCGAGTTTCGGTGTGGCGTATTCGGCCGAAGGCGCAGCGAGGTCGCGCGCCTTTCTCAAAGTGCAGGATGGCTGCGACTACAACTGCTCATACTGCACCATTCCCATGGCGCGCGGCGCCAGCCGCAGCGAGAGTATCGAACGCTCGGTGCGGCATGCGCGGGATATTCTCGCCGCGGGTTTTCACGAAATCGTTCTCAGCGGCGTGAACGTGGGGGATTACGGCGCCGGTGGCGACGTGGGCCTGTACGATTTGCTGCGAGCGCTGCTTGCCATCGACGGCGATTTCCGCCTGCGCATCAGTTCCATCGAGCCCAATCTGCTGAGCGACGACATCATCGCATTGGCGGCGGCCGAGCCGCGTCTCGTACCGCATTTTCACATTCCCTTGCAGAGCGGCAGCGATGCGGTGCTGCGTCTGATGCGACGGCGCTACAACACGCGCATGTTCCGCGACCGCGTGCAGGCCGTGCTTGCGGCGTTGCCCGAGGCCGGTATCGGCGTGGATGTGATCGTGGGCATGCCCGGCGAAACCGAGCAGCTGTTTCGCGAGGCGTACGAGTTTCTCGTCGAGTTGCCGTTTACCTACCTGCATGTGTTCAACTACAGCGAACGTCCCGGCACCGAAGCGGTGGGCTTCGAAGGCAAGGTGCCGCCGGCGGAGCGCGCGCGCCGCAGTTCCATGTTGCGGACGTTGAGCATGCGCAAGCGCCGCTTGCATCACGAGCGGCAAATCGGCCGCACACTGTCGGTGCTGTTCGAGCACGGAGACGGTCAGCTGGCCGAGGGATATTCGGAGAATTACGTCCGTGTGCAGGTTCCCTGGCAAGCGGGTCTCGAACACCGCATCGCCGATGTGCGCATCGAAGCCGTGCGCGGCGAGGTGGTGACGGGCACGCTGCTGGACGAGGCACTGCGCGGCCGTTGGATTCCCCTACGCGTGCTGAGCGACGGCGCTTCGCGGAGCTGACAGTCCTTTTCTTCCCTCTCCCTCTCTTCGCGCACCATTGCGCATGCACATCCCTATCCCCGGTCCCATGTGCGAATGCCCGGAACTTCGCTTCGCGCCTTGCGTGTTGCACAACAACATGACGCGCGCCTGACAGTGGCGCCGCATCACAGACGCAGCACATGAATGACCATGGAGGATACGATGAACGAAGCAGGGAAGTGGACGGCGAGGGACATCCCCGATCAACAAGGCAAGATAATGATGGTGACCGGTGCGAGTTCCGGTATCGGCTTTGTCGCGGCGCGCGAACTCGCGGGTCGCGGTGCGCATGTCATACTCGCCGTGCGTGACGCAGGCAAGGGCGAGGCGGCGATGCGCCGCATTCTCGAAGCGCATGCGGACGCCTCGCTGGAGCTTCAGCTGCTGGATCTGGCGGATCTGCGCTCGGTGCGCAACGCGGCCGCGATGGTGCGCGCGAGGCATCCGCGCCTGGATGTGCTGCTGAACAATGCGGGTGTTATGATTCCGCCGCTGACGCGCACCGCGCAGGGCTTTGAATTGCAGATGGGAGTGAACCACCTCGGGCATTTCGCCCTGACCACCGCGTTGCTCGACACGCTTGAAGCGGCACCCGCTGCGCGCGTGGTGACCGTGAGCAGCGGTGCGCATAAAATCGGCCGCATCGATTTCGAAGACCTGCACTGGACGCGCCGCCGCTACAATGCCTGGCGGGCGTATGCCGACAGCAAGCAGGCGAATCTGCTGTTCACGCTGGAACTGCAACGCCGCCTTGCCGCGCGCGCCTCGCGCTGCATCGCCGTGGCGGCGCATCCGGGGGTGAGCATGACCGAACTGCAGCGGCATTCCGCTACGCTCGTGTGGATGAGCAAACTCATCGCGCACGATGTGGAAACAGCCGCGCTGCCGTCGCTGCGCGCGGCTACCGATCCCGGCGTACGCGGCGGCGAATATTTTGGTCCGGGTAAAATGTTCGAGCTGCGGGGCACACCGGAGCGCGTGCGTCCCATGGCACATGCGCGCGACGAGGCCGTTGCCGAGCGTCTTTGGCAGTTGTCGGAAGAGGCCACGGAGCGGATGGAAGCGCTGGCGGCGCAGTGATATCGGATACGGCGGTTGGCAATCTCGCCGTCCCGTTGTACCTTACTCTGTTGAACACTGGGAGAGTAAATTCCCCGCAGTAACCAGGGTTGTACAGTGGAGTATCAGGCCGCATGTTGCATTGCATCGGAATTCGCAAGGAAACCAAAGACCACACCGAACGCCGCGTTCCGCTCGTGCCCGAGCAGGTGGCACGTCTGCATCGGGATCACGGGCTGCGCATACTCGTCGAGCCGATGGAAAATCGCATTTTCAGCGACGAGGAATTTCGCGCGGCGGGAGCCGAATTGACGGAGGATCTCTCCGACGCCAACATCATTATCGGCGTCAAGGAAATCCATCCCCGCTACATGCTGGACGACAAGGCCTATCTGTTTTTTTCCCACACCATCAAGGCGCAGTCCTACAACATGGGCATGCTGCGCCACATGCTCGAGCATCATCTGACACTGCTCGACTATGAATTGATTCGCGACGAACGGAACCGCCGCCTGGTGTTTTTCGGTAACTTCGCCGGGCTGGCCGGCATGATCGACACGCTGTGGGCCCTGGGCAAGCGTCTCGACGCGCAGGGCATCGCTTCGCCGTTCTCGCGCATCCGCTACGCGTCGGAGTATGGTTTGCTGGAGCACGCCGAACAAGGCATACGCGAGGTGGGCGAAGTGATACGCCGCGATGGTCTGCCTCCCGCGCTGGTGCCTTTCGTCACCGGTTTCACCGGCTATGGAAATGTGTCGAAGGGCGCGCAGTCGCTGTACGAGCTGCTGCCCGTCGAGCATATCGCCGCCGGTGACCTCGAGGCGTTCATGCGTGGCGGACGATTTTCCGATCGCGTGGTGTACAGTGTGGAGTTCCGCGAGGAGGATTTGGTCGCGCGCATCGACGATTCATCCGCCTTCGATCTTCAGGAGTACTACACGCATCCCGAGCGCTATCGTGGAGTGTTCGACGCGTACCTTCCGCATCTCAGCGTTCTTGTCAACGGCATTTACTGGGACGAACGCTTTCCGCGGCTGCTTTCGCTGGAGGCGGCGCGGGCGCTGTGGGCGCAGGGTATGCCACGGCTGCGCGCCATAGGCGACATCAGTTGCGACATCGACGGCTCGGTGCAGCTCACCGTGAAGGGCACCACCTCCGACAATCCCGTGTACGTCCACGACCCGCTGACGGGCGTGGTGACGGACGGTTGGGAAGGGGAGCGTGGCCCGGTGATACTCGCCGTGGACAAACTTCCCACGGAGTTGCCGCGCGAGGCCTCCATCGCTTTCGGCATGTCGCTCGAGCCGTTCATCCCGGCACTTGCGCGCGCGGACTTCAGCCACTCCTTCGACGACATTGCGCTCCCGCCCGAGCTGCGCCGCGCAGTGATCGCGCACAAGGGCGTGCTGACGCCGGATCATGCGCATTTGGAGAGCCATCTGCCGTGATCACTGTGTGAGTACATCGGTGTGAATTACACAGTGTAAAAACCACAGATTGCCCAGATTATACACAGATTAGCACAGATTATTCGCTGAAGTCCACCAGGATCCGAGCAGTAGCCGCAGGGGAAGTAATCCAACCGCCGCTGTCAGCGACATAGCGACTTGTGCATCCTTGCGTCTTTGCGTTATTCCCGCGCGATCAACCTCGCAACAATTTCTTGTACTTCAGGAAATAGCGTTTGAGGACATTCACAAGCGGCCGGGCCAGGCCGAGGGGTTGCAACACCACCATGCTCCCATGAAATATGTTCTGTGAGAGCTTCCTCCGCATGGACTCCGCCGGTTTGGGGGCGGTATCGATGTGAACATACATAATGGTCCAATAGCTACCCTTTATGATATGTTTTTCGCCCCAGTTGTATCGATCAAAAAAGTTGCTCGTGATATAGGTTTGATGAATTTCCAGCGGATTGCCGTAGGTTTCCTCCTGGAAAATATCATGAAGCGGACAAATGATTATGATGTGTCTGAAGGTGCGATGACATTGCTTGATTACCGCATGAATTTCGGTGGGCTTCAAATGTTCCAGAACGTCGCCGAAGATAGCCACATCGTACATCTGTGAGTCCTTGCGCACCCAGTCCTGAAGTAGCGCATGGTGAACTTCATCGTACGGGCCTTCATCGCGGAGCATGCTTGCTGTTTTTTCCGATCCCTCCACGGCCACAAGGCGTACGTCGCTTTGGAGCACCTCCCGCGCAATTCTTCCGTTTTTCCCGCCGCCGGCACCGAAATCGACGATGTGGGTAGGCCGCAATACCTCAAGTTGCCGAGCGAGAATGTAGTCGCAATACGACACACTGCTTCCGAATTGCTGTGCCACGGTATCCTGGTATGACATCGGCTGATTTCTCCAAATAGGTCGAATGTTTGAGCCCGGCGGTCCCGACCGCTGCAGGCGGCTGTTGGATTGCGCTTTGCTATCCCGTCGTAATCACCCTGCCCCGGTTTCGATGCGGTGCATTGGTCCACAGGTACTTGTCCGAATACTTTAGGCGAATCGGGCAATATTGTGCGCAATATATCGCTTCCTTTGCAGGGGTGCAAAAAGATCATCAAGACACGGTTTCAAAACCACAGTCTCTCATGTTCCTTCGTCACACCCGGGAGAATGAAAACGGTGCGGGTGCCATGATTATTGTTGGAGTGGATGTGACAGAGGGGGAGAACCACAGATTGCACAGATTATACACAGATTAGCACAGATTATTCGCTGAAGTCCACCAGGATCCGAGCAGTAGCCGCAGGGGAAGCAATCCAACCGCCGCTGTCAGCGAGATAGCGACTTGTGCATCCTTGCGTCTTTGCGTTACGCGTCTGTGCGTTACACCTCCGAGCTCGAGCCATAGCGCCGCAGCGCCTCCGTGGCCGCCAGAGCGATGAGTGCCTCGAGGACATTCACATCGAGATCCGCGAGGCGTTTGAAGTAGAGGCAGGACTTGCCCATCTTGTGCTTCCCGAGCACGGACAGGAGTTCCGCTTGCCCGGGATCGTCCACGCCGAGGTACACCACGAGGTCTCTGCCGCGCACGGCAAAAGCCGCGAGCGGCGCCTCGCCCGAGTGCCCGCTTTCATATCGGTAGGTGTAGGATCCAAAGCCCACGATACTTGGTCCCCACATGTACGGTTTCTGCCCCGTCACCCGCTCGCACATGTCCAGGAGCGCCCTGCAGTCATGCATTTGCTCAGCGTTGGCTCTCGCCGCGAGGTACTCCTCGACGCTCGCGCCGGTGGGTTTGGTTTTTGGAGTTGGCATGGTGGACTCGCTGAATTGTAATGCTATGAAGCGAAGCGCATTATGCGTGCGAACAATGTAGTTTCAAAACCACAGATTGCACAGATTTCACACAGATTAGCACAGATGGATCGTGCAAGGTGGCGGAGTTCGGAGTGAATGCCTGTCTCTCTTTGGGGTGTTTATTTGTGCAAATGATGCTTTAAACCGCTCCACCGACACCTTTGAACTTCTCCACGAACGTCGTGATTTTCTGGAAGACGTTCTGCTTCTTGATCAGGTATTGCGGGTTCAGCGGGCTCATTTTGGGCAGGATGGCATTGAGTTCCGTGCCGCTGTCGCTCGCGAATTCCCGCTTTAATGAGGCGGTGATATAGCGCCTGGCCGCCTCCGCATTCAAGTTCTCGGCGGTGATCAACTCTTGCGCTTCACGCTGCTGTTCCGCGCGGGCAAAGGCAAAGAAGGCCTCGATCACACTTGCCTTGTCGACAATCTGGTCCAGATCGGTCTGGTTGATGAAATCGACCAGGAGACTTTCTTTGGCACGGTTGCCGAGACTCGCGCGAATCACGCGACGCACTTCATCAACCAGTCCCGACTTGGTCTTGATGTTCTTGTTGTGCTCGAAGATGAGTTCCAGAATGTAGTCGAGATTGATTTCCTGCGACTTCAGAAGATCAATCTCGAATACCACGTCGTCCCAGTCGATGGAGGACTTGTCCGTGTCATCCGAGGATTGTTGCCGACGAAGCCACTCGCGCACGTCGTTGTACGTGGATCGGTAATCCTGGATTGCTCGTTCCGACGGTATCGTAATTTTTTGAAGCGCGGCCAGGTCTTCATCACTCAAATAATGCTGTGCCTTGAACTGCTCGACTGCGACGGGGTCGCTCGTGTCAAGGCCTTGCAGTGCCTTCAGACTCGTGAACTCATCGAAGTGTTGAAGGACATTCTCGATGCGCAAGTATTCTCCGAAGAGCTTCACGAATGCTTTCTTGTCTGCCTCCTTCTCGATGGTGGAGGGGTCGGGAAAGCGCTGCTCCAACTCACGCACCACATCCATAAAACCACGCCGCGCCTCACCGGTCAGCACATCGGTAAAGCCTTCCATGTACTCCTTGTAGCTCTTCTCCAGCACCACGTTCTTGGTGTTATTGTCACCGAACAATGTGATCGCGTCGATGGTGGCCTGCTCCAGGTTGCGGAAGGTGACGATGTTGCCAAAGGTTTTTGTGGCGTCAAAAATGCGGTTGGTGCGCGAATAGGCCTGAATGAGGCCGTGGTAACGCAGATTTTTGTCGACAAACAAGGTGTTCAGCATGGGGGCGTCAAAGCCGGTGAGGAACATGCCCACCACAATCAACAGGTCGATCTCCCTGGCCTTCACCTGCTTGGCGAGATCGCGGTAGTAGTTCTGAAAGCCATTGCTGTCCACGCTGAAGTTCGTCTTGAACAGCGCGTTGTAGTCCGCAATGGCTGCGCTCAGAAACTCTTTGGCGCTGAGGCTCATGGCGGAGACATCAAAACTTTCATCCTGAATGTCGCCGATCGCATCCTGCTCCTCGTTCGCGGCAAATGAGAAAATGGTGGCCACCCGCAATGGCTTGTCGCTGTCTTTCTGTAGTTCCCGGAAGGATTCGTAGTACAGTTTGGCGGCGTCCACGCTGCTGACCGCGAACATGGCGTTGAACCCCGCGGTGCCGGTCTGGAGGCGGCGGGTTTTCTGACGATAGTTTTTCAGAATGTACTGGGTGATCTCACGAATACGCTCCGGGTGCAGCAGCGCCTGCTTGTTTTCCGCCGCGCTGAGCGTTCGTTCATCCAGCTCGCTTTCCATGGCCTTGAACTGTGGGCGTACATCGTTGTAGTCCACCTTGAACTTCAGCACTTTTTCGTCGCGAATGGCGTCGGTAATCACGTAGGAATGAAGTTCGCGGCCAAATACACTGGCCGTGGTTTCCGCGCCCAAGGCATTCTGGGGGAAGATCGGGGTGCCGGTGAAGCCGAACTGATAGAATTTCTTGAACTTCTTTTTCAGGTTCTTCTGCGCTTCGCCGAACTGACTGCGATGACACTCGTCGAATATGAACACCACCTGCTTGCTGTAAACGGGCAGTTCGCTTTCACCCTTCATCAGATTGTTGAGTTTCTGGATGGTGGTGACGATGATCTTGTTGTCGTCCTTGTTCAGATTGCGCTTCAAGCCGGCGGTGCTGTCGGAACCATTGACGCTGTCCGGGGAAAAGCGTTGGTATTCCTTCATGGTCTGATAGTCGAGATCCTTGCGGTCGACGACGAAAAACACCTTGTCGATGAAAGCAAGCTCGGTGGCCAAGCGCGCCGCCTTGAAGCTGGTCAAGGTCTTGCCCGAGCCGGTTGTGTGCCAGATATAACCGCCGCTTTCCGTTTTGCTCCAGTTTTTCGTCTGCCAAGCGCTGTTGATTTTCCACAGAATGCGTTCGGTGGCGGCAATCTGATAGGGACGCATGACCAACAGGGTGTTGCTGACATCGAATACCGAATAATGCAGCAGTACGCTGAGCAGTGTCCTTTTCTGGAAAAAGGTGGCGGTGAAGTCCTTCAAGTCCTTGATCAGCGAGTTGTCCGACTTCGCCCAGTTCATGGTGAAGTCGAAGCTGTTCTTGTTGCGCTGCGTGGTGTTGGCGAAATACCGGCTGTCCGTGCCGTTGGAGATCACGAATAGTTGCAGATACTTGAACAGGGAATGCTCGCTGTTGAAGCTCTCCTTGCTGTAGCGATGCACCTGATTGAAGGCTTCACGAATCGCCACGCCGCGCTTTTTCAGTTCCACCTGCACCAGAGGCAGACCATTGACAAGAATCGTCACGTCGTAGCGATTGGCGTGGCTGCCCGTCTGCTCGAACTGCTTGATCACCTGTAGCTGGTTTCGGGCAATGTTCCTTTTGTCCAGTAGATAGATGTTCTGTATATGGCCATCGTCAAACACAAAGTCGTGAATGTAATCGTCGTGAATCTTGCGGGTTTTCTCGACGATGCCATCACTGGGCTTGTCCAGCCAGGTTTCCACAAAGCGCAACCACTCGCCGTCGGAGAACCGCACCTTGTTCAGCGTCTGCAAGGCGTTGCGTACATTGGCCAGCAGCTTTTCCGGCGTGTCCAGTTCGGGCGCGTATTCATAGCCCTGATTCCGCAAGTCCTGAATGAACTCCCGCTCCAGATCCGATTCGCTCTGGTAGTGTTCGTTGGCCTTCCATTCCCTGACGTATTTGTCCAGGACGATGAAGTTTCTGGATTCGGCAATGGCCTTGTAGTCGCTCATTTTTCGGGGCCCTTCCTTTGCGGCGGTTTTTATTGCGCGGTCAAAATCGGATTCGATGGGTAGCCGCTAATTGAACTTTTCACCTCAGGCAACGGCTTTTCATGCAGCCAGCTTCAGTTGCTTGGAAATGGCCGGGACGCCCACACCAAACAACTCCGCCATGCGCTTTTGGGTCAGCCGGATGCTCTCATTGCCGAGCAGGACTTCGACGTTGACTGCGCCGTTGTGCGCGGTGTAGAGCAGGAATTCCGTGCTTTGCTCGCGTGAAGTGAGGTTGTGCTCGGGCATGGTGGTTTCGCTTTATGTGCCGGCGGCTGCTGAAGCTTCGGGTTTGGGGAAGTTGAACAGCATATCGCGGTAATACTCGTATTGCTTCTTGCGCAGCTCGATTTCGCGTGGCAGGCCTTCGGTGATGGAGTTGGTCAGGGCGTCGAACTTGTCGAGAATGGCGACGATGCGGGCTTGTTCTTCCGGCGCAGGAACGGGGATTTTGAATTGCCTTAACATCGTAAGGTTCAGCATTCCGTAATTGCGCATTTCTGATTTGAGTTTGTCATATAGATTTGCCAGATAATAAAAGACGTATTTATCAATAATCACCATTGTATTTTTTGATTTAATGCTGGCAATGTTTTGATTTGTCGCTGCGGGAAACTCTAGAAATGCAGTTTTGAAAATGGTTGCTCCAACAAGCGCGATCAACGTAGTTTCCTCGTTTAAAAGCTTCGCGTTGGATTTTTTTAATCCAAGCGCTGTTATAAAGTTGTTGGCTGAATGAACGGGTTGGTTATTGCACGATTCAGATTTAAGCCACGGAATATGGCCGCCATCCCAGTATTCCGCTTTTTCTTTTAATGGAGTTCCCCCAGAAGCCACTTCGAAAAATTCTTCGTCACCGAATGCCTTCCACTCCACCTCCCCCTCTTCAAAGCTCAACAACCGGTCGCGATAGTAGTTGTATTGTTTTTTACGAGCGGTCAGCTCGGCGGTCAGCTCGGCGGTCAGCTCGGTAAAAGCGTCCAGAATGCGAACGATTTCGGCCTGGATTTCAAGGGATCTTTTGGGATTTTCGGGGCAGGGGATGGGGATTTCGAGCTTCTCAACCACCACAGCGTCAAGAGTGGGAATGCCTGCAACTCGCACCCTTGATCGCAAAAAATTTTGATGGCCGATCAGAGCATAATATACAAATCTATTGTTTAGTAAATTAGCGTGCTCCAAACAGTAGCAACCATCGGAAGACCAAAAATCAACAAAGCTGTAACCTACAGTGCCTGCTGAAGCACCGACATTGATAATCATGACCGTGTTAGCCGGACGGTTGGAGTCCACATAATGGCCTAAAGGGTCTAAGCCGCCGTGATATACAGGAAAACTTGCCCCATCCGAGAGTTGACTTCTTGTTAACCGCCTCCCCCGTAAAACATTGGTGACCTCCCCCAGCGCCATCCACTCCACCTCAACCCCATCCAGCAGCTTTTCCAGAAAAGGAATGTGATTCACGGTTACAGCTCCTCGGTCTTGAATTCGCTGTAGCCTTCGTAGAAATAACTCACGTCGATGCCTTTCATGAACAGGGCGCGGTCGTCGATGCGGTCGGTGAGGGCTTGCTTGAGCAGGAATTTGATTTCCAGGTCCTTCACCGGGCTGCGCCGCATGGCGGAAAGATATTCCTCTTTATCGACGCGATTCCAGTCCACCACCTGCTTGAGCTCTTTTTTCAGCATCAGATCCACCCAGATGCGGGTGGCCCGTCCATTGCCTTCGCGGAAGGGATGGGCGACATTCATTTCCACATATTTTTCCACGATTTGCTCGAAGTTGCCTTGCGGCATGGCGTCGATATGTTCGAGCGAGGCGTGCAGATACATGACCGGGGCGAAGCGGAAATCACCTTTGGAGCTATTCACGTCGCGGACAATTCCGGCGAAGTGGTAAATCTCGCCAAAAAGATAGGCATGGATGTACGCCAGGCCGGAAAACGTACCCACCTCCACGTTGTGGATGTCGCCCGAGTCAAAAAGCTGTCTGGCTTTCTGTTTGCTGATTCTTTCCTCGGCCTTGGCCAGTGCGATCTGCTCCGTGATGTTGAGCTTGTTTTCCGGAATCATGCGGACGCTCCTTCAATCTCTGCTACGATGGCGTCAATTTCCGCGCGCAGCTTGTCGATGTTGGCGACGGTGGTTTTCAGTTCGGCATTCAGCCGGGTAATGTCCACGGTCTCACGGGTATCTTTGGCCTCCACGTAACCGCTCACCGAAAGGTTGTAGTCGTTGGCGGCGATATCTTCAAAACTGACTGATCGGGCAAAGTGCGCGACATCGGTCTTGCGGTCGAAGACCTGCATGATCTGTTCGATGTGTTCGTCAAGCAGTACGTTGGTATTCGTTTCTTTCTTGAACAGTCCGCTGGCGTCGATGAACTGGGTTGTGGTGTCGGTTTTGCGTTTGGACAGCACCAGGATATTCACGGCGATGGTGGTGCCAAAGAACAGGTTTGGCGCGAGAGAGATCACGGTTTCGACATAGTTGTTGTCGATCAGATATTGGCGGATTTTCTGTTCGGCGCCTCCTCGGTAGAAAATTCCGGGGAAGCAGACGATGGCCGCGCGGCCTTTGCCGGAAAGATAGTTGAGCGCATGCAGCACAAAAGCAAAATCGGCTTTGGATTTGGGCGCGAGCACACCCGCAGGGGCGAAGCGCTCGTCGTTGATCAGCGTAGGATCGTCGCTGCCGATCCACTTCACCGAGTAAGGCGGGTTGGACACGATTGCGTCGAAAGGTCTGTCCTCGGCGAAGTGCGGGGCTGTCAGCGTGTTGCCCAACTGGATGTTGAATTTGTCGTAATTGATATTGTGCAAGAACATGTTCATCCGCGCCAGGTTGTAGGTGGTGTGGTTGATTTCTTGCCCGAAGAAGCCATCATCAATCAGATGTTCATCAAAATGCTTTTTCGCCTGCAGCAGCAAGGAGCCCGAGCCGCAGGCGGGGTCGTAAATCTTGTTGACACTACTCTGCTTGTGCATGGCGAGTCGCGCAATCAACCTCGACACATGCTGCGGCGTGAAGAATTCGCCCCCCGATTTGCCGGCATTGGCGGCGTAGTTGGAGATGAGGAACTCGTAGGCATCACCGAAGAGATCGATGTGACTGGCATCAAAGTCGCCGAAGTCCAATTCGGCCACGCCTTTGAGCACGGCGGCCAAGCGGGTGTTCTTGTCCTTGACGGTGTTGCCCAGGCGGTTGCTTGTGGTATCGAAGTCGGCAAACAAGCCCTTGATGTCCTGCTCGGACGGATAACCGGCGGCCGAGGCTTCGATGGCGGCGAAGATGGCGGCCAGGTCGGTGTTCAGTCGTTCGTTGCTGTTGGCGTTGGCAGCCACTCTGTCGAACATCTGGCTGGGGTAGATGAAATATCCCTTGGTCTTGATGGCATCATCCTTGATTTCCGGCGTGATGACATTGTCAGCCATCTGAGCATAGCGGATGCTTTCGTCACCGCATTCGAAGTACGCCGCAAAGTTTTCGCTGATGAAGCGATAGAACAGCGCGCCGAGCACGTATTGTTTGAAATCCCAACCATCCACCGCGCCGCGTACATCATTGGCGATTTGCCAGATACGGCGTTGCAGTTCGGCTCGTTGTTGGCTGCTGGTCACGTAGTTTTCTCCTCGGGACGTGGGTACCGAAGATACCCGGTTTTCCTATAAAAACAGAAATCCCTCAGCGCTCACGGGATCAATCCATCACCCGACGCTCGGTGTATGCCGAGGCGCAGCGGGTTGCCGGGGTGAAGAGTTCCCACCGTCGCTGCTCCGCTCCTGCTTTCACGAGTGCTTGTCCGCATACTTCCGGCGAATCGGGTAATATTGTGCGCAATATATCGCTTCCTTTGCAGGGGTGCAAACAGAGTATCAAGACAGGGTTTTAAAACCACGGATTGCACAGATTATCCACAGATTAGCACTGATGGATCGTGGAAAACCACGACAATTCGATGAAGTAGCCACGTAGGGTCATTGAGTTACGCGACCGAAGTCGATCCATTCTGCCGTATTGCCTACGAACCGGCATGCGGCGCTCGCGGCCTCGCGCCTGCATGTTTGTGCGGTCGATGTGGGGATGCTCCGACGCATCCAGCACGTCGGTTTTCGTCAACAGTCCGGAATCCCTTGGGACGCCAATGCGAGCCGCGACGAAGGCGTAAGTGGGCAATATAGCGAGAAATCGCACGAAGTCCTTCGCCCGATCTGTTCAGCGCTTTCGGCGTCACGCGACACCGAGGGTAAAGTGCGATGCAGGTGAGTAGGGAGGAGGAGGAGTTGTCGAGCGACGAGCAGGCATTGGGGGCGAGCGTTCCATTCGGATCGAGCGATCAACACTTTATGTGCCTGAAGAAAGGTCGAGCGAAGCGCCCCCATTGCATGTCTTTGGTCGCTCTGTCGGTCTCAGATAATTCCTTCCCTTTCAAGGACTCTTCTGATGTCCTCAAAACATGCTGAGATATTTCCGGCTGGGAATCTGATCTGACTTAATCCCGTTATGTTCGAAAACTCGGAGCAACCCTCTTCAAGTACCACGATTGCCTTTCTGAAACTCAAACGCCCCTGGAACAGCCCGACTTCGTGGATGACATTCTCACGGGCATGCAACGTAGTGTCGACGTGTTGATCTTCTGCCGTCATGACAAGGAAGGCAAACGATGCGTTGTCGAGCATTTGCTGTAGTCGTTCGATAGTGGCAATGCCAGCCGTGGACTCGCGGTTGAACTCCTCCCAATCGAGGTGCAAGCGGTCTTGAACGAAGTCTTTGAGTTCTCGCCACAATGCTGAACGCCCGTGTCCAAGGAATACCTTGTTACCGTTTGACATTTTACTCATCTCTATCAAGTCGTTGATTTCCATGTACTTTAAAACCCGACGCGCGCAGTTCGTTAAAGTCTTCAGCGCTGCGAACGGATAGAGGAGTGCAATCTGCTCCGCCTGCACAATGCAATGAACAGGCGTTATCAAACCTTGAGACATCGCTGTGGAATCGCGACTTACTATTTCGCCGTGAGGTCGTAAGGTCTCTACCACCTTGTAGGGAGTCAGTTCCACGTCGATCTGTGCGAGGTCCTCCTGAATACGTTGAAGTGTAGGAGTACTCGTTCCGGCTACTAGCGCATCCAGTATTGTCAGAACAGTCTCGTACTTATCATTGAGTACTAACCTGGCTTGCGTTGACACTTGCGCTAATTGGTTTTCGTAGTCCGGGTCTACCCCTGTCATAATCGCATCGCGGACGTCGTTTCGTGAATACTCCACCCAGTTCTGAGATGAGTGAATGCTCATGTAAACATCCATCAGGCCCCATTCGGAACTGAAATGATCGCCCGGCGACGGAGTCTGCAGACCACGGTAGTAGACATTGGCATGATAGCCAATCCATGATCCGCTGAAGGCAATGCTTACTTGATCGAGGTTTTTATTCAGGCGCTCTTCGTTTTCTCTGAGAAACTCACTGTCCTTCAACGGAAGGGCGTTCTCACAAGCCCAGATCGCTTGGAGAAGCTGTTCAGTAATAACTTCCTTATTCATATCCGCTCCTTGAGCAATGCTGGGACTGAGACAAAGGGGAGGTGCCGGCAGTCGAAAGCCCATTGTAGGCAGATCAGTCCTTCATTGCGATTGCAACAAACCATGAATTTTCTCGATCATCAGGGAAAGTGGTAGAGAATGTGAGTTCCTCACGCATTGCGTTTCTCAGGTCGACAATCGCATCCATGCTGAGATTCGGAGGTGACTCGTTACCAGTCGACACCCTAAAGCAGGTTTTAAACGATTTGAGGACATTGTCATTCTCGCAGATAAGCGAAATCTGATTGTGAATATCTCTGATTTCTTCAATCGTCGGCCTGGGTTGTACCTGAGGTTGAGGCACCCACTCGATATTGGCCCACCAAGCGTCGACGAGCTTGAGCGCCTTCAGGAAGACGTCTCGCTTCATTGCCCAACGTTCGTGGTTAATTCTCTCCGCTGTCGCAAGCTCAGCTTTAAACTCGACCAGCTTAACGTCGTAAGCGTGTTGGATTGAGGACTTAAATTTGTTGGATAACCATGTCCGCCCCAGCCAGCCTGCAATAGCCAATAGCGCTGCCATTCCGCCAATGGCTCCGGCAACAACCTCTAGGTACTCGTTGATAGTCATTTGATTCTCTTCGCTTCTGAAATTACTTACCACGATCAGTTCGGGTTCGGGTTTCTTCGATCTAACCATTAGAAAATGCTGCTTTAACAGATGCAATCAATGTATAGACGATTAGGTCTCATTGTGCTCGCTCCGCTATCGCTAGTGTCGTGATTCATTACGATGGTATCTTATCCTAGAAGGCGCAGGCGTGTTTATCTTTTTCAAGGATTTATTCTGCTGGCATTGTCCAAACTAATGGTATCCCTTGTTCGTTGTATTGATCAATATAGCTCATGATTATTTCGAGCCTGTAATCGACACTATGAAAAACACCTCGACGAATCTTCTCATGGGCATGCAACGTAGTGTCGACGTGTTGATCCTCTGCCGTCATCATGAGGAGGGTGAAGGATGCGTCATTTTAGCTTCTCGAACAGAAAAGACGCGGCCAAAGAGCTGCCGACGCCGATAATCACAGTCATTGCGATCGATAGAATAAATGAAAGCACAGGATGAGATTTAACAAAGTCAAATATCCTATAGTAAGTTCTCTTTCGTAGATGTTTGATTTCTTCGCTTGCGGCCTCCACGTTGTTCTTTGATACCCTCATTTCGATTAAATTTTGATTGCAGGCATCGCACAAGACTGGCCTATTGCACGAATAGATGATGTCCCTTTTGTCAATGTCCATGTCGAAAATGCATCTTCTTGTTTCACCATGTGCGATCCAACTCTCATCAGCAGTCGATGGAAGGGTTCTGTTTCCTGCCAGCCACATTAATGAGTAGGAATATAATATTCTCAATACATGATTTTCCAGAGGAATATTGTTGTGCTGTAGAGTCGATTGAACGTCATAAAATGTAGCCGCTATCTTGTTCCTCCCGATTACCCTTGAAAACCAATTTTCTTCGAGAGGAATATTTAAGAGTATCAGCTGAAAATCGCCATCAAAATCGTCAGGAATTAACGAGCTGATCTCTATGTCGGTGTACTCCCAGCCAGAGGCGGGCCTTGCAGTGAGCGCATATTCCGAAACGGGTTGGACGATCTTGAAAAGGTCAGACTTGTAGGATTTAAAGATGTTCTTGTTGAAACTTGCGGGCAAATAGCCTGCAATGGCAATATTTACATTCACCATGATAGCCAACCCTATGCTTTGGTAAATTATCTTATCCTCTTTGCGTAATTATTTCTAACTTCTCTGTTGATGAAGCTATTTAACCCTTCGCCTGCAGTGGCAAGTTGGATCATCTGTCTAATACGTGCGGATCCCGCACTTGCGTTTGTGTACAGGTAGACCGCTCCGTCCATGAAATAGACGGTTATTGATCCCGCACCAATAGTATAGCCGGACACGCCGGAATCTCCACCTAGATTTTTGTAGCGTTCCAAGATTATCCTCCACTTAGAAATTATGTTGGCAAAATGTCTGAAGGCCGATTGAATAGCTCATTTTTTATCGAATCCACTTTGAGTATCGAAATTTATAATATTGTATCTAACCGGCGACATCGGCTGGAATTGCGGATGTAGGCGCTTGGTAGTAAAAATTGCGAAAAATGCGCTTGAAGGTCGTAGGACCACGGGAACCGAACGATTATCATGGTTTTAGGCCATGGTTTCGATGCTTGGCCGCAGAATTCGGCTTGCGTCATGACAAGGACTTGATGGATTCGGATTTGTAAAATTGATCGCTGAATCCAGCGTGAATTCGTCACTTTATCATAGAATCGTGATGTTTCCACAGACTGTATTTGCATCGGAATATTCCGACATCTATCCATGTCATGCTACTGAAAGGGCTTGCCAATATCCAGTGCCTTTTTGATGCCTGGGTGCATCTTATAGGCAACGCCAACTCTGACCTTTGGGGCTAGGTTTGTGGGGGTACGCTCGCGAAAGCAGTATCCGTAGAACTTCTCGTCTTCTGTCTCAGAAACCCAGCACAGCACTGCTAAGTCGTATAAAAACTGGAGAAATGTATCAGGAGACTTAGCATAAGACGGGATCTGTAGTCCGTTCCGTCTGAAGTATAACGCATATTCGTTGTAAGAATTCTCGAATTCCTCGTGAGTAAACTGAGGCTTGCCGTGAAGACACTGGAAGAAACGAAGGAAGTGCTCCCACGCATCGGCTGGATAGTAGAAGCACAAGTGATCCTTCACTTCTCCAAGCAGGTAATCCGAATACTGGCGTGTGAACATCGGATTCCTAAGATCAGCCACTTTGAATGTATCGTATCCATCCCGACCCTGTGCAACGAAGTTCGCCTTCAGGATTGCCAAGATGCTGAGAATGTCACGCGGGCGATAAAGGGAAATCCTGAGAATCTCGATAAACGAGGACGGATGTTCGCGTTCATCCCTTGGGTACGTTTCCTCGAACGGGAAGTAGTGATCCCAAGCCTCACCTTCCCGACATGCTGGCGATTGCTGGAACGCCAATACACGTTCAGCTATTTGAAATAGGCCTGATGAGCGATGCTCCCTGTAAGTCGTGAGCCAATCCAGAACAACGCTGTTGTCTCTGAGCTTGCTGTTTTGATTTTGAAGCCCGAGTTTGTCGAAGATGTCTGGACGGACAAGTAGCACAGCCCGCATACGGCCTTTGGAACCCTTGATCGCAGCGAAGAAATCGTTATTTACGGCCCATACGGCATTCGCCAATCCCTTAATGCACTCGAGATACGTATCGTAAGGGATGGTTCCTGGTCGTATGTCTATGCCATCGACGAAAATGATGTAGTCGTGATCCAGTTTGACGCTTGTGAGTGCGCTCTCTAGCTGTCTTTCAACGAACATCAGATTAATCTGAAAGCGATTTTCTGTGAATATAACCGAATTCTTGCGATCAGCGCCGATTTCTGCATGTTTGGAAAGCAGACGCGCACTTACATCTGCTTCAATGGCAAACTGCATCGCGTTAACTATTTCTGGTGAAAACGCGCTATCGTAAAACGCGTCAATTGCTTGTTTCAAGGCTCGGAACTTCCTATTGTTGTCCCACCAAGAACGTTCACGGCCTTCTCGCGCTGCAATCCTTTCAGCGAACAGCAAGAGCAGTATGACCCTCCATATGCGCGTGTAGTCAGTTAAGGTCAGGTGGTACGATTGCTTTAACTCCACGAACTTAGCATACTCTGTCTCGCGGATGTACTTCAGGCAGGCTTGCTTCTCACGGTATTGATTGTTCTCCATATACACGGCATAGGCAGTCTTCCCTGATCCCTTTTCTCCGACTAGAAAAAAGGTGCTAGGTTCACACAGCCCCTCCAGCTCAGGGGTGCGGACGAAGAGCCGGTTCAGTAAATCCTTGTTTTCACGCCGCTTGTAGTTTTCAGCATCACGGAAACCGAGTTGTAATTCAGGTATTGGTATCACAGATCCCCCTCCGTTTGTATTTCGCATTTTCACTGCATTTGCTGAAAATCAGTAGGGACGCGCAGTAGTTGGATTTCACTGAAGATGAACGTATTTGAAGCGCATGGAGCTCTATGCTACAGACGACCTTAATATTGATTATTCAACATGACGGCACCTAGCCGTGACATAGCGAGCCCTCGTAGCCTGACTGCAAATGTGCTGGAATCCGGTTCCCTCGTCTCCGAGCCTTGTCTCATGAGTGCTCGTCCTTCTTCTTACTGACGAATCGGGTAATATTGTGCGCAATATATCGCTTCTGTCGCGGGGGCGCAAGTGTTTAATGCGGGTGGGGTACAATTTTTATTCATGGTCGTTCACCGCTACCTCTGCCGAACCTCCAGCCGATAGCGGCCGGCGGGGTCGACGCGGAGGGTGGGGATGCGGTGGTTGCGTTCGAAGGCGTCATAGCCGGCTTTGAGCTGTGTCCAGAAATCGGCGAGTGTGGGTTGCTCGAGGACGGTGTTGAGCAGGCCGGCGAAGCGGGTTTCGGTCATGCGCAGGGGAAAGATGTGTACGGGTATGCGCTGCTGCCCGGCGGCGCGGGCGCGCGCGGCGAGCAGGTAGATTTCGCGGATGTCATTGTCCTGTACGGATATGCAGCCGATGCTCACGCAACGCCCGTGCATGTAAATGTCGCCGCCGGGATTGCCTCCACGCGTGTGTATGCGGTCGGCGGCATTCGGATAATCGAGGCCCAGCGAGAGCAGGTAACTGCTCGTGGGATTGAAATGCGTGACCTGGTAAAATCCCTCGGGTACCTGCATGTCGCCCTGCGCACGTTTCGGACCGAGGGTTCCGGAATATCCGCAGAAGTCGTAGTCGCGGTACAACGCCATGCTGTCGGCCGATCGTACCCACAATTCCACGCTGCGCTCGTCCTTGAACACGCGCAGATATACGGCGCGGGGCGGAAAGTCCAGTCCGCGCTCGCGAAAGCTGCGGCGCAGGCTGCTGTCCAGATGATCGTGGGCGTATTTTACCCGGGTGAATCCGAGTTGCCGCCGGTAGAAATCCTGCGCGTGACTTTCGGTGGCGCAGAGGATGAGTATGCTCAGGAGGGCGGTGATTATTGGGCGCATGGGTGCTCGAAATTCATTATTGGAACTGGATTGGTTGTTCTATGCAGAAGGGGAAAACCACAGATTTCACAGATTATTCTCGGATTTTCACAGATGAAATGCGGGAAGCCGAGCCTGATTCATGCGGTAACGGTATCGTTCTGTTCGGTTACATCCACGACGGTGTTGTCGGCGAGGAACCAGAGCAGGGCGCGTGCGGGCTGTCCGCTGAGGTCGCGCCAGGCCCGCGCGTACAGGCGCACCTGCGGGGCGTAATGCGCAACGTAGGCGTCGAGCGCTTCGCCGGCGGCATCGGTTTTGTAGTCCACGATGGTCCAGCCCTGCTCGTCGTGGAAAGCGAGGTCGATGTCGCCGCGCAGCACGCCGGGCAACGCCTCACCGTCCGTCCAGGGCTGCGCGAAGGGGATCTCGCAGTGCCGCTGCCCGGCCGCCATGATGCGCCGCCACAGCGGATGCGTGCGCGCGCTGTTTACCAATTCCAGCAGGGCGCCTTCTTCCGCCGCCGCTATGCCCTCGGCGGCGAGCAGCCCGGCGGCGATGCTCGAGGGCTCGAGCGCGGGATCGGTGGCGAGCAACTGCATCATGCGATGCACGGCGGTGCCCCAGCGGGCTCCCTTGCCACGCGTTGCGCCGCGCGGCACATCCGCCCCTTTTGCCACAACACTCACGCGCAAGCGCCGCCAACCGGGACGCAGGATGTCGTCGCGATGCTGGCTCAGCGTCCGCGACATGTCGTCGGGACTGTCGGTCAGGAGAGCAGCCGCTTGATGGGTCTCTTCGTTCGCGACAGCAGCGGTGGCGCGGGGCAGGGGTCGCGGAGCGAGCCGGGCGACCTCGTCGGGAGTGAAGTTGCTCGCGCCCTTGTCGTGCCCGAGCAGCAGCAGCGCATTCCTCGCGCGTGTGGCCGCGACATAGCGCAGGCGCTGGCGTTCGGCCTCGAGATACAGCGACTCCGAGGCCACGAGGCGCTCCCATTCGCGGGGTTGGGCGAGAGGGCTGCCCGCGTAGGCGTTGTTGCCGCCTTTCGCGATGGAACAGTAGCCGATGCCGGCCTCTCCGCGCCGCACGATGATTTCGGGGTTGCGCGACCTCGTCGTATCCGTGTCGAGCAGCACCACGAGCGGGGCTTCGAGGCCTTTGGCGCCGTGCATGGTCATGAGGCGTACGGCATCGCGCTCGTCGTGCAATTGCACCGACAGTTTGGACGACTGCCGCAGGCGCTCGAGCGCACGCATGATGTCGTACAGGGCATCGCCGCGCCCCGAGGCCTGGCGCACATAGCCGAGCAGGGAAGCGAAGGCGCCCGCGCGCGCGTCGCCGCGATCCTGCGCGAGCAGCCAGGGCAGCATCGCCCAGGTGTCCACCATGGTGGAAGCCACGGTGCCGGGAGGCATCGAGCGCACGAGTCGCATCGAGCTCTTGATAAAATCGAGGGCCTGCCGCAGGCGCTCGTCCATGCCTTCCTTGAATGCCGCGGTGAGTTTGAAGCGTCCGCCGGCCTGTCGCCAGCGCAGCAGCGCCGCATCGTCCACTCCGCACCAGGCGCTGCGCAAAAAGGCGACCATGGCCACTTCGTCCTCGGGATCGCCGAGCACGCGCAGCAACAAAAGCAGAAGGTCGAGTTCCTCGTTGTCCTGCATCGGTAGTCCGCCGGCGGTACTGTAGGGAATGCCTGCCGCATCGAGGACGAGCGCTATATCCCGCAACTGCCTGCTTGTGCGTCCGAGCATGAGCACGTCGCCGTAGCGCAGCGGGCGCTCGACGGGCTCGCCGTCCGCGGCGGTCTCGGCGATGCGTACACCCGCGCGCACGGCCCCGCGCAGCCATGCGGCGAGCGCGTTGGCGGTATCGGCGTGCGCTTCATTGGGGAGAAGGTACATGCCCGCGAGCGTGCCGGCCTCGGCGCGCTCGGGCAACAGCGCTTCGTACGCGGGTTGCATGTCGCTGCCCGGCGTGGGAAAGTGCGGCGCGAAGACGCGGTTCACCGCGTCGCAGATGGACGGCAGCGAGCGGAAATTCCGCGTCAGGCCCAGTACTTCGCCGCCCGAACGCAGCACTATGGCGCGCAGTTGATTGTACACACTGATGTCGGCACGGCGGAAGCGGTAAATGGCCTGCTTCGGATCGCCCACGACGAAGAGCGCGCCGGGGCGGAGGCGGGCCTCCTGCCACGGGGCGCCGTCGTCCACATCGCCACAGAGGTAGAGGAGAATTTCCGCTTGCAGTGGATCGGTGTCCTGGAATTCGTCCACCAGCACATGGCGCCAGCGACGCGCGAGCGCATCGCGGACGTCGCGATGATCGCGCAGGAGATTGCGCGCGCGCAACAGCAGATCGGCGTTGTCCAGCGCGTTGCGCCGCTGCTTTCCGGCCGCGTAGCTCCGCCGTGCCTCGTGCAGAAGCGGGAGAAGTCGCGCGTAGTGGTACTGCCGCAAGGCTTCGACTGCGGCGTGCAGCCGCTGCGCGAGAAGTTCGGGGAACAGCCTGTCGCGGACTTCCTTTGCGAAGCCCGCATCCGTCCACCGTTTGAGTATCACGTTCGCGGCGCTCTTGCTGCGGAACAGCCCCACGATGCGGCTGTCCCTGGCCGCCGAGGGTGGCGTGGCCAGCAAACTCGCGGCTCGCGCCAGCGTGTGTTGCAGGGCGTCGCACTCTTTCGGATCGGGATGAACATACGCGGCGCAGGTGTCGGCGAGCGTGCGAATACCGTCGACAGCCGCGGCAAAATCCGGCGCGGCGCCGTCGCCCGGCGGGAAATCCACATCCGGGTGTTCGCAGAGCCTGCTGTATCCCGAGCGCAGATCGTCGATGGACAGCTCCAATTCCTCCAGCGTGGCGAGCAGTTCCGGATGCTCCGCGTCGAGTACGGCGGCAAAGCGCTTCCACGCCTCGTCGCGCAGGGCTTCCGCATCGGCATCCTCGAGCATGGCGAAGTCCGGCGCCACGCCCGCTTGCAGCGGATATTCGCGCAGCATGGCGGCGCAGAAGGCGTGAATGGTTTCGATGAACAGCGCGTCGATGTTGTCCACCGCATGGCGCAGGCGGGCACGCAGCGCTTCGTCCGTGCCGAGGCGCAAGGCGCGTTCGAGAAGGTTTTGCATGCGCAGCCGCAATTCCAGCGTGGCCTTGCGCGTGAAGGTCACGGCGGCGATGCCATGAACATCGGCCACGCCTTCGCTCAGCAGCGTGAGCATCCGTTCGGTGAGCGCGGTGGTTTTGCCGCTGCCCGCAGCGGCTTCGACGAAGAGGGTGCTGCGCACCTCATCGCGAATGCGTTCGCGCGCGATGCTGTCGGAATCTCGTTGTTCAATCATGCTGCAATTCCCTCCATGCGTCGAGCATGCTGTTGTCCGCATTGTCCAATTTTACCTGACTCTGTGCGCAGACGCTCTGCGGTGGACCGCAGAGTTCCCTGAATTCGCAGAAGGTGCAGGTGCCCGCTTCGACGGCACGCGGAAACACACCGTCGCGCCAGGCGCGCAGCAGGTGGCCGACGGTTTCGGCGAGGCCCGGATCGTCCACCGCGTACGGCACTTCCACGCCTTGCTCCTTGTCGGAGAGGTGGATGTAGCTGAAGCGCAGGTCCGTGCGTTCGCTACCCGGCAGCATGGCGCGCAGTGCGGTGGCGTAGAGGCCGGGTTGCAGAAGCAGTCCTTCTTTCAGAACGCGTTGCCGGGCGGATTTCATCGAGCCGGTTTTGTAATCGACGATGCGCAGTCGTCCCGCGGCGTCCATGTCCACGCGATCCATTCTGCCACGCAGCAGCACATCGCCTGCGGGTGTGCGCAGCAGCGGAGGCGTGTCCGGGCGGTGCAACGGCGCGGGCACGTCCTCGTCGCCCGCGATGGACAGCTCGACGCCGAGTATGCGCAGCTCGGGCTGCCGGGCTTCGAGGCGCAGGAACATGGTGATGATGCGTTGCAACGCGCCTCGCGCGTGGCGCAATGCGGCTTGATTCGGCGCGGGCTGATCGTCCACGTACTGCGCGAGCACCTCATCGATCAAGGCCTGCGCTTCGCGCTCCCAGTGCTGCTCCGGCCAGCCCTCGCGCAAGCGGCGCAGGGTGAATTCCTTGAACAACGTATGCGCGCAGCTGCCGAGTTCGGCCGGATTCATCCATTCCGACGCGTCGAATTCTGAGGCGGGCGCTGCTTCGAGTCGCAGGAATTTTTGTAAAAATGTCTTGTACGGACAGCGGGAAAATGCTTCCAGTGTCGAGGGCGACAGCGCGAAGGTGTGGTTGTCCTCCGGCGAGTGCTTCCCCACAAACCCATCGAAGGCGGTGAAGCGCGGCGAGTCGCGCAGTTCCAGAGCCTCCTGTCCCGCGCGTTGCAGCGGGTATTGCGCAAGCAAGGTGTCCAACGCGTCCGCGCGCGTGCGCCGACCGGCTTTATGGAGAAAGTACTCGGCCAGTGAAAGCGGCCACTCCGCCGGCACATCGCCTTCGGCGCGAGGCATCGCGCGTTCGAACTCTCCATAGTCGGCATCGGGTCGCTCATGCGCGCTGCGGAACAGAGCGAGCAATTCGCGCGACGGGGCGAGGGAGTGGAGTTTGTCGGTATCCAGACGCGCCCAGGACAGGGTGAGCGCACCGCGCACGCGTCGCGTCAAGGCGCGGAAATCCCCGGCCCGTCGCCGCACGCGCGCAAGGGCGTCGGGCAGTGTCACGCCGAGGCGCTGCGCAACATGCTCGCGATCCTCGTCGAGCAGCACGGGATTGATCTCCGCCTTGCCCGGCAGGCTGTCGGCATCCACGCCCAGCACGTACACGTGCGGGCGTCCGGTCCAGCCCGCGTGCCGGATGTCGCACACGAAGAGATGTCCGGGCAGCGGCATGCTGCTTTGCTCGGCGGTGCCACCCACTTCCTTGAGCACCACCGGCATTGATGTTGCGCTGATGCTGTCTGTGATCATGGCCAGCACGAAGGCGGGCTCGGCGAGCAGCTCGGGACCGCGCGCAAAGTCCTCGAGCACATCGTGCAGTTGCGCCACCGCCTGCGGCTCGCCCGGGAAGGCCGGACGGCAGAGGTCGCGCAGCAGCGTTGCGATATGCTCCACGAGTGTGTGCAGCGAGAGAAAACCGTCGGCGCGGCGTTCGGGCAGCAGGGCGGCGAAAGCGGCGATCAATTCGCGGCAGGCGGGCCAGGCGGGATTGCCCGCGCCGGCGCCACGCGCGAGATAGCGGTCGACGCGTTCGACGGTGCGATACGGATCGGGTCCGATGGCCGCGCGGCGCAGGAGTTCGGCCGCAGGCAGGCGGTTGGCCGACACGCCGTCGACGGTGAAGGGTTGAAAATTGGCTATGCCTTCATAGAGTAGGCGGATGAGAAAATGCGCGTCGCCTCGCTCGATCCATTGCAGGAAGCGCAGCACTGTGCGCGCCGCTTTGCTGTAATGCAGGGGAATGCCTTCGGCGAAGGTGACGGGTAGGTCGAATTCCTGACACAGCTCCCAGATCAGCGCACGCTGATAGCTGTCGCAGTACACGATCTCCACCTGATCGAGAGGGATGCGCCGATGGAGGATGTCGCGCAGCGCCGCGCGGGCTTCGTGCTCGGGTGTCAAGGCGGGACGGAAGTCCACGCGTGCCGCAGCCACCTCTTCCTCTATCACCATGAGTGCGTTCGGAGCCAGGGCTTCGAGAAAGGTGCGTTCGAGCGGCGGGAGCGCATCGAACTCCGCACGCGCGATCAGCAGACGCGGACGGGCGGTATCGTCGAGCCGTCGTGCGGCCTCGGTCGCACGACGCAGCGTGGCAGAGGCGGGGAGCAGGCCCCGGCGCCGCGCCTCTTCACGTATGTGCTCCCACACCGCATGCAGCGCGTGCAGGCGTGGCTGCTCCGATGCGGCTGCGGGCAACAGTTGCGCGGTCTCAACGCCAGCGTGGTCGAGGTCGCGTATTGCACGATCGAAGCACCGGTGCAGGCCCGCTTGTGTGGACAGGGCGGCGAAGGGACTGGGAGGGCGGAGGCAGTCGATACACGCGGCCGCGACAAAGGAGGAGGCGAGGTTGGTGCTTCGTTCGCCGGAGCGCAGCAGATCGACGTCGATCAACTCCCGCGCCAGCGAAAGCGGCGTGCCGCAGCGCAGACCCAGCCACGCCGTGCCGGAGCGTGCGAGGGCGTCGCGTTGCAACTCGGCGATGAGCGCCGTGGATGCGACGAGCACGCTGTGGGCGGGCGTTGCTTGCTGTTGAAGAATATGGGAACAGGATGCGGTGAAACTCATGGCGTTTCCCTTGTGCTGGGATACTCTCAAGGTACTATTTCGCTTGCTTTTCGCCGAATGCGCTGCTTGAAGAGATCGAGCGGAATACATTTGAAGAGGGCGCAGAGGACGCAGGGCGCGGAGGAAGGGTTGAGGTCGCTGACCGCTGGAATCCTGCCGGCTGGCTGAGTGCGTGATACATTTGAAGAGATGAAAGAGAGCGGAGAGAGCGGAGAGGAATTGTTGAGGGCACATCCCGCTTGAATCCGTGCGCCACGCCGCAATCGGGTCCACGCAAGGGGGCAGGGACGCCGGCGGCGGTAATCGGTTCTGGCTTGAGCGGTGCGCTCCGCGGCAATCGAGTCAACGCAAAGGCGCAGGGACGTAAACCCGCGATTCCTCTGAGCCCTCGGTGTGGCGAAGCCCTCCGGGTTCTCCGTGTTCGCGAAGCGCGTGCCGGCAATTCCTCCTTACCCGCCATTCCCTCATTACTCTCTCCACAAATGGATTGTGCACAACACAGCGACCGCAAAAAAAAAGGATTTGAATTTTTTTTGAGCCCACGCATTGACACTCAGTGTGGGCTTGAGTATACTTGTTGTGCAACAATCATTTTCTCAGCCAGCTGTGTACCATCATTCCGGGCATGGAATGACATCGCGCTGTGAACGAAGCACCTCATCGTGCGGACTATCCGCGACGCGACGATTCGAGTCAATCAATCGCAATTTTACGTTCACCAGCACAAAGGAATTGGTATGAAACGTTGCATCCACACTGTGGTTGTGATGCTGTCGTTCCTGGTCTTGCATGGCGCGGCCCTCGGGCAGGCGCAGCAGCCGGGGTACGTCCCACCTGACGCCGCCGCGTTCGGGCTTGAGGCACACAATCAGCATTTAGCGGTAATTCGCACCTCGTGCAATACCATCGACGAGGCCGTCCAGCTTCGTGATGAACTCGTCCGCAAGGGCGCACTCGTGTCGATTTTCACATCGCCACAAATCATGATGGCCTGGGTTCCGCCCGAGGCCAAGAGCGGTGTGCAAAGCACGCGGCTTGCGACGGCGCTCGGCACCATTGGTGTCGAGTCGGTGTCTTACAACAGCGCCGAGTTCAACACGCAGGTGGCGAACCATACCATGGCCTCGCTGAACGAGGCTGACCAAGCGCTGCTCGACTATCTGGATTTCGTCAAGCGTCCCCTCACCGAGGAGGAGCGCGAGCACATCCGCAAGTCAGAGGAGGAAATGGCCGCGCGCGCGCCCTTCATGCCGGCGCAGGATTGCATGCGCTTCCCCTCCACCGACGAACCCTCGCCGCGCGAATTGCACAGGGGCATTCCCTCCGTCGAGGTGGGCGATCCGCAGATCATGCATGCTTCGAAGATTCGCGGCTATGTGGTGCATACCAGCTTCTTCGTCGAGAGCAAGAGCGGTACCGGCACGTGGAATTGGGATGGCACGATTTACGACCGCTATCGCAACTTCTATGTCGCCGCCATCAACTATTGGGCGGGCTTCACCGCCAAGTACGGCCGTACGCTCACCACATACTGGCGACTGTACTCTCCGTACAACTCGAACACGCAGGTGACGGGCGAGCCCACGACGACGGGAGAAAACTCCTTCATCCCCGAAATTGTTAAAAAATTCTACACTCCGAGCAATTCGGACAAACCACCCGCATGGAACTGGGCCGACGCCGGCCTGGAGTACTGCTGGTGGTACAATCAGAAAATCCGCGCCGCCTTCGGTTCGGATGATGCGGTGTGCGGTTTCATCGCCTACAAGCCCTCCGGCAGCGAGGCCATCTGGCCGCACGCCTCGGGTGTGATGTGGGGCGGAACGGAAATCGAGGGCGTGTACTTCGCTATGGACACGCAGTACTGGCAATGCGAACTCGATCCTTTCTCCAAGCCGCGACGCAATGTGATCGCCCACGAACTCGGGCATCTCTGGGGCGCGCCGGACGAGTACCGCAACGACAACTGTTCGGATTCCTATCGCGGCATTGCGAACATCAACTGCCAGACCACGCGTCCCGCGTATGGACGCCCCGGCTTCAACATGCGCGGCTGGGATGGCATCATGGTGGAGAACTACACCTACGGCAACTCGCTGGCCACGCCGGTGCATACAGGTGTGATTCCGGTGGGCGAGGCGGTGAAAAACCGTCTGTTCACCAGCACGCCCTCGGGTGCGCCGCTGACCTTCCGCAACTGCGACGACATCCGCACGCAGAATCTCACCGCGCCGATCGCGGTGCCGTTGGATTTCGATTATTGCTACAAACTGGTGGTTCCAGCATCGCGCAACGTCAGCGGCACGATGTACTACTTCGATTATTTCGAAGTGAAACGTGCCAGCGGCGCCACCACGAATGTGGATTGGTACGCCAACGAACTGCCCAGCTACGCGGTGACGTCCACCTTCGCCAATCCGGTGACGGATGTGCGCGTGGTGTACACCAACAGCCCGCCGGACATTTTCACCGTGAACACCACGGTCTCGGCGCATCTCGCTCCGGCGGGATCGAGCGCGAGTCCGAATCCTGGCGTCGCGGTGAAATGGCGGAACAAGTACAACATGAGCGAGACGGAAACCTACGTCGAGGTGGAAGTCGCCTCGGGCAACTGGCAGCGTTTGCAGGGCGGCACGCATATGGTGCTGGGTCCGTTCAACGTCCCGATCAATCAGTGGACCGGCGTGATCGTGCATTCCATCCCCGGTGTGAGCGGCACGGGCGCGAACGCGATTCAGTCCAACCGCGAGTACAAGTTCCGCATCGTGGGCTATTTCAACACCAACCGCGGTACGCCGTCGCAGGTGGTGTCGGTGACGACGCGTCCGGCCACGCCGGCCGATACCGTGTACTGCCACGATCCCAACGAACCGAACACCATCAGCAGTCCGAAGGTCCTGACCTCGTCCGGCCCCGGCATGGAGCCGTATCGCGTCAAGGGCGCAACAGTGATCACGGGAATGACGGGCGAGTTCTCCTGGTTCATCCCGCAAGGCGATTACTACCGCGTGACGGCGATCAACCTGTCGGGTACCTTCTTCGGCGAGCATCTGCGACTGAAGCTGCGCGTGAAGCCGGGATCGAATTTCGTACCGAAATTCCGCGCCCAGCGTGCCGGCAGCGCCACGCATATCAACGGCTACAAATCGGGTGACGACTACATTCTCTCGCTCGGCACCGACGGCGAGTATCTGATCAAGGTGGAGCCGGAGATCAGCCAGTCGATCAGCTACGATCTGGTGGATCGCACCGGCGGACATTTCGCCTTCGGCGAGTATGAAATCCTCGTCGAGCGCGCAAATTCCTATCCGCCCATCGCGGTGCCGTGCTTCAACTGCGTGAAGTACCACTTCCTCAAGCCGTTCCCGGGCGAGATCATTCTCGAGCCGCATCCGACGGTGGATCTTTTCCGCGGCGGCGTGGACAAAGCCAAGCCGCTGGCCTTCAAGATGCGCTATCAGGTTCCGCCGGGCTTCAGCTTCCTGGGCTTCGGTGGCGATCTCGGCACCCTGCCGGGCAATCCCGTGGACATCAACATCGGTCCGAACACGGCACCCGGCACGTACAACATTTTCCCGATTCTCGAACCCATCGATCCGAAGAATGCGGAACTCGTGATCATCAATCCGCAGGGACCCGGTGGTCCGCACGACGAGCGCAAGAGCGGTCCGGTTGGTTCAACGGTGGTGGCCACCGCCACGGCGCCGACGGGCTACATGTTTGTGGGCTGGGGTGGCGACACCACGACGACCACGAATCCGCTGAACGTGACGCTCTGGCGCAGCAAGCGCATCATTGCGTACTTCCGTCCGAAGCCCTGCCAGCCCGAGCCCATGACGGCGTGGCGGCATTCGCTGGACTTCATCAATTCGCGGCAGACGCAGGTGACGCTGGACTACGCCATGCAGGCGGGCGCGGGTGACGGCCTCGAAGCCGGACAGACCGATCTGCCGCCCTTCCCGCCGCCCTCGGCCTTCGATATCCGCTTTATCAACATCGCGGGTTCGCAGGGCAGCACCACCGATTGGCGTGCCATCAAACCTTCGCACATCTATCAAGGTCGCGTGCAAACCGGACCCACGAATCCGGTACGCATGAGCTGGCCCGCTCCGCCCGCATCGCCCAACGCTTCGTTCACTCTGCGCATTCAGGGTGTAGCGGGCAGCATCGACATGCGGACGACATCCAGCTACACCTTCACCGACGAGGGCACGTACATATTCACCATCGAGGTGAAAGAGCCGAGTTGCCCGAAGCCGACCAAGGAGAACGACATCGTGGTCACCACCAAGGATGTCGACACGCGCGATTGGCCGTGTATCAAGTTGACGCTCGATTTGCGTGAACGCTCCACCGGAAAACCCTTCCCGTACTACAATCCCTACTTCCTCAACTTTAACGAGAAGTTGGGCGACGGTTCGGTGAAGCCGATGCGCTTGCGCGAAATGAATCAGCTCGACTCCGCGCTGATCGTGTGGCTGTGCTTCGACGACTCGCAGCCCGGACGTGACCGCGACATCGACATCGTCAACGACAACGAGGACGAGGATCAGGACAACGACACCACCAAGGTGCGCGTCCCGATACCGCTGCCCCCGGGTACGGGCGATCCCGTGCGCTTCTCATGGAAAATCCCGGCTGACTGGCAGATGGTGTCGCTGCCGCTGGACATGAAGGATCCGAATGTCGGAACGATGTTCGCCGATCCCGGACTGGTGATGTATCAGTTCAACACCACGGCAGGCGCATACGAGCCGAGTCTGAATCTGGAATTCGGACGCGGCTACTGGGTGAAGAGTGCCGGACTCGAAGGCATTCTCATCGGCCTCAACCGTTACGACTTCGAATGGACGGGACTCAACGGCATCGGTCAGCCCTTCGGCTACGGCTGGAACATGATCGGCGCGCTGAGCAAGATTCTTCCCGTGGCAAGCATACAGCAGACCCCGGCCGGCAGCATGAAGTCCATCTTTGGATGGAATCCCGCCTCCGGCTACGTGGTGCCCACGAACATCGAACCGGGCAAGGGCTACTGGGTGCGTGTCGATCCGGGCGCGAAACTGCGCATGCAAACCACGCCGTTCACGGGCGGTTCGTCCTCCACCGCGTACAGCAAGGTCGTGGACAAGCTCGACATCGCCGGCATGATCACCGTGTCGGACGAGCAGGGCAGCCGTTCGCTGTACATCACGGGCACCGCTCTGGAGAGTGCCGAGCGTGACGCGCTCATGCTTCCGCAGCTTCCGCCCGACAATGTTCTCGATGCGCGTACCGGCGAGCAATCGCTGTACATTCTCGAGGGCACGAACACGCTGCGCGTACGCGCGGCAGGAACGGTGACCATCGCCGTACCGGGCGACATGCCCCGCGCCTCTCTCGAACTGTGGTCGACGGATGGCACCTTGCTCGCGACCTTCACCGGCCTGGCCGGTGAGCGTCTGACGCTGGACGTGGCGGGCGAAAAGGAATTGCTGCTCAAGGCTACTGTGCGTCCGATCGCGGGCGAGGATGCGTTGGGCGTCAACTATCCGAATCCCTTCCGCGTGGCGAGCGAAACCTGGATTCCGTACACGCTCACGCGCGACACGCAAGTGCGCCTGGCGGTGTACGACGTCCTGGGTCGTGAACTCCGCACGCTCGTCTCCACGCATCAATCCGCCGGTTCGCGACTCGTGTCGTGGAACGGACGCGACCAGCATGGGGACGCGGTGCCCGCCGGCATGTACATGTACCGTCTGGAAACCGCCGACGGTGTCGTTTCACGTACGCTTACCATCGTCAAGTAGGAGGACGACCATCATGAAATACACCGTCGCAACAATCATCGCTCTCCTCGCGCTCGCCATTCCGGCGGGCGCGCAGGAGCTGCGTGGTGTGCAGTTGGAATTCCTCGTGGCGAACAGTGCGGGGCGCGAGCAAACGCTCGTGCTCGGCACCTACGAGGGAGCGAGCAACGGCCTCGACATGCATCTCGGCGAAGCCGAGCTTCCGCCGGCGCCGCCGCAGGAAATTTTCGATGCCCGCGTTGCGAGCACGCCCGGCGGCTCGCAGCTCGGTACCGGATCGTTCAAGGATTTCCGCGCGCCTTCGGGCTCCGGGAACACCTTTTCCATGACATACACCATCGCGTATCAGGCGGGACTCAACCAGAACGGCGTCACGTTGTCCTGGCAGGAGGAATTGCCCGGACGCATCACCAAGTTAACCGTGGACGGCGAGGACATGGCGGGCAAGAGTTCGGTGCAATCGCAGTTCGCCACCGGACAGTTCACCATTGTGCTGTCCTTCGATCTCTCGCCGCTCGGTTTTCTGGTGAATCCGAATCCCATCAACTTCAACGTGAACAATCGCGATGTGCCGCCCACACAAACCGTGCGCGTCAGCACGCAGGGCGACACGCGCGCCTCGTGGTCGCTGGAGAGCACTGTGGACTGGATCACCGTGGAGCCCTCCACGGGTGAAGGTTCGGGCGATGTGCAGGTGAGCGTGAACACGCGGCTCCTGCCCGCCGGTACCTACAATGGACTGCTGAAAGTGCGCAGCCCGTTGTATCCCACGCGACTGGACGTGCCGGTGAACATGACCATGGTCGTGGCAGTGGAGCGCGCTCCACTTCCGGGTGAAATGTGGATCGGACAGAATTATCCGAATCCCTTCAACCCGACCAGCGTTGTGGATCTCGACCTCGGCACACTGCGGGCGGGCGCGGTGCCCAGCCTGACGGTGCAGGATGTACTCGGACGCGACGTGCTCGACCTTTCGGGCGACATCGCGCGGGTCGAAGGCCGTCAGAGCATTCACATCGATGCAAGCGCTCTTCCCGGCGGCACCTACACGTACACGCTGCGCTACGGAAACACGGTGCGCACGCGCAGCATGATTGTGTTGAAGTAAGGTGAGGAACGCGATTCCAATGAGCACAGTCGATTCTACCATCTCCGTCGGCCCCGGACTCCGGGGCCGACGGGGAAGTCTCCACGTCAACAGCAATCATGAACCTGCGCGGGATACAGCCATGAACATACTTCGCTTCGCGGTGGTCGCTGTCGCGCTGCTGTTTCCCGTTGCCCTTTCGGCACAGTACAGCGCCTCGAACAGCTACCTTTCGCTGACGGGCTCCGGCTACGTCAGCGTGCCGAACAGCTCGGCACTGAATTACGACCTTCTCACCAACGGACAGATCAGCATCGATGCCTGGGTGCGTCCCACGGCGTCGGGCACGCAGATGACCATCGTCGGCAACGATCTGAACATGGGATACTGGTTCGGTCTCACGCCGCAGGGCAAGTTGCGGTTCAATCCGAATCCGAATCTGTTCTGGGAAAGCAACGCCAGCATCCCCGGCAACACCTGGACGCATGTCGGCGTCAGTTTCAACGCCCAGCAGAACAGTCTCATTTTCTATATCAACGGCGCCGTGGATCGCACCGTGAGTACGCAGCAGACCTATCTCGGCTTTGCGTACTTCGATTTGCGCATCGGCGCGGATCGCACACCGAACGGCCCGGCCTACTACTGGACGGGCGGTATCGACGAAGTGCGCATCTGGAATTCCGTCATCAACTTCAGCACGGCGCTGGGGTTGCTGTATCGCATTCCGCACGGCGTGACCGGTGGATTGCACGGCCGTTACCTCAAAGGCGGCTGGCGTCTGAATGGCGATGCGCAGTCCGTGGACGGCAATGTGAACGGTTCGGCTGTCGGATCGGTGAGTTATTTGATCGATCCCGATCCGCCGCATTATCCGCGCATAGCGGTGATTTTCCGGAACAATGCGAATGACAACGATTGGTTGGCCGTTGCGCCCAACAACGCCTTCGCATCCACTGTGCAATACACAGTCGAGTGCTGGGTGTTTCCGGTCACCGGAGGCAATACGCAGTTCCAGACCTTCGTCGCCATCGGCAACAGTTTGAAAAACACCTGGCAATTCTGGCTCGGTTTGAATAAAACCAACGGACGTGTCCGTTTCATGCCCACCGGTGTGTGGAGTCAGGCCACGGAGACCAGCACCACACTGCCGATGAATACCTGGACGCATGTGGCCGCGCGATTTTCTCCCGGTCCCACCGGGGGATACAGCGCAGTCATCTTCCTGAACGGCGTGGAAGCGGGGCGCAGTTCGTACAGCAGCGCCGGTACGAGTGTTTCGGAACCGCTGTTCTTCGGCGCTTCCGACACGCGCGGCGGCAATGGATTCAGTGGCGCGTTGGACGAAGTGCGTCTGTGGAATATCGGCCGCAGTGATGACCAGATTGCCGACCACCATCGCATGGAACTCGACGGACCGATGTTCGGTCTCGTGGGTTCGTATCATTTCGACGGCGATGTGTTGGATGAAAGCGGAAACGGCCACAACGGCATTCCGCAATTCCCCTCGGCCTCCGTGGCCTATTTCACCGATGCCAGTACCATCCCCTCGCTGGCTTCGCTCGCGTTGGTGACGCCAGTCGGTGGAGAGCGCTGGGAAATCGGCACGACGCAGCGTATTCGCTGGAGTGCGCAAGGCCTGGTGAATGTGCGTCTGGAACTCTCGCGCGACGGCGGGAGCACCTTCAACGAAGTGATCACCCCCAGCACACCTGCATCGGCGGGGCAGTTCGACTGGCTGGTGTCCGGTCCGAGCACGCTTACCGCCGTCGTGCGTGTGCGTCCGCCCTCGACCAATCTCCTGGAGCAATCGAGCGGCAATGTGATCATCGAGGATCCGGTCCCCTTGCTCGACGTGAATCCGCGGCAGCTGGTGTTCAACGCCACGGCCAACGGGCCCTTGCCCGCGCCGCAAAAGGTAACCATACGGAACATCGGAGGCGCGCAGCTCAACTGGGATGCCACGCCGATGCAGGGCATCTGGATGTCGGTGGATCCCACCTCGGGTGTTCTCAACGATGATTCGCTCACGGTGCGCATGTTGAGCACGCAGCTTCCGGTGGGGCAGTACAGCGACCGCATCACCATAGGCGGCAATGCGGTGAACGCCGGCATACAGATCAACGTGATCTACAACATTTCGCCGGCCATTTCCTACGACCTCTCCGGCGCCGTCACCTATCCCACCGGCGCGCCTATCGAGGGCGTGTTGATGAAGTTGGAAGGAACGGAAAATCGCACGACGCACACCGATGCGAACGGCAAGTATTCCTTTGTTGGGCTGGGTCCGGGCGATTACACGGTGATTCCCTTCGATCCGTTGTATGATTTCCAGCCAATATCGAGGATGTTTGCTCCTTTGACCACCTCGCAGACCGGCGTGAATTTCTCCGGCATCATCAAGGAAGGTGTGGTGAAAATCCGCTACAAGCAGGGGTGGAATCTGATTTCGCTGCCGCTGGTGCTGCCGGGTGCCACAGTGGCCTCGCTGTTCCCGCATGCCACGAGTCCGGCCTACGAGTACATACCCGAAGCCGGGTACGTGGAAGCCCCGTTGCTGGAATTCGGCAAGGGGTATTGGCTCAAGTTCTCGAAGGCGGACAGCATCACGTTGAATCGACCGTTTTCGCCGATCATGCAGGTTTCGCTGCCGGGCTCCTTCGGCGGCTGGGCACTGATCGGCGTGCCGAGCGGCCCGGTGCATATCGCGGACATTCTGCAGAATCCCGCTGGTTCGTTGCTGGCCGTTTACGGTTACGATCCGGACTCCGGGTATTTCATCCCGCCGGACGGCGTGTTGCGTCCCGGACACGCGTACTTCGTGAAGGTGAACACCGCCGCGGTGCTCAAGTTGATTTCCGCGGTGTTGAGCAATCCCGTCTGGAGACCCTACTGACCGTTACCCCAACGGACAGTTCGCTCCGAATCATCGCGCACCGCCCACGGCCCACCGCCGTGGGCGGTGTGGCGTTATAGATGGTGGGAGTGGATTTGACAAAGGGGAAAACCAAAAGGGGAAAACCAAAGGGGGAAAACCACAGATTGCACAGATTTCACACAGATTATCACAGAGTCGATGGTTTCCGACGGACGTTCCGAGACTCTGTTCACCGAACTCTGGCGGCTTATGTACCCTCGCGCCCTTGCGTTACGTGTATTTGCCGGGGTGGAGTGAGAGAAGAGAGGGGCGGTGTTGACGCACCGCCCCGGGCAAACGAGCGAGAACCTGGTGATCTCCGCAGGCAGTGCCTGCCGTTTGCATGGGAAATATAGATATTGCATGTCTTGGATTCAACCACACGATGAAGCATCCGGGCGTAAGTCGTTTGATGCATATTGCGCTCGTGCGAGCACCGGAAAACGGTGTCACGAAAAGCGAGTCCTCGTCGGCACGCAATTTTCACAACAGCCAAACACTGCGCTAACAGTGACGGTGCTAGATTGAGGTACGTTCCCGATGTGAAGGATGCGTGCATCCGAAGTATCGGGACGTGGTTTTGACGGACCACGACAACAACCTGGTGATCGATGTTTTCTTCAAGGACGGTATCATTGTTCGTTTCCGCAACGGACGCTGAGCTGCGCACACGCGCTTGTGCCTCGCATGGGCGCGTGTGTTTGTTTCCTTGCGTCGCTCCCGCCGGGTACGTGGTTCGATGACAGTCGCGCGCTTGAAGCGCGGCACAACGATCACAACATCCCGTGAATCCATGAAGCGCATTTTCCTCTTTCTTCCCACTCTATTCCTTTGCCTGAATACACTGCTCCTCGCCCAGAAGGGCGGGCTCTACGGCACCATTCGCGACGCGGACACCGGCGAGCCGCTGGTGGGTGCCAGTGTGCTGGTGGCGGGAACGTCATTGGGGTCCTCCACCGACCTCGACGGCAAGTACACCATCCGTGGCCTCGATGAGGGTACGGTTACGTTGCGCGTCTCCTATGTGGGCTACGCAGCCAAGGCGGTGACCGGTGTCAGTATCGTCGCGAGGGAGAATCGCAAGGTGGACGTGGCATTGAAGCCGGACGTGTACACCACCGACGCGGTGGAGGTGTCGGCCGATCGCGAGCTCTCCACGGAGAGCGCATTGCTTGCGGCGCGCAAGGCCGAGTCCACCATCGGCGACGGCTTCAGCGCCGAGCAGGTGAAGCTCTCGCCCGCGGCAACCACCAGCGACGCGCTCAAGCGTGTGACCGGCGTCACCATTTACAACGACAAATTCGTGTACGTGCGCGGTGTGACCGACCGATACAACGCCACGCAGCTCAACGGTGTAACAGTGACGAGTACCGATACGGATGTGGACAAGAAGAGCTTCGCCTTCGACCTCATTCCGGCCAACATGGTGGAGAACACCGTTGTCACGAAAACCGCGACGCCGGATTTGCCCGGCGATTTCACTGGCGGACTCGTGCGCATGAACACGCTGGATTTTCCAGATCAGCCGATGCTCAAACTCGGCATTTCCACATCGTACAATGCAGACATCACCGGGAAGGACGCCTTGAAGTCGCAGGGCGGCGGACGCGACTGGCTGGGTCTGGACGATGGCATGCGCAACATTCCCGACATGACGCTGAACCAGTACGAGATAGGGAAGACGCTGCCGAATTCCTGGAAACAGCAGACCGGCAAAGCCCCGTTGAATGGCGCGTTCGATCTGTCGTTCGGCGACCGCATGTTTGCGGGCGACAATCAGATTGGCGCCATTGGCGCATTGACCTATCGCAATGGCTACAGCCGCGACGAGACGCAATACTCGAACATCGAGGGTGGTACTGTCATTATTTCGGGGCCGGGCGTGCGCGACAAGTACAGCGTACTCTGGGGCGGCTTGTTGAATTTGAGCGCGAAATTGGGCGGCAGTCATAAACTGAGCTGGAAGAACAGCTACAATCAATCCGCCGAGGACAAGTTGACGAAGTTGAATGTGCGCGGCGACAATCTTTTGCCGTCGGATATTCGCATCACTGAATGGGATCAACGCGCGGTGATGGTGTCGCAGCTCTCGGGCGAGCATCGTCTGTCGATGCTCGGTGGCGCGACGCTGGAATGGCGCGCGGCGTATTCGCAGAGCATCGCCGACGAGCCGGATCGCAAGCAGTCGATTTTCCAGGAAGTGGATCAAGATGTGTGGGCCCTGTCGGTGGCGGATCGTTCCTGGTCGAATCTCGATGAATACTCCCGCACGTTGGGCGGCGACTTCACGCTGCCGCTGGGGCAGTCGAGCAAATTCAAATTGGGTGGTCTGTTTGAAAAGCGTGAGCGGTATTACGACATCAAATTTTTCCTTACCGAACTTGAGCGAGGCAGCCGGCGCTTCGATTTGCTGCTGCTGCCCATGGACAGCATCTTTGCGCCTTCGAATTACGGACGCGACATGTTCGTGATGTCGACGCTGTCGAACGCGCGCGACACGTATTGGGGCGAACACACGAACATCGCGTATTACGCCATGGTGGATTTGCCTTTCAGCGTGCTTGAACAGCGCTTTCGCATCACCGGCGGCGCGCGCGTGGAGAACTCCGAGCAACTGGTGTACACGCTGAGTCCCTTCGAAACGAACGCGCAATTTCGCGCCGAAGTGCGCAATGTGGACGTGTTACCATCCGCGAATTTCACCTGGCAGGCGACAGAAGACGTGAACATTCGACTTGCCTACAGCCATTCGGTGAACCGGCCGGAATTCCGCGAACTCGCCTCGTTCTATTTCTACGACTACAGCATTTACGAGGGCACGTTCGGCAATCCCCTGTTGCGCCGTGCGTTGTCGAAGAACTACGATGTGCGCGCCGAGCTTTTCCCCGGTTTGGGAGAAGTGCTTGCGGTGAGTTGGTTCCGCAAGGAGATCAGCGATCCCATCGAGATGCGCATCATTCCCTCGTCCAATCCGGAGCGCACGTGGTTCAATTCGCCAAACGGCATCAACACCGGCTGGGAATTCGAGCTGCGCTCGTCGCTGCGTCTTCTGGGTGACTACGGAGAGAACTTCGTGCTCGGCGGCAATTACACGCGCGTGCATTCCGAGATCGAATACCAGCAGGGGTATAAAGTGGATATGGGCGGTGGTGTATTCGTGGACGAGTTCCGGACCGAATATCGCGAAATGCAGGGGCAGTCGCCGTATATGGTCAATCTGTATCTCACGTTCCGCGAGCCGACGTTCGGCACCTCGATAAATGTGCAGTACAACGCCTTCGGCAGTCGCCTCAACGCTGTGGGCGATGTGCGCGAATCGGATGTGTACGAGATCGAGCGCGGCGTGACCGATATCACCGTGACGCAATCAGTGACCGAGGCGCTGGAGGTGAAATTCACCGCGCACGATATCATTCCCGAGGATCAGGTGTACGAAACGCGGAGCGAGGATCCCTATCGCGTGATTCGCAACGGATCGGTGTATTCGTTCAAGCTTTCGTACGCATTCTAATATTGACGTCCTGTCACTGTCGGGTTATGAAATGGTGTTGAAGCGGCAATCGAGAATTAACACAGCGTTGACCGCGTGCGAACACAGCGGGGATAGATTGCAACGTGTGATGAAACGCGGTACGCCCGCGCGCTGAAGTCGGATGCGCCACTCCGTTATGTGGCGCCCGGTGTTGACGCATCGGCACAACTTTGTGAAAACCTGGTGATCTCTGTGGTGTGTGTTCGGCCGGAACTCTCCGGAATGATGGGCTCCACAGGTCAATGCGGATGTGGCAACGGGCAGGCAGCCCACCATGGGCGCGCGATGCACAAGGAGGTACATCGCCGCACATCGATCCAGACTGAAACAGTTCTGTCATTCATGGAGAAATCATGAAACGTCATTTGTTCACTGTCCTCGCTATCGCTCTGCTGCTCGTCGCACAGGACGCGTTTGCGCAGAAGCCGACGAAGGTGATTGGCCCGGGCGTGGGTTCGGGTCGTACCGTGTATCATCAGACCAGCAACGTGTTGCTGGATCGTGATACCGTGTACATTCTCACCGGTATTTACTTTGTCGATTCCACCAAGACCCTGACCATCGAGTCTGGTACGACCATTCTGGGCGACTCGGCCGCGGTGCTGACGATTTCCCGCGGTGGAACGATCATCGCCAACGGCACGGCCTCCGAGCCGATTGTCATGACCAGTGCGCGTCCCGTCGGTTCCCGCAAGCCCGGCGATTGGGGCGGTGTGGTGGTGCTCGGCAACGCGCCGACGAACCAGGTCAACCCGCTTATCGAAGGCGGCATCGTGCCGGGTTCCTACGGCGGTCCGAATCCCAACGACAACAGCGGTATCATCCGCTACGTGCGTATCGAGTACCCGGGCTATCGCTTCCAGCTCAACAACGAGACCAACGGCTTGACCATGGGCGGCGTCGGCAACGGCACCACCATTGAGTACGTGCAGGTCAGCTATTCCTTCGACGACGGCTTCGAGTGGTTCGGCGGCACGGTCAACTGCAAGTATCTGGTGACCGTGGGCGAGACCGACGACGGTTTCGACACCGACTTCGGCTTCCAAGGCAAGGTACAGTTCGGCTTCGGTTTGAAGGATCCTGATTGGTGGGATCCGACGGACAACTCGCGCGCCATCGAGACCGACAATGCCGGCAGCGCCGCGCAGTACGCCACGAACCCCCGCACGAATCCCATTTTCTCGAACATGACGCTCATCGGTCCGAAGCGCACCGACGCCACGACCGTGCCCGCGGGCGAGCGTTTCGACTACGCGTTGATGTTCCGCCGCGGTACGCAGCAGAACCTGTTCAACAGCGCCGTGGTGGGCTACGAGCGCACCATGTCCTTCCGTGATCTCGAGACCTATCAGTCCATCGACAATCCCACATACACGAATGAGCTGATCCGCGTGCGCAACACCAGCTTTGCGTCCTTCGCCGGTTCGGTCGATTCCGTCGAAACGTCGGGCACGGGTGTGGTGAAAGCGGATGTCAACACCTGGCTGAATCGCAACGGCAACACCTGGGGCGGGACGGCGTTCACCTCGCGTCAGCCGAGTTCGCTCGCGTTGGTCAACATGACCTCGCTGACCAATCCCGATCCGCGTCCGGGTGTGGGTACCGAGCTTGCCACGGCGGGCACGGATTTCACCCTGCTCAACACGCTTGCTCCGGGCTACTTCACCTCGACCACGTATCGTGGCGCCTTTGATCCCGCCGTTGCGATGTCGTCGCAGTGGACGGCTGGTTGGACGAACTTCGACCCGCAGAACACTCCGTACAACATTCCGAGCAATGGTACCTACAATCTGATGAACGCCGGTTGGAACATTGTGTCCGTGCCGCGCTTCGTTGCTTCCGATTCCTCCGTCAACACCGTGTTCCCGGGCACGCTCGGTTCCACCGTGTACGCGTACAACGGTTCCTCGTACAACTCCATCAGCGGTACGGGCGCGGTCAGCGCCGGTCCTGGCTATTGGGCCTATTTCCCCGCGAGCCGCACGACGGCCGTGGTGGGCACCAGTGTCGACAGCTACAAGATCACCGTCAACCAGAACGGTTGGGTGCTGATCGGTGGCGTGAATGGCTATGTCGAGGATAAGAGCCCGATCGACGGTGACGCCGATGTTGTGACCGTTCCCGCCGGCAAGATCCTCGCAGGCGATGTGTGGGGTTACAACGGTACGTCGTACGAGACCGTGAACCGCATGGTGCCTGGTCGCGGCTACTGGGTGTACGTCAGTTCCACGACATTCCCTGTGGACATCATCGTGACCCGCAACTGATTTCCCGAGCTGTAATAACAAAATCAGATATCAACGGAGTACAGAAGCAATGAAAACGAAATTTCTCTCACTGATCGTCATGCTGTTGCTTGCGGCGCCGAGTGTGTTCGCGCAGAGCGTCAGCTTCAGCAAGCAGATCACCGTTACGGCGGGTCCGAATACGCAGAATCTCTTCATCGGCGTGAACGGCGACGGCGCCGGTCCGAATCTCGACAACAGCGTGGGTCTCGATACCGATGGCGGTCTCGGTGCCTATCAGGAAGCTCCCGCTCCTCCCGCTCCTCCCGCGCCTTTCGATTTCGACTGCCGCATCGTGACGGTGCCCGGTCGCGTGACCAGCATCCCGAATGGTCTCGGTGGCGGTGTGTACAAGGATTACCGCGCCTATTTCAACTCGACGCAGGTGGACTCTTTCATGGTCCGCATCCAGGGTGATTACTTCGACGTCAACGGCGCCACGATCAGCTGGCCCGCCGGCCTTGCGACCAACGGCACGTCCTGGATCATCAAGCCGCGCAGCGGTTCGGCCTTTGCCACGACGGACATGACCACCTCCACCTCCGTGGTGGTGCCCGCTCCGAGCACCGGCGCGCCGTTCGATGTGATCATCATCAAGACGGGCGCCTTCGTGCCCGCCGCGGTGAATTTCAGCGCCGCCCCGAATCCGCTTGCGTTTGGCATTGTCAACACCGGCAACACCACGACGCAGACCTTGACCATCACCAACACTGGCACGTCGACCGCGTTGAACATCACCGCGATCAGCACGACCTTTGCCGGCACTGATTTCTCCTTCGTCACCACCCCGACCACGCCGATCAACCTGAACGCCGGTCAGAGCACCACCATTCAGGTGCAGTTTGCTCCGCTCGCTGGCGGCGCGCAGAACGCGAGTATTCAGTTCACGCACAACGCGGCCGGTTCGCCGACCACGATCAACGTGACTGGTACGGGCAATGCGCAGGGTGGCACGCTGTGTTTCCGTTCGGCCGGCCAGAATGTGGGCGACGCCCTCACCGGTCTGCGCGACACCGTGCAGCTCTCGAACTACGCGGGCAAGGCCCTCCGCGCCCTGCAGTTCCGCATCATCAACGGCTCCAACAGCCGCCTCAACAGCGTCGAGCGCGGCGCCCGCGTTGCGGATCCCGCAAAGTGGATATTCCAGTATGAAATCGGTCGCGGTCCGGTGAATCCCTCGACCTTCGCGGCGATCGACACCATCCGCCTCGTCATCCTCGGCGTGTCGGACTCCATCGATGCCGGCGTTGGCCCGCACGACCTCGCCTATTTCACCTACTCGACGACCAACACCCCGCTCGACACGACCACCACGATGTCCCTCGCCGAAATCGTCGGTTCGACCTCGCTTGGCGGCAACGCCCAGGTGACGAGCTGCGCCGGTGTGCAGAACATCCGCATCACGGATCTCGGTATCGGTCAGAAGGGTGATTCCAATGCCGATGGTTTCATCGACATCCTCGATCTCCTTCAGGTCATCGATCATATCCTCGGTCGCATCACCCTGCAGGGTTCGGCCTTCACGCGCTCGGATGTGTCGCCCTGGCCCGCCGGCAACGGCACGCTGGACGCCACCGACGTTGCTCTCCTGCAGCAAATGATTCTCGACGGCGAATTCCCCGATGGCACGCCCCTCCCGTTCACTGGCAAGGGTTCGTCCGTGACGAAGTCCGCCTCGCGCGCCACGCTGTACCTGCATGTGAATGACAATGCCATCAACGCCCGCCTCGACGCTCCCGTGTCGGTGAAGGGTGTGCAGATGGATGTGCGTGGTGCCGCGATCAGCGCCGCGCCGACGTCGAGCAACGGTACCGTGCTCGCCGGTCGTTCGGGTCGTGTGCTGTTCTACAATGTCGACGGTGTGCAGTCCGGCGATTTGTTCACGCTGCCCGTGAATGGTATGTGCAATGTGGACGCCGCGAATGTGATCGTGGCCGACGAGAACAACAACGCCATGGATGTGAATGTGGTGATGGTCAAGCAGGGTGCCACTCCGGCCGCCTTCACGCTTGAGCAGAACTACCCGAATCCCTTCAACCCCTCGACCACGATCAGCTTCAGCGTTCCCGAGACCATGCCTGTGCGCGTGAGCGTGTACAACAGTCTTGGCAACGAGGTGCGCTCGCTGTTCAACGGCGTTGCCGAAGCCGGCACGCACAACATCAGCTGGAATGGCACCGACGCCAACGGCGCGGCAGTCACTTCCGGTATGTACTTCTACCGCATGAGCGCCGACGGTTTCTCCGCCGTGCGCAGCATGACGCTGTCGAAGTAAGCTCCGTAACGCAACCGAGCGTCTGTCCCGCGCGCTGCATCGCGCGGGACAGACGCACGATAACAGGAACATCAAACGCTCACAGACGAGGAATTCATGCGACGCACGATTACCGTTTTTCTCCTGCTGCTTCTCGCCACTGCCGCGCAGGCACAGGTCTCTTTCAAGATTCCCATTTTTGTGCGCATCGGTGAGGTCGGGGACACATTGTTCCTCGGCGTCAATCCGGGCAACACCATCGGCATCGACGGGGATGCCTCGTTCGGGGAGTTTCAGGAATCGATGATGCCGCCGCTTCCGCCGCCGCCTTTTCCCTACGACGCACGTTTCATCACCCTGCCCGGCCGCGTGACGGAATTTCCGACCGGTCTGGGAACAGGAACGAACCGCGACTTCCGTCCCTACATCGATGCGGCGCAGATCGATTCCTTCCGCATCCGTGTTTCCGGTGAGTTAATTGAGACGTTGCCCATCGTGCTGTCCTGGCCCGACAATCTCGCCAACTATGCCGAGGGTTGGACCATCAAGCCGCAGGCCGGAACGGATTGGCCGCAGACCAACATGCTGACCGACACCACCGTCACCATCCCGGCGTTGGGTGTGCCGACGATTATCATCATCAAACAAGGAGCGCGTGTGGTGAACGTGGAATCCTTCCCGACACCAGGTGCCTTGGCCTTGCATCAGAATTATCCCAACCCCTTCAATCCTTCCACCCGCATCGCCTTTACCGTGCCCGAGCGCATGACGGTATCGCTGGACGTGTACGATGTACTTGGCCGGCATGTGCGCATGGTCGCGCAGGGAAGCTTCGAGGCGGGACGACATGTGGCGACCTTCGACGCGTCGGGCATGGCCAGCGGGAATTACTTTTTCGTACTGCGTTCGGGCGAGCGCGCGCTTTCACGCACCTTCACCGTGTTGCGATAGAGCATGAGCAGACGTGGAAGGACGCTCACGGGCGTCATACTGTTGCTTCTTTGTTTCACCGCGGCGGGACAGGCACAGGTCCCGCTGCGGGACTCGTTGCGCGTGTTTGTGACGGATGCCGCGGGCAGCGCGCATGTGGTTGTTCTTGGCCATCACGATGAGGCCAGCGACGATTTCGACATCGCGTTGGGCGAGTCACCCGTTCCCCCCGTGCCGTTCGATCTGGTATTCGACGCACGCTTCGTGGATCGCCCCGGAGTGCCGCGCGTGCCCGAAACCGGCGCCTACCGTGATATACGGAAGCATGGCGAGGCGCGGATCGACACCTTTCTCATCCGCGTGCAGCCGGTGAACAACGCGTGGCCGATGGAATTGCGATGGCGTGAGGACGAAACTCCGCAGTTCATGCAATTGCTGCTCCGGCCACGGGATTCCGAGGGCGCGTTCATCGACATGCAATCCCAGAGCCGTTTCGTGCTTGCGCATGACACGAAGCAGCCCATTCTCATCCTTGTGCGCAGACATTGAACAACGCGGAATAATCAAGAGGATTTCCATGCGGCACGTTTTTCCATCATCACACTCGTCACATCCGACGCGTACGCTGCTCGCGCTCGTCGTGTTCATTTCCGTCGTCGCATTTCCGGAGATGAACGCGATCGCGGAATGGTCGACGCCCGCGCAGGGTGGAGTGCTGCGCTTCGCCGACGCACTGCGCACGCGACCCGACGACACCAAGGGACTGCGGGACAGCATTGTGCTTGCCAACTACGATGGGCTCCCCCTCAAGGCATTGCAATTCCGATTCAGAAACACCAACAGCAGAGTGCGCATCGCCTCGGTGGAGCTCGCGCCCACGCTGCGCAACGACCCGCGCTGGCTGTTCATGTCCGACATTCGCCGCAGCGTGGTGCAACCCGACCTCGGCAGCAATGACACTGTGTCGGTGGTGTTGCTCGGGCAGCAGGACGCGGAACTGCCGCCCAACGCCTTGCAGGGACTGGTGCATTTCATCTATGAAACGGTGAACATCGACAGCACCTCGGCCGACAGCACGGTGCTGGAACTCTTCGACGTCGTCGGCTCGCTTGCCGGAGGTATCGATGCGATGCTGACGGTGGAGCCCTCGCACACCATCCGTCTCGTCAACCGCATCAACAAGGCGGATGTGAATTACGATGACGATGTGAATATCAACGACCTTCTCGACCTGATGTATGTGATTCTCGGACGGGTAAAGTACAGCGGTGATCGCTTCGTGCGCGCGGACGTTTCCCCTTGGCCCACAGGTGATGCAATGATCGATGTCAAGGACCTCGCGCTGACGCAACAGGTGATTCTCAACGGCGCCTACCCCGATGGCTTGCCGCTGCATGCCGCATCGGCTCCTTCGGGAAATGTGGCGCACAGCGCGCCGGCGGCCTCACCCGATGCGAAGGTCACCGTGTATGTCAACAAACGCGGTGTGACCGTGCGTTTGGAAAACACGGTGAATGTGAAAGGCATACAACTGGAGCTGAGCAATATTCCCTCGGTGCCGGACACCGCGAAAGTCAGTACGATCTGGGGACCGGGCTCGTACGGTTTTTCCAACAACACCTTGCGCATTCTCGCGCTCGATCTCTCGGGCGGCACTCTTGTTACTCCGGGGAATCGCCTGGTGATCGACATGGTCTTCGACATCGCCAACCCGCTACAGGTCGGCTTCAAAAAGCTGATCGTCGCGAAGGAAGACAATACCTCGCTCGCGGATGTCGAAGTCTCGCTAGTGTACGGCACGCCGAACAGCAATCGGGAACTCCCGGTGCTGCCGGCGTATGAACTCGGACAGAATTATCCGAATCCCTTCAACCCCTCCACACGCATTCCCTTCCAGCTTCCCGCTCGCGGCGAAGTGCGCCTGGTGATCAGCAACGCTCTTGGCGAGGTGGTGCGCACGTTGTACACCGGTGTGGCCGAATCCGGCAGGCATAATCTGTTCTGGGATGGCACCGCCGACGATGGCAGCGTGGTTCCGGGCGGGATGTATTTCTACACGCTGTTCACGCCCAGCACGCGCTTCACGCGGAAAATGCTCTATCTGCACTGAGCGGAGGGGGTGCGATGAAGTGCGAGTCGGAACGGCGTGACGGCTATGCCCAGCGCTCGAGAAGGGAGCGTGGTGTAATGCCCGAAGTACGGAACACGGCCCTGGCGTTGCTGCTGCTGCTGTGTTCATCGTCCACTCTGATCGCACAGTCCACGGATGTGGGCTGGCTGGACGGCTTCGCCCTGCCGGGCACGAACGGCACGGTGCACGCCATCGCCACAGCGGGCGACGAAATCTACATCGGCGGCTCCTTTACCGAGGTCGGTGGCATCCCGGCCCGTAATGTTGCCCGCTGGGATGGCGCGAACTGGTATCCGCTGGGTGATGGGGTGGACAGCACGGTGTTCGCCCTGGCGGTGGCGGGCGATGGAGTGTACGCCGGCGGGGCGTTTGTCCGCGCGGGCGGCACGGTGGTCAACCGCGTCGCGCGCTGGGACGGGAATGCCTGGAACCCGCTTGGCGCCGGCGTGGTGGGCACGGTGTACGCGTTGGAGGCATGGAAGGACAGCGTGGTAATCGGTGGCTTCTTCGCGCTCGGTGGTGGAGCCATTATGAACAATGTGGCGAAATATCGCAACGGACAGTGGCATCCGTTTTCCACCGGCACCAACGCCGAGGTACGGGCCCTGCTCGTTGTGGATAGCACGCTGTACATCGCCGGCGCCTTCACCGATTGTGTCGCTCGGTGGAACGGCGCGCAGTGGCAATCCGTGGGAGGCAACCTCTCCGGCACAGCCATGTCCATCACCCACGATGGCGCAACTCTGCTGCTTGGTGGATCGTTTTTCATCGCTCCTATTCCCAACGTGCAGTATCTGGCGGCCTTCGACGGCGCGAACTGGCAGTTGTTCGCCGGTGGGACGAACGCTCCCGTGCGTGCGCTGCACGCACGGGGTGGACGCATACACGCGGGCGGGACATTCACCTCGGTGGCCAGTGCGCCGCTGTCGCACTTCGTCGTTTGGGATGGCAGCAGCTGGACATCGCCGGGTGGGGGCAGCGACGACGCGGTATTCGCCATCGCGGGCCGAGCGGATGCTGTGCTTGCGGGAGGGGCCTTCATACGGGCCGGCAGTATCGACGCGCGAGGCGTTGCCATATTGCGCGATACGATGTGGAGTCCGCTGGGCGTGGGAGCCAACAGCAGTGTACGCGCGATTGTCGCCTACGACAGTCTCCTCGTCGTCGGAGGCGATTTCACACGTATTGGCGGTGTGAACGCGCAATACGTCGCCGGCTGGGACGGCAGTCGCTGGCGATCATTCGGTTCGGGCCTGAGTGGTAGTGTGTTCGCATTGGCAGTGTACAATGGAGTTCTCTATGCCGGCGGTGCGTTCACGCATGCGGACACGGCGCTCGTGAATCGCATCGCACGATGGAACGGCAGCGTGTGGGAGCCCGTGGGTGCGGGATTCAACAATGCGGTTGACGTCTTGCACGTACATAACGGCGAATTGTACGCGGGCGGACTCTTCAGCGCAACGGGAGGCAGTACCGTCAATCGAATCGCACGTTGGAATGGCTTGTCGTGGAGCGCGCTCGGCAGTGGCATGGACAATCGTGTTCTTGCGCTGGAGACGTTTCAGGGCATGCTGTATGCCGGAGGGAGTTTTGCCACCGCCGGGGCGGCGTCCGCACCCAATATCGCGCGTTGGAATGGCACCGGATGGAGCGCTGTGAGCGCATCCACCAACGGCATTGTTCACGCGCTGCGTGCGGTGGACAGTGTGCTGCTGGTGGGGGGAAGGTTCAGCGTGATCGGAGGGGCGTCGAGACCCTTTTTCTCGCGTTGGAACGGAGCACAGTGGTCGGCACCCAGCTCATCGGTGAATGGTCCCGTTCTCGCACTTGCCCGGCACGACAGTTTGCTCACCGTGGGTGGAGAGTTCACACAGGTTGCGGGCTTGCCCTCACGGGGCTTCGCGCTATGGAATGGCGCGTCGTGGACCGCGGCTGGATCGGGCCTGGATTCCACTGTTCTCGCCATCGCGTCGAGCGATTCAGGCATGGTGGTGGGAGGAGCATTCACCCGCGCCGGTGGCAGGGCATCGTCGCGACTGGCGGCGTACACACCACCCTTCGCGCTGCCCCTGGCCAGCGGCTGGAATCTGGTTTCACTTCCCGTTCGCACGCTGCGTACGGGGGTGAATGTGTGGTTCCCCGGCGCGCCGAGCGGGTTGTGGTCGTTTGAAACAAATCAATACACGCAGGTGCAGTCGCTGCGCAATGGCCTCGGGTACTGGGGCTTCTTTACGGGGACCTCCGTGGCCTATTTCGCTGGCACGCCCATCGATTCCGTCGCCGTGGATGTGCCCGACGGTGGTCGCTGGTTTCTGTTCGGCTCGGTGAGCGCCGTGAAGGCCGCCAGTGCACTGCAAGCCGACCCGCCTGGTGCATTGCTCGCCGGATCGCTGTACGAGTACGAAAACGGCGGGTATCGCGCACCGGCCGACATTCGACCGGGCCGGGGCTACTGGGTGTATGTGCTTCAGCCGTGCACGCTGCGACTGCGTTGACGGAACGAACGCGATGGCATACACGCTTCGGAGGTTGACAAGCGATACCGCGCATGCGCGCCGAGATGCGCGGTGTGAAACGGGAGTATTGTATCCGAAAAACACGCGATGCAGCGTGGCGGCTGCTCGCGTCGGTAACAATTACTTGGCTCGAACGTTCCCAACGCTGTTGATCGCTTGCTGCCTGTGTGCGGTGATATCATGTCGTGCACTTGCTCAGGGCAGTCCGCCACATGCGGAAGGCCGGGACGAAACCGTGGAAGTGCGCGAGCTTCAATTCTCCGAAGCCACGGGGCGCGCACCGCTGCGCTTCTCTCCTCGGCTCACTGCAAGGACGCCGTTCGAATGGTACTTCCGCTCCTACGAAGGGGAAGGAAGTCGCGACGGAGTGAACGACGTGGCCTATCTGGGCTGGAACGTGTTGGGACGCGATTCCGCCGCGGCGGGCTTCTGGTTGAATTTTGAAAACGACTATCACGGTTGGTTCGAACACAATCTGGACGTGCGCGCGGAGAGCGGCGCGTTCGTCCGCCGAATGAAAACCGCCATCGATAGACCCAGCGGCGACGGAGTGTCGAAAAGCTGGGCTTTCGATCACATCACTTTTCATCATGGGCGCGTGGACGCCGGTGCGGCGCTTCCGCAAATTGCCATGACGCTGGACGCCTCTCCCGATTTTACCGAACTGTATGTGAACGGTAGCGTGCGGCTTACCCGCCGCTTGCACGAAGCGACAGCGCGCATCACCGCCCGTGCCGGCATGGCGCTGCCGTGGGCGCAGGCATCACTGCTGATGGTGGATGTGGAAGAGGACGCTGCCCTGAGCTTCGCATCCATCGGCCCGGGACAGCGATTGACACTTGTGCTGCTCAACCCCCGCGCGCGCGCTGTGACTCTGCCCGCGCAACTTCGTTGGCCTCGTGACAGCGCGGGCGGTACGCTCTGGTCCGGGACGGGGACGCTGCTGCTGGAGTTGCTGGCGCTGGACGACAACACCGTGCTCGTGACGCGGCAGATGGAGTACCCATGAGTCGCGTACTCTCTTCCGGCGTCCTGCGCTGCCTTGACCGCCTCCTCGTCGCCCGATTTTCGCGCGCGATCATCATCATGATCGCGCTACTCTGGTCGGCGCCGGCCGAGGGGCAAACGTTGTCGTACTTGTTGCCCGACATCGGTGCGCCCGGAATGGCCACGTACGTGGAAGGGATAGCGCCGCCGAGCGAAACAGGTAGTTTCGGTGCCGATGGTTTGTACCTCAACAATCCGGGCAATGCGGTACGCTTCGAATGCGTGCGACCCGAGGACACGTTGAAGGTCACCATCGGTCCTGTACTCGTCTCCTGGCAAGGCAGGATGTTCGCCACGCACATATTCGTTGCACCCTGGTTGCGTCCCCCGTCGCATGATTGGCGTCTGCTAGGAGATGATTGGCGCATTCCCCTGCGCTTCGTGCGCAACGGGCTGGCATCGGACACTGTGATCTTTTATATCGTCCGACCCCAACCGTTCATGCGTATCGATCGCGGTGTCACACTGGGAGACGGAGTATGGGGCGTGCGCTCGCCACGGGGGGCGATGATTGTGGAGGGGTTGGACGCGCGGGCCGCCGCACTGGCTGTATCGCGGGCGGACTGCGATCCATTCACCGAGGGAAATCAAGGTCTGCTGCCATTCGTGCTGCTTTCCGAAGGCGATATCATTGGTCGGGAGGGCGCATATCTGGATGTTTCGGCCAGCGGTAGCGACGCCGGACCGGGCGGAGGGGGAGGAGGCGGATCGTTTTGTCTCGATGCGGTGGGAGGTTCGGCAGGAGGAGCGGGCTTCACCTCCGGAGGGCCGGGTGGACGCACGGCATTGCCGCCATCGCCCATCCAGGATTATCGTTACCCTCAGGCGGAAAGCAGTGGCAACGTCGCGGGTGGGCAAGGCGCCTCGCTCAACGGTGTCCGGGGTGCGGAGTCGCGCGGCTTTCGCGCCGCGGGCGGAGGGAGCGGTCATCCTTTCGGACAAGCTGGTGTGGGATGGGATTCCATGACCGGCGTGGCCTCAGCTGGAGGACACGGCGGAGCCAGTGCGGCTCCCTCAGGCGAGCGCTCTCACGGCGCGAGTGCGCGGGATGCCGCCGATAGCCTCGGCATCTGGCATGGGCACGCCCATGGCAATCCGCAGCTTCAACCGCTCGGTGGCGGATCCGGTGGTGCCAGCGCTTATGTGGAACATCCCGCTGTATGCGCCGGAGCGGGCGGCGGTGGTGGCGGCGCAGTTCGCATCGCGGGGCGGCGTGTGCAGGGACTCGGCTTGCGTGCGCGCGGAGCTGACGGAATCGAAGAAGATGGTGGCGACGGCGGGCATGGCTCCGGCGGTTCGATACACGTCGCCGCGCGAATCGACGAGGTGACAGTCGGAGTCGACGTTTCCGGTGGCGCCGGGTTGCCCGCTGCCGCGGGCCGCGTGCGCATCGATGGGGCCACGACAACGCTCGCCGTGCTCCCCACGGATGTGCATGTCGCCAATGGTCCGACACTCGACAGTACCAGCATGATACGGCGATCTTCGTTCACCATCGCCGGAACGGGGAACGGCGCACGCGTGCATCTGTACAGACGATCAATCACCATGCCCTGGCAGCGCATCGCGACCGTGGTCGACTATGTCGGCCCGCGTTGGAGCGTGGCGCTCGAATTGCCGGGGAACGATCAGGTGTACCATATCGTGGCCATACAGGAGGAGGCACAAGTTTCCACTTCGACGTTCGAAGCCGTTGCGCCGTGGACCATGGGACAGGCGGCGGCGGGCACGCTGTACAATCGCGAGGCGCGGATTGATGTCGAGACGTTTGCTCCACCCGCGATGACCATGCGGAGTTGCGAAGCTCTCCTTGTCGACTCGGTACGAGTGCGCAACAACTCCGATGCGCCCATGCTTATTGTGGAGGCGGAGTTGCTCGTCTCGAAGGCGTTTTCCCTGATCGACAGCACGTCGTTTCCGCGACTGCTCCGTGGAGGAGAGACGCTGGCGCTGGCAATACAATGCGACGCGACGATGGATGCGGGAACACTGCTCCGCGACACCGTGCTCCTGCGTTGCGGTACGTCATCGCGTGAACCCGTGCTTTTGCGCATCCCACTGGAGGCAAGAGTCGAGCGCTTTGCCTTCGACATGTCCGAGCGTGCCTTGCGCCTGGGCAGAATGGATCTCTGTTCAGAGGCCACACGCGAAGGTGTGGTGGATTTCGTCAACAGTGGCAATGGAGCGATCACGCTGTTTCAACTTCAGAACACTGTTCCCGAGCTGTTACTGGAAATCGAGTCGGGGAAGGGTTTTCCCCTCACTGTGGAAGCGGGACGTACCGAGCGCCTGCGGTGGAAATTTTCGCCCACGGGCGAACGCGCGAGCATTGATGGCGAATTGCAACTCATGGCGGCGATGGGTGCCTGCGTGGAACGCATCACCCTGCCTGTGTCCGCCACGGTCGACAGCTCCGCCATCCTCGCCCCCGGAGCGCTGGATTTCGGACGAGTAGTATCCGCATCCTTTCCAGTTACAGGTTCAGTCGACATTCACAACGTCGGCAGCACGCCTGTCGGGATGACGCTTTCGCTCGTCGGATCGGCGCGTTATAGCTTCGCCTCCCAGCCACCGGCCGCACTCGCGCCTGGCGAGGAGGTGCGGGTATATCTCAGCTTCGAAGACCCGGGCGATCGCGGTGTGCATGAAGGCGTTATACAGGTACAAACCGATCCCGATTGCGCTTCGAGGAGCATTCGTCTCACCGCCGAGCGCATACCCGATGTACTGCGCCTTTCCGTTGCCGACTTGCGCGGAGAAGTGGGCGACACTGTATGGGTCGCAGTGCGTGCCGCCTTTCCCGCAGTCGGCGGAGCGTTGGACCGCACGCTCTCCATCGATGCGCTGCTTCGGAGCGACGCGTCGCTGCTCGTACCTGTCGGAACTGCTCGCGGTGTTGTGGAGCGTGGTGAACGAAGTGTTCCCGTGCGCATCACTATTCCCGCAGGAAAGGATTCCGCAACGATTCAATTGCCCTACCTCGTCACGCTCGGCCGTGTCGATACATCCGGATTGCATATCGATGATGTCATCGTGCGAAATGTCGATGTGGACGTGGAGCGGCAGGACGGGTTATTCACCCTCGTCGGCCTGTGCGAGGAAGGAGGGACGCGGATGTTCGATGCATCGCAACGGGCCGGCATTCGTGCCGTCACACCTCAGCCCGTGTCCGAGCGAGCAGAGATACTCCTGCGCAGTATTGAAAGTGGCGCGCACACCGTGGCGCTGTATGATGTGCTGGGTCGTTGCGTACGCGTCGTGCACAGCGGTGCGCTGACGGCGGGCACACATCGGCTGGCACTCAGTGGAAGCGATCTACGCTCGGGAACCTACCTGCTGCTGTTCACGACACCTTCGATGCGCTTCTCGAGAACAGTGGTTATCGCGCGTTGATCCTCCCGGGGGTGGGGATTCGCTTCATCGGGAAATCGGGTACAGAGTGGCAGGTCGACGAAGGGAATGGACGGCACGCTCCGTGGCTATGCCCTGTGAAAAATCTTCCCGCACTCTTGTCTTTCATCCCACAATCGCGTAAACTCACTTTTCGTTTCTTCAAACATATAGAGAAGAAGATAGCGGCTGTTGTTCCGGTCGATTCGCATAACCTGTATACTTGCGCTGATTTTTGCGCTTGAGGTGTCGGCCCAACCGATTGGACGCTGGGTCGAGCAACCCGTGGAAGGAAATCCCCGAAGCCTGATGGGGATTTCCATGGCCGACACCGGCCGTGGCTATGCGGTGGGCGATGTCAACGTTCTGCTCGGCCTCACCGGTGTCTACGTCAAGCGCGCGGGCGATCCGCTGTGGCGCATGGTGCCGGCTTCCGCCTTTTCTCCTCCTCTTACCATCGCGCTGTCGTCCTGGGCGCAGGACGTGCACGCCGTCCCCAATACGGGCATCGCCTACATCTCCTGGCGCGACGATTATCGCAGTCTCGTGTATAAAACGATGAATTACGGCAACACGTGGTTCAACGTTTCTCCCATCAATCCCATTCTCTACGGCATTCGCTACGCGGTGACCTTCAAGGACATGTCCGAGGGCATCATCGTGGGCGAGGGACCCGGCCGCGTGCATCGCACGGTGGACGGCGGGCAGAATTGGACCAGCTACACCATTCCCGTCAGCGAGCCGCTGACCGATGCCAAACATTCCGGTTTCTATTGGAATGTCTCCGGGGGTGGCAATACCTTCTACCGTTTCAATCCCATCAGCAATCGCTGGCTCGATTTTTCCATCCCGCTGTCGCCGGAATTCTTTCCCACGCATTTGAAAATGTCATGGGTGGACGACGACCGCGGCTTCATTTCGGGTTACAATCAGAACGGCCCCAACCACGTTCTGAAAACCACCAACGGCGGCATGACCTGGGAAGCGATGCCCACGCAGCCACCATTCGCGCGCGCTCCTTCGGGACACAAGGGCATTTGGTTTTTCGATTCGACCAAGGGCTGGGCCGCCAGTCTCTATAATGAATTCGCCTACACGAGCAACGGCGGTTATTCATGGGATGTGTATCCGCCACAAATCATAGGCGGAAAAACCTACGCGCCGCTGAACAAGCTGGTGTTCCTCAACGAGGCGGCCGGCTGGGCCGTGGGTGGCAATCAGCGTGATATCGGGTATCCCAGCGTGTCCGATGGGTGGATTTTCAAATGGGAAGGCACGCAGCGTCCGGACATTTCCACCACTACGCGCGATGCCCGTTTTGACACGCTCGCCTGCGATGACTACGTCGATCTCGACATCCCCGTGTACAACTCCGGCACCGGCACGCTGAAAATCGCGGCCGGCGACGCGCGGCTGAACCACGCGGATTTTTCCATCGTGCAAACGTCCTTCCCGATCAACATCCCGCCGGGCGAATCGCGCCTGATCCGTGTGCGCTGGGAGCCGCCGGTCAATCATTTCGGCGCAACGCCTCCCGGCGCAACGCTCACCATACTCAGCAACGACGACGCGCACACGCCCTGGGTGATCGCACTCAGCGGAATGCATCGCGTGTCACGGCCCGACATCCCCTCCACGGCGCAATTCCCGCCCGTCTGCGTGGGCGATACCTCGGAGTGCCGCGTTGTGGTGCACACCTACGGCAATTTGGCTCCCACGATTTTCGCCATCAGCATGGGTGCCGACAACGGTACCATCGAGCTGTTGAACAAGGTGGTGGGCGACACGTTGAAGATGACCGACACGCTGTCCCTGCGCTATTGGGGCACGAAGCCCGGCGCCTTCGGCGCGGCGCTGGTGCTCAAGGTGGGCGACCGTCTGTGTCCGGCGGATCGCACCATTTCCTTCAATGGCTTCCAGCATTCCAACCGCCTCAAACCCTCGCCGTCCATTCTCACTTTCGGCGATGTGTGCGTGGGTACGTCGGAAACGCTGTACCTGACGCTGGAAAACGAGGGCACGCAACCGGGAAGCATTGAAAAGGTGATGATGGTGTCGGGCGACAGTGTGTTCACTTTCAAGCCCGACACGAGCGCGGTTATCAAAAATGGCAGCATGCGGCAATTCGCCGTGCGCTTCGAACCGCGACGCGTCGACAGCGCGGAAGTCAATACAGTGTACCGCGTGGTGACGGGACCGTGCCTGGATACCACCGAAGTGCTGTTCCGCGGCAGGGGAGTGGCCACGATGCTGGATGTGCAGCCGGATTCGCTGCTGCGCATCGGTCCGCTGCCGCTCGGAAAAACCGTCACCACCTCGGTGCGCATACGCAATCGCGGATCGCAGCAGGCGCATCTTCTGGATATGTCCTTCGTGCCCGCCGTGGCAGGGCTTTCGGCAAGTTTCCCGACACTGCCCTATGACATGAATGCGCAGGAATTACTGCCCATCACCGTCACGTGCACCGCGTTGACAGCCGACAGCATTCGCACCACGCTGCGTGTGATTTCGGAGAGCCCCTGTCCGGATACCACGGTGCTGCTGGTGGACATCGTGAGTGATGCGTTGCCGATGATCGACGTCGCGGCGTCGCTGGTGTTTCCCACTCAGACGTGCAGCGATCCCATTCTCGATTCCGTGCTGGTGCGCAATCCCGGGCAGCTCCCGCTGGACATCAGCGCGCTGGAACTCGGAGGCAGCGATCCTTCGCATTTCAAAGTTCTGCGTCCGCAGCCGCCGGTCCAGATTCCGCCCGGACAGTCGCGCTTCGTGGTCCTGTCCTACGCCGGTCCATCCAACGGAGCGAGCAGCGCGGTTCTGCGCATCAAGCACAACGATGCCAGCGAGTCCAATGAATCGGTGGTGGTGCTCAACGCGCGTCGCAAAACGCAGACAGTACGCATCGAAGGCGACACACTCACGCCCATGCTGGGTTGTGTGGGTGAAATCGTGACGCGGCGCCTTGTGCTGAGCAATCCGAACAGCGATCCCATTCAACTGCTGCGCCTCGAATTGCTCGAAGGCGCGCCCTTCGCGGCCATGTCGCATCCGTCCATTCCGCGGAGCATTCCCGCAGGCGGCGAGGCCGATCTCGAACTGCGCTTCGAAATTCAGCCGGATACGATGATGGCCATCGTGTTCCGTATCACCACCGATCCCTGTCACGAAGTGCGCGTGGTGACCATGCATGCCGGGCCCTGGGATCCCGCGCTGGACATCACCCCATCGCCGCTGCAACTCGGCACGCGCTCGGTGTTCGACACCACGCGCATTCCGCTGTCGGTTCGCAATGCCGACAGCATCGACGTGCTGGTGGACACCGTGATTGTCCGTGGCATGCAGGGCGCGGTGAATGTGACGCACGCGGTGCGCTACCCCTTCGTGTTGCGGCCCGATTCGCTGCTCAGCGCGCAGCTCGCGTTGCGCATTCCCAAGGACACGGGCGCAGTGGTTGGAGGCATCTGTGTGGTGCTTTCGCAGCCCTGCCGCGACACGATTTGTGTGGATGCCAGCGGGCGCTTCACTGCGGGTGCGTTGCTTGCCGAACCATCGAGTGTGCGCATGGTGTTTGCGGCATGCGACACGGTGCGCTGCGATTCCGTGCTCGTGCGCAATCCGCTGAGCATAGCGCAGCGCGTGCGCGCCTCCATTCTTCCCGCGGACGTGTTCACGCTCGCGGCGGGGGACGAGGAGTTCGATGTGGCGCCCGGCAAGGCGGTGATGGTGCATTTCTGCGCCCGTCTGGATGCCCGCGTCTCTGCTGCGGGTTTGCTGACGCTGGATGCCGGCGAGGGTTTTGCGCAGGTGCAGGTCATGGCCGTGCGCGACACCGCCCGCCTGCGCATCACCGATACCTTGGATGCGGGAAATCTGCCCTGGTGCGAAAAGGTCCGCGACGTGTCGCTGCCCCTCGTCAACGCAGGCGAATTGCCGTACACTGTGCTTTCCGCGCAATTGCCGACGGGAGCTTGGACGCTGACATCCTCGCTGCCACTCAATATTTCCGCTGGCGGGAGCGAGGCGCTTCGTCTCCGCTTCACGCCGTCCGCGAAAGGCGAGGCGAACCCTGTCGTGCTGCGGCTGCGCATTGTCACCCAGGGCTGCGTGGAGGATGTGGATGTTGTACTTCGCGGCAGACATGCGACGCCGTATCTCGAAGTCACGCCATCCACGCTGCTGTACGCGGGAGTCACCGTTGGCAGCAAGCAAACGCGATCATTGATCGTGCGTAACCGCGATCTCGCAGGTCTGCGTCTGCGCGAGCTGCGATCGTCGCTGCCGCAATGCGCCGCGGAGGGCAGTTTCCCGCTGGCCATCGACAGTGCTGGCTCGGTGAGTATTCCGGTGGCGTTCACACCCACGGCGGCGGGCACTTTATTCGGAACATTGTGTCTGATTTTTGATGCGCCCTGTGCCGACACGCTGTGCGTGGACATCGAGGCCAACGCCATCGAAGGCATATTGAAGCTGGATCAAGCTGAATTGCGCTTCGGCACGTTACTGCAGTGCGAGGACGACACGCTTACCGCGGTGCTCACCAATCAGGGCACTTCGGATGTGACTCTGCTTTCCACCAGCATCACCGGGCCCGGCATGGGCGCGTACACGCTGCTGGATCCCGTGGCGGGCAATGAGACGCTCGCGGCCGGCGCGCAGCGTTCATTCCGTATCCGTTTCGCGCCCTCGGCCGAGGCCGACGGTTCCGTCACCGCTTCGTTGTTCATTTCCACCAACTTGCCCCAGCAGAACATGGTGGAAGTGCCGCTGTATGGCCGTCGAGCCACACAACAGCCAGCGGCGCGGCATACCATCATTCTTGGACAGGTGGTGCTCGGCGCCGTCATCAATCGCAGCGTCACGCTGCTGAATGCCGGCAGCGGTGAATTGCGCTATACCACTGTGCAAGCTCCCGCTGGCTGGGGGGTGGAAAATCCGCTTCCCATCGTGCTGCCGGCAGCCGCACAAGGCGATGTGGAACTGCGCATTCAGCCCATGACGGCCGGGAGCTTCAGCGATACCATTCGCCTGTACAATCAGCCCTGTGGCGGCTTCACCGAAATCGTGGTCACGGGCACCGCCCTGCAGCGCTTCACGGTGAGTCCGCTCGATCTCGGTGCCCTGGCCTTCTGCCGCAACGCCGATGGACTTGTTGTGCTGCGCAACAACAGCGGGGCGGAAGTACGTGTGGATTCGCTGAACATTGTCGGCGTCCACGCCGGTCGCTTCAGCATTCCGGGTGCGCCCGCGTTGCCTACGCCGCTCGGCGCCGGACAGGACCTTGTCCTCACCGTGCGCTGTGTGCCGCAGGCAGGCGACCGTGGACCCATAGGCGCGTTGCTGCGGGTGCGCGCGTTGGTGGACGGCAGCGATCTCGTGTTCACCGCGCCGCTGAGCGCGGACATTGATGCGGCGGTACTCGACGCGCCCTCCGATGTGGATCTGGGTCCATCGCCCATCGGCGTGAGCACCGCGCCCATGCAGCTTTCGCTCGTCAACAACGCCGCCTGGCCCGTGCGCTTCGAACGCGTGAGCGTATCCTCCGCGCGTCTGGATGTGCAGGCCCCGCCCGCCGGCGTGGTGCCCCCCGGAGGCGACCTCACACTCACCGTCGGCATGCAGCCGGATGGACCCGGCGAGCAGGTGGACACCCTGCTGCTGTATTACAGCGAACCCTGCGTCACCACGGATACCGTGCTGTTCCGTTGCACGGGTACGGGAGATGTGGTGGATCTGCGCTTCAGCGTGGATGAACTCGTGGGCGCTCCCGACGACACGGTGGACATTGTCATTTCGGTGGACCGCGATCTATCCCGCTTTGCTCGCGGGGATTGGACCGCCACCTTGTCCTTCAATCCGAGCATGCTTTATCCGCTCGACTATAAGGTGCAAGGCACCTTGTCCAGTGGCATGCAGCTCGACGCGCAGTATGATCAGCTTCGGGGCGTTGTATCGTTGTCCTCGACCGGCGCGCCCGTCACCGGCAACGCCGTGGTGATTGTGCGCTGTCTCGTGCTCGTGGGTGATGCGGTGGAAACGCCGCTGCTTCTGGAAAACGCGCGTCTGTTGCACCCGGTGTTCCGCACCGTGGAGCAGCGGGCGGGACGCTTCACGCTCGACGGCTACTGCCTCGACGAGGGCAACCGCCTTGTGCGCGCGCGCGCGGGCTTCTGGTTGTCGCAGGTAGCGCCGCAACCGGCGGGTAGCCAGGCCTCGGTCACATTTGGCATCGGTGAGGATGGTCCCGTCAGTCTGCGTCTCTACGATGCGAACGGTCGCGAAGCCGCCGTGCTGCTGGACGCGTCGCTCGCCGCCGGTACGCACGCGCGTTCGCTTCCATTGCACACGCTTCCCAACGGCTACTACCGCCTTGTGCTCGGCTGGCGTGGACAATTCCTCAGTCGCGGCCTGCACGTGTTGCGTTGAGTGTGTCGACCAGCGCGGGTGCGTGTTTGTATCAGCATGAGTGTGGAGTCTCTGGTCGTTGGTTGCACCACCATGTCGCATGTCAAAACCAGGGCGCAAGCAAACGGCGCAAGCAAACGTCAACATCCGCTTGCAAACCCCTTTCGATCTCCTTATATTACCGATCTGAATGCGGCGCGTTCGTCTAGCGGCTAGGACGTGGCCCTCTCAAGGCCAAAACACGGGTTCGATTCCCGTACGCGCTACAACCAAACCCGGACCCCGTTCCGGGTTTTTTCTTTCCCGGCGGCGGGGTACATTTCCCGTGTACCGGTTCAACGCCCGTGTGACCCATCCCGCTATCAGCGAAGGATTCCGCATGCGATCGATTCTGCTCAGTCTCTCTGTTCTGCTCGGCATCGCCGGCGCGCTGCATGCGCAAACCGTGCCGCTCACCATTCTGCATTACAATGATTTCCACGCGCAGAACGTCCCGACCACGCTAACGCTGAAAAACGCCGACGGTATCGATGAGCGTGTGAAGGTGGGCGGGCTCGCCGTGCTCAAGGCCTACATCGATGCTGTGCGCGACACCACCGCCTCGGTGCTGCTGCTGCACGCGGGCGATGATTTCCAGGGGACGCCGGTGTCGTCGATCACACAGGGACGCTCGCAATTCGTCCTGCTCGAACTCATGCAGCCCGATGCTATGACGCTGGGCAATCACGAGTTCGATTACGGCATCGAGCAGCTCCGCACCTTGCTGCCCACGGTCACCTTCCCCATCATCTCCGCGAATCTCTGGGACAAGGCCCGAGGTACGCCTTTCGTTCCCCGCTATCGCGTGATGCGCGTGGGCGGACTCACCGTCGGAATCATCGGACTCGCGCCTCCTGATCTCCCCACGCTGACCATGCGCGAGAATGTGCGCGATCTCGATGTCATTGAGCCCGCCATCGCGGTGCGGCAGGCCAAGGGCGAGTTGGAGCAGCGCTTCGGTGCGAACGTGATCGTGGTGCTCAGCCACATGGGTGTGGATCAGGATTCGCTGCTGGCCGCGGCCGTCGGGGACATCGATGTGATTGTTGGTGGACACTCGCATACCGCTCTTCAGACCCCGATGCGCGTCAATGGCGCACTCATCGTACAAGCAGGGTATCGTGGCCAATTTCTCGGCAAGCTGGATATGCAGGTGGATGCTGCAAAGGGGATTGTAGTCCGGGCGAATGGTGTACTGCTTCCCACGCGCGTGGACGGCGTCACGCCCGATCCTGTCGTCGCACAGAAGGTGGCGGAATTCGAAGCATTGGTGGACGAGGGTTTGAAAGAAATCATCGGCACGTTGAAGGGCGATTGGCTGCGCAACGAATTCGGCGAGAGCGCGTTGGGCAATTGGCAAGCCGATGTCATGCTGGACTTCGCCAAAGCGGATGTGGCCTTTCAGAACAACGGCGGTATCCGCAAGGATCTCACGGCCGGTCCCATTTCCCTGCGCGACATGTGGGAAATCAGTCCCTTCGGCAATGAGTTTGTCACGTTCACCGTGACAGGTGCGCAGCTCCGCGGCATGCTTCTGCACCAGGCCGCCAGGACGAAGGAATTCTGCCAGGTGAGCGGCGTGCGGTACCGCTACGATTTCACCCGTGGTGGCGATGCCGCGCTTGAGGCCACGGTGCATGGCGCTCCCATCGATCCCGCGCGACGCTACACCGTGGTAACCAACAGTTACGTGGCAGGACATGCCTGGGAGGTGTTCGGATTGCCGCAAAGCGCCATCGATCCGCAGCCGGTGCTGCCCGCGCATGTGGATCGTGACGTGTTCATCGACGCCGTCCGCGCGCAACGCAGTATCACGCCCGCGCTGGAACAACGCATCACTTTCATTGGAGAACGACCATGAGATCGGCCCTTGCCCTGTTGGCACTCGTACTGCTGCCCCTGCTGTTGCTTGCCGCGTTTAACGCCTGCGACGATGACGGCGTGCGGCCGGGTGACGAGATCATTTTTCCGGACAAGGACGTCAGTTATGCCGCGCATGTCCAGCCCTTTTTCACCCTGCGCTGTGCCGCATACGGCTGTCACGAGGATCAGACGCGCGCGGGGAATCTGAGCCTCACCTCGTATGTGGCCACCATCGAGCGGCCGGGTGTCGTTATTCCTTTCGACAGCCAGAGCAGTTTGCTCCTGCAGAAAATCGACGGACGCCTGCCGCATCCCCTCGAGGTGCCGATTATCATCAACGAGAATCAGCTCAAGGGCATCAAAACCTGGTTGGACGAAGGTGCGCGCAACAACTGATTCCCTCGTCCTGCGCGCCTTGACGCGGGAGCAGTTCGACGACATCTCCGCGCTGCGGAAGCGCAGGGAACGGCAGAACGCCTCCGCCACGCTGCTTGAAGGCGAACGCCTGGTGGAAGACGCGCTGCGCAATGGTGCCGCGGTGCGCATGCTCATCGTGCGCGACGACGAAATCGAACCCCACGCCGCGTTGCTGCATCGGGCGGCGCGTCTGCATGTGCCGCTGTTTGTGACTTCGGCGAAAAAATTCGCCCGCCTTGCCGACACCGAGCATCCGCAGGGCATCGCGGCTGTCGCCGACATTCCGCGCATGGACGCCGAAGCGGCGCTGATGGCCGTGCCCGCGCATATTCCCGTCGTGGCACTGCACGAAGTGTCCGATCCCGGCAATCTCGGGACCATCATTCGCAGCATGGACTGGTTCGGCGCACCCCTGCTTCTGCTCTCGCGCGGCAGCGTCGACGCGTGGAACGCCAAGGTGGTGCGAGCCAGCATGGGATCGATTTTTCGTGTGAACATTGCCATCTACGAGCAGACGGAGCAGCTCCAGCGCCTTGCCGCCGACGCCGGACGCGTGCTGACCGTAACGGTGCCGGAGGGCGGAACGGCGGACATTGCGTCCTTGCTGCGCACGCCGCTGCTGCTGCTCTTCGGTTCGGAGGCGCACGGCCTGCCGCCGGCGCTCATCGATGCCGCGGGACATCGCGTCAGCATCCCGCGCAGAGGCGGCGCGGAGTCCCTCAATCTTGCCATGGCGCATGCCATCCTCATGTACGCGCTCGATACTGCGGCGCATTCCCTTAATCCGGACATGAAAGCGTAGGTTTCAACCGACGAAAGCCCTATCTTTGGGGTGCAGACAGGTTGTACTTGCGATAGTGGCTCCGTGCGTTTGACCAACATTCAAGCGCGCGGGCGGGATGCGACACGCACTCGCCAGCGCGGATTCCTCGGACATTCCACCGTATTTCCCGGCATCCCACCCGGCATCATGCTGACGGTGGCGTTGCTGTTGTCGATGTTGTGCGCTCCTCAGGCGTCGGGACAAACGGGCATGTTGGATCACCATTACCGCTCGCGCTATTCCGAAGGCCTGCTGGCACTGCGTTTCGGGGGCGGCATCAACCGCTATCTCGGGGACTTCAAGCCAGTCGACGATTCGCGCACCTTTGCATTGAGCGCGATGTACTCGATCCGTCCATTTCTCTCCGCCGGTATTCGTGTCGATTACGGAATATCCTCCTATCATCGCGAACCCGAACTCGTGGACCGGCAGTTGTACGATTTCCAGTTTCGGGGCGTTGAGGGCGTAACGGAAACCGAGTACACCGCCTTCCATCTTGCATTGCAAATCACACCGCTTCAGTTTTCCGTGTTTGATCTGTATTTCGTCGCCGCTGCGGGCGTGGGTGTGTACAACGCCGACGATCACAGTGGCGACATCGCGCGCATCCGTCCGAAGGCGGATTTGCCCGGAGCGGTGTCGGTGCCCTTCGCCGTGGGTTTCGACGTGCATATCACCTCGCTGATTGCGCTGTCCGCCGAGTTGCAGTACACAATGTTTTTCGCCGGCGATTTCGATGCGTATGAGGAAAAGGATCTGACCATCGATTATATCAAGGCCGGAGGTTCGCGTCCGTATCGTCCCGATGCCACCAACGACAACCTCGTGATGGGGACGGTGGGTCTGAAAGTATTCCTTTTTCAGAACGACGACTACGATGGCGATTTGCTCAGCAATCGCAGCGAAGAGGCGCTCGGAAGCGATCCCTACGACATCGACAGCGATGGCGATGGTCTCTCCGATTACGAGGAAGTGCAATTCACGCGAAGCAACGCACTGCAACGCGACAGCGATCTCGATCGCCTCAATGATTATGAAGAGGTCGATGTGTTCCGCACCGCCACCATGGCGCGTGATACCGACGGCGACGGCTTGCACGACTTCGAGGAGATTTACCGCCACGGCACGAATCCACGCGCGGCCGACACCGACAGCGACGGGCTCAGCGACAAGGAAGAACTCGATATCGGCACCGATCCCGCTCATCCCGACACCGATCTCGACGGTGTGAGCGACGCGGATGAAATGCGCATTTACAAAACCAATCCGTTGCGCGCCGATACGGACGAGGATGGCGTGTTCGATTACAACGAGGTTGTCACCTATCGCACCAATCCGCTGCTGGCCGACAGCGATGGCGATGGCCTCACGGATTACGAGGAAATCGCGTTCCATCACAGTAATCCCAACGTTGCCGACACCGACGGCGATGGCCTGCGCGACGATCACGAAATCGTCGTGACGCGCACCGATCCACTCGATCGCGACACAGACAGCGACGGGATTTGGGATGGCGTGGATCAATGTCCGCTGGTTCCGGAAAATTACAACGGCATCGCCGACAAGGACGGATGCCCCGATGGCATCGGCTATCCCACACCACCCGCGCTCGCGCAAGGTGACGACGGACGCGGCACGGGTCCCGGCACAGGTGAAGGCGACGGTGGACGCGGCACAGGTCCCGGCACGGGTGAAGGCGACGGCGGACGCGGCACGGGTCCCGGCACTGGCGAAGGCGACGGCGGACGCGGCACGGGTCCCGGTACAGGCACTGGCGACGGCGGACGCGGCACGGGTCCCGGTACAGGCACTGGCGACGGCGGACGCGGTACGGGTCCCG
>DAOSDL010000007.1:0-37670 GCA_035362335.1 Bacteroidota bacterium
TCCCCGAAAAGTGCGTCCCTTGGTTTTGATTGGCGAGAAGTCCCCGCGATCCCTCCGTGAACTCCGTGTGGCGAAGCCCTCCGTGCTCTCTGCGTTTCCACTTCGCCGCGGCGAACTCCACCCCGCGAACCCTTCGTGCTCAGTGTTTCTCCCCCGCGATCAAAGCGAGAAGGCAGAGCGTGTGCTCTGCCTTGATCTTGTAGCGGGGGCAGGACTTGAACCTACAACCTTCGGGTTATGAGCCCGACGAGCTACCAATTGCTCCACCCCGCGGTGGATTTACAATATACGGCGAAGATTGTCGGAATGCAAAGAACACCCAAGTTTTTTTCTGAAACCTGGATCTCCGTGCGTTTGCTCAGAGGCCTGCGGTGCTATCGCACAGTGATCAATGTCGTTGCAGCAGTGAGAACGGAGCCCGTGCGTGCATGCGTGGCTATCACGCGGCAGTGGTATATGCCCGCTGCGGGAAACAAGGTGGCAGGCAGGGTGTGGGCGTGAGAACCCAAGCCCCGCTCCGCATCGCCCCCGGGCTGCCCTGCGGAATCATGTAGCAGCCGTCCAAGCTGGTCGTGGAGCAGCACGCGCACACGGTAGTCGTCGCCGGGTGCGCCGTCCAGGCGATAGTACAGGGTGCCGGTCTCACCGAGACGACGAGGATGCGGAGCGGTGGACTCTATCCTCAGCGCCGGAGCATTGGCATCTGGCAGGGGAGTGGCCGAGGTGACAATGGGGAAATGCGCCGAGTCGTCGAGAAGGAGTACGCGCGATTGAAACGCCGCCAGATCCAATGGAAGCGCGGCAAGTGTCGCGCCGCTGACCGCGTAACTGCTGTCCACCGTGAGATCGTTGAGGTAGTACGTCGCCTGCGGCTCGAGCGGCGTACTCAGCAACACATCGCCCTCGGCGATGGTGATGCTGCTGCGCAGTGCCACATCACGGAAATTCGCCGCCACAATGATGTTGCCATCCTTCCATGGCCGCACGTAACTGTACACTCCCGCGGTATTGTTGGTGAGACGGCGCAGCAGGGGAGTGCGCAGGGCTTCGTGCGAATTGCGCAAAGCGATCAGTCGACGATACCAGGGCAACAACTGCGGCTGCGGCGGGGTGGAAAAATTGATACGATCCCGCTGTCCCGTCCAACCGATTTCCTGTCCCGCGTAGAGCATGGGAATGCCCGGCGTGGTGAGCAGCACCGCGGCTCCGGGCATGGTGCGCCGCACATCGCTGCGAAACATCTGGGCGATGCGCTCTTCGTCGTGGTTTTCCAGGAAACGGAAATGATGCGCGTTGACGCCGGTGTAATAGTTGTAGCGATCGTCGGGAGAGTAATTGCTCGTACGGCTGTGCAGCGATGTGATGTCGCCGTTGCCCAACGTGGATTTGATTTGACCATACCAGTTCCAGTCGTAACCCGCGTCCATCGCGCCGCCACCGTCGGCGTAATTGCGCTCGCTGCCCACACCCGTGCCGTCGGTTTCGCCCAGTACCAGCGCTTCGGGCTTGTAGCGCTTGATGATTTCGCGGAAAGGCCGCCAGAAAACGCTCTCACCGTAGCGGTTTTGCGGACCCCAATACACATCGAGGCGGAAGCCGTCGGCCCGGCGATCGCGCAGCCAGTAGCGGTACACGTCCATCATGGCGCGACGCGTGGCCTCCTGCGAGAGATTCAGATTCGCCAACGACCAGTTGGAATAGCGGGCATACAGCCCGTAACCCTGTTCGCTCAACACGCTCTGGCCAAGCCCGCGATCGTCGCCCGCCACACGCTGCTCGATGTACGGCCGGTAAATGCTGTAATCCTTCCACGTGCGGATGTCCTGCACCCAGGGATGCGAGCCGGAGACGTGGTTGGGTGTGATGTCGAGTACGACGCGAATGCCCGAGGCGTGACACGAATCCACCAGCGCATCGAAGTCCGCAATGCTTCCCAGCGTTTCGTCCACATTGTAAAAATCCACGATGTTGTAGCCGCCGTTGAATGCATTGACCTCGCCGAGATTGTCCATGATGGGCATGAGCCAGAGCGTGTTGACGCCGAGGTCGCGCAACCATTGCAGGCGCTGCGTCACACCGCGCAGCGTACCCGAGGCCGAGAACGCCGGGACGAACACCTCGTACACCACCGCGTCGCGCACCCAGCGCGGATTGCCGTTCACCGTCCCGAAGCTCACCGCGCCGCCCTCGGTGGGCACGGTGAAATAATTCCGTGCCACGCCCGCGTTGCCTTCGGGGTCGCGCACTTCAAGAGTGACGTAGTATTCGCCAGGCTGCGCCGGAACGGGAAGCTGCACAATGGGATCGGTCGCGCTGAGGTTGAGCGACGCTGGATTCAGCGCGTCATCCGAGGTCCAACGGTAGCTGAGATCGCCTCCATCGGGATCGCTGCTCTGTACGGCACTCAGCGTGATGTTCCCACCCGCGAGTCCGAAACTGATTTCCGCAAGCGGTGCGTGATCCACAATGCGCGTGAGCGTCAGCCGCGAGGAAACGGTGAGGGCGCCATCAAGCAGTCCTATGGCGCGGAAATGGTTGTCGCCTTCGCGCAGGGTGACTTGAAGCAAAAACAGATCGCTGAGGAGATTCGCTGGCAGCGTGTCGGTATCGTTCACCACGATGCGCACATTCTCCACGGAGGGATCGGCGAGCAGGCCTTGCAACACAACCTCGTCGTCGTACACCTTGGGATTGTTCCGCGTGAGCCATTGCAGTGCGGCGGCCTGCACGGTGATGCGCAACGAATCGGATGCGCTGCCCGCCCCATCGCTGGCAATGATGCGCAAAAGGTGCTCGCCGTCCTCGAGCATCGGCAGAGCGAGGGTCAGGGTGTGCGTGCCGGCATCGAAACTCCCGGGGAATCCAACACGGAGCACGTCGTCAATCAGCACCTCGGATACAGTCGTGTCGATACTCCTTCCCACGGAAGGGAAGATCCGTGCCGACAGCACGGGCGTTGCCGTTCCCAGCACGCTGCCATCCAGAGGGAGAATGTGGAAAATGGTGGGACGACGCACGTGAATGATGCTGTTGCCGTAGGAGCCGAACGTCCGCGGGTTGAGTGGATCGGACAACCAGCCGGAAGCACTGCCGTTCTCGTTGAATTTGTACTGATACGCACCGTCCGGACCGCTGCCTCCACCCACGCGCAGCCGCAGCGTTTTCTCCCAACTGCCGTCGGGCATTTTCGTCATGGTCCACTGCGGATTGGGCGCAATCACACCGCTGGCGTTGTTGGCCCAGTTGTTGAATTCGCCGGGCAGATGCACCAGCGAAGGATTGCCGACAGGGGTGTAGCGGAAGGTGACGTCCACACTGTCCTGCGCATGCAGGAACGCGGGAAGCAGGGCGAAGACAAGGGCTATCGTGAAGCGAGGCATGGCGAATCCGATCAAGTGGTGATTTCACAATATATCAATCACCGCGTGATGAAGCATTATGCGCCGATGCTGATGGACTCGGCAGCCGCCCGGACATACCATCGCGCGTGCGCTGAACACCCATCGCGTTCGTGGAAGAATGAATTTGGGCGGAGGAGCAATTTCAGGCCAAAATCACAAGAGACGTTAAACTCCGGAAAAAGCGTCGTACCCCTTCTGGACGGGCCGAAATCGATGCCGTTCGCCACCACTTGATTTTCCGCCGGGCGTTTGCTATGTTACTGAACCTGGGGCAGTAGCTCAGTTGGGAGAGCGCTACATTCGCATTGTAGAGGTCGAGGGTTCGACTCCCTTCTGCTCCACCAAAGTATGTTGATCGATAGCACTGGATGTATGGATCACAAAGCACAGCGCCGCACGACGGCAACAGGAAATACACCAGCGCCGGTTTTCATAGGGTAAGTGCATCGCAGAGGTGCACTTTTTTTATGGCACGCGTCGCTGACTTCATATCGATTCTTCAGGCCTGGGCGCCTCCCGCTCTGGCTTGGGACAAGGACAATATCGGCCTGCTCGTCGGTGCTGCCGACAGCGAGGTGCGTCGTGTCCTCGTGTGTCTGGACGTCACCCCCGAGGTGCTCGCCGAAGCCATCGACACGGATGTTCAGCTCATCGTCGCCCACCATCCGCTGATTTTCCGTCCGTTGAACGCTGTGCGCAGCGACAGCCGTCTCGGTGGCATGATCGCCACGGCGCTTCGCCACGACATCGCCATCATCGCCGCGCACACCAATGCCGACGCCGTGCGCGGTGGTATCAACACCGAACTCGCCGCGCTGCTGGGCCTTCGCGATTGCCGCGCGCTCGATCCCGCCCGCGGACACGACCGCCGCCTGGAAGTTGAGGTCTCCGCCGACGCCATGCCTGTGCTGCCTTTACTGCGTGCGGCGATCGAGGCCGAGGGTAGCCGCTATCGCGTCTCGGGCGATGCGGACGGCGGCGCGCGTGTGGACATCACCGTCCCCGCGTGGGACGTGGCATCACTGCGCGTACGCCTTCAGAGCAGCTTTTCCGAGTACAATCTCCTTTTCACAACGACGTCCATCGACACCACCGCCACGGCGCATGGCATCGGGCTCGTGGGCGATCTCGAAAAGGCGCTGACGGAAGAGGGCATGATCGCACTGGTGAAGGACCGTCTCGATTGCGATGCCGTGCGCGTATCCACGGGCTTTGCGGCACGCCATCCGCAGCCGGGCATCACCCGTGTGGCGGTGTGTGGCGGGGCGGGATCCTCGTATGTGCGGGCGGCGATCGCGGCGGGGGCGCAGTGCTATGTCACCGGCGACCTCGGCCATCACACCTTTCTCGACCACGGTACGGAGATTCTCCTCATCGATGCGGGGCATCACCATACCGAGAAGCAATTCGTGCGCCTGCTGTGCGCAATGCTCGAGAGCGTGCCTTTCGAAGAGAAGCAAAAAATTGATATCTTACCGACGAGAACCACCACGAACCCGCTGCGGTTCGCGTAAATGAGACAAAAGGAGTCCCCTTGAAACACAAGCTTCAATCCCTGTATCTGTTGCAGTTGTTGGACACGGAACTCGATGAATTGCGCGAGTTGCGCGGCGATCTTCCCGAGGCGGTCAATAGCATGGAAGAACGCCTGCGCTTTGTCGAGCAGCGCATCGAGGAGTGTGATACAGCGTTGAAGAAGGGCGCGGTGGACCGCTCCACCAAGGAAAAGGAGTCGCTCGAACTCATCGCCAAAATCGAGAAGTACCGCGCCCAACAGCTCGAAGTACACAACAACAAGGAATACGACGCGCTGACGCGCGAGATGGAAGTGGCCGAGAACACCATCGCCACCTTCGAGGCCGAGATCGAAGCGTACGCCGAGCAATCCACGCAGCTCAAGGACAGCAAAGTCCAATTCGAGAAGGACCGCGACGAGTTGATCAAGGAACTCGAGGAGAAGCGCGAGGAACTGCGTGAAATCCTCGCGAGCACCGGACAGGAGGAAAGCGACCTGGCCGTACGTCGCGAAGGCGCGCTCAAGGAAATCGACGAGGATTATTTCCAGATGTACACGCGCATCCGCGGCGCCAAAAACGGCAAGGCCGTGGCGCCGATCCGCCGAGGTTCGTGCAGCGGCTGTTACAATATTGTGCCGCCGCAGCGCATCCTGGAAATCAAGAAGAACGATCGATTGTTCATCTGTGAACATTGCGGGCGCATCCTCGTGTCCGAGGAAATCGCTCTCGAAACCAAACGTTGACCTTCGGGTCTCGTGTCTGTCGGGCAGCCGCCTCCGCCTTCGGGCGGGGGAGGAAAGTCCGAACTCCACAGGGCTGGGTGCCGGATAACGTCCGGGCGTCGCGAGGCGACGGAAAGTGCAACAGAAAAGATACCGCCCCGAGCAATCGGGGTAAGGGTGAAATGGTGCGGTAAGAGCGCACCGGCGGTCTGGTGACAGGCCGGCCTGGCAAACCCCACCCGGAGCAAGACCATGTAGGAGTGCCGTCGCAAGAGCCGCGTGGCCCGCGCGGTGTTCGCCCCGGCGAACCGTCACTCGGGTAGGTCGCAAGAATTTCGCGGCAACGCGGAATCCAGATAGATGGCTGCCTCGTCCCGCTTGTCGGGATAGACAGAATTCGGCTTACAGACAGGCACGAGATCCCTGTTTTCCTCAAGACATTGAAATTGTGAGTTGAGAATATGTTTATAAATCATTTCAAAAAAAGGAACCATTCATGGACGCCAGATGGAGTATCAGGCCCCCCGGGGACCCTGCGAAAATCCGTCGGCTGGTTGAGGAGATTCATGTACCTGAAGTCATCGCTTCGATCCTGATTTCCCGCGGGATCGAGGACTACGAGTCCGCCAAGGCGTTCTTCCGTCCGACGCTCGACCAACTGCACAACCCCTTCCTCATGCACGACATGGAGAAGGCGGTTTCCCGTATTGTCGCCGCCAAAAACAGCGGCGAACGCGTGCTTGTGTACGGTGATTACGACGTCGACGGCACCAACAGCGCCAGTTTGCTCTTTCTGTTTCTCCGTCGCCTCGGCTGCCAGGTCGAGGTGTACATCCCGGACAGGATGAGCGAGGGGTACGGAATTTCCGAAGCCGGCATCGACTATGCGTCGGGCATTGGCACGTCGCTGCTCATTTCCATCGACTGCGGTATCACCGCCGTCACCCAGGTCGAGTACGCCCGCACGCGCAACATCGATGTGATCATCTGCGATCACCACGAGCCGGGCAATGAAATCCCGAATGCGCACGCCGTGCTCGATCCACTCAAACCGCGCGACAACTACCCGTTCAAGTACCTCTCCGGTGCCGGTGTGGGCTTCAAACTCATTCAGGGACTGGCCGAGTACTATGCCATGCGCGAGGTGCCGTACGAGTACCTCGATTTCGTGGCCATCGCCGCGGCGGCCGATATTGTGCCCATGGTGGGCGAGAACCGCATTCTCGTGCATTACGGCCTGAAAATTATCAACAACAATCCGCGCGCCGGTATCAAGGCGCTCATGGAATCCTCGAACCTGCGCTTCGGCGATCTGACGGCGCAGCAAATCGTGTTCGTGATGGCGCCGCGCATCAACGCGGTGGGGCGCCTCGGCGATGCCACGCGCGCGGTGGAACTGCTGACCTGCGACGAGGAAGTGCGCGCGCGCGAGTGTGCGTTGATTCTGGAGGAAGAAAACCGCAACCGCCGCGTGATAGACGAGGAAACCTTCAATCACGCCTCGCAGGTTGCCGCGGAGTATCTCGACGGCGACGAACAACGCCCCATCGTGCTGCACAGCAACGACTGGCACCCCGGCGTGATCGGTATTGTGGCTTCGCGCCTGGTGGAGAAATTCTACCGGCCCACCGTGCTGCTTACCACCATCGACGGCGTGGCCAAGGGGTCGGCGCGCAGCATTCTCAATTTCAACATCTACGAAGCGCTGCGACGCTGCGAACATTTGCTGCTGCAATTCGGCGGACACAAATACGCTGCCGGCCTGGCGCTGGAAATCGAGAATGTGCCCGAATTCCGCAGATGCTTCAACGCCGTCGCGGCCGAGATGCTGGACGAGGACATGCTCACGCATGAGATCGTGGCCGATGCCATGATCACGCTGGCGGACATCACGCCGCGTTTTTTCCGCATCCTCAAGCAATTCGCGCCTTTCGGACCCGGCAACATGCGTCCGATTTTCTTCGCCCACAACGTGGAGGTGTTCGGCACGCCACGCATCGTGGGTCGCGACCACCTGAAACTCAAAGTGCGGCAGGATACCATCGTTTTCGACTGTATCGGCTTTTCGCTCGGCTCGAAGCTTGAGCATGTCAAGCACTCGGGCAGCCTCGTGGACATTCTCTTCACTATTGAAGAGAATTCGTGGAACGGCAACGTGTTTCCGCAGCTCAAACTGCGCGACATACGTCCGGCCAACGAGGAACGCACGCGGAACGAGATCATCCAGCCCGCCAAACAGATGTACGCAGCATAACACGCAACCATAGAACCACCGGAGGAACTCATGTCTGGTCATTCCAAATGGGCCACCATCAAGCGAGCGAAGGGCGCCAAGGATGCTGCCCGCGGCAAGCTCTTCGGCCGCATTATCAAGGAAATAACGATTGCCGCGCGTGATGGCGGCGGCGATCCCAACGGCAACCCGCGCCTGCGCCTGGCTGTGGACAAGGCCAAGGGCGCGAACATGCCGCAGGACAACATCAAGCGCGCCATTCAGCGCGGCACAGGCGAACTCGAAGGTGTGAACTACGAGGAAATCACCTACGAAGGCTACGGACCCGGAGGTGTGGCGTTTATCGTGGAGACCATCACCGACAACAAAAATCGCACCGTTGCCGAACTGCGGCATTTGTTTTCCAAAAACAATGGCAACCTCGCCGAGAACGGCGCTGTGGGCTGGAAATTCTCGCGAAAAGGTATTATCGCGCTTCCGAAAAGCTTCAACGAGGATGATTTGATGATGATCGCTCTCGAAGCGGGAGCGGATGACATGACCGTGGAGGAGGATGCCTTCGAGATCACCTGCGATCCCGCCCAACTCGAAGCGGTGAAAAATGGTCTGGCCGCCGCATCCATTGAAATCACCGAAGCCGGTGTGCAGATGGTGCCGCAAAACACCACCAAGGTCGAGGGCAAGGACGCCGAGGGCGTGCTGCGTCTGATGGAAGCGTTGGAAGAGCATGACGACGTGCAGAACGTGTATGCGGACTTCGACATCGATGCTTCCGTGATGGAATCGATGTAAGCATCGAATGCTGATACTTGGCGTCGATCCCGGTTCGCTGGTCACCGGCTACGGGGTGATAGAACTGCGGGGGCGTTCGTTTCACCGCATCGCCTCGGGAGTGATCACCATGAAGCCGTCGGATACCGTGCCCGTGCGCTTGCGCACGGTGTACGACAGCCTGCTGGGAGTGATCGACGCGTGGCATCCCGATGAATTCTGCATCGAGACGGCATTTTACGGCAAGAACATACAATCCACGTTGAAGCTGGGGCATGTGCGCGGCGTAGCCATTCTGGCCGCCGTGCACAGGCAGCTCGCCATCACCGAGTATTCGCCCCGCGAGGTGAAACGTGCCGTGACGGGCACGGGCGCCGCGGCGAAGCAGCAGGTGGAGTACATGATCAAGGTGCTGCTGAATATCAGCGAGGATTTCCGCCGGTCGGATGAGGCCGACGGTCTGGCCTTGGCCGTGTGTCACGCCATGCACATGCAGTCGCCCCGCGCGGGCGGCAGCGGCTGGGAGGCGTTCATCAAGGAACATCCGGAGCGTGTCAAGCGATGATTGAGTTTCTCGCCGGTCGTCTCGTGTCGAAAGAGCCCGTGTCCGCCGTGGTGGACGTGGGTGGTGTGGGCTATGTGCTGCACATTTCGCTCGCCACCTACGAGTCGCTACCCGCACCCGGAGCGGATTTGCGCATACTCACGCATTTGCACGTGCGCGAGGATGCGATGCAATTGTTCGGCTTTGCCAGCGCGGCTGAACGGGAGTTGTTCCTTCGCTTGCAGACCATCAGCGGCATAGGCGCACGCACCGCGCTCACCATACTTTCCGGCATCAATCCCGAGGAACTGCGCACGCGCGTACTCGCCGGCGATGTGCCCGCGTTGACACGCATCCCCGGCATCGGGCGCAAAACCGCCGAGCGCATCGTGGTGGAACTGCGCGACAGCATGGCGCGCATGCACCCGGCGGCGGGGGAGGGGGCCGGAGGGGGTGTTTCGCAGCGCGACGAGGCTCTTTTGGCACTTTCGGCGCTGGGCTACGCCCGCAATGCGGCCGAAAAAGCAGTGGCGGACGTGCTCCGCGGCAATGCGTCCATGTCCACCGGCGAGATTGTCAAGCAAGCCCTCAAAGCGCTCAATTCCTGAAAACCCTTTGATTTCAACGACTTAAATTTTTTTCGTAAACCCTTGCTTTAAGAAAATCGCTTATGTATATTTGATGTGCATTCACTGTTTCCAAGAGCCAACTGCAAGTCTCCTCCTCAGCTTCTGTTGGCTCTTTTTATTTTGTGAAAAGGGAAGCGCGAAACAGGGAAAAAGAATAGCGGACGGAATAATCTTGTATGATTGGTTGCGCCAGGCGGGAGGATCTTCGGGATTGTCGGAGTGGATTTGATACAGGGGGAAAACCACAGTCATTCATGTTCCTTCGTCACACCCGGGAGAATGAAAATGGTGCGGTGATTGGATTATTCGGATTCGACACGGTTTTAAAACCACGGATTTCGCAGATTATCCACAGATTAGCACAGATTATTCGTGGAAGTCCACAAGGATCCGAGCAGTAGCCGCAAGGAAAGCAATCCAACACCTGTTGTCGAAAGTGACGCGAAACACGCGTACATTGCCTGCTGGGACAGCGGTGGTGCGGGTTGACTCCCGGCTACTACCGTCAAACTTTACTCTTTACTCTTCACTCTTTACTCATCACCGCGCAGAAGCGCATGATGCAGGCAGCGACACTATTTTCAGAGCAGATTGCACAGATTTCACTCAGATTAGCACAGATAATTCGTGGAAGGCAGCGAGGATACGTTCCAGCTGTACTCTTCACTCTTCACGCTTTGCCTTTCGCAGGCGAATCTTCCGCGCGAGCTTGCCGATGATCGCGGCGCCGAATCCCGGGCGCGGCGGAGTCACAGCGCGTCGTCGCCGCTCTCCTCGGTGCGTATGCGGATGGCGTCGTCGACGGGAAGCACGAAGATCTTGCCGTCGCCCACCTGGCCGGTGGCGGCGAATTTGACAATCACATCGATAACGGGGTCGAGCATGTGGTCGGGCACCACGATCTCGAGCTTGAGTTTGGGCAGCGTGTCGATCTGATACTCGGCGCCGCGGTAGGTTTCGGTGTGTCCTTTCTGTCGGCCGAAGCCGCGCACCTCGGTGATGGTCATGCCGTGCATGCCGATCTCCTGCAGGCCGTCGCGGACATCGTCGAGTTTGAAGGGGCGGATAATGGCTTCGATTTTTTTCATGTGCGGCGCAGCGTTGTGAACAAGGAAAATAGAACCTTGGGAGTGTTGTTTGCAACGGTGTGTGATGTGTTCCCTCACTATCCTTTCCGAGATTGTGCGCTCGCCCTCGTTGTGGTGGAGCCGGCGTTGCGCGTCCGTCGGAACAAGCGACCAGGGCGGAAAACGTTGAGGTCTGCGAGCGCGGCTGCGGACGAGCGTATGTTTCATCTTAGCGCGGGGTTTCGTAGCATTGTGGAAGTATTGCGTCTGTCCATTGTTCACATTTTCCACACAGGAAGCGTGCATGTATCCGGCGGTTTTTGATATTCCACGCGTTGAGCGCAGTTCACGGTTGATCCTGCTGCTGCGGCCCCTGGTGCTGCTGCCGTTTCTTCCCTGGGGCATGTTGTACACCATGGCCATGGCCGTGGTGCATTTCATTGCCTGGCTGGCGATTCTGCTCACCGGTCGGCACCCGCAGCTGCTGTGGGATTTTCTCGAGGGCTATTTCCGCTTCATGGCCACGTTGTCGAGTTACTGCCTGTTGCTCACCGACAAGTATCCGCCGTTCACCGGCGGGGCGGTGGCCATGCGCGCCATACGCGTATTGGTCGAGCATCCTCCACGCATGTCGCGGACGACCACGTGCTTCCGCCCCTTGCTGCTCGCACCGCATCTCTTTTTCGCGGTGGGGTATGGCGCGGTGTTTTGCGTGGTGTTCGGCATCACCTGGTGGACAGTGTTGCTGTTGGGCAAAGTGACGGACTGGCAGTATCGCTGGCTCGTGTCGTTTTTTATCTACAACGCCCGTATTCGCGCGTATTCGCTGCTGCTGGTGGACGAGTATCCGCCGTTCAATGGCGCACAGCCGCGCGCGGCGCTGGAGAAATTTTCACCGGAATTCGACGAGGCATAAGAGATTGCTTTATCGTCTTATTTGACTTTCCCGCTTTTTTTGTTAGCTTGACCCGCGCTTTGTTGTTTCTAGCAACATCTGACAAAGACACACATGCATGGTGAATTCGCTTACGCCCTGATCTTCATTATTCTCGGACTGGTATTCGTGGCCATGGGTTTGCTGGTCGCGAAAATTATCCGTCCACACAATCCCACCGCCGAGAAGCTGCTGCCGTACGAGTGCGGCGAGGATCCCATCGGACCGCAATGGATGAAATTCAACATCCGCTTCTACGTCGTGGCGTTGATTTTCATTCTCTTCGATGTCGAGTTGGTGATGCTCTTTCCCTGGGCGTTGATTTACCAGAAGCTCGGCATGTACGCGTACGTGGCGGGAGCGCTGTTCATCATCGTGTTGTTCCTGGCCGATTTCTACCTCTGGGCCAAGGGCGATCTTGAATGGATCCGTCCCGAACCGCGTGTGCCGAAGCTCGACGACATCGTCGATCGCGCCGCATTGCGCGCCATGCACGCCGCCGGGGCCCCCGTCTCCACGCCGACCGAATAGCCGAAAAGGAAGCACGCACATGGGTTTGTTGAGTACGCAGTTCGATAACAGCAACGTCGTCATCACATCGGTTGAGGGAGTGCTGAACTGGGCGCGCCTATGCTCGCTCTGGCAGATGTCCTTCGGCCTTGCCTGCTGCGCCATCGAGATGATGGCGGCCAGCGCATCGCACAACGATATCATGCGCTTCGGCGTGCTGCCGCGACCGAGTCCGCGGCAATGCGACGTGATGATCGTGGCCGGCACGGTGACGTTGAAAATGGCCTCGCGCGTCAAGCGTCTGTACGAGCAAATGGCCGAGCCGCGCTACGTGGTGTCGATGGGCAGTTGCTCGAATTGCGGCGGTCCGTACTGGGAGCATGGCTATCACGTGCTGAAAGGCGTGGACCGCGTGGTGCCCGTCGACGTGTACGTGCCCGGCTGTCCGCCGCGCCCCGAAGCCCTGCTCGAGGGCTGGATGCGCTTGCAGGAAAAGGTCCGCAACTTCTCCCTGGTGAAATCCGAAACGACCACGGACTAGCGCGTCCGCGCGGTCCGCTTCACACCGCGCCGCCGCGGCGGCGCCCATCGCGAAGCATAGCATGACAGCACCCGACATTCACAACAGACTTCAGACGCTTTTTCCCGAAATCACCCTCGGCTTCGACGAGCAGGTGCCCTGCATCATCGTACCCGCGGATGCGATTCGGGACGTGGCGCTGCAATTGCGCGACGATCCCGCCTTGCTCATGGACACGCTGATGTGTCTGAGCGGCGTGGACAACAACGACGGCACACTCGGCGTGGTGTACCATCTCGACAGCGTGGCACTCAAGCACAAATGCACGCTGAAAGTGATCGTGCCCGTGGACAATCCGGTGCTGCAATCGGTGGAACGCGTCTGGCGCTCGGCCGATTGGCACGAACGCGAGGCCTTTGATCTTGTGGGCATGCGCTTCGAGGGACATCGCGACCATCGGCGCATCCTCCTGCCGGATGATTGGGAAGGGCATCCGCTGCGCAAAAACTACGAGGTCCCGGAATTCTACAACGGCATGAAAGTCCCGTATTGAGGTCGGACGGACAATGAACACTACGCTGCAATCCCTTCAGGACGATATCGCCGCGGGCCGCCTGCGCACCGATGAAATGGTGCTCAACATGGGTCCGCAGCACCCCTCCACGCACGGTGTGTTGCGCCTCGAACTGGTGCTCGACGGCGAGGTGGTGGTGAAAGTCATTCCCCACATGGGCTATCTGCATCGCTGCTTCGAGAAGCATGCCGAGGCCATGACCTATCCGCAGGTGGTGCCGTACACCGACCGCATGGACTACCTGGCCGCGATGAACAACAATCACGGCTATGTGCTGGCCGTCGAGCGCCTGATGGGCATAGAGCTGCCGGACCGCGTGGAATACATCCGCATCATCATGGCCGAGCTGCAGCGCATCGCCTCGCATCTGGTGGCCATCGGCACCTTCGGCATGGACATCGGCGCGTTCACGCCCTTCCTGTACTGCTTCCGCGACCGCGAGTACATTCTCGACATTTTCGAGCGCACCTGCGGCGCGCGCCTGCTGTACAACTACATGTGGGTGGGCGGGCTTTCGCACGACGTGCATCCGACCTTCGTCGAAGACGTGCGCGACTTCATCAAGCGCTTCCGTCCGACAGTGGTGGAAGTGAACAACCTGCTCAACTACAACAAGATTTTCATCGAGCGCACGGCCAACATCGGCGTGCTGCCCGCCGATGTGGCGATCAACTACGCCTGCTCCGGGCCGATGCTGCGCGGATCGGGCGTGGATTTCGATTTGCGCCGCGACGATCCCTACTGCATTTACGACCGCTTCGAATGGGACGTGATCACGGGCAAAGGCGAGGCCGGCACGTTGGGCGACTGCTGGGACAGGCACATGGTCCGCGTGCACGAGATGGAGCAGAGCTGCCGCATCATCGAGCAGGCGCTGGAGAGTTTTCCCGAAGGCGACATCACCTCCGCCATCCCCAAGAAAATCCGTCCGCCGAAAGGCGAGATTTACACGCGCGTGGAAAATCCGCGCGGCGAACTCGGCTACTACGTGGTGAGCGACGGCACGGGCAATCCCGCGCGCGTGAAAGCCCGCGCACCGAGCTTCGTGAATCTCGCTGTGATCGACGACATTTCGCGCGGCCATCTCATCGCCGACGTCGTGGCCATTCTCGGCAGCGTCGACATTGTTCTCGGCGAAATCGACAGGTAATCCACGCACACTTGCACAGCTGGCATTTATGGAATCCTTGCTCCAATCCCTGCTCGGCGACAACTACCTCACGATTCTTCTCTACTGCGCACTGCCGCTGGTGTTTCTGCTGCTCTACGCATTGCTCGCCATTCTGGGCGAGGTGAAGATTTCGGCGTGGATGCAGGATCGCCTCGGTCCCATGCGCACCGGTCCGTGGGGCATTATCCAGCCCCTGGCCGACGTGCTGAAACTGCTGCAGAAAGAGGACATCACGCCCGCCAAGGCGGATAAAAAGCTCTTCAATCTCGCGCCGTACCTCTCGTTCATGAGTGCGTACGCGGCCTTCGCGGTGATTCCCTTCAGCAGCCAGTACGTGGGCGCGGATCTCAATCTCGGACTGTTTTACCTGCTCGCCATCGGTTCGATCAACGTGGCGGCCATCATGATGGCGGGCTGGGCGTCGAACAACAAGTACAGCCTTTTCGGCGCGATGCGTTCGGTGGCGCAGATCGTGAGCTACGAGGTGCCGGCCGCGATGGCCTTCGTCATCATCGTGATGTTCGTGGGCAGTCTGAACATGCAGGATCTGGTGCTGGCGCAGTCGGGCCCGATCTGGAACTGGTTTGTGTTCGGCGGACCGAAGAACGAGGTGATACTCTCGGGTGGCGATGTGCTCGCCGGCTCGTGGGTGAATCTCCTGTTCCTGCCGCTGTTCCTGGCCACGTTTGTGATTTATTTCATCTCCGCACTGGCCGAAACCAACCGCACTCCCTTCGATATCCCCGAGGCCGAGTCGGAACTCGTGTCGGGCTATCACACCGAATACAGCGGCATGAAGTTCGCGATGTTCTTCATGTCGGAGTACGCCAACATGTTCCTCGTGTCGGCGGTGACGGCGGTGCTGTTCTTCGGCGGCTGGCAGAGTCCCTTCGGTGTGTACCTGGGCGACCTCGTCGGGGTGAACTGGCTGGTGCCGATCGAGCAATTCGGCTGGCTCGCGTTCAAGGGTTTGTTCTTCGTGTTCGTCATCATCTGGCTGCGGTGGACGCTGCCGCGTCTGCGCGTGGACCAGCTCATGTACATGTGCTGGAAGGTTCTCATTCCGTTTTCTTTCGGCATCGCCCTCGTCGTGGGCTTCCTCGTTATCGTCCTCAAGTAAAGGCATTCGCACATGGGCGGCTATTTCAAAGACATTTACGACGGCATCGCCACCGCTTTGGTCGGCATGCGCATCACCTGGCGCCATCTGTTCACCCCGTCGGTCACCATTCAGTATCCCGACGTGAAACGGGAGTTGCCGGATCGCGTGCGCAATCGACTGTACGTGAACATGGACGATTGCATCGGCTGCGATCAATGCGCGAAGGCCTGTCCGGTGAACTGCATCACCATCGAAACCGTCAAGGCGCTGCCCGACGAGGATTTGGGCGAAACCTCGACCGGCAACCGCAAGCGTCTGTGGGTCACGCAATTCGACATCGACATCGCAAAGTGCTGCTACTGCGGACTGTGCGTGCCGCCGTGTCCCACCGAATGCATCGAGATGACCGACGCCTTCGAGTTTTCCGAATACAATCGCGACGACCTGCTGTATCGCTTCTCCACCATGTCGCCGGAAGAAGTGGAGGAGAAAAAGGCCAATGCGGAGAAACAACGCATTGAACAGGAGGCCAAGAAAAAAGCCGCCGCCGAGGCCAAGGCAAAACAGGATGCGGAGGCAAAAGCAGCCGAAGCCGCAAAAGCAGCCGAAGCCGCAAAAGCAGCCGAGGCAGTAAAGCCCGCCGAAGCAAATAAGTCCGCCGAGGCCGCGACGGAAGCCCCGAGTCCCGCCGCGAGCGCTGCGGCGGCCGACAGCGGTACGGCGGAAGGAACACCCACGGACACAGCCGCGACGACTCCGCCCGCGGAACAGACACCCTAACGGCGCATCATCGGATCAACGCACATGGAAACTGTTGTTCTCTTTTACGTATTCGCCGCCCTGGCCGTGATCAGCGGTCTGGTGGTGGTGTTCTCGCGCAACATCATCTACGCCGCGTTCTCCCTGCTCTTCACCTTCCTGGGAATGGCGGGCCTGTACGTGCTGCTCAGCGCGGATTTCGTGGCCGTGGCGCAAATCATGGTGTATGTGGGAGGAATTCTCATCCTGCTCGTGTTCGGCGTCATGCTCACGCGCAAAGTCACCGATGTCGAAGCCCAGGCCACCGCGAAGACCTCCTGGCCGTCGGTGGTGCTCGTGGGTCTGCTGCTCGGCACATTGATGAACGTGTTGACGAAGGCCGAATGGCGCAGCGTGGACAGCGTGCCCGACATCGCCGGGACGACCATGGAATTGGGTGAACTGCTGATGACCACGTACATCATGCCATTCGAAGTGGCGGCGATACTGCTGCTCGTGGCCATCATGGGCGCCGCGCTCATCGCGAGGCGATAGGAGGAACAATGGACTGGACCACGATCGGACTCACGCATTACCTCATCGTCAGCGCCATACTCTTCAGTCTCGGCGTGCTGGCGCTCACCATTCGCCGCAACGCCGTGCTGATGCTCATGGGCGTGGAACTCATTCTCAATGCGGCCAATCTGAATTTCCTCGCCTTCGCGCGCTATCAGGGCCTGAATCTGGACGGCCATGTCATGGCGTTGTTCGTCATCGTCCTTGCCGCCGTCGAGGCCGCCGTGGCGCTGGCCATCGTGCTGCACGTGTACCGCCAGCACAACACCGTTGAAGCCGACCGCATCAGCAGCATGAAGGAATGATCCGCACGCGCCGTCCATATCGCCCCGTGCTCCTGATCGCCACCGTGTGCGCGCTGCTGTGCTGCGGCCGCGCCGAAGCGCAGAAAATCACCTACTCGTGGAATCCCGAGCACATGCTCGTGTTCGGCGCGGGCGGCGGCCTGACCAAGTATTTCGGTGAATTCACCGATCAGAATTTCGGCGGAGGCATGCACTTCCACGTGAAGTACTTCCTTCTCCCCGAAGTGGCCGTGCAGGCAGATGGCGGCTTCGGCAACTATGTGTACAATCGCCGTCTGCGCGATCAGTTCAAGGACGCGTACACGCGGCAGTTCTTCCGCGATCCGCGGTTGCTGGGTTTGACCGAGTATCCCGCCGGCGATTTTTCCACCTACGCCAACGACTCGCGCATGCGCACGCCGGTGATGGAAACGGACAAGCTGGTGTACGGCGAGGCCCGCGTGCTGGTGAATCTCTTTCCGCGCAGCTATTTCAATGCCTATCTCTCCGCAGGCGCGGGCATGATGCGCTACACCAATTCCAATGCCGAACGGCGGTTGGATAATGGTTCGCCCCTGCTCAATGTGACCTTCGGTGGAAAAACCTATTTCGTGGATACGGACAGGGGAGTGCGCAGCGGGAAATCCACACTCTCGGCCGATGCGAACACGCTGCCGGTGATTCCAGTGGGCTTCGGCTTCGATGTCATGCTCACCGAAAACATCGCGCTCAACCTCGATCTGAGCTACCGCTTCCTCCTCGGCGATGGCAACGATATGATGGATGGCTTCGGCGAGGTGGTGCAGGAGCATTTCAACGCGCTGGGACGGGTGGATAAAACGAAATCCACCGAGACCCCCGACTCCTGGGGCAGCGCCACCTTCGGCGTACAAGTGTACCTCTTCGGACACAAGGATCAGGACGGTGACGGCCTCAGCGACACCTACGAGCAGGAAGTGGGCACCTCGCCGCTGAATCCGGATTCGGACGGCGATGGCCTGAGCGATTACGAGGAAGTGTATGTGCATCGCACCGATCCCCGTAAAACCGACACCGACGAGGATCGCCTGACCGACGCCGAGGAAATCGCCAAGAAAACCGATCCCCTCAAACCCGATACCGACGGCGATGGCCTCAAGGACGGCGAGGAACTCGCCCATGGCACCGATCCCCTCAATCCCGATACGGACAAGGATGGCCTGCCTGACGGCGCCGAAGTGCACAAACACTTCAGCTCGCCACTGCGCAGCGATACCGACAGCGACGGCTACAGCGATTTCGAGGAAGTACAAACGCTGAAAACCGACCCACGCCTCGCCGACAGCGACCGCGACGGTCTGGACGACCGCGTGGAAATCGAACTCGGCACCTCGCCCACCAATCGCGACAGCGACAACGACGGACTGTCGGACGGCGAGGAAGTGAACACTTACAAAACGAATCCCCTCGTCGCCGACAGCGATGGCGACGGCGTAAGCGACGGCGACGAAGTGCGCAACGCCGGAAATCCGCTCAACAACGACAGCGACGGCGACGGCATTCCGGATGCGCAGGACCGCTGTCCGCGTTTGCCCGAAACCCGCAACGGCTATCGCGACGACGATGGCTGTCCCGACGTGTTGCCCCTGACCACCGCGCCCCTGCAGGCGGGCATGACCCTACCCCTGCCTGGTGTGCGTTTCCTGCCCGAGGCCTCGGGATTGCGACCCGATGCGGAGGAAGCGCTGACGCCGCTCGTGCAGCTGCTGCGTGACAATCCGGGCGTGTCCGTGGAAGTGGTGGTGACACTGGAAGGCCGCAACGCCGACCTGACGCAGCGTCTGGCCGCCATACGAGCGGAATCGATCATACTCCATTTGACGGGCAAGGGCGTGGAGCATGCGCGCCTGCGACCCGTTGGCAAGGCACAGCGCCGCGGCGGCGACGCGGTGCAGATCACCATCACCCGCGTGAACTGAGCGCGGCGCAATGATTCACGACACCAGAACACAGTGCATACTGCTATGACGGCGAACACATTGCTCACTCTTTCCCTGGTCATTCTCTTCATTCCCCTGACGAGCTTCGTGCTGTTGCTGTCGGCGGGGAAGCGCCTGCCGCGCAAAGGCGACGCCATCGCCACGGGGCTGATGTTCGTCGGACTGGCGCTGGCGCTGGTGGTGATGATCGGGTATTTCACCATGCCCGCTCCCGCGCCGATACCGGGCTTTCCGGCGGCACCGGTGCAACTGTCGTTCACCTGGGTGGATTTCCACACCACGATGAACGCCTTCGGCGTGGAAATTCCGCTGCGCATCGAATTGGGTTTCATGATCGACAATCTGGTGGCGGTGATGCTGGTGGTGGTTATGCTCATCACTTCGCTGGTGCATCTGTTCTCCATCGGTTACATGCACGGCGACCCGAAATACCATCGCTACTTCGCCTATCTCGGCATTTTCGCCTTCTCCATGCTCGGCATTGTGCTCACGAACAATCTGCTGATGATGTACGCGGCCTGGGAGCTGGTAGGTTTGAGTTCCTATCTGCTGATCGGCTTCTGGTACGAAAAGCCCCGCCCGGGTTATGCGGGTACCAAGGCGTTTCTGGTCAATCGCGTGGGCGACATCGGCATGTGGACGGGCATCATGGTGCTGTTCACGAGCTACGGCACCTTCCGTTTCGATGAAATTTTCGCGCATATCGCAGCCGGCAATTTGCCCTTCGGTTCCGAGGCCTGGCTCACCGCGGCGGGCGTGCTGGTGTTCATGGGCGCTATCGGTAAAAGCGCGCAGTTCCCGCTGCACACCTGGCTGCCCGACGCCATGGAAGGTCCGACGCCGGTGAGCGCGCTGATTCACGCGGCCACCATGGTCGCAGCGGGCGTGTTCCTCGTGGCGCGCGTATTCCCCATGCTTTCAGGCGACGCGTTGATCGTGGTCGCGGCCATCGGCACGATCACGGCCTTCGTTGCGGCCACCATCGCCATCGTGCAGAACGATATCAAGAAAGTGCTGGCCTATTCCACCGTGTCGCAGCTCGGCTACATGATCATGGCTCTGGGCGTGGGCGCGTACACGGCGGGATTCTTCCATCTCGTCACGCATGCCATGTTCAAGGCCTGCCTCTTCCTCGGTTCCGGTTCGGTGATTCACGCCATGCATCATGGCCTGCACAAATTGCACGATCACGACACCGATCCTCAGGACATTCGCAACATGGGCGGTTTGGGTAAAAAAATGCCCGTCACCTACGCCACTTTCCTGATCGCCACGCTGGCGATATCGGGCGTGCCCCTGTTCTCGGGCTTTTTGAGCAAGGACGAAATACTCGCAGGTGCCTGGGCCTTCGGCGGATTCCGCGCCGATATCGCGGCCATCATCCCCTGGATCGGATTCTTCGTCGCGGCACTCACCGCGTTCTACATGTTCCGGCTGGTGATTCTCACCTTCCACGGCGAGGCGAAGCGTCCGGACATTTTCGCGCATGTGCATGAATCGCCGATGACGATGAAAATTCCCATTATCGTGCTCGCCGCTTTGTCGCTGTGGTTCTTCTATGCGTGGAATCCGATATCCGCGCCCAGCGGTTGGTTCGCACGATCCTTCCCGATTCCCGCCACCGTCACCGCCGACGCCTGGTATGGCTTCGGTCATGGCCATGCCAACCATGCGCAGAGTCACGGCGAAGCGAAGCCCACGTCTGCGCAGGAAGCCACGGTGGACGGACACGGCGCGACGCACAGCGCCGGCACCGAGCAGGGTGGGGCGATGGCGGTGCGCAGCAATCCCTCGCAGGAAGCGCTGGCGCATGCCACGCACGCCGCTCATCTTCCGGCGATGATCACCTCGCTGCTGGTGGCTGGATTGGGAATACTGCTGGCCTTCGCCGTGTATCGCCGCCGCATGATCGATCCCGACAAGGTGATGGAGCGCGCGCGGCCGCTGCACAGCTTTTTGATGAACAAATGGTATTTCGATGAAATCTATGAGAAATGGGTGGTCGTCCCCGGTCTGCACGTGGTATCGCGCGCGATGAACTGGTTCGACTCCCGCGTGGTGGATGGCGCGGTGAACGGCGCCGCCGCCGTGACGCAGGTGCAGTCGCGCATCAGCGGCTGGATCGACAAGTGGATAGTGGACGGCGCGGTGAACGGCGCCGCCTATGTGGTGGGCTTTTTCGGCATACTGTTCCGCAAGGCGCAGACCGGCCGCATTCAGACCTACCTCGCGTTCATCATCACCGGTGTGGTGCTGTTGTACTATGTCTTTTTCTGAGAAAACGAGAACGAAACTTCATACGAGCTTTCCGCTGGAGGATTGATGCAATTCCCCATCCTTACCCTGATCACCTTCCTGCCGATACTCGGCATGATCGTCGTGCTGCTTCTGCCCAAGGAGAAGACGCGCGTCATTCAGATCACTGCCGCCGTCGCCACAGGATTGCAGGTTGTACTGGCCATCGTCATCTGGATGACCTTCAACCCATCGCTCGCGGGCATCAACGATGTGTCGCAGATGCAGTTCGTGGAGCGGCTGCCATGGATCGTGATACCCGAGACGCCGTGGTTCGGTGAAATCCGCATCGAGTATTTCCTGGGAATCGACGGCCTGTCGATGCCCATGGTGCTGCTCACCGCGCTGATCAGTTTCCTCGCCACGTTTTCCTCCTTCAGCATCACCAAGTCGGTGAAGGGGTATTTCGTCATGTTCCTGTTGCTGGACACGGGTATGATGGGGGTGTTCTGCGCGCTGGACATGTTCCTGTTCTACGTGTTCTGGGAATTGATGCTGCTGCCGATGTACTTCCTGATCGGCATCTGGGGCGGTCCGCGCCGCGAATACGCCGCCATCAAGTTCTTCATCTACACACTGGCAGGTTCGGTGCTGCTGCTGCTGGTGATGATCGGCCTGTACTTCAGCACGGTGGATCCGTCCACGGGTGTGCACACCTTCAACATGATCGCGATGATGGATCCGGCAAACATGACGCAGGGCATTTTCGCCACGGTGGGTAGCACCGCGCGCATGCTGGCCTTTATCGGACTGTTCATCGGCTTTGCCATCAAGGTGCCGGTGTTCCCGTTCCACACCTGGCTGCCCGACGCGCACGTCGAGGCGCCCACGGCCATCTCGGTGATTCTGGCCGGCGTGTTGCTGAAAATGGGCACCTACGGATTGCTGCGCATCAGCTTCCCGATTTTCCCCGAAATGGCGCTGTATTTCCAGATACCGATGATGATTTTCGGCTTCGTCAACATCGTGTACGGTGCGCTGTGCGCCATGGCGCAGACGGATTTCAAGAAGCTGATCGCGTATTCCTCGGTGTCGCACATGGGCTATGTGATTCTGGGCATGGCAGCGCTGAACGTGCAGGGCATGACGGGCGCGGTGTTCCAGATGTTCAATCACGGCACGATCACCGCCATGCTCTTCCTTCTCGTGGGCGTGGTGTACGACAGGGCGCATACGCGCGGCCTCAACGAGTTCGGCGGCCTGTACAACAAGATGCCGGTGTATTCGTTCTTCACTGTCATCGCGTTTTTCGCGGCCATCGGACTTCCTTCGATGAGCGGTTTCGTGAGCGAGGCCTTTGTGTTCCTCGGAGCGTTTCAGACCAACAAGCTGTGGACCATTCTCTCCACGCTCGGCATCGTTCTGGGCGCGGGCTACATGCTCTGGACCTTCCAGCGCGTGTTCATGGGCACCTTGCCGGAGAAATGGGAAGGCGTGATGACGGATGTGAACGGCCGCGAGCTGTTTACCTTGATCCCCCTGGCGTTGATTATCATCGCGTTGGGCGTGTATCCCGCACCCGCCCTCAACTGGATGTCCACCTCGCTGGGTCATCTGGTGGATGTGGTCAAGAACAGCGCCGGCACGGTGCTGATCAGCGGATTTTGATGGCGTTTGATTTGAGATCCAAACAAGAGCGACGCGCATGATTGAACACATCTTCGAAAGCATTCCGCAGGTTTGGCCGGAAATCACGTTGGCGCTGACATTCGTGCTGGCGATGGTTCTCGAATTCACCCTGGGGAGGAAAGGGAAGGAGTACAACGGTGTTGCCACCGGTGTGCTGGTGCTGGCTGGCATCGCGGTAACGCTGCTGCAGTTGCCGTTCGCCTCGTCGGAGCCGCGACTGGTCTTCGGATCCATGTACGCCATCGATCCCTTTTCCTTGTTCTTCAAATACTTCATCCTCGCCACTTCCGCGGTGATTGTGCTCTTTGCCCTGCAATCCGCCGAATTGCGCGAGCAACCGGGTCTGGGTGAATTCTTCGCCTTCATCGCCGCCACCACCTTCGGCATGGTGCTGATGAGCGGCGCCACGAATTTGCTGATGATTTACCTGTCCCTCGAACTGGTGAGCATTCCTTCGTACGTGCTGGCAGGCTTCAGCAAGACGCGCGCACGTTCGGGCGAAGCGGCGCTGAAATACGTGCTTTTCGGCGGAGCCAGCAGCGGCGTGATGCTCTACGGCATGTCGCTGCTGTACGGACTGACCGGTTCGCTGGAACTGAGCGCCATTCACGGCTCGCTGGCTATGGGTGATGTGGCGCACAGCGTGGGCAATTACACCGTGCTCATTCTGGCCACCATCATGATTCTGGCCGGCTTCGGCTACAAGATTTCCGCTGTGCCCTTCCATTTCTGGACGCCCGACGTGTACGAAGGCGCGCCCGTGGTGGTCACCGCCTTCCTCTCGGTGGCCAGCAAGGCGGCGGGTTTTGCGATGATGATCCGCTTTTTCCACGTCACCTTTTTCGACGCGATGGTGGACACGGGCAAATGGGCGGTACTGCCGTATCTGGACTGGAACATGGTGATCGCCGTGCTCTCGGTGCTGACCATGACGGTGGGCAATTTCATCGCCATCTGGCAGGACAATCTCAAGCGCATGCTGGCCTATTCGAGCATCGCGCATGCCGGCTACATTCTCATGGGTTTGGTGGTGCTGAGCGATCTCGGTATCGCCTCCATGCTGCTGTACTTCATGGTGTATTTCCTCATGAACCTCGGCGCGTTCTACATCGTGATGGTGGTGGCCGATCGCATCGGCAGCGAGCATATCGACGATTACAGCGGGCTCGGCAAGCGCGCTCCCATACTGGCCGTGGCGCTGTCGGTGTTCCTGGTCTCGCTTACCGGCTTGCCGCCGCTCGCCGGTTTCGTGGGCAAATGGCTGCTGTTCAGCGCGGTGATGGACGGGCAATTCTACTGGCTGGCCATCGTCGGCGTGATCAACAGCGCCATTTCGCTGTATTACTACGCCCGCGTGATGCGCAACATGTATTTGCGCGAAGCACCCGAAGGTGCCGCGCCGATCCCGGTGGGTGGCGTGACGCTGGTCACGGCGCTGGCCTTCGCCATACCGAATCTCTTCTTCGGTCTGTACTGGGGGCCGCTCGTGTCCATGGCGCAGCGCTCGGTGGAAATTTTCATGCGATAAAAAATCCTTGTGAAATTCGGATTCACGGCGTATTTTTTATACTAGCAAGTATTAATATCCGCAACAAGGCGGGAACCACGCTTGCACCGGTCTCGTAGAAGGTGAATGGACCCCGACGAAGGGTTCCGATCCAATGCCCTGAAAGCACACGTTTCGCACCATAGTTCAATTTCGAGGTGGACATGAAAACAGCAGTATCCTTCATCGCCTTGGCACTCGTCTTCATGGCGGTCTCCGCGTTCACGAACATGAATGCCCCGCAGTACGCCGGTTCCAAGAGCTGCAAGGCCTGTCACAGCAACGCCAAGATGGGCGGCGAAGCCTACAAGATGTGGGAAAAGACCAAACACGCCAGCGCCTTCAAGACCCTGCAGTCGGCCGAAGCCGACAAGATCGCCAAGGACAAGGGCTTCAAGACCAAGGCCGCCGAGACGCCGGAGTGCCTCAGCTGCCACATCACCGACGCGAAGTTCTCCGCCGAGGGCGTGGGCTGCGAGTCCTGCCACGGCGCGGGCGCCGATTACAAGACCAAGCACGCCAAGGACGTCAACGAAGGCGTGAAGTTGGGTCTCAAACTGCCGAAGGTTGCCGATGGCAGCGCCGAGAAGCAGTGCAAGGATTGCCACAACGAGAAGAGCCCGACCTTCAAGGGCTTCAAGTTCAAGGAGGCTTGGAAGGAAATCGAACACAGCAAGAAGGGATAACCCCTGCTTGCCTTTCCTTCCGACCCGCGGGGTACAGCCCCCTCGCGACTACTCCATCGATCGTGATACAAGAATTCCAGCGTTTCGACACCGCGCCGTTCCTTCGGGATGGCGCGGTGTCATGCGTTCCCGTACTCATCACATGGCATGAGGAATAGCGCATGAAACATGTGTACCGCTTCCTGATGTTGGCCGTCCTGACGCTTTCTGTCGCACATGCGCAGAGCATCAACGGACGGTTCGTGACATCGGTTTACGGGTGGGAGCGGCAGGATGCCGTGGGCAGCGAGACCTCGCATCTCCGCGCCTACGAAAACATCCAGCTCAACGTCGGCACCGGCGACGTGTCCTTCCACACCTATCTCCAGGGTTCGACGGATTTCTCGAACGAAATGTCCGACGATCCGCAACTCCGCCTCTTCAACGTGTACCTGCGCGTGAAGAATCTCTTCGACATGGTCGACGTGAAAGTCGGCCGCCAGCCGCTGTTTGCCGGCGTGAGCTACGGCACCATCGACGGCGCCGCCCTGACACTGCGTCCGGTGGACGGTGTGGAAGTGATGGCCTACGGTGGCGGACTCGCCGCGCCGCAGCAAAAACCTGATTTTTTCCAGGATCTTCCAGACAACTGGCAGGTCGGCGGCCAGGTGCTGCTGTACCTGATCGAGGATACCAAAATCGGTCTCAGCTACATGAACCGCCATCGCGAAGCCACGCGTTACTGGACCTGGCGTCCCGATGAGCAAATGAATCTGATGCCCACGCTGATCGACTACGGTACCAGGGCCAATCAATACGCCAGCGTCAATGTGTCGCACAACAGTGGACGCATGTGGCTGTTCGGTCGCTACGACTACGACTTCAACTTCGAGCGCAGCGCCCGTATCGAACTGGCGGGCAGCTATCAGGCATCGCCGGAACTGGGCATCACGCTCAATCTCGCGCATCGCGAACCCGTGCTGGCCTACAACAGCTATTTCGCGCTCATCGAAGCCGAAGCCAATCAGGAAGCCGCGCTGGGTGTGGACTACCGCCTGCATCCGCGCCTGACCTTGCTCGGCCGCGTCTCGTATGTGATGTTCGACGACGACAACGCCATGCGCGTGTCGGTGGGCGCCGCCAACAAATACGCCTCGCTCATGTACACCAAGGATGTGAGTTACGACGGCGATCTCGATGGCTTCAACCTGCAATTCACCTATCCGCTCATGCAGGGCATGCTTGTGCCGCATATCGGCGCGGTGTACAGCACCTACACGTTGAGCGATGATCTCGACAAGACCAACACCTGGGTGGGTGTGCTGGGTACCACCGTCCGTCCGATGAAGACGGTGTCCTTCGACATCCAGGGTCAGTACATGACCAACAAGGTGTACAAATCCGACATGAGGATGTTCGCGCGCATCAATTATTGGTTCGCCGACACCTTCGGGATCGGGGAATAGGAGGAGCCCAGCATGAAACGCATGTATCTGTTTATCGCACTCGTGCTTGTGGCCGTCGTTTCCGTGGCCGTGCTCACGTCCTCGCCCGGCGCCCTGCGCGCCGACAAGGGCGGGGTGATGTTCTCCCATGCCGTTCACAAGGATGTGGCCGAATGCTCCGCCTGCCATGGCGCCGGCGACAGCGAAGCCGCCACCGACAATCTCCTGCCCGCTCCGTCCTCCTGCGTGGGTTGCCACGAGGAAGCGGATGTGCGGGGCTACTGGTCGCTCGACGCGTCGGCCGACCTCGACGCGCAGGTGCTGCTTGTGAAGGACCGGCGTCTGATCTTCTCGCACAAGCAGCATGCCGCGATGGAGCAATCCTGCGGCGTGTGCCACGGCGGCATCGTGGCCGACGAGGAATCCGCCATGCCTTCGATGGAGATTTGTTCGCGCTGCCACAACAACGCCGACAACACCGTGCCCGTGCTGCGCGGCAGCGAGGATCTGGCGAAAATGATTCCGGCCACCAATCAATGCGAGGCCTGTCACACGACGCTCGCCGGCCTGTACCCGGCCAATCATATGACGGCGAGCTTCGCGGCCAACCACGGCCGCTTCGCCATGAACGGCGGGCACGACCGCGAATGCGCCGCCTGCCACTCGCAAAGCTTCTGTCAGGAATGCCACAGTCCGGCGGGGAACGTTCCCTCCGGCACGGCGTCCGACCGATTCTACATCGATGCCTGGCCTCGTGGCGAGAAAATCGACAATGCGCAGGTGCTGACCGTGCAAAAAGCGCATCCGCTCACCTATCGCTACACGCACGGCTTTGACGCCCGCGCGAAATCCTCGCGCTGCCAGACCTGCCACGAGCAGGAGAGCTTCTGCATGCCTTGCCATCAGAATGGCTACGACGCCACCGGTACGCGCATCGTTCCGCAGTCGCATCAGCTTGCGGGCTTTGTGTCCATCGGCGGCGGCGAGGCAATGAACCGCCACGGCAAACTCGCCAAAATGGATATCGAACGCTGTGCCACCTGTCACGACATGGACGGCGGCGATCCGGTGTGTGCGGCTTGCCACAACACCGGAGCCGCGGGAGGTTTGCGATGAACATTCGACTGCTTTCGCTACTGCCGCTGCTTGCCGCGTCGCTTCTGGCGGCGTGTTCGAGCGAACTCAAGGACGCGGGCGATCTGCCCACGAATCCGCAGTTGATCGGCGCCCATGGCAAGGGCTACGCGCTGATCGGTTCGGACAATTTCCACGGCACGGACATACGTTCGCGCCTGGGCTGGGATATCACCGGTTGCAAGAGTTGCCATGGACCGGATTACGCCGGTGGACTCACGAATCAATCGTGCAGCGCGAGTGGCTGCCACGAGGCCGCCGATGGCGGACCCGAGGCCTGCTACGTGTGCCACGGCGATTCGCAGAGCAAGAAGTCCTATCCGCAGTGGTACAACGCCCATCGTGTGCATCTTGAAGGTACCGCCGATGCGGCCGTGACCATTGCCTGCAACAACTGCCACAATCTGCCCAACAACTACGAGGATCCGATTCACGTGGACAAGACCACGCCGGGCAAGGCCGAGGTCAACTTCGTGAACGCCTTCGCGGAGACGAAAACCAAGGGCACCGTGGGGACGCCGAGCTTCGACGCCGCCACCGGCAGTTGCTCGAACACCTACTGCCACGGCAATTTCACCAACGGCAACAATGCGACCGTTGCGTGGAAGGGACAGGATCAGGCGAAATGCGGCAGTTGCCACGGCGATCCCGCCACCGGCAATCCCTTGCCGAAAAGCCCGCATCCTCCCGTGCAGAACTGCGTGCTCTGCCACGCCGATGTGGTGGACTCCAACAACCAGATCAAGGATCGCAACAAGCATGTCAACGGCCGCCTCAACGTCTCCGGACAGGAGCGCACCGACTGGTAACATGCCATCCCGTATCGAATCGCACGCATCCCCCGCAATCGCGGGGGATGCGCGTTTTACCGCGTAGCGGTGCTGAGTCCGCGAGCGTGACATACGGGGCTTGGTAGGCGACAATACCGCAATTCCGTCTTGGTTGTGTGCTTTCGCAACAAGCGATGTCTCCGTCTCGACGCGAGTCGGTACAATAAGGCTAAGGAAAATGTCGTCGAAAATGGTACGAAAGCAGGGAAGCTGCGGCGCGTAATAGGACATAACGAGTCCGAATAGTGCGGTGTTTTGTTCTTGATTGTTCGGTGAATTGCGGCTACTTTCCGCCTATCGACCTGATTTGCCGGATTATTCCGGTGTACGGACTCCGTTTTCAGCGATTCGCCTCGCTCGTGTTGTCGCCATCGCACGCAAACATCGCCGATCTCTCCATTACGAAGGAGCCGCAATGAAACCGTTGTTCCCCATCGTGTTCGCCTGCATCTGCCTTTTCGATTCCGGTCTCGCAGTTGCACAGTGGCAACAGCTTCACGTCCCTTCGCAGCATGGTACGCTCGCCTGTGGACCGGATGGAACGCTGTGGTTGGTAACGAACGGCACACTGTGCTATTACGACACGGAACTCGCTGCGTGGAGATTTCAGCCCTATCCCTACGATCTGAATACGCGCGACGAGCTTGGACGCGTGGTGGATACCCCCCCTCGGCAGCTTGCCGTACTCTCCCGCGATTCATCGATCCTCGTCTCCGCTTCAACGAAAACGTCGGGTGAAGTATATGTTCTGGTGCGTGGTGAGGAAACGATTCATTCCTCGATGCATGGGATAGCAGGTAAACGTCAAACGATCGCGGCGCCGTATGTAATACCTACACGCGGACGTGACGGAGAAGTATTGCTTTGCCACGACGATTTGTACGAGTCTCGTGACAATGGTGCGACATGGCAACTGCGTACACCGCATCCCAACGGGGTGGACAGCTTCGGCCCCGGTGCGGTGGATCCGCATGATCGCGAGCGCCTGTATCTGTTCGAAACCGGACAGCGACAACCTCGACTTCATATCAGCACCGACAATGCCTCTACATGGAGAATAGTATCGACGACGCTGCGCGCGGGAAGCCCCGCCGCGAACATGCTCCTCTGTCCGGACGGACAAATGTTCACGGGCATGTTCCATTCTCCCGATACCGGTACAACCTGGGACTATTGCGGCGTCGACTACGGTAAGATTGACATCACTGATCAACTGAAGCGCCATGTGTACAGCACATGCGATTCCGCGGTCTATGCAAGCAACGAGTACGGTGTGTTTGCGCAACGATCAGATGACTGGAAATTTCGCGAGACTGTGCTGAGTTCGTCGACGGATTCGAGGCGGCGCCTGCGCGCTTGCGTGGATATCGCCTACGACAGTACCTCCGGCACGCTCTACGCCATCGTCAACGATTCACTCTATGCCCTCCGCGATGGAAGGTCGACACCGATGGCCGATGCGCTGTCGGCGGTTTCCGTGTCGGGACTGCTTTCCTATGGACCGAATGGCGATACGTTGTTGCTGAGCACACCGAAATTTGTCCTCCTAAGTAGGGATCAGGGAAAAAGCTGGTCCGAGACAGAACTTTACGGGTCACGAACTGATCGACCATTATTTACCCCCGCGAGAAGTCAAAGTGGCCTGTTATATACGGTATACCCTACTGATAATTTCGGAGTCGCGGTAATGCAGGATGGTCGACGTACCAGTAAAAAACTGCGTTGGCCCAGCGAATGCCGGCTGGTGTACGATCCATTCAGCGAGGATACCTTTTATGGCGCGGCGGGTGGTCCCTGGGGCATCTGGCGTATGCGGGATTCCATCGTCATCGCCGCCGATTCCAATGCCCTCATCGAAGCCACGACAGTGGGGCGTGTGCCGGGGGCGTTCTATGTGCCCGTCATGGCTTTCGATCCGCATCGCGAGGGCACCATGCTCTTCGGAGCACAACATGTGGGCGACACCTTCTCTCTGTTCCGAAAGACGGAACCCGGCGTTGTGTGGGAGGAAATCAGCTCCATTGCCCTTCGCGAAGGGATTGTGGACATTCTGTACGACCCCGTCGATAGCAATCGCATACTGGTGCTCGAGCCGGCGGGTGTGCACATCTCCACGGACAACGGCGCCACCTGGCGATTTCGCGATGTTGGTCTCCGTGGCCGCAGAGCCACGTGCATAGCTCGCGATCCCCTCAATCCGCGGAATCTCGTGATCGGTGTCGACTCGCCGTCGCGCCCGGAGGCCATACCCGCCACGGCATGGGAAGGCGGCGGGGTGTGGTGGAGCGCCGACGGAGGCGAGACCTGGAGCAAGCTTCCCATCGAAGGTCTCCACAATTACAATGTGACGCATGTCGCGGTGTTCGCGAACCCTCGACGGGTGCTGGCAGCCACACCCTGTGGCGTGTATGAATATCCGTTGAATCCGACATCGACGGAGCGCACGGATTCCGGCCTGCGTCCAACGGATGCACAGATCAGCATCCAACCGCATCCCGCGCGAAGCTCGGTACGCATCGGGTACAGCGTGGCGTCGCCGGGCACGGTGCGTATCGCGTTGTGGGACATGCTCGGCCGCGAGGTCCTGCGTCGCGTCGAGGAGGCGAGACTACCCGGCGCGCGGAGCACATCGCTCGACCTTTCACATCTGCGCGACGGTGTGTACATGCTGACGGTCGAAAGCCCGGGTGCCGCGAGTTCGCGTCGACTGCTGCTGCGGAAATAAGACTGCGTCAATACACGTCGCCGCACCTGCAAGGCACGGGTGCGTGAAGCCGTCACACGCATGCCGTTCCTCACTCCCGTGCCGTTTGCTGTCCGAAGTACGGGGGACAGGGCGGCTTGATGGTTCGACAACGAGCGAGGCGAGCGCGCGGCGTCACGCCTGTCCGCGCCGATGCTCCTCCCATTTTTCCACAATGAAACGCTCCATGGCGTGGGCGTACACGCTGCGATCGAAGCGCTCGGCGTGCGAACGCAGGCGCCGCGCGTCGAAGGACAACGTTTCGAAGCGCCGTATGGCGGCGAGCAGCGACGCGGCAGTCTGCTCCTCGAACAGCACGCCGCTCACTCCCTCCACGACGGTTTCGGTGGCGCCGCCCCGCCCGTAGGCGATCACGGGGCGTCCGCTGGCCATGGCTTCCACCGGCACAATGCCGAAATCCTCCTCGCCCGGAAAGAGCAGGGCGCGGCACGCGGCATAGGCGCGCTCCACCTCGGCATCGCTCAGCCAGCCGTCGAAACGCACCGTGGGTCCGGCCAGGCGCTGCAAGCGCCGCCGCTCCGGTCCGTCGCCGATAATGCGCAGCGGCAAGGAGGCCGCATTCGCGGCTTCGATGGCGATGTCCACGCGCTTGTATGGCACCAGCGCCGACAGCACCAGATAGTCGCCTCCTTGCGGCTCGGTAATCTGGAAGCGCGTGGTGTCCACCGGCGGATGAATCACCGTGGCGCTGCGGCCATAACAGCGCTGTATGCGCTCGGCGATGTACTGCGAGTTAGCGATGAAATGCCGCACACGCGATGCGGTGCGCGCATCCCAGCGCCGAAGGCGCGCCGCCAGCAATCGTATCATGGCGAGCTGCACACTGCCCATGCCCTCGCGGTTGAAATACTGGTCGAAGAGATCCCACACGTAGCGCATCGGTGTGTGTACGTAGCTGATGTGCAAGGCGCCGGGGCGGGGAATCACGCTTTTCGCCACGGCGTGCGACGACGATACGATCAGATCGAATTCCGAAAGATCGAGACGCTCGATGGCGGAGGGGAAGAAGGGGAGGAAACGCCGGTAATGCCGCCTGATGCCGGGAATGCGCTGCAGGTAACTCGGGCGGATGTCGTGCCGCGCGATGATGGGGCTCAGGCGTTCGGGCACGGCCAGCAGCGTGTATATCGGCGCATCGGGAAACAGCTCGCAGAGCACCTCGAGGCATTTCTCGCCGCCGCGCATGTCGGTGAGCCAGTCGTGAACAAGCGCGATACGTGCGGCAATGGGAGCGGGCATGTTGTCCTGTAACGGCCGGTGAGCTACTTTCCAGTCTGTAAGATAGAAAACACCCATTTCACGGCATAATCATGAGCATGAATTTCGTCATCCCCAACCGTCACGGGGATATGCTGTACGGCAATCTGCATGTGCCCGAGGGTGCGGAACAGGCACCGCTCTGCATTATCGCGCATGGATTCAAGGGCTTCAAGGATTGGGGCATGTTTCCCTGGATGGCGGATACGCTCATGGGACAGGGCATCGCCTGCATTCGCTTCAATTTTTCCCTGAACGGCATCGGCGAGGCGCGCATGACGGAATTCACCGCGCTGGACCGCTTCGAACGCAACAGTATCAGCCGCGAAATCGACGATCTGCACGATATTGTCGACGCCGTGCTGCACAAGCGCATCGCTTCCGTGGGAGTGGACGCCGGGCGCCTCTGCGTGCTGGGGCATTCTCTGGGTGGAGGTGTGGCCATCGTCGCGGCGGCGGAGGACGAACGCATTCGCGCCGTGCTGTCGTGGGCGGGCGTTGCGAAATTCGATCGCTGGGGTCCGAAATTCAAGAAGGAATGGCGCAAGCGGGGAAGAATGGACATTCTCAACGCACGCACCGGGCAACTCATGCCCATGGGCATAGGCATGCTCGACGATCTCGAGGCGAATCCGCGGCGCTTCGACATCCCCGCCGCCGCCGCGGGCCTGCGGCGCCCCTTGCTGCTGCTGCACGGTGAACAGGATGTGTCCGTTCCCATCGACGAAGCGCGGCAGGTGTACGCCGCCGCCGATGCGGAACACACGCTGCTCTACACCATCAGCGCCACGGATCACACCTTCGGTTCGGTGCATCCTTTCGCGGGTTGCACACCCGCGTTGGATGAGGCGCTGCTTGTGAGCGCCAACTGGATACTGGATCACGTGTAGAAGCGCGCGACCATTCATTTCCAAAAAAAAACACCGGCGCATCCTGTGATGCGCCGGTGCCATGTCATGCCCGGGGTAGTCGCGAGCGGTGGACCGCCCGCTGGGCGAACGAGAATTACAGCACGCTGAAGCGTCCCGTCACGGAGCGACCGCCCTGCGCGATATGCAGCAGATAATTTCCGGCGGGCAGGGAGTGGCTGTCGATGGAAACGCGGTGGCTGCCGCCTTCCAACGTCCCGGAGAAGGCCATGTGGCGCACGCGTCCCAACACATCCACCAGGGTGATGGTAACAGGACCGTGATTGGGCACCTCGATGTGCAGCACAGCCGCCCCGGCGCCGCGACGCAACGGTTGCGGGTATTGCTCCAGTATGCGCAATGTGGCGGGAGCCGACGCACGCTGCTGGGAAATGGACAAGGTGCCGCCCGTATTCGTGCGCAGAATGGTGGTGCTCCAACCGGCGGCCATGCCGATTTTGTGATCCACGAAATCCAGGCCCTCGAGATTCGCCTGCGGTGTGTTCTCCTGCGGCGTCCAGGTCAGACCGGTGTCGTAGGATGCGAGAATCAGTCCACTGTACGACGTGGCAATGGCATTCTCGCGTGTGAGATGACGCACGCGGGACACGCGGAAGGTGGAAATGGGCACGGTGATCATTGCCGCTTCCCAAGCGCGTCCTTTATCGCTGGAACGGAGAATCGTGCCATTGACGCCGGTGATGATTGCGGTGCTGTCGTCGCCGATGCTGACATCGGTCAATTCCAGATCGATGTTGGCGTCGCGTCCCGTCCAACGCACTCCACCATTGGTTGTGGTGCGAATGGTACCTTTATTGCCGGCGATGATGCCGAAGTCTCCACGGAAGGTGATCGCGTTGTAGTTGTTCAAACCATCCTCGGTTTTTTTCCACGTTGCTCCACCATCGGTTGATTCCAGCATGAGAGCGGCTTGTCCGACAACCATCCAATGGGTATCGCTGCGGAAGGCGATGTCGAACAGGGCCTTGGTCGATCCGGTTTCCACTTTCTGCCAGTTCCGACCAGCGTTCGTGCTGCGAAGCATCAGGCCGCCGTAGCCCAACGCGATCACATCCGTGGCTGTGCGGAATTTCACGCGGCGCAGCACTTCGGTGGTGCCGGACTGCGGACGCGTCCACGTGCTGCCGCCATCCTCGGTGCGCAGGATTATTCCATCCTGCCCCACAGCGATTGCGGTTGAGGCGTCGTACATATCCAGATCGAAAAGTATTTCCCAGCCGCCACTGTACTGTTCAAACCACCCGAGCTGCGCCTGCGCCGCCGGAGCGATAAAGAGAATGGCGAGGAGCATCATCGTAAACAAATTCTTCATGGCAGGTCTCCAAATGGTGTTCCCGATTCGTCGATAATCTAAAGAGTGAATGGCAGTCCGTCAAATTCGGGTGCTGCGAGCCGGTGCTTCACAGGGAAAAAATATAACAGCAATAATGGTAACACGTGAAATGACAAGGAGTTACAGCGGGGGAGCGGCGTGGAGCACGAATTATTAAATTTTCGTAAGTCATTCAATGACAATGAGTTGCGATGATTGATGTCGGAGCGGATCAACAGAATTTTAAAACCACGGATTGCACAGATTTCACACGGATTTGCACAGATTATTCGTGGAAGTCCGCAAGGATCCGCGCAGTAGCCGCAGGGGAAGCAACCCAATGCCCGCTGTCGGCAGCGACGCGAATCGGCGTCCATTCCCTGTCGGGGCGGCGGGGGTGCGGGTTGACCCCCGGTTGCTTCCGTCAAACTTTACTCTTTACTCTTCACTCTTTACTCAACGCATCACCGCTCAGATGAGCATGATGCAGGCAGCGAGACCATGCTGCTTTGAAAAAAGGAACGCGGGCTCCGGTAAGAGCCCGCGTTGCTACGAACGGAATGCGTGTCGGCTATCAGGCGGCTTTGCCGGCCAGCGCCTGCGTGACCATGGTGGCGGCATCCTTGAAATTGCGGGCCACCATGAAGTTCAGGCCGGATTTCTGGAGAATTTCGGCGGCCTCCACGGCATTTGTGCCTGCGAGACGCACCACCAGCGGCACGTTGAGATTCTTGAGATTGCGCGCGGCCTGCACGACGCCGTTGGCGATGCGGTCGCAGCGGACGATGCCACCGAAAATATTGATGAGAATGGCTTTCACATTGGGATCGCTGAGAATGATGCGAAAGCCCTGCTCGGTGGTTTCCGCGCTCGCGCCGCCGCCCACATCGAGGAAGTTGGCGGGCTCGCCGCCGGCGAGTTTGATGATGTCCATGGTGGCCATGGCCAGTCCGGCGCCGTTCACCATGCAACCCACATTGCCATCGAGCTTGATGTAGTTGAGGTTGAATTTGGAGGCCTCGACTTCCAGCGGCGCTTCCTCGGTGACGTCGCGCAGCGCGGCGAAATCCGTGTGGCGGAACATGGCGTTGTCGTCGAGATTCACCTTGGCGTCGAGCGCGAGAATGTCGCCGTCGGCCGTGAGCACCATCGGATTGATTTCGAAGAGACTGGCGTCCAATTCCTCGTAAGCATGCGCGAGGGCCATGAGGAACTTCACCGCGTTCTTGAACGCCGCGCCGGACAATCCGAGGCCGAAGGCCAGCTCGCGGGCCTGATAGGCCTGAAATCCCACACCGGGATCGATGGCGACCTTGAGGATTTTTTCCGGTGTTTCCTCGGCCACTTTTTCGATTTCCATGCCGCCTTCGGTGGACACCATCATCACATTGCGCGACTGCGCGCGGTCCAGCAGCATGCCCGCGTAGAATTCCCTGGCGATATTCACTCCCTGCTCGATGAGCACGCGGCGGACGATTTTTCCTTCATCGCCGGTCTGTATGGTGACGAGCAGATTCTTGAGCATGAGCGAGGCGTAACGCTCGACTTCCTCCAGCGATTTGGCGACTTTGACGCCACCGTCGAGGATCAATTCGCGCGTTTTCGGATTCAGAATGCGTCCCTTGCCGCGGCCGCCGGCGTGAATCTGGGATTTCACCACCCACACCGATCCTCCCAGCTTCTTCGCCACGCGCAGCGCCTGCTCGGGCGACGTCGCCACTCCACCCTGCGGTGTCGGCACGTTGAAGCGCTTGAGAATCTCCTTGCCCTGGTACTCATGAATTTTCATGCGTCAATCCTTGTACTGATAGGTAAACGTACTCGTTGTCTCGAAAGGGGAAGTAGCCGTAACTCCCTAAAATGCGAAACTTGCCGCTAACGTACAATGCGCCCGCGAAACTGATCGACAGAACGGCACTGTCATTGACAACCTGAATCGCAGTTGGGAACAACTCCCCATTGGCCGGCATCGATCATTCCGGATCGGGCGCTCTTTCGCCCCCTGTAACCGTTTCCCTCCACCGGTGTCTCCTATATCGGATTCGTTCACCGGAATACCGTACCATCAGCATCCCAAGGATACACCCATGACCCTGGACGCCCTCGTTGAAAGTGGCATGAAACGCCCTCTTGTGCGCAATGGACAGCGGCAGAAGCAAGCGATCAGCGGCGGTGCGATGGACTGGAGGATACGAATGGAAGCTGGAAGTGGCATGACACCACGTTTTTTCCGTCGTATCACGGCAAACGCTTTTCGATGCGAAAAATTATTCGGATGCATTTGACCCATATTTTTCAGTGGTACCGTATTTATGCACTTGACACTCGGAGGTCCGATGAGTATCATCGCCTAAACAATGGAACTACAGCCGGGATTATCCTGAAACGTCGCTATAACGGCATGGCCGTATCCTGACTTCTCCTTCGGGTGCTGGCGGGAAAAGCCGATAACAGATACATTACATTTTCCAGAGGAGGAAAATATGCGAAGAGTGAAGCACCTTCGTGGTGGTTCGTATTGCCGTCCGGCAGTTCGTCCGTCCGGCAGTTCGTCCGTCCGGCAGTTCGTCCGTCCGGCAGTTCGTCCGTCCG
>DAOSDL010000007.1:37770-153631 GCA_035362335.1 Bacteroidota bacterium
GCAGTTCGTCCGTCCGGCAGTTCGTCCGTCCGGCAGTTCGTCCGTCCGGCAGTTCCTGAACAAACCAATCACCCACATACACGCTGAGAAACCCCCGAGCTGGCGGGGCGGATTCGGGCGTCTCTTTCCGTCGCTTCTGTGGGTGATATTGATGGGGACTTCGTTCTCATTGCATGCGCAACAACCGGTCTTGATCTACGATCAAGTCTCCACCAATTCTCGTGGAGTTTCCGGTATCAATGTGACGTTTCCGGATTTCGATCCCGTGTACGAGCAGTCGCTGATCGGCGGCGATTATCGCATCGGTCGTGTAGAGGAATCGGCAGGATATCATGATTATCGCATCGCTTTCCAATGGGAGTTTCCGGCCTCACTAGGCGCGGGTGCGTACATCAGGAAAGTGACTCTGTACTTCACCTACTACACACAATCCGGGCAGACCATTGAGCAGGACTTTGAGAAATTCTCACACGGTATATTCGATTTGAGTACCGAACAGACTCTGTCGAGTATCGTGTACCGATTCGGGACGGAAATCGATCGCAAGGGCGGTGCATTTCACACGTACACGAATCAACTCAATGGCAACTCCGGAACGTATCTCTACACCGTAGAAAGATTCCCGGCCGTTATGCAAGATCCCACGGAATTGCTGACGCAAATCCAACTCGGAGCAAACAACGATGAACGGCGGCTGCATCTCGCCTTCTGTCCTTATAATGATCACCCACCAAAAAGCTGGTTGATCAATCCGGAAAGTGTGCGGCTGCGCATTGAGTACGATCCGGCACCATCGGCGCTGATCGATAGCATTTTCATCACGAATGTGGTGGATGGACAGGAGGATTACCGCAGCGAAGCAGCGAGTCGCGTGCGCGGCGACCTGAACGTATTTCTTCCCAACAGCTGGGATGCCGATTATGGTCAATTGCCGCCATTCGAGCCGCCCCCGGCCGAGCGCGTGTGGTCGACGAACTACAGGCATATCGCGGAGACATGGTTCGCCAAATTCGAAGATCCCTCGCTGTCGGGTAGACATAAACACAAGTTCTGGCAGGAGAACCTCGACAATTACTCCGTGATTCATCGCACCGATATCTACGAACTCGGAGATGATCGAATATTCGAGGCCCATACCGACCAGGCCTATCAGGCAAGGCACCTCGCGAAGAGGGAGCTGTTCTACGACTACGACGGCCTACCCATCGAGTTCAAAGACCCCTGGCGCGTACTGCAAACCATGCCCATGGCGGATTCTATGCAGATGAGCTTGAATTACCACGTTGATCAGGTCACGCCGTATGAACCCTGGAACGACGCGCAGTCCTGGGGGGTGTTTGTGGACATTCCCACCAACAAGGAGCCGCACTATCGAGCCAAATACTGGAAATACTACGAATACCATGCTGATTCTGATGGCTACTCAAAAAAGGATAACTTACCTCTCGCTGAGGGTGATCTGATCAACATGGATTTGATACTGTCTGGCGCAGGAACACAGGTATTCCCTTCGGGAAGTATAGAAACCTCACCGGCAGAGCAGGAGAGTGATCCTTTTAAGGATTACAAACTCAAATACCTGAATCTCGCATCCACAATGGATCTTACAGGAATTTATAAGGCTCATCTACTCTCGGACAGTGAAGCCCAACCTACACGTAACGCGAATCAACGGAAGATAGATATTTCGGAGCAGGATATCTATACGCGCGTCTATCATCTGGTGTATGAAAGCGCGGGCGAGGTGTGGTACACGCAGTCGAGCGACAACGGCGACACCTGGAGCCCGGAGGAATTGGTCAGCGGTTATCAGCACACTGCTTCCAATCCCAGTCTCTACGCTCTGCAAGAGGATGTGTATGTCGTTTTCATGGAAGGCGATGTGGTCCGGCTGCGTCAACGTCATGAAGGTGGTTGGTACGATCATCCCCTGTACGATGATCTGAATAACAACGGTGCCACGAGCACGCCGGTTGTGGCGGCCGGCTTTTTCTGCCAGGATCCCGATGGCATTGCCCGCGACCATGTGGTGGCCGTTCTCTGGGATGAGAACGAGAACCTGCGTTACAATCTTTTGCGTATAGAAGGCACGACCGTTGCGCAGGATCAGAACTACGGAGACTTGCAACGCTCCGGCGTGGCTGCAACGAACAGCGTTTCATATCCGCTCTCTCCCTCCATTGTGAGCGATCACGATTTCATCTACTTCAGCGCCTCCTGGCGCGAAGGCGATGCCGTCAAAGCCGCCCGCCTGGAAATTCCGTCCTGCAATCCCGTGGCGTTTGATCTGTACACACTTCTCCGTCCCGATGTGTCGAGCCCGTCGGAGAAGGCGGTGTTCGCTCCGTGCATTACGCATAATGCGGACAACAAACCCGTGGTTGCATACGAAGTTCGCGTTCCCTCGCAGGTGTATTCTGATCGTTGGGTAAATGTCAAAACCTACGATCAGAGTTCACAACTCTGGAATACCACGGTGTACCACATACCATACTACTCCCGGACCGGCTACGGCCAACCAATCGCACCCTCTGTGGGCGCGCACAGCACCAGCGGGCAGCCGGGTCTGCGTGTGGCCTTTCACCCCAATTGGGGAGGAGGTGTGCGCGTGGTGGTGGTGGATGCGAGCATTGCGCAGTACACACAACTGGACAACGGAGAGAGTTTCCCCAGCGTCGTGCCCTACGCTTCGAACGCGGCGCTGCGTGAGGCGTACAGCTACCCGTATCCCACCGCGCCATTCCAGCATGCCGTCCGTACCACCAACGACAACCTGACGAAATCGACCAACATCGCGTTACGCATGGTACGTGACCTGCGAGTATGCTCGGGCGACGATTTATCTGTTCTCGGGATCACGGATATGACGCTCGTGCGACAAGACAGCTCCCGCAGTACCATCGAATGGATGGAACTGTCCGATACACTTGTCATCGGTCAGGATCTCCTGGCGCATGAACTTCTCCGCAGCGAGGAGTTCACACCGTCGAACGGAGCAACTCTCGAGTATTCCGGTATGGTGTATTGCAGCGATCCCACAGCTATGCCTTCGGGAGTGTCTCTGACGGCGCATCTCCGTCGCGCATCTGACGACGCGGTGTTGCTGAGTCAATCACTGCCGTTGCGCCAGTTGCCGGGTGACACGGCTATCTGGCATGCATGGTCGCGAAATCTCTCGCAACTTCCCGCCGTACCGGTGTATCTGAGTCTCGGTGTGGATGGCAGCATGCCAAGCGGCGTCACGCTGGGCACTTCGAAAGTGTTTCTGGAAGCCCAGCACATACCAAAGCGGGCGATACGCGAGGAAGTGCCGCCGCTGCGTCCCGCCGCTTTCACGCTGGAACAGAATCATCCGAATCCGTTCAATCCCGTGACAAGCATTCCTTTCACGTTGCGATACGAGCAACACGTGCGACTGGCGGTGTTCGATTTACTCGGTCGCGAAATCGCGGTGCTGGTCGACGGCGTGTTGCCGGAGGGCAGGCATGAGCGGCGTTTCGACGCGGGGCAGCTTCCCGCCGGGGTGTATCAATATCAGCTGACGGCGGAGGGTGCGAGCGAAAGCCGCACATTGACGCTGGTCAAGTAGTGCTCATTCGTCGACGGGGGAGCGCGTCTCCCCCGTTCCTCTTCCCGTTACCCATCGGAATCCGCAATCACCCATACGTACGAGGTTGTCATGAAATACACCATACCACTCGCCTTCCTCTTGATCATGCTCTCGCTCGGCTCCTCCTGCGGCGACGATCCCGTGGGCCCGCTGCTCCCCGACAGCACCGCCCAGGAATTCACCTTCGATGTTACTTACATCGACGGGGATGTCAACGCCACTCTGTACGATATTTGCCGTATTAATGACACGTGCATCTGGGCGGTTGGGTGGATCAGCCGAAGGGACGGAACTCCATATGGCGTCAAGTACAATGCGGCTCGTTGGAATGGAGATGAATGGCTGCTTGAACAAGTGCTGGATTCGATGCCAGGATACAGTCGGGCCCAAGTCGAACCGCTTGATCTCGTCTATGGCAGTTCTCCCGACAACATCTGGTTTGCCTGCGGTACGCTTCTAGTACATTGGGATGGCAAGAAGTTCAGTACAGTGCACCATCTTTCGAATGAGATGAAGGGTGGCCTCAAAGAATGTTGGGCCTCTGGACCGGACAATATCTGGATGGGAGGGATGAACGGCGAGTTGGTCCATTTCAATGGTCGGATCTGGCGTCGTATCAAGAACGATATCGAGTACGAGATCACAGGCATCTGGGGTCAGGGCGACACGGTGCTCATCGCCGCGACCGAGAATCCGGTGCGTACACGCACGAAATTCTACACCGTGGTCAACGAAGAGGTGCGCTTCCTGATGGAGGACAGTTCCGTGGTGCAGGTGGAAGCCGTGTGGTACGAACACTTGCGGAACATCCTGGCCGAGGGTCCTTGGTCGTATCATTACGACGGCACCTCGTGGAGCGTTGTTGATAGACCGAAGGCTGGCCAGGTACTCGATGTATTCGGGATTAATAAGCAAGATATTGTTGCTTGTGGTAATTTTGGTACGATCCGTCACTGGAACGGAAAACGCTGGAAAATATGGTGGAAACAACCGCCTGTCGGCAATGCGTCGTTGCGCTCGATCACGATGCATGGCAATACCCTCTGGGCGGTGGGTGGAACGAACGGCAAGCGCGCGGTAATCGTCACCGGTCGCCGGCCGGGGTGAGCGAGGGCGGAATCGCTCGGTCTGCAATCTCATAAGCGCTGGCGCTCATCACACCACCCCCGCGTGAACCATGGGACGCGGGAATGGTGTGGGCTCTGTTCATCCACATCGCAGAATATAAACCGCGTGTGCTGCGATACGATGAGATTGCAGGGGGATGCCTCGCGACGCAGGCGTGGAACTCCCTTTCGTTGAGAAGAGCAGATCCAGGACAGGTATCGGCCAAGGAGCAAGCTGAGGATATCGGATCGCCATCACTTATTCCCACTAGACGTGCCAGCGGTGACGTGCCCGAAGACGCGGAGGAAATTGCCTCCGAGTATGCCGCGAATCGCTTCTTCGTCGTGCCCGCGACGCAGCAATTCGCGCGTGAGCAGGGGCAGCCAGGTTACGTCGTGCAACCCCAGCGGCGCATGGTCGATGCCATCGAAGTCCGAGCCCAGGCCCACATGCGCCGCGCCCATCACACGCACCGCGTGATCGATGTGGTCGGCGACGTCGCGCAACGTGGGGATGCCCCGGCGCGCGGCGCGATCGATCGCCGCATCGAAAGCAGCGAGGAAGCGCGCATCCGAGCGTTTGAAACGTCGCGCGAGGGCGTCCAATTCCTTGCAGGCGCGGGCCAATGCGCGCTTCGTGTTCTTGTCGACATTCGCGCGAATGTAGGGCGGAAAGAAGTTGATCATCACCACACCGCCGCGCGCCGCGATGGCGCGGAGTTGCTCGTCGCTCAGATTGCGATGATGCGGACGTAATGCCGCGCAGGAGGAATGCGAGGCGATGACCGGATTACGTGTTTCGCGCAGCGCATCCTCGATGGAGCGCGTGCCGAGATGCGACACGTCGAGCAGCATGCCAAGCGTGTCGAGCAGGCGAACGAGCGCGCGACCCTTCGTCGAGAGGCCGGGTGCGGCCATGCCCTTGGCTTCGTCTGCCGACGACGTGGCCCAATCGCTGCTGCGATTCCAGGTGGGAGCGAACACACGCAAACCCCGGGCATGCAGCGCGCGCAAGCGGTCGGCCCGCCCGTCGATAAGCAGCGCACCTTCGAGTCCGATAATCGCAGCGAGCGCCGAACGCCGCAGCGCCTCGTCCACGCCGCGCCCATCGGTGACGATAGCGAGGCGCTCGGGCGCGCGCGAGGCCAGGGCGCGCAGTGAATCGATTTGCGCGAGTCCCGCCAGCCAACCTTCTTCGCCAGCTTTCGATGGATGCACGTACACGGAAAACACCTGCACATCCAGGGCGCCCTCACCAAAACGTGGCAGATCGGACTGTCCCGTATTCCCGCGCACATCCATGCGCGCGCCCTTCAGCACGCGGCTGAGAATGTCGTTGTGTCCGTCCACCACCACGGCGTCGCGATGGAGACGCTGCGCGTCCTGGGCCGACACAGTTGCCGCGCCGAGCGTGAAAGCGCATGCAACGCACAGGCAGAACATGGCGCGCATGCGTGGATAGGGCACAGGGTCGTGAAATGTTCGATGGAACAATCGCACCGCGTTCACGCGCCTGTGGCGAGGAAGGGGAATTTATCCGCGTACCACTGCCGCGTCACATCGAGCCACATCACCAATCCTTTCCATTCCTCATAAGGAGCGTAAAAGCGCTCGATGTCGGCATCGCTCACAGGTCCGCCGTTGGAATACATGCGCGAAAACGCCGCGCGGCACCAGGAATCCAGGCCGAGGTAGTCGAAGCGTCCGAGGAGTTTGAGCAAATTGCCGGCGGCGTAGGGCCCGACGCCTTCCAGCGCGCGCAACTCCTTGAACAATTCGGCGGCGGGAGCCGTCGCGCTGCGGAACGCCTCGATATCCACGGCGCCCGAGGCCACGCGTCGGCTCAGCGCGAGCACATAGGGTGCGCGGTAACCCAGTTTGATATCGTTGCGCAACCGGGCTTCGCTGCTGTCGGCGAGCGCTTCGGGTGTGGGAAAATCACGCGCAGCCCCCGTACCAATGCCGAAGGCCGCGACGAGGCGTTCATTCATGCGTTCGGTGAAGGACCACGAGCAGTTCGTGGTGAGAATCATTTTGATCACATCTTCGAAGAATGTCGCCCCGCGCAGCATGCGTCCCGCGCGTGCTTTCGCCATCCAGGCGAATTCCGGATGTGTTTTCATGCGTCGATGAAAGGGCGCCAGATCCAGGTCGAGATGCAGAATGGTGGCGAGGCGCGTGGTGAGGAAGGCGAGGTCGGCCTGTCGAAGCCGTCCCGTGTGTTCCACCTCCACGAGCACGCTCGATCCGGGCCCCGGGCGGCAAGTGATCGTACTGCCGCGACCGTCGGGAAGCGCAAGCGTCCTCGTGAGCACGCGCGTGTTTTGCTCGTAGGAAAAAGGAGAAAGAGCACACCATCCATGGGAGAGGACGGTGTGCTCGAAATGGAAGGCCCGTGGAACGGGGAAAGGTAGGGGCGTGCGCATACCCGCTACTGGATCAGCCCTCGCCCTCGGTCTTCTTCATGCTCTGCACCTCGTTGCGCACGTCCTGCGCGAATTTCTTCAAGTCATTCATGTGCTTGCGCACGCGTGTGCCGGCGGCTTTGTTGCCCTTTGCGTAGAACTTGTCGAAATCGGCGGCGAAGCCCTGCACGAGGTCGAGTAACTCCTGGTAACGATTCATGATTCCTCCAGTGTAATGGAAAATGAAACGAATGTTCGTCGCGTTGCTGAAAGACCTTTCAATATACGACAGAACAGCAAATAATGAACACTGGGACAATCGTTCAGCCCAATTCTCGTTCAACCCATTTCTTCCGTTCGAGCTGCGGCCGGACGACCGACGCACTTGTTCACGGCTGGGCGCATGCCGCGTGCCATACTGCGAGCGTTTCGGAGGCAACCATTCCCGATTCCGCAACACGGCGGCCTGAGCGGATCGCTTGAGCCCCGTGCTTCCGCCGAGAGCGCGCATTGCGGCTTCGTTGCGGTCTGCGTGAAGGAAGCGAGCGGGGAAGCGCAGGACCGGGACCGAGAAGTGTAACATTTGCGAATCCACCGTTGTCATTCCTTACTGTTCACCTGCCCGCTCCCCGATTGAAACATCCGGCACCACATATTCCATTACCCGCGACAACGCGGAGAAAAGTATCCGGAATCCCGACGCAGACTGCCAATTGTCGGCCGGGCGTTGTATATTCTTTCACGTGTCAACCCCAACCTCGTCCAGGCTCGAATATTCCGACTCATCCACGATCATACATTCGAAAAGGAAGCTGCCGATGACAAAGCGCATGCTACTCTTTGTGCCGACGTTCGTTTTCGTGTTCACCACTCTCATGTCCGCCCAATGGTCGTCCGATCCCGCGGTCAACAACGCCATCGTGCGCACGAGCAACAATCAAACCGGACAGCAGATCATCAGCGATGGCAAGGGCGGGGCCATCATCTGCTGGCATGATGAACGAGTCCAGTCGAGTTCTTTCGATGTCTACGCTCAGCGCATCGACAAGGACGGCTATGTCCGTTGGACGATCAACGGTGTTGCGATCGCCGTCGATTTCGGCTCGCAGTCGAAACCCGACATTGTCGCCGACGGCGCGGGCGGCGCGTTCATCACCTGGACGGATACGCGCGCGGGCGACAACGACGTGTACGCGCAGCGCATCGACTCCTCGGGCAACGTGCTCTGGACCAAGGACGGCGTGGTGGTGGCCGACGGCGCCATGAATCAATCCGATCCGAAAATCACCAGCGATGGTCGCGGCGGCGTCATCATCACCTACATCAATCAAGCCAGCAGCGGCCCCGGCACGCACGTGTACGCGATGCGTCTGGGCGGCGACGGAACGAAGCTCTGGGCGGCGCCCTCCGCAGTGTGTACCAGCTTCATCTTGCAAAACAAGGCCGTGATCGCCAGCGACGGCCGCAATGGCGCTTACATCGCCTGGGCGCATTACCGCCAGTCGGGCTATGACATCTACGCGCAGCGCATCGATTCCAACGGTGTGTCCTATTGGACGAAGAACGGCCTCGCCGTGGTCAAAGCCAGCGGCTCGCAGGATGCTCCGGTGCTTGTGGCCGACGGAACCGGCAATGCCTTCCTCGGTTTCTCGGATTACGGCGGCGGCTCGGTTCCCAATCTCTACATCGCCGTGCTCAAGGATGCCGGTCCGGCTAACAACTTCCGTGTTACTTCCACCACTGGCGGTCAAACCGGCCATGGCATGTCACTGCACGCTCCTGGTGTACTGTGCGTGGCCTGGGAGGATGGCAGAACCAGCGGCAAGAAGCGCAGCTACGCGCAGATTGTGGATACGGCTGGTACGAAGCTCTGGGACGCCAATGGCGTGGAAGTGTCGAACCGCACGGGCGACCAGTTGACTCCGAACGTCGTCACGGATGGCGCCGGCGGCGCTATCGTGATTTGGGAAGATAAAACCAAGGGCGCATTGCAGACCGATGTGTACGGACAGCGGATTTCCGATGCTGGCGCATTGATGTGGGGTGCAGCCGGTGTGCCGGTGTGTACGGCGAACAATCCGCAGCAATTCCCGCGGCTGATCAGCGACGGCCAGCACGGGGCCATAGCGGCGTGGGAGGATTTCCGTCCCAATATGTCGAATGTGGAAATCTACGCCTCCCGCATCCTCGCCGACGGCAGTTTCCCGATCGGTCCGCCGCAGCTTTCCTTCTCCACGAAAACCGTGGCCTTCGGAGATGTGGGACTCGGAATGTCCTCCACACGCGATGTCACGCTGAGCAATCCCGGTGGAGTGGCGCTGACCATAGGCGCGGCCACTGCAAGCGATCCGCAATTCTCACTCACACCCGAGAGCAATACCATTGCTCCCGGTGCGAGTATCAACGCCACGGTGCGCTTTCAACCCACAACGAAAAATGCCGTCACGGCGCGTATCGTGGTGACCAGCAATTCCATTGCCGGACCCGATACGATCGTGGTGACGGGGCGTGGCACCGCCGAGGCGGCGATTCAGACGGACAAGAACACTCTCGCCTTCGGTAATGTGCAGCTCGGTTCCAGTAAAGCGTTGGCGATTGTTGTCAGCAATCCAGGCAATGACACGCTCACGATTTCGGCGATCGGTAGTTCCAGTCCTCGCTTCGTGCCCACGATCACCTCGCGCGTACTGCCTCCGGGCGCTTCGTTCACCGATTCGGTGCGCTTCTCCCCGACAGCACTTGGCTCCGTATCGGGCGAACTCACGCTGACGAGCAATGCAGCGGGATCACCCACGACGGTGGCGCTTTCCGGTTTTGGCGTGGGAACGGTGAGCATGACAATGGATCATGGCACGATTTCCTTCGGCGAAGTGCTGGTGGGAAGCAGCAAGGACACGACGGTAAGTATCGGTAACACGGGCACCGACACGTTGCGTATCGCTTCCATCACCTCGGGTGCCGCAGGATTCTCGGCGTTGACGCAGACTGCGACCATCGCACCCTCGGCAAACAAGGCCTTCACCGTACGCTTTGCTCCGCTGGCGTCCGGACCGCTGAACACCGTGCTTATAGTGACGAGCAACGCGCCGACCTCGCCCGACACCATCGTGGTCGACGGTATCGGTACGCTGCCGGCTGGAATTTCCTTTGTGCCTTCGCATCTCTCCTTCGACACCGTGGGTGTGGGCAAGAGCAAGGAACTGCCCCTGAGCATCGGGAATTCCGGCAGCACGCCGTTGCTGGTGACGTCCATCACCTCGACGCTTGCGGATTTCGTCGCGCTGGAGCAGCAGGTGGAAGTGCCGGGTGGAGGATCGTCCTCCGTCACCATCCGTTTCACGCCTGGCGAGAAAGGTGATCGCAGCGGCGCCCTTATCATCGTGAGCAATGCGGCGACCTCGCCCGACACCGTGCTGGTGGATGGCAGGGGAACGGAGGTCAATCCGGTGGACGCGCTGCATGCCATGCCCGGCGAATTCCAACTCGGACAGAATTATCCGAATCCCTTCCTCGCCTCCACCACGATCGGCTTCAGCATTCCCGTACAGGGCGAGTTGCGGCTTGTGGTGCTCGACTGCCTCGGCCGCGAGATCGCGGTGTTGGCGGAGGGAGTCTATCGCGCCGGCGGCTACAATGCACGCTTCGACGCCGCGGCGTTGCCATCGGGTTTGTACCTGTACCGCCTCAGCCACAACGGCAACACGCTGACGCGACGCATGCTGATAGCGCGCTGAGACTGTCGGCGTAACGCGGCGGAACCCGGCCGCGTCGATATCTCGAAGTTAGAACAACACCGCCCATTCTCCACGAGGAGGATGGGCGGTGTGTCGTTGATGGATCGAGGGATTCAATTCAGGGGAAAACCACTGTCTTTCATGTTCCTTCGTCACACCCGGGAGGATGAAAATGGTGTAAGTGCCTTGATTATTGTTGGAGTGGATGTGACAGAGGGGGAGAACCACAGATTGCACAGATTTCACACGGATTATCACAGATTAGGATGAATCTTGCTCGAGGGATGCTTGTTCCGGCCAGACTGCCGTGGCGAGGGATCACCGCGCCACGATGCGTCCGTTGTACACTGTGCCGCGCGCATCGGTGAGTCGGTACAGGTACACTCCAGGTGGAAGTGCGCCGCGGGAGACGCGCAGCATATCGCCGGCGATGCGTTCCCGTTCGTAAACCAGGCGCCCAAGTGCGTCGTGCATGCTGAAACTCAGGGGCTGGGGAAGTTGCGCCGTGCGCAGCACGAACTCGCTGCCGAAGGGATTGGGATGCACCTGCACGATGACGGGTAGGGGAGTGTCGACGCTGTTCGGCACATTGCTCGCGCCCGGCGTGGGACTCATGCGGCTGAGCGCCGCGCCGCCATCGGGATAGCGTCCGAAACTGATGTCGCGTTCCTGCTCGCCAAACACGAGCTGCTCGAGCAGCAGATAACCCTCGGCTCGTCGTTGATACACACCGATGCTTTCGCCGGATGCACCGAGCTTGAAGTCCGCGTGCAGCGCTCCTTGCGATGGTTGCTCATCGGCCCATAACAGTAGGAAGCCGCCTGGCGGAATGGTGGTCATCGCCGGTTGGTCCAGAGGCACCTGCCATCGCTGTATACGCGTGGCGTCGTCGGTGATGTACAGGCCGCCGATATTCACGGGAGCAGCTCCGGCATTGTACAATTCGAAGTAATCATCGAATTCGCCATTCTCATCCGCAATGCTGCCACCGTTTGATGCGAGGAGTTCGTTGATGTACAGTCCGCCGATGACGGGTGCCACGCTGTTGCTCGCGCCCGGTGTTCCACCGAGCACGTAACTTTCGCGCCAATCGCTTTCGGTGCTGCCGTCGCGCTCGTGTTCGAGTTCCACAGTGGCGCCTTTGCCATCGGCCAGCGGCGGCCAGGGCCAATCGTCAGTGTAGCGCAAGGTCTGCGCCAGCTGCCTGCTCGGCGTGAAGAGATTGATCACGCCCGATGCATTGTCCAGCGTGAAGCCCATTGGCACGATCACACGGACGGCGGGGTGCAGGGCGCGCATTCGCGATGTATCCTCACAAAGGAGCAGATAATCGTTTTCCACGAGCATGCTTCCCGCGGGGAAGCGGTACTCCCGTCCGCCGTGCTCAATGACCCATCCATCAAGGATGACGGGGATGTCGAGCGTGTTCTGCACTTCGATCCAATCTCCACTGTCGTGCTGTTTGGACGAGTGGTAGTTGAATTCGTTGATGCGCAGCGGGGGCGGATTCACCGCGCCGTGGCTGTAGCGCGCGCCGATGTCCGCCCGCGTGCCATCCTCGTCGGGCTGCGAATCGGGATCGCCGGCGTCAATGCACGGCGAATCGGGACGCAGGGCCAGATTCCCCATGCCCGGGTGGACGTAGCGCGGATCGTCGTGCAGATTGCCTTCCCCTGGAATGCGTTCGAGGTTCGACAGGGAATAGCGCACGGAGAGTGTGGAGAGTTTGTCGCTCGTCACCGTCGCGTCGATGGAGGAGGTGAGTATGGTGTTGCGCACTTCGGCGCGGCCTCCGCCACGCGAGGTGTTTTTCTCATAGCACGCCACGGCGACACCATTTTCATGCAAGGTGTTTTGCTCGACGATGGCGATGGAGAAGCTGTCCTTGACGGCTACACCCATCGCGCAGTGGAAAATCACATTCCGCCGAATGAGCGCGGTACTCGCCTGTCCAATGGATATGGCCTTGTCCGAGCAGTCGTGGATAATGTTGTGCTCCACGATCACATTTCTCGCGTTCTCGCCGAGGTCGATGCCATCGCTGTTCTCGGCGAAAAAGGAATGGATGTGATTGTGGCGGATGCTGCCGCCCACCACTCCATCGTAATCGATGGCATCCGTGTCGGGAGCGCGATTGCCACGCAGTTCGCAATACTCCACCACCGGCGCAACGGCACGCTTCACATTCACCAGATCGCCGGTGTTTTCCGTGTGCAGTGAACAGTGGGATATATACGCCGAGCCGCCCTCGCTGTACCAGGGCTGAATGTTGTCCGCGATACTGCTGTACTCCAGCAGCACCGTGCTGTTGAATGCGGAAATGGTCGCGAACAGCCGCGCGCGATCCGTTCCATAGCCACTACCTGCGATGTCCGTATACCGAATGATAACAGAGTCCGTGGCATCCTCCAGCGCGATCACACCCCACCGAGGCGCATCGCTTCCAAGCGGACGCCGCGCGAGGGCCCCGGGAGCCGGAGCGACACGTATGCGCTCACCGGAGCTTCCCTCAAGCCTCAATCCGCCACGGACGTATAGCGACACATGGTCGTAGAGCCGTACATCGCAACCCGCTTCGAAACGCAGAGTAGCACCGGCATGCACCACCACGTCCTCCACGCCGAACCACGGACCGTCGGCTGCGCGCAGTGTGGTATCACGCGCAACATTCGCTGGAATAATGCTTCCTTCGGCGGCTTCGAACATCGCGACGATGCTGCTGTCGCCTGACAAGCGCATGATCGCATGTGCACTGTCCGCATCGACACCCTGCCAGCCACGGAAGCGGTGGCCCGGCATGGGAACGGCCTCAAGCGATACAGGCATAGCACGGAAGAGCAGGGCGCTGACAATGGAATCCCCCGGCGCGCCATCGGCAAGGCGCACCCTGCCCGCTCCCACGCAGTGTATGCGCAGCCTTGCGCTGTCCGCGCCGCCCGCGTATGTCGACAGATGCCTCCACATCTGCGTTGGCCGGTCGCGAAGCCAGGAGCGCAAGGCGTCGATGTTCATTTCCCACACCTGCATGTTCACCGGCGTATTCCAACGCGCGATGTGTCGGGGCATGTGCGGAGCGAGCAGCGCCTGAAGACTGTCCACCATGTGCAGTGTGCGCTCCGGGCGGTACACGCCATCCAATGCGACGGCGAAACGCTGAAGGAAGGCATCGCGGAAGCGCGCATTGCGCATGAGTGTGCGGAACAGCCGCGTCGACCATTCCGGCAGGTCGCCGCGCTCGCCGAGCGCTGCAGCCAGCGTATTGGCGTCCACCGCATCGCCGCCAAGCTGACCGAACGCATGCTCCATGTCCGCTGCCATCCAACGCCAACGTCCCGTCACCCGATCGCGCCAGGCGGTGTTGTTGAGGTCGAACAGCGCGTAGCCGATGAATATTTTCTGCATCATCACATTCATGTACTCATGCATGTCGATGTGCTCGTCGAGATACGTATAACTCGCGTCCACGGTGGGATCGGCGGTGTTGAGCCAGGAGTACAGATTGGCGAAATCCGTTCCTTCGCCAGCTATCACGATAAGACTGTCCTCGATCTGGTCAATGCTGGCAGCGCTCGCATAGGCATTGCTCGCCAATGTGTTCGCATCAATGCGCTCACGCAATTCCTGTATGCCGTGAAACTCTCCGTTGATGTACACCAGACAGGGATTGTAGGCCTGATAGTCCACGTTCGCGAGCTGCCGCACGAGTTGCACCGCCAGGCCGTCGCGGAAATAGGTGAGATTGTAATCGTTGCCGCCGTTGCGCAGCAGAAAAGCGGAGAAGCGATCATTGGCACGATCGCGAAAGAGCGGGTAGCGCAATTCGCTCTGTCCGTAATCCGCGCGGAGGCGCACAGCGAGCGGACGCTGTGGCAGCGCGTAAATCGTGGAACCGAACACACGCAGTCCTGCATTGGCACCGAAGCCCTTCGTGCCGTTGCTGTCGAAATACTCCACGGAAATCGGGACCTCGCGCTCCTTGATGGCATTGCGCAGTATACCCAGATCCGCATCGTACAGGTGCGCCCCATCAGTGGCTATCGACACCACCGGCAGCGACGGAGGGTTGCCCACAAGGTAGCTGCGGGTCACAACCGGCGACGGCAGCATGCCTGGACGGTACACGCGGGCGCGAACCACGTAATTGCGGAGCAGGGGAAAGGAATCGGGAGAGGCGGGCGAGGATTCCGAAGGAGTGCTTCCGTCGAAGGTGAAACGGACCACATCCTCCGGCAATTCGCCTGTGATGCGCAGCGCGCTCCCGGCGGGATGGAATCCTGCAGGCAACGAGAATCGTGCCTCTGCTGCCGTGAGCAGTGTCACCGCGCCGAAGGAGGCGTTTGGACCGCCGGGTGTGGCTTCGCGAAAGTACCACCAGGTGGAATGCGCCGCGGGAGCGCGACCCCGCGAGACGTCGCTTTCCTGCACGCCGAAGGTGAGCTCATCCACGAGATTTCCACTGGCATCGAACACGCCGATGTACTCACCATCACCGCTGAGGGAAAAATTCGCATGCGCTGCCACAGCCGGCACCGGAGTGGCGCGATACTCCGCACGAACAGTGTCGCCCGGCCTCGCATCGGCGCCGTCGGCCCAAATCACCAGGAAAGCGCCCGGCGCAAGCGTCACTGCGGGAAGCGCCCATTTCTCCTTGCGCGAAGGATTGTCGGTGATGGTGTAGTCGCTCAAATCGATGGGCGATGGAGACGCGTTCCACAATTCGATGAAATCGGCGAAACGCCCGAAATCCGGATCACTCGCCGAGGACGCGTTCAAGGCGAGAAACTCGTTGATGTACAACTGGGCAGAGACGCGTGGCACTGCCACGGCGAACAGTGAAATCAGAAGGAGCACATAGAAGCGTTTACTCACGAATGAAACTCCCGGTGATGCTGTTCGTGGGTGAAGTCACGGTGACCATGTAGGTGCCGGGAGCGAGAATCCCGGCGGGAATGCGAATACTTCCGCTCGAGGCGTATCCGATCGAACGATGGTGGAGACGTCCCGCGATATCATGCACCGCGACTTCGTACCGTTGTCCATATGGCATGCCATGCGACACGATGACGTCTCCGTGGGAGGGATTTGGATACATACGCAGCGCTTCGGGGCGGGGTGGGGGATTCACGCCACTGTCGCCGCGCACGAATTGCGCCACAAAGGAGATGGCGTCGCGACCCAGACGCTTCGGCCGCAGGTGCACGTAAATCTCGCGTGTGGTCGCGGTGTTTATCAGGGATTGTCCGCCGATGTGCAAGGCGTCGGATTCGAAATTCCCCGCAAGGACAAAGCGACGGCCATCGAGAGCGACGATGGCGCTGCCGGCATCGTTGAGATTGCCTGCGAAACTGTAGCCCCGCAGTTCGTTGCCATGTCGGTCGTAGCTGAGCACGAACAACTGTTGATAGAAGTAATCCTTGTTGAACTCGTTGCGCAACGAATCTCCGGCGAAGCCCAGAGCGGGACTGAAAAAATCACCCGTGAGGAAAATCGTGCCCTGCGCATCAATGTCCATGTCGCGCACGATATCGAGGCTTTGCGAAACAACCGCTCCTCCAGCGGCGCGCAGCCAGCGGTCTTCCAGCGTCATGCTCATCGCTTTCAGCAAGATGCGTGAATCCGCCAGAGGCCATCCCCAGCCCATGTAGTGGTTGAGGTATTCCCCCGCCGCATACAGTGTGCCTTCGTGCAGGCAGAGGCGGTTGATCGCGGTGAAGTTCGTGTCGACCTTGCCCTGTATCCACGTGCCGTTGCTGCTGTACGCAGCGATGAAGGCCCGGCGTTCTTGTTTCAGATCGAGTTCGTGTTCGTCGTCGAACAGCAGGTTGTTCCATGCGCCACCAGCAATAAAGCAGTTGCCGTTGTCATCCACCGCGAGTCCGCGCACACTGGCGTCGGTGCTCGTGCCGCGCCGCTGCCAGAGCGGGGCGAAGTCCGCGGTCAGTTTCACTACATGGAGCGTGCAGATACGCGGACCCTGGTTATCCGTACTTTGCGCCGCGAGCAGCACATTGCCGTCCGCGTCCACGGCGATGCTCACGATTTCGTCATCGCCCGCGCTGCCCAGTTGCCAGTGTCGCTCAATGCTGCCCTGTTCAGAGAATTTGACGAGCACCGCATCGGCTTCCCCACGGTTGAACAACGTAGTGCCACCCACATTCAGCGAAAGGCTGTTGAAGCGCAGTCCCACATACACCGCGCCGCTTCCGTCAACGGCCACTGCCTGCACCGCATCGTCGGCTGTGCCGCCCAGGGCCCGCGCCCACCGTGCCGTGCCGTCTGCTTGCAACGCCGCAATGAAGCCATCACCTTGTCCTACGTTCACCAGGGCGGGAGTGACGAGGTGCAATTGCCGGGCTGTGAAGGATCCCCCGATCACCAGCCCTCCACCGACGTGCCGCCGCATGCCGGTGACGAGTGTGTGGCCGGTGGCATCGCCCACGGGGCGGACCCAATCCATCTGTTGGGCAGCCACGTCGCTGATGATGACGAAAAGGGAGAATGCAACGAGAAGCGTTGATCTCATGGGACATACCTCGATACAGGAAAACGAAACGTCCAGCTGTTGCAGAACGCGGCAGAATACGACGTCATGGTTGTCGCGATGACGGCGCGTGCTTCCGCCGCGTTCACATATCGAATAGACACTCGAGACAGCATTTTGTCACCATGCCACCGCTGTGCACAGGGGCACAACTCGTGTCCCGTAGTATTCCTCTCGCAACTTACGCCCTTACGCGTTCACTCCTCCAAGGTAGCGAGATTTCCGGGATCCTCGCCGAGGGCGCGAGCACGCAGCACGCGCCGCATGATTTTTCCGCTGCGCGTTTTCGGCAGCGCGTCGACGAAATCGATTTTCTCCGGCTTGGCGATAGGCCCCATTTCATGACTCACGTGGCGCTTGAGTTCATCCTCCAGATGCTCATGCCATTGTACACCGGTTTTCAATATCACGAAGGCGTGAATGGCGTTTCCTTTTACCTCATGCGGGAGACCGATAGCCGCTGCTTCGGAAACGGCGGGATGGGAAACCAGGGCGCTCTCGATTTCGGCCGTTCCGAGACGGTAGCCACTGACCTTGATCACATCGTCAACGCGGCCGATGACCCAGTAATAGCCGTCGGCATCGCGGCGGGCGGAGTCGCCGGTCATGTACATGCCGGGGAAGCGGCTCCAGTATTGTTGCACGTAACGCTCGGGATCCTTGTAAATGGTGCGCAGCATTGCAGGCCACGGATTGCGAATCACGAGATAGCCCTCCTCGTCCGTCCCCACACTTTCGCCCTGCTCATTGACAATGTCCATGTGCAGTCCGGGGAAGGGGAGTCCGCCCGAACCGGGCTTGAGCGGATCGCAGGGCAGAGGTGTGATCAGGAACATGCCCGTCTCCGTCTGCCACCACGTGTCCATGATTGGACAGCGGTTGCCGCCGATCACGCGATGGTACCATTTCCACGCCTCGGGATTGATGGGCTCGCCCACGGAACCAAGCAGGCGCAGCGTGGACAGGTCGTGCCGCTCGGCCCAGGCATCGCCGAAACGCATCAGGCCGCGAATGGCGGTGGGCGCGGTGTAGAGAATGTTGATGCCGTACCGCTCGATCATCTGCCACCAGCGATTGGGGTAGGGATAGGTGGGCGCGCCTTCGTACATGAAACTGGTTGCACCGTTGAGCAGCGGACCGTACACGATGTAGCTGTGTCCGGTGATCCATCCCGGATCGGCGGCGCACCAGTAGCGATCCTGTTCCTGAATGTCGAACACGTACTTGAGCGTGGTGTACGTGCCCACCATGTAGCCGCCATGTGTGTGCAGAATGGCCTTGGGCTTGCCCGTTGTGCCCGAGGTGTACAGCATGAACAGAGGATCCTCTGCATCCACAATCTCCAGACTGCAACTGCTGGACGCAATGGGCAGCAGCATCAGATCGTGATACCAGAGGTCGCGGCCCTGTTCCATGTTCACCTCTTGTCCGGTACGGCGCACCACGAGTACGCTTTGCACGGTGGCGGCGCGTTGCAAGGCTTCGTCGGCGATGTCCTTGAGCGGTACGATTTTCCCGCGCTGCCAGGCGCCGTCGGCCACGATGAGTACTTTGGACTGACTGTCCTCGAGGCGTTCGTGCAGGGCCTCGACCGAGAAGCCGCCGTAAACCACCGAATGTATCGCACCGATGCGCGCACAGGCGAGCATGCCGAGCACGAGTTCGGGAATGCGTCCCATGTACAGAGTGACGCGATCGCCTTTGCCCACACCGAGACTTTTGAGAATGTTCGCGAATTTGCACACCTCGCGCTTGAGCGCGAAGTAGGAGAAGGAACGGAATTCTCCGTCCTCGCCCTCCCAGATCAAGGCCAGCTTGTTGCGCCGGGCTGTGAGTACATGCCGGTCCACGCAGTTATACACGATGTTGGTTTTTCCGCCGGTGAACCATTGGTAAAACGGTGCGGCGCTGTCGTCGAGTACCTTGTCCCAGGGCGCGAACCAATGCAACTCCCGTGCATGCCGCGCCCAGAATTCCTCGTAATCCGCTTCCGCCTCCTCGGTCAAACGGCGGCGTTCCCGCACATGCGGTTCTCCAAGAAAATCGAACGAAGGATAGTACACGTCTCCGCTGAGGTTCTCATCGCTCATATCGCGCTCCATGGCTCTGGTAATACGGACAAAAGGTATCCTGTATTCTGCGCACAGTCGGCGAGATTTGCAAATGCGATTGGCGGGACGTCCGGGAGATTGTATATTCCACCACCATATCTTTTATCCAACGCCCTCTGGAGGCCTCATGCCCGCCGGACCGAAGTTCTTCCACACGCAGCACGCGATTTTCCCGCTACGCCTCGCTGCTGCCGCCGCCTTGCTTTTACTGCTGAGTGCCGTGGTGTCGGCGCAGGCGCCCAGCATACTCTGGCGCTACGATACCCGCGATGCCTCGTACGGACAGACGGCGGCTGGCGACATCGATGGTGATGGCCGCCTGGAAGTGGTGTTCGGTTGCTATCGCAATGACAGCTCGGTACACGCATTGAACGCCGAGGACGGTTCCTTGCTCTGGAAAGTGAATACTGCGCCGCTGGGGCGCGATGGTTGCAACGATGTCGCTCCCGCTATCCACGATGTGAACGGCGATGGTCGTCCGGAAGTATTGCTTCCGGCGTCCTGCACAGCGGCGACATTTTGCTTCGACGGCCGCAACGGAACGCCGCTCTGGACCGCCCCCACGCGCGGCAGTGATTCGCCACCGACCATCGCGGATATCGACGAAGACGGTGTGGATGAAATGCTACACGGCGAATTCGGTGGATGGGTGCGCTGTCTGAACGTGGAGAATGGTGCGCTGGAATGGGAACTCGAGGTGGACGGACATTCGTGGATTCAAACCGCTCCCACGCTGCTGGATTGCGATGGTGATGGAGCATTGGATTTCGTGGTGGCGACATGGAACAGCGTCGAAGGCGACACCAACACGGTGCGTGCGTATCGCTGTTCGGACCGTGCGCTGCTCTGGAGCGTGCCGCTCGGCGATGTGGTGTATCACGGCAGCGCGGTGGCGGATTTCGACGGGGATGGATTACCCGAACTGGCACTGGGCGACTACAACGGAACGCTGATCGTATTGAATGCCGAGGATGGCAGTATCGCATGGTCGAAGCCCTCTCTCGGAGTCGGTCACTATATCGGTGCGCCGGTGAGCGCCGGCGATATCGACGGGGACGGGCGCTGTGATCTCGTGGTGGTGAGTTGGTACTCCGTGCGCGCGTTCCGCGGAGATGGCGGCATGCTCTGGGAACACGCGATACAGGGCTACGGCACGGCCTTCCGCGGCGTGGTGTTGGCGGATGTGAACGACGACGCTGCGCTCGATGTCGTATTCGGAACAAGCAACGGTTTGCTCGTGGCGCTCGACGGCCGTGATGGTGGCGTGGTATGGAGTGTCGATCTCGCGGCGGATGTGGGCGACGAACGCTTTGCCATAGACCATGCACCCGTGCTGGCGGATTTCGATGCGGATGGATTACTGGATGTGTTCGTGGTCGGGGGATTTTCGGAGTATCCGGATTTTTCCGCGAATTACGGCCGCGCCTTCATGCTTTCCATCGGGCGTGGTTCAGGACCTCCATGGCTGATGTTCCAGAACAATCTCCGGCGAAACTCCAGTTTGTGCGCGGGCACGCCGCAGGCGGTGGGCGAGAACGACGTGCCGGAGACTGCCGACCTGCGCTGCTATCCGCAGCCCATGCGCGATGCGCTGCGCGTGGAAATGGACGATATGCGCTCGTGCCGGCTTATCGATATGCTCGGCAGAATCGTCCTCGAGGTCGACGTGGCTCGCGGTGCTGCGAGCTTCGATGTCTCGCGCTTGCCCGGAGGGTTGTACATCGTGCTGGGTAAGGCATCAGAACGCGTCCTTGCCCGCACCGTGCTGAAATTGCATTGATGAAAGTGTGAGCGCCGGCGGCGATCAATCGCTGGCCGCTCAGAACAGCCGCAGCGTGCGGGATGCGGAGTGACGCTCCTGACGCAGATGTACCACATACACACCGGCGCTGCACGCGGAAAGATCGAGGTACTCGTAACGCTCGCCGAGTGGAACATCGAGCGTGCGATGAAGCACCGTCCGTCCAAGCGCGTCGCAGACCAGCACGTCCACCGCGCCCGCTTGTGCGGCGAAGTGCAGCAGTGCGGCACGTCCGGCTTGGGGAAGTGCCTCAAACAGCTCGAAGCGTCGGGGCAGACCCTGTTGATCCAAGGACGTCGCTGTGGCATCCTTGATGCACCGCACGCAGAGCCCGATGGATTTCTGAAAAGCGAAGGCCTGCAGGGATTGCTGTCCGATTTCGATGAAGGGCGCATTTTGCGCGTCAGTCTGCTCGGCCATCCAGAAATAGGTGCGCGTATCCGCGTTCATCGCACTGGCACGAAACGTGCCATTCATGGTGCAGCGATATCCCGTGAGCAAGGCCTCGAAGCCGGACGCGCCACCCGCGAGCAAGGCGGTGTAGGCGGCCGCTCCGCCGAGGTAGGAAAGAAGGGAATTCCACTCCGCGTTACTCGGAATATGCCAGCCCTCGGGACAGATACCGCGCACGGGCAAGGTCGGCTGCCCGTCCCAATACTGCACCGCTTCCTGCCATTCGTACATGCCGCCCTTGCGCATGACGCCGCCGGTGCCGTCGCAGTTGGCCTGCGCATTGTCCCAGCAGTATTTCTCGATGTTGCCATCGTTGTGCATGAGCGCACCGGGAGCGCTCGAAGGAATCATCACACCGATGTTGAGATTCTCGGCCATCCACGCTTGTGTACCGATTTTCACCGTCGCGTAGGATTGCCCGTCGCGGGGATCCACGATCGGCTGGCCGGGCGACCATTGTGCCGACGCGGTTGAAAAAGAGAGGAGCAGCAACAGGAACATGATGACGCGCATGGCAACCTCGCTTGGGAGAGTGGGAGAGTACCGTTGCGGAGTGGCGAAAAGACGATGCGATTGTCGTAGTCTCAGTCCACATCGCGTGCGCAATATTGCGGATTTGCGCTCTTCTTCCAACACCGCCTCTCAGCACGCAGTTGCTTCACAGCACACGTTCAGCTTCGCATCCGTCGATGTCACAACGGTGAGCACACCGCTGGCGCTCCGTGGCCGATGTTCAGTGCAGCACGGGAAAGGCCACCGTTGCTGCGCTTTGTGAACCTGCGACGCGAAGGAAGTACATTCCCTCCGGTAAACGATCCATCGCCAAAGGAAGCATGCGCGGCCCCGCTTCCAGTATGCCGTCGAACAGCACGGCGATCTCGCGTCCGAGCACGTCGTGGACGCTGACTGTCGCCCACTGTTGTTTCGCCGACTTTACGTGCAGGGTCGCGTTCGCCACAACGGGAAGCGGCGCGATGCGGATGTCGAGGTCGTGTACCATCGCCAATTGACGCGCCTCGATGCCGACGGTTCCCATGGTGGGTAAATGGATGTAGCGCGGTTTGCGTAGTTCGTCGCGGTAGCGCTCGGAGAGCAGGGCACTGTTCTCAATGCGTGCATCGCCCCAGCCGGGATAGGCGTGCGCCGGCCAGTTGGCATTGATATAGGAAAAGCCCTGGATCTCGGGATGCAACGTGATGAAATCCCAGAATTTCGCGAACCACGCGAACCAATCGGCATCGCCATCCTGTGGATCGTTGGTGATGTTCATGCCCTTGGCGGAAGTTTCGCTCATGTACACGGGCTTCCCTTTGTCGCGTGCCATGGCGAGGAAGCGTTCGGATTTGCCCTTCCGCGTGATGATACCACGCACATGTGTGGGCAGCGCCGGATCAAAATCCTCCGGATCGAACAGATCCAGCCCGAACCAGTCCACGTAGTCGTCGCCGGGATACCAGCGCGGTCCGCGCACATCCACGGAATCGAAATCGTTCGCCGCGGCCGGATAGTAGCACCAGATGGTCGCCACCGAATCGCGAAAGCCCCTTGCCGCGAACATGTCCACTATTTTCCGGAACATGGTCACGTAGAGATACGGATGATATCCTCCGCCATTCCATCCCACTCCCGCACCGTTGAACTCGCCACCGATACGCAGGAACATGGCCTTGCCATACTGCTTGGACAAGGTGATAATGCTGTCGATGATGACATCATACAGAGGCGACACAGCGATCACACTGTCGGTGGCCACATCGCTGACGAGGAACAGACTCAACTCGGGAATGAAGCCCACCGAATCCGCATCGTGGAAGAATTGCCTGAGCTGACGCAGCGACGCCGCCGGACCACGCGTGCCCGGAATGCTGAAAAACAGCCCCCGTACCGCCGGCTGTATGGTAGTATCGGACAGCGCGGTCTGATAACCAGCGATGGGATTGATGCTGCCTTCGAAGGTCATGGTCTGTACACCGTGATACACGCGACCCGCATCCGGCTGCAGCAGCGCGCGATCGGTGGGGAGCAACCGCAGCGCGCGCAGCGCTTGAAGCACGATGTTTGTCATGGTGTTGGGAGCCGATTCCGGGAGCCACGGACCGGGGAGTGAATACCACGACTGAATCCAATACCCATCGGGAATACCGACCTCCTGATGGTAGAGGTCGATCAGCGCGAGCGTCTGAGCGCTGTACGTCTCGGCCGAACGGGCTCCGTTGGTGTTGAATATCATGTGCACGCGCATTCCCATCGCCGCGGCACTCGCGGCCACATCGCGCACGCGCGCCATCCAGTCCACTCCCGCGATCAATGCGGGCTGATTGCTCTGCGCCCGCCCGGTCGCGTAATCGTAAGGATTGTCGATGGTGAAGCCGTCGAAATACAGTCCGCTCCGCTGGCCTTCCGTGGCGATGGCGTCGAGCACATCCTCATAGTGTCCGTAGCCGTTCGCCTCACCGTCGATTGCGAAATACGCCGGCGTGTCGCCCCAGGCCCAGTTGGGGAAGTTCGTCAGCAGATTGATGCGAATGTTCGGGACGGCATCCCTCCACATGCGCACGACTTCACCCAGCTCCCGCGCCGCGCTTTCCATCGTGTGATACGATGATTTCTTGTTGTCGGGAAAAAGCATGCGCCGAATTGGGCCGTCCATATCCAACATATCGATGCTTCGGCTGCTGTCGATGCTGCGGAGCATGTCGATCAGAGGACGCAACGCCGCGTACTCCTGCTGAAAGGATGTCTCCGCCGATTGCACGCCCTTGTCGGCATGCCAGTCGAGCAAACCGCCCAACTCGATGGCGATTTTCACATCGTGGCGCCGCAAAGCCGTGAGAAGCGTTCTGGCAGCCACGCTGTCCGCGCGCACATTGATGTCGCCGATATAGATTTTCAACACGTCGATGTGCGCGAGCACAGTGCTCCACTGCGCGGTGTCGGCCAGCACCCATGGGTCGCCGTAACACATCGTCACCGTGGGTGTGGATGCGCGAAGCGTGGTATGCGTGACACGGGGTTGGGGAGAATAGTGCGCGGCTCCGGTGTTCACGGGTGGTATCGTTTGCGCGATGGCGCTTGCTGTGATGCACAGGAGCAGAACCAGGAACATGAAACGAGCGCGACGGACCATGATGTCTCCTGCTGGCGGAATTGGAAACAGGCAACGTACGCAATAAAGCGTTGCATGTGGTAGAAAAAAAATTGACAGCGCGAACAGGGAATGCGTTACACATTCCCGCTGTGAACGTTCCCTTCCGGCAGTCGTGAGTTGCCGCAATCGCCAATTCTGCAAGGCGCGGGAAATGAGTGGAAAATGCGCGTATTCAAACATTTTTCGGGGTATGCCTCGCATCTGCCGATATCCTGGTCGTGTAAGGAAACCGACAGTGTATTGTAATGACCCTGTAATCCATGATTAAGCTCCCTGAAAGGAATGGTCTCTAGATTGGATACCAGATTCCCGTGCGGAAGCGGAAGCCGCCCGGAGATGTCACCAACGGATGGAGGTCATCATGATCGAGAAAATTCGCCGCCGGAATAGTGTTCGTCCACTTCTTTTCCTTGCTGTAATCCTGGCCTTGTCGATGCTGCCGGGAAGTGCCTTCGGGCAATATCTGGTGGATAACACCGCGCTGCGCGCGGAACTGTCCATGGACGACCCAGCCGTGCGGGCCGTGATGCGCATACAGGACCGCCACAACGCTTCTCTTATGTCGATGTCCGGGGTGCATGCGGTGGGCACCGGGTATAACGACGAGGGAATGCTCGCTATTCTTGTATTCGCTGAAGCCACGGCTGCATTGCCTGACCTCCCCGCCGAGCTGGAAGGAGTGCCGGTCAGCCGAAAGGCGATGGGTGTGGTCACACCGGCAATTGCCAACGACGAGGAACTTCCAGTGGCGGGCTCGACGCGTGAGAGTTTCTCCTCGTGGGGCGGAGCGGGCGGCGCATCGACGATGACAGTGCGTCCCTCCTTCATCGGCCAATCCACCAGCAACTGGAATGAGTGCGGCGCCGGCACAATCGGAGCGCGAGTGCGCAACGCGAATAACTTCTTTGTGATTTCCTGTAACCATGTATTCGCGCGTCTCAACGCCGCGGCCCTCGGAGAGAAAATTGTGCAACCGGGACGCGCCGATGTCGGCTGTGCTCAGAATCTTGCAGACACGATCGGAAGCCTCGCGGACTATCAGCCTCTGACCTATGGTTCGTGGACACCCAACACCATGGATGCCGCGCTCGTGCGCATCAATCCCGCTTTTGTGTACCCCGGCACACCCTATGGTGGCTACGGCGCTCCTTCCACCACGACCATTGCTCCGTCGTTGAGCATGAGCGTGCAAAAATATGGCAAGACCACCGCGCTCACCACAGGCACCATCGCTGCGGTGAATGTAACGGTGGCGGTGAATTACGCCGGCGGCACGGCATATTTCGCGGGACAATTCATCGTCAACGCCAGCAACTTCTGCAACGGTGGCGATTCTGGTTCCCTGGTGGTGACGAACAACAATAATAAAAATCCCGTCGGCATGCTCTTCGGCCGCAGTGGTACATCGTATACCTTTGTTACACCCATTTCCGTGATTCTCGCACGCTTCAACGTGGAGATCGACGATGGTGTGGTTGTTCCTCTGCCTGTGGAATTGACTTCATTCTCGGGACGCACGCGCAACGACGATGTGGAATTGCGCTGGCAGACCGCCACGGAATTGAACAACGTCGGCTTCGCCGTGCAGCGTTCGCGTGATAAAGCGGAATGGAGCGACATTTCCTTTGTGCAAGGTGCAGGTGAAAGCTACAGTCCGCGAAGCTACGACTATGTGGACCAGGACATCCTGCGCACGCCCTCGCTCGCCTGGTTTTATCGACTCATGCAAATCGATCGGGACGGCACGAGCAGCTTCAGTGCGACACTGGAAATCGCAGCGCGACCCGTAGCGCTGGATATGCAGGTGTTTCCCAATCCCGTACGCGATGTCGCGACAGTGCGCATGCACTCCGATGCAATGGAGCGGGGAACGCTGAGTCTGTACGATGTTCACGGTCGCCGCTATGATCATCTCACCCGAGAAATGGACATCCCCTCTGGCAGTCATATAGTGAATCTGCCCATGAGCGAACTGGCCAGCGGCCGCTACTTTCTCGAGTTCCGAACCCCGGCCGGAAGTACGCGAACAATGATTGTTCTCCACCATTGACACGGATGCGCGGCCGCGGCCTGCCAACAGCGACCAAACGCCCCCGATTCAAGAAACAGCCGGTCCGCTCCTGTAAGAGTGGACCGGCTGACGTTTGCGTGCACGTCCAATATGTTTCTTCGACCGCTCTCCATCCCGGATGTGGCCGAAGTTTGAAAATCGCTGAATCGCCGCGTGTAAATAATAGGATGCAAGACTCTGTATTATGGGTACGCGCGTATCCTGCCTGTAAGGAAATTGTAAGGTAATCGTAATCCCGTCGATAGGGATTTGTAATCCGATATTCATGTTGCGTGAACCCTATCGATGTACATTTGTGATGCCGGTGTCCGAAAGCCAGCGGTGGACGCGGCATGGGTGACTGGTTTACGAGGAGAATCATGTGCCACTTGACCAATGAGATACTACCATGAGCGGCGTGCAGATGATGCTGGTGCTTGGAGCGATGATACTCCTGTCCATGGTGGTATTGACCATCAACCGGGCGAAGCTGTTTTCTGAACAACAAATCTCGCAGTCCGAATACACTATCGCCGCGACTTCCGTGGGGCAGGGACTGTTGAATGAAATTTCCTCGAAATCCTTCGACGCGGCGACGGTGAGCAAACCTGATGCGGAGGTGTCCACGTTCACCGCGCCGGGCTCGCTGGGAAGGAATTCGTCGGAGATTTATCCGAATTTCAACGATGTGGACGATTACCATCGTTTCTCGCGGACGTACAGCACGCCACGCGCGGGCGATTTCAATGTGACGGCGTCGGTGCATTATATCAACACCTCGCAACCGAACACGCCGGTGAATTATCGGACACGCACCAAGCGCGTGACCGTGGTGGTGTCGTCGCCATTCATGGAGCAACCGGTAACCCTGTTTCACTACTTCAGTCATTGAGGCGCGTATGGGTGGATCATTGGATATCATCGGATCATACATCATCGGAGGCATTGTCCTCGTGTTGATGGCGGCGGTGCTGTTGAATCTCAACGATACGACGAATCAGTCGGTGATGAACGAGATGACGCAGGTCACCATGGCGGAGATGAGCCAGACCATGGAGAAAGAACTCAGCAATATCGGTTATCGCGTTCCCGATGCACAAAAGGTTCTCTCCATTGATTACCGGTCGATACGCTTCCTCTCAGACTACGACAACAATGGTGTGGTGGACACCATCACTTACCGCATGGACAGAACACGCAGTGGTCCGCGGTTGACACGGACCTTGAGTGTGCCGGGCCAAGCCGCGCGCAGCTGGACATCGCGAGGATCAATCGCACTGTTCACCGCTTACGATGCGAATGGCAATCCCACCACCACACCTTCGGCGGTGCGCGCCATCGAGGCCTCGGTGTTGACGAGCAACGTGCTCTATGATCGTCTGGGCAACTACGCTTCGACAAGTTCCTCCTCCTCACAGCAAAGCGTCACCGTCAATCAAACGGCGTTGCTCGAGGAGGCGGTGGATTGCGAGTCCGGAGCGTATTGGCATAAAACGCTGTATCCCAAGAATCTCGCAACGGTCGCCCCCATCATCGCCGAAAGCGGCACTCCTGGCAGCGGAGGTGGAACCGGTGGCTCGACCGGTGGAAGCAGTGGGGGCACAACGGGTGGCGGTACAGGTGGAACAACCGATCCCGGCACCGGAGGTAGCACCGGTGGCGACACCGGCGGCGGCACGGATCCAGGCAGCGGCGGCGTCACCGATCCGGGCAGTGGCACGGGCACAGTCACTCCCCCGAGTGGCGGTACGACAACGCCGGGCCCGAACGATCCTTGCTGGTGCGGAAGCGGGAAAAAGTACAAACAGTGTCACGGCAAATAATCAGCGCCGCGCAGGATTTCCTTTTATCGAAACAAGGTACTTAACACGTAGCGACAGGTTGTCATCATGGGTAGAATGCTACTGCTTCTCGTCATCGGCATGGGTGTGATCGCGTCGATCACCGCCTTGCAGTTGAATCAAACGAATTTGAGCACAACCGACAATGCTTCAACCGATTATGAGCTGAGTCAGGCCAAAAACCTTGCGGTGAGTGGAGTGAACCATGCCATGATGCAACTCGCCCAGGACACGGCCTGGATGAACGGCTATCAGAGCAACGACATCGCGAGCGGTACACTCAATGTCGCAATCGAACGGACACGCTCGCAGTATCCCGGAGGCCCCGATGCTGGCTTGAAAAATGCCCGCCTGGTGACGTCCACGGCGACGGTGAACGGCCAGACGCGCACAGTCCGTGCGGTGGTCGAGATACCGATGGTCGAGACGGTGCCTCCCGCGTTCGGCTATGGGTTGATGTCCGACAAATCCTTCTCGATGAAAGGCAATGTGCTGATCCGTGACAATTTCAATCCTTCCTGGAACGCGAATCTCCACACCAACGAAAATCTCTCCTTCAACGGAAGCAATACAGTGAAAGGCTACGGCACCTACACCGGTTCCGTCACCGCCTCCGCGGCAGACATGGCCAAGACCTTCGTTCCTAATGTGAGTGTGGGCGGTCCCGTGGTGTATCAGCATCCGCGTGTGGAAATTCCACAAATCGATCCCACGCGATGGGAGAGCATAGCCACACGGAAATTTTATTCCAGCACTAAACTCTCGGGCAACATAACCCTTGGCACGAAAGAGCGTCCCGAAATCATCTATGTGCGCGGAGATCTTGATTTCAGTGGCAATGTCAGTGGCTACGGCATGTTCCTCGTTGAGGGCAACCTCGACCTCAAAGGCAATTCCAGTATCACCGCGCTCGATCCGAATGGCATCAACCTCGGCATTGTCGTCACGGGAAATGTCCGCACCGTGGGAACGGCGGATGTGGTCGGGGCGATTCTCTGCGGAGGGGATTTCGACGGCCGCGGAAATTCAAAAATCATCGGATCCATCTGCGCGGGCGGGGTGATCGACAATCGTGGAACAGTCGATGTGCTGTATCAGCCATTAACCCACGATCTGTCGAAATGGGTGTGGCCACCGAAAGCGGAACGCCCCCGCATCGTGTCCTATTACGAGTAAGGCATCCTTTTCCCACCCCGTCCGGATACAGTGAACATGCCGGGCGGGGTGGGTCCCTGCCTAGGCGCGGATCAAGACGCTATTGGCGATATGTTCGCCCTGCCGGCCCGGAATCACCACTTCCTGCAATTCCACGATCTCGAATGCACGCTCGAACAGTGCGCGGATTTCCGCCGTACTGCTGAAGTAGAGCACGGTGCCTATGGGTGTCACACGCTCGGCACCGATGCCGCCGAATAGCGGATCACGTACACTGAAACTCACACTGAGATACAATGCGCCGGGTGCGAGCAAACGGCGCACATTGTCCACATATCCCGCGCGTTGCCCGGGCGCGATGTGATGCAGCATTTCCCAATCCCAACCAAGCGTGAAACCCGGCGTCAGTTCACCGAGCGGCACCCGCACATCGCCCGCGACGAATGTACACGCCACGCCCTCACGCGACGCCAACTCGCGGGCACGCTCGATCGCGGTGGGGGAGATGTCCACAGCGGTGACCTCATGGCCGAGACGCGCGGCCGCGATGGCGTGATGTCCGAGGCCGCAGCCCAATTCCAACACGCGCGCGGCACGTGCTGCTTCACGCCCGATGAATTGCCGTACGGGGAGAGGGAGCTCGGGATTGAACCACGGTATATCCTCCGCGGCATTGTGGCGGTAAATGTCTTCGGTGTCAACGGGGTTCATTGTCAGCATCCTCGATTCGTTGCGCATGGTCGCTGCGATCCGATTGCTCGCGGCGCAGCAGATCGGGACGGTGCTTCAACTCGTCGATTATCGTCCCATCCCATAGCGGAGTAGCGAGATAATACGCCGCGCGGCCGATCATATGACCGGCGATGGGTGCGGTGAGAAAGACGAAGGCGATGATCAGCAGGGCTTCAAGCGTCACGGCCACTTCGGCGAAATGCAGTATAACGCCGAAGAGCATCAAACCGCTGGCGAACGCGCTGGCCTTTGTCGCGGCATGCATGCGGATGTACAGGTCCGGAAATCGCAGCGTACCTACCGCGGAGATGAGATAGAACAAGGCACCGAGCACGAGCAGTATTGCCACAACTACCTGCGTCATTGTCGTGCTCCTCGCTCAAGATACCGGGCCAAGGCGACGGTACCCAGAAAACTGATGAGAGCAATGATCACCGCCGCGTTGAGCATAACATTCAAGTTGGTCAGCACGGCATAGGCGGCGATCATGCCGATCACGATCGAAGCGATGAGATCGAGCGCGATCACGCGATCCGGCAATGTGGGTCCGCGCAACAAACGCCAGAGTGCAACGCCCGCTGCCAGGGTCAATATCCCCAGTGCGATGATCGCGGCGTGCTGCACGAGTGTAAGGTGTTCGAACACCATCAGAACAGCTCCTTGATGCGCACGATGTAGTCCTGGCAAATTTTCCTCCGCTCGGCATCCGGATCGTCGATGTACATCAGATGCACCGCGAGGTGACGGCGGTCGTCGCTCACATCCAGACTGAGCGTGCCGGGAGTCATCGTGACCAGATGCGTGAGAACGATGAGCTGCGTGTCGCTCAATTCCGGCAGGTTGATGAGCACGATGCCGGGTCGAAAGTAATTCTTCGGTGTGAGAATGTCGAAGGCCACGCGAATATTCGAGAGCACGATCTCGGCAATGTAGAATGCGATGAAGCCCAGCAGCTTCATTGCACGACGTGGATGCAAGAGACGCAGCGGCATCATGGCTGCGCTCCCAGCATGGCGTTGATGTATTCGGTGGGATCGAGCAGTTGTCGCGCGGCGGTATCGGTAACCGAGAATACCCACTCCGCCCCAACGCCCATCAGCACGGTGACGAGAGCGAGTGCGATGATGGGCGTGAGCAATGCCGCGCGCTCCGCGCCTGCCACCACGCGAACTTCGCTTCCTTCGCCAGCCGCCGGAGCGGGTTTCCAGAATGCTTCGCCCCAGATTTTCGTCATGGAGAACAACGTGAGCACGCTCACACCCAGCGCCACGGCGGCGATGGTCATGCTCCGCGCATCGAGTGCAGCTTTCACCAGGGCGAATTTCGCGAAAAATCCCGACAGGGGCGGAAATCCCGCCAGCGAAAATGCCAACACAACAAAGAGTAATGACAGTAGAGGCGCGGCGCGGAACAGTCCGCCAAGCTTTTTCAATTCCGTTCCGCCCTGTATCCGCTCGATGTACCCGGTGACAAGAAACAACGCGGCCTTGGCTATCGCCACGTGTACGAGAAAATACAACGCGCCCGAGACGGCCAACGCGCTCATCAATCCCAGAGCCATCAACGCGTAGCCGATCTGACTGACGATGTGGAAAGACAACAGCCGCCGCATCTCGCCCTGCGCGATGGCTCCCAACACGCCTGTCACCATGGTGGCTCCTGCCAGCACGAGGAAGAGTGTGGCGTACATGGCATCGTCCCGCGGCAATAGCAGCGTTGCCACGCGCAGAAGGGCGTACACGCCAACCTTCGTCAGCAACCCGGAGAATATGGCCGTGACTGCCACGGGTGGCACGTGGTAGGAATCCGGCAACCAGAAGAAAAACGGAAACACCGCCGCTTTGATGAAAAAGGCGATGAGCAACGCCATCGATCCCATATGCAACAGTGTGGACTCCGGAGCTTGGGCGATTTTCACCGCGAGATCGGCCATGTTCAATGTGCCGGTCTTTCCATACAACACACCGATGCCGATAAGGAAGAGCACCGAGGAAAACAGATTCATCACCACATATTTCACCGCACCCTCGAGCTGTGCCTGTTCATTGCCCAACACCATCAGTACGAAGGAGGCGATGAGCATCACCTCGAACCACACGTAGAGATTGAACAGGTCGCCGGTGGAAAACGCGCCCGAAACGCCCATCAGCAGAATATGCAGGAGACGGAAATATCCCTGACGCTGCCTCTCGGCGTCGATCGCGGAAATGGAATACACCGTGATCGCAAAACCGAGGACGCCGGTCATCACCAGCAGCAACGCGCTCGCACTGTCCACCGCCATGCTGATGCCGAAGGGCGCCTGCCACGCACCCACGTGCAGCACCTGTACTCCGCTCGTCTGCGCGCGCCAGAGCAGCACAGCGGTGGAGAGCAGGTGCAGGAGACTGCCACCGATCGCGAAGCCGCGTTGGGCCGTGAGCGAGCGGCGGAACAACGTCGACAACGAGGCGGACGCGAGTGGAATGAGCACGGGGAGCAGCGGCAGTATCATGACTCCTCCTCCCGCAACTTGTCCAGATCGTCATGTCCACTCGCCTGATACACGCGCTTGGTGAGTACGAGAAAGAAGGCGAACACACCGAAGCTGATCACGATGGCGGTGAGAATCAGCGCCTGCGGCAGGGGATCGGCGTACGGCGACTGCAGGGCGCTGGCTCCATCCTTGACGATGGGAGGCGCCGCGCGATGCAGGCCGTTCGTGATGAACAGCAGCAGATTCGCCGCATGTCCGATCAGTATCAATCCGAGTACCAGGCGTACAAGATTCCGCCGTAACAGCAGATACACACCGGCCGCAAACAACAATCCACTCAATATGGCGAGCAGTGATGCCATCAGCGTTTCTCGTTGAATTCGGCCAAGGTGAAAAAAATGGTCAGCGTGAAGCCGATGACGGTGAAAAACACACCGATATCGAACAGCAACGGTGTTCCCAGAGGAACGCTCCCGAGCAAGGGCAGCACAAGCACCGCCCATTCTCCGCTCATGAACGGTCTGCCGCTGGCAAGTGCGGGCAGCCCGCTGCCAATGGCCACGAGTATCCCGAGGGATGAAAGCAGGCGCGGGGAAATGCGCAGCTGGCGTTGTGCCACAGCCAATCCTTCCGCCATCGCGACCAAGGTGACCGTGGCGGCGGCCATCAGGCCTGCGATAAAGCCGCCGCCCGGGGCGTTGTGTCCGCGCAACAGCAGGACGATTGCCGAGAGCAGCATGAGCGTGGCCAGCGCGCGGGCGCCGATGCGGAGTATGACGGAATTCATGCCCGTTTCTCCCGTTTCTTGAGTGGGAGTTTGATCATCGCATACACGCCGAGCGCTGCCACGGCCAGCACGGTGATTTCGCCGAGCGTATCCAACGCCCGGAAATCAACCAGAATCACATTGACCACATTTTTACCAAAGGCCTCCGGCACACTGTTGCGCGCGTGAAAATCCGATATGGACGGGTGCACCTGCACATCCGCTGCGAGCAACGCCAGCAGCGTCACCATGCCCCCTGCCGCCAAGGCCACGATGCCGTCACGGAACTGCGTCGCGCGCGAGGACATGGTGCTGAATTTCGGCAGGTGATACACCACGAGCACGAAAATGATGACTGTCAGCGTCTCGATCAGAATTTGCGTGATCGCCAAATCCGGCGCACCGTAGTACAGGAAGATCAGCGACATGCCAAAGCCCACGACTCCGAGCGACACTACAGCGGACAAGCGGGTCCTGGAAAGCATGGCGCCCACGGTTGCGACCACCATGATCAACAATACGCCCCATTCATGCAGGGCGACTGCTTCCAGTCTCTTGAGCATCGGTGCGGAAGGCACGCGGAGAAAGGCGAGCACCATGAGACCGAGAAACGCCAGCAGCACAATAATCATGTAGCTGCGCAAGTATCCGCTTTGCACAACGCGCGACAGCACCCCGGCCATCGATGGCAGATGCGCCACCGACCGCTGATACCACGTGGAAGGCAACAGCCAGCGCGGCGGTGCGTAGGCCTCGGCGAAATCCCGCCCCTGACGGCGGAAATAAAAGAACAGTATGCCCAGCGCCACCGTGGCGATACTCAGCAACAACACGGGATTGATGCCATGCCAAAGTGCGAGCGACACCTCGATATGCTCGGCGCGGATGGCGGACACAGCGGGTTCTATCAGCAGGCGACCGGGCAGGGCGGGGAAAAGCCCGAACAGCAAGCCCAGTGCGCCGAGCAATAGCGGACCCAACCATAATGAAGGTGGACCCTCATGCGTGCCAGCCGGCACTTCGCTGGCCTTGCCGAGGAACGGTCGAATTCCCACGATAACAGCCACCGCGATGGTGAGCGCATTGGCCAACACGCCGGCAAGCAACACGAGCGTGGAGACCTGCGGCGCCTGCATTTTCGCCTCGTACATCAACTCTTTGCTGATGAAGCCCAACAACGGCGGCACACCGGTCATGGACAACGCGGCCAACGCCGCAGCTGTGGCCGTGATGGGCATGACCCGGCGCAGGCCACCGAGCGCGCGCACGTCGCGCGTTCCGGCCTCGTGATCTATGGAACCCGCAACCATGAACAAGGCGCCTTTGTACAGGGAATGCACGAGCAGAAACACCATCGCCGCTTTGGCCGCGAGATCCGTCCCGATGCCGAGCAGTAAGACCAGCGTGCCCAGTGCACTGACAGTGGAATACGCGAGCAGACGCTTGAGATCGGTTTGTGAGTACGCCACCGCGGCGGCCACGATCATAGTTACGGCCCCGGTGCTGGTCACGATGTAGTGCCAGAACTCCGTGCCACCGATGGCGGGACTCAGCCGTGCCAGTACGAACACGCCCGCCTTGACCATGGTCGCGGAATGGAGATAGGCGCTCACTGGCGCGGGAGCGGCCATGGCGCCGGGCAGCCAGAACTGAAACGGCACCTGTGCGGATTTGGTGAACGCTCCGAGCAGAATGAGCAGCAACATCGGGAGATATAGATCACTCGCAACGATCGTCTCCCTGCTTTCGAGAATGCTGCTGAGTGTATAGCTGCCTGCGGTGTCACCAAGCAAAATCAATCCCGCCAGCAGGGCCAGGCCTCCCGCGCCGGTGATGAGCAGGGCTTGTAGAGCGGATTTGCGCGATTCTTCCTTCTCATGGTAATGGCCGATGAGCAAGTAAGAGGATATACTGGTCAACTCCCAGAACACGAACAAGGTCAGGATGTTCTCGGCAAGCACCACGCCGAGCATGGCCGCCATGAAGAGCAGGAGAAACGCGTAGAATCGTCCGAGGCGCGGATCGCCGTGCAGATATCCCTGCGCGTACACCAGCACCACGGCTCCAATAACCGTGATAAGAAGTGCGAACAGAACTCCGAGTCCGTCAAGGCGAAAGGCCAGCGCTATACCCAGCGATGGCACCCAGTCCACAGTTTCCAACAGGGGCGCACTCCCGCCCGCCAGGCTCAGCAACACCGCTGCCGATGCTAGCGGCGCCACCGATAGCACTGGGCCCGTGGCATTGCCGAGGACGCGGCGCAGCAGCGGCGCGGAGGCGGCAAGCAGCAGGGGAACGGCGATGATGATCGTCAGTGGCATGAATTCCGCGAATAGTGATTGCTGATGGGCGCGTACCGCGTTGAAACCCTCGGCGGCGAAGAAAAAATAACACGAAATCGGCGGTTTTCGTTTCCGAACTCGAACGCTTCGTCGCAGAGTCCGCGGTCGATGTGGTATAAGGTGTCGTTTGTCACATTCCGCGCATGGCTATAAGTTACACACTGGATCGACCCTTCCCACAGCTCCCACGGACAGCACATGGCAGCAGTATCCAAGCGTAAGAATCGCGACGCCACCGAAGCGCAACCCAACGCAACGAAAAAGCACAGCGTCGCTGGTCGCGGCGAGCTGGCGCTGCTTCTGGCTTTCGTGCTGTTCGTTGTGCTGCGCCTCCTCGCCGCGTTCATCGATGCCTCGGGCCTGCGGCTCTGGGGAATCGACATGTTCGCCTATCAGCCCTTGGGGTGGGAGTTGGTGACCGCATTGATCATTCCATTGCTGTTATTGCTTCCTCCGGTGAGGCGAGGCTTCGGCGGCCTGCTCGAGGATGCTCAAAGCCCTGCATCGCGAGGCGGCTTGCGCATGGTGCTGAGTGTGTTGACGCTTGTCGCTCTGGCTGTGCTGGCCTGGGAATTGCAGGTGGCCTATGCGTTTCTTGGCGATGGCGCGTATTACGCCACGGAGATTTTCCGCATCGCGGACGATCCTTCCTATAAAACGGCTCTGGTGAAACCGACCTCCTGGTTGACAGGAACCTTCCTTCGCTGGCTGGCAGTCACCTTCCAACCGGAGAACGTGCGCTGGCCATTTCAGGTGGCTGGAAGCGCGGCAATGGTCGTGATGGTGGGGGGGGCACTGCTCCTGCTGCGACGGGCGCGGACGAGCGAGGTACTGTTGCTTGTCGGAAGCGCGCTGCTTTCGTCGGGGACGTTGATGTTTTTCGGGTATATCGAACTCTACGCGTTCGCCTACGCCTGCACCGCGCTGTACTTCATCGCGGCGTATCGATGTTTTCGCGGTGACGTAGCGGTGCTTCTCCCCGCGGTGTTTCTGGCCTTCGCCATCGCATTCAGCGCCTCGGCGGCGATATTCATACCGTCCTATCTCTTGTTGCTGCACTGGAAGCTGCGGGGCGAGGAGGGGGGCTTTCCGCTGCGACGCGCAGCGGTGGTTCTGCTAATGCTTACACTGCTGGGCGTGATCGCGCTGTACTTCCTGCTCGGCGCATCGACCTACAATCCCTATGTCCTCGCGCTTGCGCCGGCGGAATTGGTGGAACAGGGTATTTATCGCGGCACGCAACATTATACCGTATTCAGCGGGGCGCATGTGATCGATGTGGTGAACGCGCTGCTGCTGAATGTCGGCGTGTGGCTCTTCGCCCTTCCAGTGCTGCTGTTTCTGTCGCGTGGACGTCTGCGCTGGATCGAACCGGCATTGCTGTTCGCGCTCGTCGCCGCTTCCGCCGGTGTTCTGCTGCTGTTCGTTGGCAACACCACGCTCGGACTTGCCCGCGATTGGGATTTGATGACCATCCCCGCGCTCGCGCTCACCTTCGCCGTTTCGATGCTGCTGCTCGAACTGGGCCGTGCGCGCGGCATCGTCCTGTCGCTGACCGTACCCATGCTGCTGCTGGTGGCGCTCGGCAGCTCTTTCGGATGGCTGCGTCTCAATTTCGATGAGGACGCTTCCGCGCGGCGCCTGGCCGACATACTGCGTCGAGACAAGGACGTGCTGCTGCCGCTCAACACGTACACGGGTTTGGAAAACCTCCGCAAATTCCACTATTCGAAGCGCGATGCCGCCCGGCAACGCGACGTGTTGCGCTCCATGGCCGAGACCGGCGTGCAACGCATCGACACCTGGGCCAAGTATGCGGCATTGATTGTGGAGATGAGCGATGCTTCCGCACGCGCAAGGGAATACGAATGGCTGTTCGATCAATTCGCGCGGGAGTATCGCCAGCCGGCGCGGGAGGGAAGCAGTGCCTGGATCGATGCGCGAAGCTTGCGTGAAAACCTCACGAAATCGCTGCTTTTCGGTTTGCAAACCGCGGATGTGGAGGTGACACAGCGTTACCTGGCCGTGCTTAAGCCGCTGGTGCCCTCGTGGCGCGAAGCGGCGTTGCTGGATGCGTACCTCACACCGGGCATCACCATCGAGCGCATCGCCGAGGCCGCACGGCTGGCGGTGGACGACAGCACTGCTGATGCGTCTCTGCAACTCGCCGCAGCGCGCGTGCACACGCAGGCCTCGCAGTGGCTCCTCGCTGCGGAGTACTACGAGCGGTCGCTGCAACGCGACGCGCGCAGTTATCCCGTGGTGTACATGGAACTTGCAGGAGTGTATATCGAGCGCCTGAACGATCTCGTCGCGGCCGAACGCGTTCTCCGTCGTTGCGTTCGTGAAGTACCCGCATCGCCCGAGGCCGCTCAGGCCGGTGAACTGCTCTCGCGCCTGGGGGTGTGAGTCCGCATCCGCGTCGCGCTTCAGCCATTCTCACAATCTTCTAACACGCCGCCTCGTCTGTGTTGGCTATTTTTCCTGTGGCAATCACGAACGCACTCAGGAGCAACGCATGCGCGGCACGGTTTTTATCGGATTATTTCTCCTGCTCATCGTCGCGGCGCCACTTGTGGCCCAGCGTGGGGAATTGGAAAAGGGCAACGTGATCTTCATTCACCCCGACGGAAGTGGTGTGGGAATGTGGGGCGCGTTGCGCCTTTTGGAGAAGGGACCCGATGGCTATCTGCACTGGGATGGCATGCAGCGCATGGGGCTGTACCGCGGCCATCAGCGCAATTCCACCAACAGCAGCTCGCATGCGGGCGGTACGGTGCACGCCTTCGGTGTGAAAGTGGATTACGATACTTACGGCCATGTACCCGGCAAGCCCGTTCGGGCCAGATCGGGCAAGCACGAGTCCATCATGGTCGAAGCGCAGCGTGCAGGAATCGCCGTGGGTGTGATCAACAGTGGTCATCTTGCCGAGCCGGGAACCGGGGTGTTTCTCGCAAGCGCCTTTGACCGCGATGCGACGGATACCATCACCGCGGGTATCATCGCGAGCGGGGCCGAGGTCATTCTGGGCGGCGGGGAAATCTTGCTGCTGCCCGAAGGTGTGCGCGGGAGGCATGGTTCCACGGGTGTGCGCAAAGACGGACGGAACATTCTCGAAGAAGCCCGGGCGGCAGGATACACCATCGTCTACACGCGTGAAGAGTTGCTTGCGCTGCCGGGCAACACGGGCAAGCTGCTGGGCGTCTTTGCGGCGAAACACACCTTCAATGATCGCAGCGAAGAAGATCTCGCCGCCGCCGGTCTGCCACTGTACGCTCCGGAAGCGCCGACGTTGGCAGAGATGACGGCAGTGGCGTTGCGACTCCTTTCCGCTGGTAACCGTCGCTTCTTCCTCGTCGTGGAAGAGGAGGGCTCCGACAACTTCGCCAACGACAACAACGCGCGCGGCGCGCTCACTGCTCTCGCGCGGGCGGATGAGGCGATTGGCGTGGCCATGGATTTCATCGCGACCACACCCGGCACCCTCTTGCTCACCGCGGCAGATAGCGACGCGGGCGGCATGCAAGTGTGGGCGGTGCGCGACGAGGCGGACTTCGAGCGACCGCTGCCGGTGGTTTCGGACAACGGCGCACCGCTGGACGGTCGAGACGGCACGGCAACGTTGCCTTTCGTGGCCGCGCCCGACGCCACAGGCGTGAAGCTCCGCTTCGGTATTGCCTGGGCAGCCGAGGACGATGTGATGGGAGCCATTCTCGCGCGCGCGCATGGTATGAACGCGCAGTATTTGCCGCTGAATGTGGACAACACCGATCTGTATCGGCTCATGTATCGCACCTTGTTCGGGAAAGTACTCGAACCTTGACACCGCGTGCTGGCGAGCTGGCGTTACGAATGCACAAGAGTTGCCTCTCCGATTCTCGTATGCTATATTTCCGCTTCGGGGCGTTGGGCACCCGACAACAAGCACACCTCAGTAACGGAGTGGAACATGAGTCAGACCAAAGATCATCTGAAAGAGGCGTTCGCGGGAGAGAGCCAGGCGAATCAGAAGTATCGCGCGTTTGCGCGCAAGGCCGAGCGTGACGGATTTCCCAACATTGCGCGCCTTTTCCGTACCACCGCCGAGGCCGAGCGCATTCACGCCGAAGGCCATCTCGTCGCGCTCGAGGGCATAGGCAGCACGGTGGAGAATCTCAGGGCCGCTATCGACGGCGAGACCTACGAATACAAGGAAATGTACCCCCCGATGCTCGAGGAGGCCGAAGCCGTGGCGCATCGCGCGCGCACCATGTTCGGTTACGCGGTCAAGGCCGAGGAAGTACATGCCAAGCTCTACGCGCTCGCTCTCGAGGCAGCGGCGCAGGGGAAGGATCTCGAAGTGGTCGACTTCTATCTCTGCCCCGTGTGCGGTCACATCGAGTTCGGTACCGCACCCGGCGAGTGTCCCATCTGCGGGTTGAAAGGCGAGAAATTCATCACCATTTGAGTGCGCTCGCCATACGATCATCGCGCACACACGCTTTGCACCATCACCTCCTGTCCGTTAGATTGAGCGGACAGGAGGTTCTATGTTTGGAACGCACAGAATTCATTTCCCCCGTATCGATTCCACCAACACTCACGCGAAGGAGTACGTCCAGCACCGTCCCCCTGAAGGCACGTTGATTTCGGCGGACTTCCAAACCGCCGGCAGGGGACGTCTCGACCGCCAGTGGCAGGCCATGGATGGGCTCAATCTCCTCTGCACCTTCATCATCTATCCACGGCGGCCGATGGAAGATTGGGGAGGACTGCCGCTGCTGGCCGGTTGCGCCGTGGCGGAGTGCATTCGCGAGGAGACTGGACTGAACGCCGTGGTGAAATGGCCGAACGACGTGCTGCTGAAGGACAGGAAGACCTGCGGCATACTTCTGGAATCAGGGAAGCTGGGCGATACTCCCTGGGCGATCATCGGCATCGGGATCAATGTCAACCAAACCGTGTTCGAGGGCGACTTTCGCATCGCACCCACCTCGCTCGCTCGCGAACTCTGCGCGCCCGTCGACCGCGAGCAACTGCTTGCCGCGCTTTGCCAACGCCTGGATGCGCTGTACACGTTATGGACCGAAGCAGGGAATCCGCCCGTGCTGGACCGCTGGAAGCAATGCAGCAGCATGTTCGGCCGGCGCATTACCATCCACGACTCCCACGGAGTGCGAGCCGCGACGGCCCTGGATCTCGCGAGTGACGCCTCTCTCATCGTCCGCTACGATGACGGGGTTGAGGAGCGGGTGCTTGCCGGCGATATCACGCTCTCATATTCAGCGGACGCGCCGTGAGTACAACCACGCTCGTGTATCTCGACAACGCCGCCACCACCCGTCTCGACGCGCGTGTGCGAGAGGCGATGCTTCCATTTCTGGACATGGAATTCGGCAATCCTTCCAGCCTGCACGCAGCCGGACGCGCGGCGCGTGTGGCAGTGGAACGAGCCCGCGCGCATGTAGCCGCATTGATCGGCGCGACTCCGGCCGAAATCATTTTCACCAGCGGCGGCACGGAAGGCGACAACACAGCACTCGCTTTCGCGCGGCTCCGTGCGGGGAAGGATCGTCCACCTGTCATCGTCACCTCACCGGCGGAGCATCAGGCGGTACTCGCGCCCTGCGCCATGATGACGGATGCGGACATCCGATACCTTGCTGTGGACGCCGGTGCGGTGCCGGATGTAACAGCAATCACCGGGCCGTTTGATCTGCTCAGTGTCATGCAGGTCAACAACGAAACGGGCGGTGTGCTCGACCTGCGTGCGGCTGCTTCGCTGGCGCGCGAAGCGGGAGGTCTGCTGCATTCGGATCTCGTGCAAAGTGCGGGAAAAATCCCCATCGATGTGCAGGCGCTGGGTGTGGATATAGCGGTGCTATCGGCGCACAAGATTCACGGGCCCAAGGGTATCGGTGCGTTGTATCTGCGTTCTGGTGTGGAAATGGCGCGTTTCATGCACGGTGGATCGCAGGAGAGGGGGCGCCGCGGTGGAACGGAAAATGTCGCCGCCATTGTGGGATTCGGTGAAGCGGCGCGGCTTGCGCTAGTGGAGATGGAGCAGCGCCGCATGCTATGGACGGCGTTGCGCGCACAGGCATGCGACTTGTTACGATCGGAGCTTCCGCACTGCATCATTAACGAGGCAAGCGGCGAGGTGTCGCCGGCCATTCTCAGCGTGTCCTTTCCCTGGGAGCATTATGCCGTTGATGGTGAATTGCTGCTGCTCGAACTCGACCTGCACGGCGTGGCAGCTTCCGGTGGTTCGGCCTGCACGGCTGGCAGCTTCGAGGCCTCGCATGTGATGCGCGCCATCGGTCACGATGCCCGCACCGCACGTGCCACAGTGCGTCTCTCTTTCGGCGCTTTCACCACGCGGGACGAAGTCGATTTCGCGCTACGCACGCTCATCGCCGCTGTGCGCCGCTTTACTGTGGTGGGGTGAGCGTGATCAGGTAATACACTGTAGAATGAGAGTAAGGAGGAAAGGAGAGTAAGGAGGGGGGCTTCGCTAGCCCAGAGAACTCAGAGCGCTTCGCGAACACCGGGCTTCGCTAGCCCAGAGAACTCAGGGCGCTTCGCGAACACCGGGCTTCGCTAGCCCAGAGAACTCAGAGCGCTTCGCGAACACGGAGGGCTCAGAGGAATCGCGGCTTTGCGTCTCCGCGCCCTTGCGTTAACTCGACTATCGCGGAGCGCATGGATCGAGCGGGAAGCAACCTCAAACATTCCTCTGCGCTCTCGGCGCTCTCCGCGCGCTCTTCAAATGTATCACGCACTCGGCCGGCCGGCAGCATTCGAGCGGGAAGCGACCTCAACACTTCCTCTCCGCTCTCTCCGCTCTCTTTCATCTCTTCAGATGTATTCCGCACTCAGCCAATCCCCAAAAACAAATTCACCCGCCGTCGCGTAGACGCACAGCTTACTGCTTGCTCTCGACCGAGCGCTCCCATTCGCGCATGACGATGCCATAGCGAAGTCCGCGCTCTGAAACAGTGATGGAAGGAATGCCGCGTGCACTCATGAAGCGCGCGAGTATGGCCACACCCACCAGAATGATGTCGGCACGTCCCGGATCGATGCGCAACTCCCCCTGGAGTTGCTCGCGGCTGAGCTGCCTGAATTGTTCAAAGCGACGCAGGATGCTCTCCGTTTCGAGTACGGTGCCGGCTATCGCTTCGGCGTCGTAGGAGCTCAGGCCACGCTCGATTGCGGCAAGCGTGGTCACCGTGCCCGCTACGCCTACGAACGTGGTGTTCCGGACGTCGAAATCGGGATACGCGGTGATGGCCGCATCGATATTCTCCAGCAGCGCGGCAACCTCATCGTCTGTCGGGGGAGTGTGAGCGAGGTGCTTTTCTGTCAAACGCACGCAGCCAATGTCGAGACTTTTCCGCTGCACGATATGCAGACCGCGCCCCACAGTCAGCTCCGTGGATCCACCACCGATGTCGAGCACGGCATAGGATCCTTTCTTGTCGACAATTCCGCTGATCGCACCGCCGTAGGTCCACAGCGCCTCGTCCTCGCCATTCAAAATCTCGATGTCGATACCGAGGCGTTGATGCATGTATTCGAGATAGTCCTCGCGGTTGTGCGCATCGCGCAATGCGCTGGTGCCCGTCACGCGTACGATATCCACCTTGTGTGCGCGGGCTTTCTCGAGGTAGCGGGAAAGGAATTCCTCGCTGCGTGTGAACGCGTCCCAGGCGATGGCGCCGCTGCGATCCACCCCTTTGCCAATGCGGGCGATCACCTGTTCATCGCTGATCGTGCGAATGCTTCCGCCCGGACTCACCTCGGCGATGAGCATCAAAATGGTATTTGTGCCGATATCGATGGATGCGATGGTCATGCGCGTACTTTCTCGCCGCTGATGGCCATCCACTCGTCCTCGTGCATGTCCTCCAGCGGTTCGAGGCCGTTGCGCCGCATGGCCTCCTTCACATCCGCACCATCGCCGCTGTAGAAGCCCGACAGCACAATGCGTCCGTCTGCTTCCAACAAATCCGCGAGCTGCGGCAGCATGTCGATGTTGTCGAGTTTGGTGATGTTGCTGAGAATGAGCGTGAACGGACCCTCGACGAGATCGATGGAGCCCTGGAGCACGGTCATTTCCTCGCCAATGCCGTTTCGTAGGCAATTTTCCTCGGCGTTTTCACGCGACCATTCGTCGATATCCACACCCACGGCGGATGCCGCACCCAATTTGAGCGCTGCGATGGCCAGCACACCAGTGCCGGTGCCCACGTCAAGCACACGATCGCCTACGGCGGCAACGCGCTCGGTGAGGCGCAGCATCAGACGCGTGGTGGCGTGGAAACCGGTGCCGAAGGACATTTTCGGATCGATCACCAGCACGATATCCTGCTCCTGCGCCTCCACCTGATGCCAGGAGGGACGGATGAGAATGCGCTCGGATACGCGCACCGGGGTGATGCTTTCTTCCCATTCCTTGTTCCAGTTCTCTTTCTCAAAGCGCTCGATATCGTAGGGCAACGACACATCCTCGCGGCGCAATGCCTCGACGAAACTCCCACGCACGCCATCGTCCCATTGCAGTGTGTCGAAATACGCCTCCCAGTAATCCTCCTCGTCGAGAAAACCCAGAGGTTCGAAGCTGTGCAGGATATCCTGGATCAGATTGTCCTGTTCACTGCGCGGGAAGCGCAGGCGAATGTAGCTTTGCGATGTCGTCATGTTGTTCTGCGAATGTGGTGAGTGGGACGAGGCGTTTATTTCCCGGCCGCTTCCATGCCGTGCAGGACATGGAGAAGGAGATTTCCCACAGCGGCCAGCGTTTCGGGCGCGCATTGCGCGGGTGTGTCTTGAAGCGTGTGCCAATATTTGCGGCGTTCGTCGCTTGTGGCATGGCCAACGAGTTCCGCGTCGATGATGTTGATGGTCTTTATGCCCGCCACCTGATTGAGCGGCACGTGATCGTCAATAATGGGATCGTGGCGCGAGGAGCTGAATTGCCGCAGGCCAAGTGCGGCCGCGCGACCCCAGAACAGATCCACGATGTCACGGGCGTACGCGTCGCTGTGGCCCTCGCGAGGAAACACGGCATCGCGATCGCCCACGAGATCGAGCAGCACGCCGAAAACCGGCATCACGTCGTCCGTGCTCAACGATGCGGCGTAGTATTTCGAACCGAGACAGAACATGCTTTCGTCACCGCTCCGTCCATAGTCTTCGCCGTCGAACAGCACGATGTCCACACCGATGCCCGCCGGCCGTGCCGCGAGCGAACGCGCCACTTCCAACAGCACCGCAACGCCACTGGCGCCATCGTTGGCGCCGGCAATGGGCAGGCGCTTGCTGCTCTCGTCCCTTTCCATGTCCGCCATCGGACGCGTGTCCCAATGCGCCGTGAGCAGCACGCGTGTTGTGCGCTCGGGGTGAAGGCGCGCGACAATGTTGTGCAACTGCAAGGTCTCGCCGTCATAGCCGGGCATGGTGAAGGATTGCAGCTCACAGGTCCAACCCATGCCGCGCAAGGCATCGATCAGAAAATCCCTGCACGCTGTATGCGCCGGCGTACCCGGCACCCGCGGCCCGAAAGCCACCTGGCGTTCTATCAGCGCGAAGGCGGCCGCGCCATCGATGGTCGGCGCATTGCGCGGAGCGGTGAAGGTGAAACGGGCGGGAACGGCGTCGTCCTGCTTGCGGTCGGAGCAGGCGCCCATCAGGGCGGCAGCCAGCAGGACGAGGACAGCGGAGGTGTACATGCTCTGTCTCATTCCATAAGCTACGTATTCCCTCATCATTGGCAAAATTGCGACGGGGGAAAAACAAAGGCACGGACCACTCGCGCGATCCGTGCCTGCTCCGCGTCACCGCGGTGCGAAATGTTGCCGAATTATTTCGACAGTGTCATCGTGCGCGACAGGCGCTGGCCCGCGGCGCGCATTTCGTACATGTACACGCCCGACGGCAGCGCACCGGCATCGAACTGTGCCTCGTGCGTACCCGCCAGTTTGAGTCCCTCGCGCAGCAGGGCCACGCGCACGCCGAGGGCGTTGAACACGTGCACTTCCACCTGCGATGCCTCAGGCAGTGTGTAGCGAATGGTGGTGGATGGATTGAACGGGTTCGGGAAGTTCTGCTCCAGGCGCAGATCCACAGGACGCACCGGCGTGTTGTCCACATCAACCAATGCGAGATTGATGTCGAGAATCTCAATGTCGTCCACAGCAGCTTCAACCAGCGAACCGGGCTCATCGTCCGCAGCGGTGAATTCCACTTTCATCGTCGCGCTGGGGGTGATGAAATCCTTGATCACGAACACTCGCGGCTGCCAGGAGGCGTCGGTCTGTCTCGTGCGCTCGAGAATCGCCCAGTTGCTGCCACCCTCGGAAATGCGCACGGTCCAGAAATCCTGTCCGGGCTCCGCGCCGGCATTGTTCGAATACCAACGGTAGTAGCGCAACACCGGCGTGCTCAATGCCGAGATGTCGTAATTGCGCGATGTTAGAATCGTTTCGCCGTCGTCCACATCATTCGCACCCAACTGCGAACCGCGTGTGGCATTGCCGGTGACCCAGCAGCGTGTGTTCCCACTGCCCGGTGTGAAATCTTCGTCGGGCTGCACGAAGGGCACATTGGGCGGGGAGCCAAGCTGCGTGTTCCAGGTTCCGATCGGTACCTCGCGTACCCACTGTCCGGTGGTGGCATCGCCCTTCACCGCGTAGCCATCGATTTCCTCGGCGTTGTGGAACTCCTTGCGCTCGAAGCCGACGAGGAAGAGGTAGCTGGAGGACGGTGCATTGCCCGGCTCCGTGGCGCTACTGCCGAAATTATCGGTCGCTTCGAAATAGTACCGCACGATGGTGCCAGCTCGTTGTGGTGGAATTTCAGCGGAAAAAGCCCGCGTACCGGGATTGTAGGTCGCTGTCACACGTTCCTGCGTTGCCCAGTTGTCGATGGAGTACACCGCGTCCACACGCTGGATGCTCATGAGATCCGGATTGATTTCATTCGGCACGCGCGCGGTGCCGGTGAGAACGTAGGGTTGCGTCACGCTGTTCTGATCCTGCATACCCGCATGTGCGATGCGAATGGCGGAACCCGGAATGCCGTGATCGTTGAAGGCCTTGATGATCGCAGGCGAATTCGGCGTACCGTTCGAGAGATCGCCGTCGTCATCGTCGGCCACAAGAAACTCCACAAAGTAATCCGCCAGCGCGATGCCGAGTTCGGCGGCGTCGGGTGTGCCGTACATGGCCATGTGATAGAGCTTCTTCGTGTGCTCGAGTCCGATGGCCTCACGCACATCCCACACCGCGCCGGTGAGAATCATGCCGTCGTCGTGAATCTCGTTCACCACATTCTCGGGATAACGCAACGTGTTCTTCGAATTCCGGATGATGCCGCCGTTGGCGCCACCTTTCAGGAAGCCCACACCGATGCGTGGATCGTCGGAGAGGAAGTTCGATGTCATGTCGGCGAGGGCTTCTTTCAACGCGCCATTCACCGGACCGCGGCCTAGCAGATTGTTGTGGAGCCAGATGTGAATGCCATGGCCGATCTCGTGGTGGATCACCGAGGCGATTTCGCCGGTGTTGCCGCAGCTGACGCTGGAGCGGAAGAAATTCACGCCACGGCCATCGAAAAACGCATTGCACTCGTCGTTGATCTCCACAAGTCCCGGAATCTGCGAATCGAGTTGTGCATTGGCCGGACCCGGATCGATGGCGCGTGAGAAGTCACGCACAAGGTTGATGTGATAAAACGTGTTGCGTTCGGAGGAGACGGAATTGGCATCGTCCCACAGCAGTTCAAGTGTCTGCCCGGCGGCCACGGTCATGCTCTGTACGGCGTTGACCGGTGTTCCTCCCGAGACGCGTGTGGTATCGTCGCGACGCACGCGCGCGTACGGACCCGAAAGTCGCGTAATCAATTGTCCCGTAGTGGCCGAGCCAAGATCGGCGGTGAATTTGCCATCCGCGTCGGTGACGTACATCTTGCCCGCGATCCAGACGTAGGCGTTTTTCAACGGCACGGTGACCGGCGCCGCAACATAGCTCGTCGGATAGATGGAGATGCGAATCGTGCCGTTGACCACATTGGCCATGGCATTGGGGCCGCCATTCGGATTGTTGTGGAAATGCGGAATCAGATCGTGCCGCCAGACAATGGCACCGGTGTGGGCATCGACATAGGTTTCCCACAATTCACGCGGTCCGTTTTGCACCTCGAACTGATAGACCAGGCGGTAATCAATGTGGTCGTTGTAGCGCATCGGCAGAATGTATATGCCGCGGTCGGTGATGTGATCATTGCTGCTGGTGTAGGGGAGTCCGGCCTTGGCGAATTCCCGAGCGGCATCCAGCGCCACGGTGGGGGTGGTTTCCACATCGATATTCTTGTGGAAATCCGAGCCGAACATGACCACCTTGCCGTTCGGAGCGATGCGGAGATCGACATAGCTGTGCAGCACATCAAGACCGCGATACGTCTGTATGTATTTCTGATAGGCCTTGCCGTCGACGATTTCCGAGTAAAGCATACGCAGCGCGGAGGGCTCGACGTTGAGTACATCGGCGTGGCGCTCGATGAATTGCGCGCCCGCCCGCGGGGCGTTCAGCAGATTGATGCTGGAGTAGCCGTCGATGGCGATACCCGAGCCCCATGCACGATGCGGTGTGCGGCGCAAAGCGTCGTAGTAAAAATTCCAGTCAGCGTTTTTCTCGGCGAAACCACGCAGGGCGAGATGCGCCTTGGCGAGCGTCTGTCGCTCCTGCATTTGCGCGCGCGTCATGGTGAGTACTTCCTCGGGCAGCCGCACGGCCACGCCTTGGTCGTCCGCATGAGAGTGTTGATGTTGGGCACGGAGGGAAACGGCCTGAAGCATGAGCAGGCCAAGAACGAGCAGTCGGGAGAGGTTCCGCATGCAATTCCTCGCAGAGTGAGTATATGTCGAACAGCGGGCTGGGCTAACGGGAGATGTCAACTCGACAGCACAAAGAGGAGACTTCTCAACATCCCATAAGGTTACGGGAAAAATGCATCAAAGACAATGCATGAAATTGGTGCTTTCACTTGGCTCCTGCCCCGGAACACCGAGGCGCTGGCATGTTTGCTCGACGATGCCGCAAAGCGTGGTGATGCTGTGATAACCATGGAAACGCACAGCGGCGTTCCCCGGATCATCCCGGCGCAATGTTGGATGGTGCCAGGGCGGAAACGGATTCGTCACCGCTCTCGGGGTGCTAGGTCGTGCCCGGTGTAGCGGCAGGCAAGGGATTCCAGCAGGCGACGGCATGCCCGCTGTCCGTCTCGATCAGTCGCGGCTCGTGTAACACGCATTGTTCGGTGGCACGCGTGCAGCGGGATTGGAAGTTGCATCCTTCGGGGTACATGGTGGGTCGCGGAACCTGTCCGGGAATAATCGTGAGGCGTTCGCCGCGGACGTGCAATGAAGGAATGGATCGCAGCAGTCCCTGCGTGTACGGGTGGCGAGGCGCGGAGAAGAGCGCATGCACGGGGGCGGTTTCGACAATATGCGAAGCGTACATGATGGCCACGCGGTCGCAGGTCTCGGCCACCACGCCGAGATCGTGCGTGATCATCAACACCGCCATGCCGTATTCCAGACGCAGCTCATTGATCAGATGCAAGACCTGCGCCTGCGCGGTGACGTCGATGGCGGACGTGGGCTCGTCGGCGATGAGCACCACTGGTGTGCAGACCAGCGCCATGGCGATGAGCACGCGCTGGCGCATGCCGCCGGAGAGTTGATGCGGATAGCTGATCATCACGGTGTCGGGATCCTGTATGCCGACGCGTCGGAGCAGGGCGAGACTGCGCTCCTGCGCGTCGCTCCAGCTCTTTCGCTCGTGCAGCAACATCACCTCCGTGAGCTGATCACCAATGGTGAACACGGGATTGAGGGCGGTCATGGGTTCCTGAAACACCATGGAAATGCTTTTCCCCCGGATCTCGCGCATCTCGCGCTCGCTCAATGTCAGCAGGTCGCAATGCTGGAAGAGTATCTCTCCGCTGTGAATGCGGCCCGGATCGCGGATCAGGCGCATGATGGCAAGCGCGGTGACGGATTTGCCGCAACCGGATTCGCCCACCAAACCCAGCGACTCGCCGGCATGGAGGGTGAAAGACACGTCGTTCACTGCCTGAGCGGTGCCGTCATGCGTCTCGAACGAAACCGAGACATGGCGTACGTCGAGTACGGGATTTCCGCGACCACTGTCCATCGTGCTTCCGCGCTGAAGGTACATCGAAGTGGAAAATACATCCTGCGCGGCGGGGGAAAAAATGCTCGTCGCGCCGAATCAACGCACGATGTCGCCGATGCTGCGCAGCAATGCGAGTTGCGCGAGTCTCAGGCGCAGGCGCGCGTCGATGTGCGCGGTGGCTGCCCGCACGAATTGCAGTTGCGCATCGCGGAATTCAAGCGACGAGGCGCTGCCCGCTTCGAAACGTTCGACCTGCAATTCGAGTGCGGCGCGAGCGGCTTCGCGGTTTTGCCCGGCGAGTTTCAGCGCAGCTTCACGCAGACGAAGCTGCGATAGTTGCTCGCGCAGCGTGGCATCCAAGCGCAGATGCTCCTCCTCCAACGCAATTTCGGCCTGTCTCTGCTCGATGGTGGCGCGTTGCACATCGATGGAATTGCGGAAACCATTGAACAGGTTCATCGACAGATTCAGCCCGGCCACGGCATCCGTGCCGCTGGTGAGTATGTTGCCGCCGTCGCGAGGCACCGCGGGAATCACCGTTCGATCACTCATGCCGTACTGTGCGAATGCGGACACGCGGGGGAAGAAATTGCCGCGACGCAGGGCTCGCTCCTCCCTGGCCACACCCAATGCGTGCCGGCTGGCGCGCAGCGCGGCGTTGCGTTCGCGTGCGAGTTCGAACAGCGCCGCATCCGAATACGGCAGCGCGGGGAGTTCCATATCATGCAGAACCTCTATCGGCACTTCCGACGAACGACCGAGAGCGAGATTCAGCGAATGTCGAGCGATATCCAAAACATGCCGCTGTTCGATAGCCTCCAGCGAATCGTTCGTGTAGGCCACTTCAGCATTGAGCGCTTCGGCCAACGAACCGCCGAAACTTCTCCGTACGCGGGCCTTTTCCAATCGCGTCCGCGAAATGGAGAGCGTGAGCGCGTATACGCTGTCGAGCTGCTGCTGCTGCGCGAGCGTGAACCAGGCCCGCGCCACATCCAGCACCGTGGCTTCGATGCGCGCCCGCGCCTGGGTTTCGCCAAGCAACGTCAACTCGCGGTAGCGCGCGTCGTCGGCGAACATGCGGAAGCCGTCGAACAGCGTCCAATTCAGCGAGAGCTGCGCCGACACTGCCCGGGTGTCGCTGTCGCCGAATGTGAACGGCGAATTGCTGTCCTGACGACTGCCGGTGTACGATGCCGAAGCCCCGAAATCCAGCGTTGGTAAATAACCCGCCGTGCCCAAACTCCGCGTTTCTCGCGCCAGGTCCGCATCGAGTCGAGCAAGACGTATCGCATGGTTGTGTTCGAGGGCAATGGCCAGAGCCGCGTCGAGCGTCAACGGCTGCGCGGAAAGGGGACTGACCGCGGTCAGGAGCAGGAAGAGAATGAGGGGTCGGTACATCAGGCCACTCCTTTGCGTAATTCCATCACCGCGGGTTCCACCGACTCGGGCGTCGCCGCCGTGTCACCTCGGAAACGTGCCCAGAGAAGTCGCAGTCGATTCAACACCAGAAAGCCCGCCGGTACGACGATGAGCATGATAAAGGTGCCAAATAGCAGGCCGTACGCCACCGAAATTGCCATGGGAATGAGGAATTGCGCTTGTCTGCTTGTCTCGAAAATCAGCGGACCGAGACCCACCGCTGTCGTGAGTGTGGTGAGTAAAATCGGGCGCAGACGCGACACCGCCGCGCTGTGTACCGCCTCCAGAACAGCAACGCCATTCCGCAACTTGCGGTTGATGGTGTCGATCATCACAATGCTGTCGTTGACGATAATGCCGGTGAGGGCGATCAGTCCGTAGAGCGACAGCGTGTTCAATTGCACGCCATGCAATCCGTGTCCCCACACCGCCCCGAGTATACCGATGGGTACGATTGCTATCACCAGCCCGGCTTGGGCGTAGGAGCGAAATACCAGCACGATAAGGATGAACATCACCACGAAGGCCACGGAGAACGCCGAGCGCATCGATACCACGGTCTTTTCCTGACTGCGCGATTGTCCTTCAAAGGAAGCCCGTACTCCCTGCACCTCACCGAGCACGCGGGGCAACACCTCTTCGCGGATTTGTGCGAGTATGGGCGGCACGTCGAGGGCGACATCCGCGAGATTCGCTTCCACCTTGATCTCGCGCTGCTGCTCCAGTCGATTGATGGCGATGACGCCGCGGTCGAGTGTGTACTCCGCCAACTCCGCGAAGGGATACTCGGCGCCGTCCGGCGTGCGTATGCGCATGCGGTCGAGAAAGCCCAGCGACGAACGATCGGTCTCGGTGTAGCGCACCCACACGCGGATTTCGTCGCGTCCGCGCTGTATGCGCTGCACCTCGAGTCCGAAGAATCCCTGCCGTACCTGCGAGGCCACATCGCGCAGCGTCAGACCCAAGGCGTATGCGCGGGGTTTGAGCCGAATGTCGATTTCGCGTCGACCTTCGGCCTCGCTGTCCGTGACATCCTTGAGCGTGGTGAAGCGGGAAAGCTCCGCGACCAGTCTGTCACGTGCCTCGGTGAGTTGTCCGAGATCGTTGCCGAGCAAGCTCACCGAGATGGGTTTGCCGAAAAATCCCACGCGGCCGTAGGTGACCTTCTGCGCGTCGGGCAGCGGACCCACCAACTCGCGCAGCATGTTGGCCATATCCGGCGTGTCCATATCGCGGATCTCGCTGTCGAGTAATTCCAGCGTTACCATGCCGGTATGCGAACCGCGCTCGTTGAATTCATTCGAGCCGATGTCGCGCCGTATACCCAGCACCACCTCGCGGCCATCGCTTCGCTGCTCCTTCAGGCGTTCGTTCATCTCCCAACTTCTCCGCTCGATCACCGTAAGCAGCGAATCGGTGTCGCGCTCCTGCCGTCCCGCAACCAGCGAGAGATTCACCGGCAGCGTATCGCCATCGATGAAGGGGAAAAAGGTGATGCCCACGAAACCGCCGCGCAGCAATCCGATGGTGAACAACACCGCTGCCACGGGTGTGACCACGGTAATCCATTTGTGTTCGAGCGCGAAGCGCAGACTGGGCGCGTACACGCGCTGCGTCATCCATTCGATGAACGCGTCGATACGCCGCCGAATCGGACCGTCGTCCTTGTGCGCGTGCAGGCCACGCGAATGCGCGAGATGCGCGGGCAGAATGAAAAACGATTCGACGAGTGAAAACGCCAGCGAGGCGATCACCACGAGCGCCATGTGCCAGATGAATTTTCCGAGTTGTCCATCCAGAAAGAAAAACGGCAGAAAGGCCACGATGGTGGTGAGCACCGAAGTGCTGACCGGCACGAGCATTTCGCGCGTGCCATCCACCGCCGCCTCCAGCGCGCTCTTGCCGCGTTCATAATGCGCGTAAATGTTTTCGGCCACGACAATGCCGTCGTCCACCAGAATGCCCACCACCACAATCATGCCGAACAGCGAAATGACGTTGATGGTGATTCCGGCAAAGCCCGCGACGATGAACATGCCAGCGAAGGAAAAGGGAATGCCCACCGACACCCAGAACGAAAGCCGCAGGTTGAGGAAGAAACCCAGCGTGATGACCACCAGCGCAAGTCCCATCAATCCATTACTCACCAGAATGTCGATGCGCTGTTGCAAAGCCACGGTGCGATCGTCGGTGACCAGTGCCTGCAGCGTCTCATGCGTCTCGTTGAAGCGCGTCACAAGACGCTTGGCCGTCTCGGCCACTTCGAGAATGTCTTCGTCGCTGGTCTTGTCGATGTTGAGTACGGCGGCAGGGCGTCCGTTGTAGTAGGTGCGGTCGGGCACGTCTTCCCAGCGCTCGTGTATGGTGGCGATGTCGGAAAGTCGCACGATGGGTCCGGTGTCGTCGCCACGCACCACGAGCGTTGCCAGTTCGCGCGCATAGTATTCGCGGGCGTTGGCACGAATCAGAATTTCCTCGTCCTTCGTATCGAATTTGCCGCCGGACAGGTTGATGTTCTCCGCGCCGACTGCCGCCGCTACCTCGGCGAAGCTGATGCCGTAGCGCCGGAGATTCTCTTCCGAGATCTCCAATGAGAACTCGAGATTCGGAATGCCGCTGATTTCCACCTGCGAAATGGCGGGCGAGGCGAGCAATTCATCGCGGAATCGCTCGGCCTGAAATTTCAGATTGTAGAGATCGGCGCTGCCGTACAGCACCACCGACAGCGCGCGCGAGCGGAATTTCTGCTCGAAAATCACCGGCTTTTCGCTGCCGAGCGGGAAGGAACTGATGCGGTCCACTGCGTTTTTCACATCCGCAACCACCACGTTCATGTCAGCGGTCGGCAGTGTCTCCACCGTGATGATGCCGAGATTCTCGCGCGATACGGAGGTGATGCGGTCGATGCCCTCGAGTCCGTCGATCGCCTCCTCGATTTTCAACACCACACCTTCTTCCACTTCCTCGGGCGAAGCGCCGGGGAAGGCCACCTGTACCGTCAGGAGGTCGGGCCGGGTTTCGGGGAAAAAGGAGTAGCGCGTCGCATTGAAAAACAAGAGACCGAACAGCACGATGCTGAACATCAGCACATTGGTCCACACCGGGAAGCGCACGAAGTACGCGATGATGCGCTTCATTCAGCACGTCCCGCATCGTCGCGCGCCACCACGCGCATACCCGGAGCGACTCCTTGAAGCAACTCCACCACAAGCGAGTCCCCATCGCGCAACCCCGCGTCCACAAGCAGCGCATCGGCGGTCGAGGCGGCAATACGCACATCGCGCCGTTCGAGCCGTCCGTCGGCGAGCACGTACACGTAGCGGTTTTCATACACGGCGCGGCGCGGCACACGCGTGGCATTGCTCAGCGTGCGTCCCGCGATTTCGGCGTTCACATACATGCCCTCATGCAGCACCGAGGCGTCGCCGAGTATGCGTGCATAGGCGGGAATGCTTTGCGACCGCCGGTCGATGGCGCTGCCGATGCGTACAATTTCCGCTGTCCAACTGCGCGATGCATCCTGCGAACGCAGCACAAGACGCTGTCCGCGCGCAATCCAGGAGAGATCCGCCGATGGGATGGGAAGTTCCACTTCCATGCCGTCGAGACTGATAACGTCTCCTAGCGGCGCGCCCGCGCGGGCCACCGAGCCCGGATGCAGGGCGGCCGCGACGAGACTGCCATTGAACGGAGCGCGGATGCTGTGCTTTTCCACCACGATTTCCTGCTGGCGCACGGCGTAATACAGCTTGAATACCTGCGCGCGCGTGAGCAGCAGCTTCAGATTGCGCTCGTTGGCTTCGGGCAGATCGGGGAGGCGCTGCTGAAAACCGCAGGCATCGAAATATTTTTGCCAAATCTCGAAGGACGTCGGGAAATCGATTTTTATTTCCGGTAGCACTGCCGCCAGCGCATTGAGAAAATCGCTTTTCAAACTGTTGAGTGTCAGCTGCGCCTGTCGCGCGTCGATGCGCAGCAGGAGTTGTCCTTCCCGAAAACGGCTGCCCGGCCGGAAGGGCACATCGCCTGCTTCCACGAGACCGGTGACTTCGCTGACGAGTTGTACCGGCTGCACCGTGCCGACGCGTCCCAGAGCCTCCACCAGCACGGGAAGGGCACCCGGCCGCACCACCTCGACACGGACGGGTTTAATGGTGGGCGGGGGAGTGCGCCGCGGAGCTTCCTCCTTCATTCCGGCCAGCAGTTGCATGGTCGCATATCCACCGACAAGGATGAGAACAGGAAGGGCGAAATAAAACAAACGTCGTCGTTTCGCGGCAGGGTCTGTTGGCGTCTCGTGCATGTGTTTTGGGGGAAAATGGAAAAAATGTACCGTTTCCCAACATCATGCACGGTGTAAATGGTTTCAGGCAAAGGTGTGGAGTGACTGCGGATGCGATGAAGACGCCGCGCCGTCGGCTGAATTCGTTCACCAGCGCTTGCGCCGGTTTGTTTCTTGCATGACAGAACTTCGTCACCCTGAGCGTAGCGCCGAGCACGTGTATCCGTAATAGTACAATAATGATACGGCGCGGAGTCGAAGGGTCGCCACGGCGAGTCCCAGACCTGAGCGGAGCGTCGAGCACGAATGCACAAGATGGTACTACGTGATTCCGGCGCGAAGTCGAAGGGTTCGACTCCGAGCCCGAACCAGGATCTTCTCTCACCGAACGTCCGTGCCGCGGGCTCGTCGCTGCACATGACATGGCTTGCAACCTACCAGAAATGGAGCAGACACTTCGAGTCCGCGCCTGGACGATGATTTTCAAAAGAAACACTATTCGACTCGCAGGCGCGTCCCTCAGTGTGACGACGTTATGAAATGTTTGCCGAGACCGACCTGTCATGCACGATCCAAACCGGCGTATTCGCTGGTGGACTGACTCAGCGTGACGGCAGATCTGAAACCGACTAAGAGACCATGTCATGTGCAGCGTAGCGCCGAGCACGTGTATCCGTAATAGTACAATAATGATACGGCGCGGAGTCGAAGGGTCGCGCACGTTTCCGATCCCATCGATACAGATCGTAGAATGAGGTTTCGATTCGCCGGGGCGAAGCGAAGTGTCGGCATCGATTTAGATAAGTCGTGAACCACGTCATGTGCAATTGCGCACATGATGTGCATGAACGATGGAGACGATTGTCGCGGAAGCAATCCAACCCAGGACCTTGATTCGTGTGATGGTGAAGGATGCCTCGCACGGGGTTGTCTCAAGCCGCGGACGGCAGCACCTCCGCTTATCCCCAATAGCGTCGCGTCAGCCAGCGGTCGATGGAAAGCGATCCACTGCCCATCACCAGCACAATGAGGCCCAGACCTATGGCGAGCAGGTGGAATTCAAAACCCTCGCCTTCTTTCATGCCTGTCCAGTTCATGAAAAAACCGTGGGCGCCTGCCACTTTATAAATGGCTCCCGCGAGAATGATGATCTGCGCCGCCGCCATGAAGCGGCCCACGAAACCGAGAATCAGCGCCACGGCACCGAGCGTTTCGCCAGCGATCACCAGCACGCCCAGCGCGTAGGGGATGCCTTGCAGCACGAAGCCGTCGAGCGTTTCGATGAAGCCCTTGCCGCCGAACCAGCCGAGCGCCTTTTGCAGTCCGTGCGCGAGCATCACGCTGCCCAATACCAAGCGGGCAATCGGGCCAGCCACGTGCGCGTCCGTGAATACGATTTGTGCCATACAGCCTCCGGGGTCGTTCGGGTGAAATGTACGATGCATACGAGCCTCACGCAATGGGTGCCTCGATACCACGGGGATATCGCTGAGCAGACCGCGGCATGGCACAAGCATCACCATCTCCTCACTGCGGAGCGGTCAGGTCCGTATCCGTTGGTACTCCGCATCCTTTTGTACCATCCATCGAAATCCCGTACTTTTATACAATCGGTTCCATACCCGCGCGATACGACCAGCTTTCATCACCGCTACGACAGACCCATGAATACTCTTCGCACGATGTTTCTCGCCATCGTTCTCCTCAGTACACAGGCACTGGCCGATGGGGTGGAGCACCCCCGCCAGGCGCGCCAGACCTATCTGAACTTCGGTTGGCAGGGTTATTCCACCAGCACCTGGTACCGCGGCAGCACGGCGGTCGACGTGGACCACATCCGTGACAACACCTTCACCATGATCGGCGAGTACGGCTATTCCTCGTCCGTTACCGGCGTGATGCGGCTTGCGGGATATCGCTATCTGTCTGTGCGCGAGACGCCCGACGGTCCCTCGCGCTCGGTGCAGGCGCCAGGCGATGCCGAACTCGGGTTGCGCTGGGCGTTTGCCGGCGGCGAACAGCACACTGTTTCGCTGGCGGTGACGGCGTCTTTTCCCCTGGGTGAAACCACCGATCCTCTGGGATTGTGGACCGGCGATGGCGAATATAATCAGATTTTCGGCTTGCAGTATCTCTACACGCCGCAAGCCTTTCCCATCGCGGTGGCGGTGGGCGCCGGATTCAACAACCGCAATGGCGGCTATTCAGACGAATGGCATTATTCCGCCGCGCTCGAACTCGGACCCATCGGTCCTTTTACTCTGGCCATGTTGGTCAATGGCATCGAGCCACTGAAGAATGGAGACAATGCGTGGAGGGGAGGAAACTTCGGCTTCGGCACCAACATGCCTCGCTTCATCGCCTATGGGCCGCATGTTCGACTGGAATTGCTTGATGGCTTCGGAGTGACAGCCGGAGCACGTCAGTACACGAACATGGAAAATGTTGCCTCGGGTTGGCATCTCAACGGCGGGGTGTTCTTCCTGCTCGATGGGATGCGGCAACAGGATTAGTCGCGTTACCTTTACCATTCGTACGGCGTCGCCTCGCCGCCGATTCCGCCTGTTGTTCAAGGAGGGATTTCAATGTCTGCCGGTCCTATCGTACGGAGTTACTGGGTTCGTGACGGCCAGTTGATGGCCGGCCCGTATCCCGGCAGCATCGACGCGACGGAAGCGCAGGAGAAGCTGCGGCTGCTGCTGGACGCGGGTGTGCGCGCCTTCCTCGATCTCACCGAGGACGACGAGACCAATCTCACCGGTCAACTCGTGCTGCGCTATCAGGAGTTGCTCCGCGCCATCGCCGAAGAACGTGGTGATTCCGTCTACGCGTTGCGTTTTCCCTATCTCGACATGTCCGTTCCCGAGCCCGCGTTCATGGTGGACATCCTCGACGCCATCGACGACCATATCGCAGCTGGCCGCGCCGTGTACGTGCATTGCCGCGGTGGCCTCGGACGCACGGGGACGGTTGTCGGTTGCTGGCTTGCGCGGCATGGCCACGCAGTGGGAGACGAGGCGCTCGATACCATTCAGCGCCTGCGTCAAGGTGACGAACACTGGCTCCCGGATTCGCCGCAGACCTTCGAGCAATGCGATTTTGTGCGGACCTGGCCATGCGGTCGCTGAAATCCGCGCTGCACGATACCTCCGAACTTCTCCACGCCATCGAAGACGGCGGGGTGGTGCTCTGCGCCACGCAGCGCCTCGCACGCTACATCGGCGTACTGCACACGCGGCATGCGATCGCCGGCGGAAGGATGGTGTGGCCGGCACCATCCATCCTGCCATTGCGCGCCTGGCTCGCGTCCCGCCATGCCGACTTGCTGCTGCTCAGCCCCGACACGCGCTATAACCCTGTGCTCGGTGCCGCTCAGGAAAGCGCGCTCTGGGAGGAGGCCTTGCGCGCGCGGCGCGAAGGCGAGGCCGCGGTGAACACCGATGCCCTGGCCCGCATGATGTCCGAGGCCCTCGCGGGCGAGGCGCTGTGGCGGGTTCACGCCGACGAGCCACTGACCGAGGATCACGGGCTGTATCTCCGCGTGCGCGCGGATGTGCTCGGGCGTTGCGAGCGGCTCGGTTTGTCTCCCTCCGCCCGGATGTGGAGTTCCGTGACCGATGCGCTGCGCGACGGCATACTCCCCGCGCCCCGCCTCGTGCTACTCGCGGGTTTCGATCTGGACATGCCCCCGGCGCAGGCCGCGCTGCTCGACGCACTCGACGCCCGTGGCTCGGAGCTGCGCATGTACACGCCGGAACGGGATCCCGTACGTTGTTATCGCGAAAGCTACTCATCCCGCGAGGAGGAAATTCGCGCCGCCGCTCTCTGGGCGAGAGCAGCACTGGAACGGGGTGAAAAGGACATCGGTATCGTGTTTCCTCGACTGGACGAGGATCGCGCGCGCATACAGCGGCTGTTTCAGGAAGTCCTCGCGCCGCGCACATTACCGGACGTTGACGATCGCGACAGCGCGCCCTTGTTCGAAATCTCGCTCGGTGGCAGTCTCGCGCGTGAAGCACTCGCGAGTGCCGCCTTGCACGCGCTGGATGTGCTTCGACCGCGCATGCGCCTGGACATCCTGAGCCGTGTTCTCCGCTCGCCTTTCCTCGCGGGGGGGAAGGAGTACGAACACGCGCGTGCCCGTCTGGATGTGCAACTGCGCGAGTATGCCACCGACGAATTGGCCACGCGGGACTGTATCGACTTTTTGCGGACGAACGCGGAAGCAGGGGACACACTCCCGCTGCGTTTGGCCGAAATGCAGCGTCCGCCAGATGAGGCGCCCCCTTCCGTGTGGGCCGATACCTTCGACCACACCTTGACCGCCTTGGGTTGGCCGGGCGAGCAGGCGCTCGGACGCAGGGAGCATCAGGTGCGACAGCGTTTCAGCGAACAACTGCGCGTGTTCGCCTCACTTGATCGCTGCGTGGGAGCGCTGGACTGCAGCGGCGCGCTGACACGCTTCCGGAGACTGGTAGCCGATACCATTTTTCAAATGGAATCCCGCGAAGCGCCCATTCAGATCATGGGTGTACTCGAAAGCGCAGGGCGGCGCTTCCGACTGCTGCGCATTTGCGATATGTGCAGCGAAAGCTGGCCGCCCGCGCCCAGGCCCTTGCCCTTCCTCCCAATAGCGGCGCAACGTGCAGCCGGTGTGATAGGCGCCGTGCCCGACCGGCACGCCGAAGTGATGCAACGGTTGACCGCCGACCTTCCGAGACGCGGTGATATCGTGGTGTTGAGCAGCGCGACGATGGAAGGCGACAACGAGCTTCAGTGGACGCCAATGATGCGGGTGTACGAGGAATGCGAGGCCCCGGCTGTGCCGCCTTCGCTCGCGACGATGTTGCGCTCGCGGTCAACCACGCCGCTCGAGCGCTTCAGTGATGCGCGCGTTCCCGCCCTGCCAATGCACGACGCTCCGCGAGGTGGATCGCGCGTGCTGGCACTGCAAGCGGCCTGTCCGTTCCGCGCCTTCGCCGAAACGCGTCTCGCACCTGCATCGCCGGCCCTTCCCGAGCGAGGTGTGCGTCCACTCGATCGGGGTAATCTGCTTCATCTCACCTTGCAACACGCAACGGAACTGTTGACTCGACGCACGTGGCAGAGCGTCGAAATGGAACGCGCTATGGACGAAGCCTTGCGCACAGCCTTGCGTGAGGCGGCGGGAGATCGCTTTCGCGATTTGCCGGCGCATCTGCTGGACGCCGAGCGGGAGTGCCTGCGTCAGCTCTTGCGCGAATGGCTGTGTGTGGAGCACGAGCGGCCTCCATTCACCATTCAATCAGCGGAATTACCCGCGCAGGTCGCCGTCGGCGGTTTGAATCTCCGCGTGCGCATCGATCGCATCGACCGTCTCGATGATGGCAGCAGCTTGCTCATCGATTACAAATCGGGGAAAAAATCGCCGGCGGATTGGATGGGCGAGCGTCCTGCCGAGCCGCAATTACCATTGTACGCCGTCGCGATGAAGGATCAGGTGCGCGGCGTGGCCTTCGGCATCGTGCGGCGCGCCTCCTGCGCCTATGCGGGATTGGCCGATCGCGATCAGGGCATTGCTGGAGTGATGGACGCGGCGGAATGGACGGCGAAGAGCGGGATGCTGTCCTGGGAAGAACTGCGCGCACAATGGCTTCGCGTGCTTGAAACACTCGCGAGGGCATTTCGCGAGGGTGACGCGCGTGTCGACCCTCGCGACGGGGCGCGGACGTGCCAGTACTGTTCCTTGCCCGCGCTCTGCCGCGTGGGCGACACCCGGACACTGGCCGAGGATGAAGACGCGCAAGGAGGAGAGGATGACGCCTGACCTCTCTATGACCTTCGATGACAGTGCCGCGAGGCGCGAAGCGCTGGATCCGGCGCGCTCCTTTATCGTGCAGGCGCCCGCCGGTGCGGGAAAAACCGAACTGCTCATACAGCGCTACCTTTCGCTGCTCGCCGTGGTCGACGCGCCCGAGGATATCGTGGCCATCACCTTCACACGCAAGGCCGCCGGCGAAATGCGCGCTCGTGTGATCGATGCGCTCGACGCCGCGCGGGGTGAAGCTCCGGTGGAAGAGCACCGCCGCGTGACCTGGGAGCTGGCCGTGCGTGCCTTGCGACGCGACGCGGCGCTGGGCTGGCGCCTGCTCCACGCACCGGCGCGCATGCGCATGCTTACCATCGACGCGTTCAACGGACGACTCGCCCGTATGCAACCATGGATCGCGGGAATCGGCGGACATATGGGAGTGACCGACGATGCGATGGAATTGTATCGCGAAGCAGCGCGCGCAGTGCTGCATCGGGTATCGCCGCGTTTGCGTGCGCGCGTGCTGCATTTGCTCGTACACCTCGACAATCGCTACGACAGTATCGAGGAGCGTCTCGCCGCCTTGCTCGCGGTGCGAGACCAATGGCGCCGCATGTTTTCCGATGAAAGCTTGCTCACGCGCGAATCAATGGAGCAGGCGTTGCAGGGCGTGATTCACACTGCACTGCACACACTGCGCGTTGCACTCCCGGCGGAACTCGCAGAAAACTTGCCGGTGCTTGCGCGACACGCGGCGGAGGAACTTGCCACCGAGGATACGCGCGACGCGATGGATCTGCGACCCTGCCTGCACGTGACGGAACTCCCGGGCGACAACCCCGAGGCCCTGCCGCAATGGCTCGCCTTTGCCACGCTGCTGCTTACTCGGACCGACACCCTGCGCAGCGCCGGTGGCGTGACGAAACGCATCGGCTTCCCGTCCAAGCATCCGCTCAAACAGCGTTTGCTGGACTGCCTCGATTTGCTCGCTTCAAGACCCGAGGTCCACGCATCGCTGGTGGAATTACGGAGATTGCCGTCGGCAACCTTCACCGATGCGGAGTGGGAAATTCTTGCCGTGATCGCGGATCTCGCTCTCGCGGCGGCGGACGAACTGGAGCAAATCTTCGTGCATCGCGCAGCCGTCGATCACGTGCAGGTAGCCACGGCTGCGCTGCGTGCCTTGGGCGAGGATCTTGCGCCCAGCGACCTGGCATTGCTGCTTGAGCATCGCATTCAGCACATACTCGTGGATGAATTCCAGGACACCTCGGTCAGTCAATACACGCTGCTTGAACGTCTCACCGCCGGCTGGGCGGCCGACGATGGACATTCGCTGTTCCTCGTTGGCGATCCCATGCAGTCGATTTATCGCTTCCGCGAGGCGGAGGTGGGGTTATTCCTGCGTTGCGCGGAAGAGCGGCGCCTGGGTTCGGTGCCCCTCGCCGTCCTGCGTCTGAGTCGGAATTTCCGTTCGGTGGAACCGGTGGTTCGCTGGGTAAATGCCGCTTTCGAGCGCATGCTGCCACGCGAAAATGACATCGCCGTGGGCGCGGTGTCCTTCGCCGCCTGCGCCGCGGTGCATGAACGTGCGAGCACTGCGGATGGTGTGTACTTTCAACCGCTGTTCAACGCCACACCCGATGATGAGGCGCGACACGTGGTGGATTGTATCGAACGCGAACTCGCATACACGGATGCCGACGCGATAGAGTCCATTGCGGTTCTCGTTCGCGCGCGTTCACATCTTGCGCGCATCGCGGCGGAATTGCGCGCGCGGGGGCTGGGCTTTCGTGCCGTGGACATCGAACCGCTGTCGCATCATGCCAGCATTCGCGATGTGCTCGCTCTGACCATGGCCGTGCTGCATGCCGGCGACGAACTGTCATTGCTCGCCGTGCTGCGAGGGCCTCTGTGTGGTTGCTCACTCGAAACGCTGCTGAGGCTCAGGGACATGGCCGAGCCGGGCGGATATGGAGAAGCGGCGCGGCGCGCATTGGATTCCGCCCACCTTTCACACGACGAGGGGACGCGATTGCGGCGTGTGCTCGATGTGCTCGATCGCGCGCGGGACAGGCGCGGGGCGCTTCCCCTGCGCGAATTGATCGAAGGAAGCTGGCTCGAAGCCGGGGGCGCGGCATGCACCGACGAGCGGGGATTGGCAGCAGCGGCGGCGTTTTTCGATGTGCTCGAAGGATGCGACGATGGCGGGGACATTACCGATTTTGCCGAGGTGCTTCGTCGTGTCGACGCGCTTTTCGTGCCGCCCGATCCCTCCGCCGACGGTCGCATCTCCCTCATGACGGTGCACAAATCCAAGGGTCTGCAATTCGATACCGTGATACTTCCGCGCCTGGAAGCCCGCACGCGTACCACTCCTCCGCGGCTTCTCGAGTGGATGTACCGTGCCCGCAGCACGGGTATGGATTTCATCATGGCGCCCGTGTCGGAGCAGGGTGCAGCGCAATCTTCCATCCTTTCGTGGATGATGAACAGCATGAAGCGCAAGGATGCGCACGAACGGGATCGCGCGTTGTACGTTGCGAGCACACGGGCCCGGCGGCGACTGCATCTCTCCGCCCGTGTCTCCCTTAAGGAAAAGGATGGCGTTGCGCAGCTGGCCAGACCGATTGCCACAAGCTTCCTGCACGCACTCTGGCCGGTGTACGGCGAGGAAATGGAGCGCCTGGCAATGGAGCAGCGTGTCGAGACGGACGCCTTGGAAAGTCGGATTGAAGAAACGGAACAGCAATTATTCCGCTTGCCGGCTGCGTGGACTGCACCCGAGCTTCCCGCAGCGGTGCAGCTCGCCGGTGATGGAGCGGTCACTTCCGTGCGGGAGGATGGCGGCATGCATCGTGCACCGTTCCGTGCCAGCGAAGCTGCGCGCGCCGTGGGCGTGACCGTGCACGCCGCGCTGGCGGATATCGTACGAAACGGAGGCGTGCGGTGGTGGATGGACATGGATGAAGCGTCACGCCGCGAGCGTCTGCGCGTGTACTTCGCCTTGCACGCGCCGGGCCTGGATGCGGAAGCCTTGCTGAGCGACGCTGCCGAAGCGGTAACTGGCGCGACACACAGTGAACGCGGTCGCTGGCTGCTTGCCCAGCATGCGGAGGATGCGGTGGAGTGGGAGTTGCGCGCCGTGCTCGACGGCCATGTTGTCGGTGTGGTAATTGACCGGAGTTTCGTCGACGAGAACGGCGAGCGCTGGATCATCGACTACAAGACATCCACGCATGAGGGCGGGAATCTCGAGGCCTTTCTCGCCGCGCAGGAAGCGGCGTATCAACCGCAGCTCCATCGCTACGCGCGCATCGTGCGAATGTTGGACCAGCGGTCAATCCACACGGCACTGTACTTCCCGAAGCTGGGCTTGCTACGCGAGGTGTAAGCCATGCCAAGCTTGCTCGATGTACCTGGAGCGCTTCGCGGGAACACGGAGAACACCGAGGGCTTCGCCACACCGAGGGCCCAGAGGGTTCGCGGCTTTGCGTCTCTGGGCCTTTGCGTTGACTCGATTGCGGCCGGGCGCACGGATCGAGCGGGAAGCGACCTCAACAATTCCTCTCCGCTCTCTCCGCTCTCTTCGCTCTCTTTCATCTCTTCAAATGTATCCCGCACTCAGCCGGTTGGCAGGATTCGAGCGGGAAGCAACCTCAAACATTCCTCTGCGCTCTCGGCGCTCTCCGCGCTCTCTTCGAATGTATCACGTACTCAGCAGGTAACGCGCCGATCAGCGTTCCACCTGCACCGTGGCCACGTCCACAAGGTCACCACTTTCGAGGAGAAGGTAGTACGTGCCCTCGGCGAGCGAGCCCGCATGCAGTGGAGCCGAATGCATACCGGCTTTCAACTCCTCGCGCAGCAGGAGATTCACCTGGCGTCCGCGGACGTCGAGCAGGGTGAGGGTTGCGCTGCCGGGTTCGGGCAGTGCGAAACGCACCATGGCCTCGCGCTGTACGGGATTGGGCGACACGTCATCGATGAGGTACACGTGCATGCGTGAAGGGCGGGGAGGAGTGAGAGGAGTTTCGGGGAGCACGTTCCTGCGTTCGATCTCGGAAAAATCCGAACCGTCCCAGAGCAGAAAGTAAAACACGGATTGATCGTTTTTCTGCTCCAGGCGGAGATCCTTCGACGCGGCCATCAAGCGCACCAAACCCACATGCTTCTCGTCGCCCATGGCCGGGCTGATGACTGTGCGATGCCGCGAAAACCAATCGATGAAATTGCGTACGCATCCGGCCATCCACTCCTGCGACATCGAATCGATCTGCCATTCCAAATGCCGCAATGCCGCGGGTGACCGCATGGCGATGCGGCGCGACTCTCCGAGCAGCCGGTCCTCGCTGTCGAAAATGAACTGCGCCTTCGTGCGATGGTCAAGCATGCGCCGAAAATCCCGTGCACGCCGGGCTTCTTGCATGGACGACAGCAAGTCGCGCATTCGTCCACGCAATTCGCGGTGCTGCTTGCGCAAAGCCTGCAAACGCATGAGATCAGGCGCACGAAGCGTGCTGTCGAAGCCCGTCTTCCATGCACTCATGACGGGATACACATCGCTGCCGAGAAATTCAGCCACGGCTTTGTTGAGTGTTTGCTGAGCCCGATCCAGCGGCGAATTCTGCGCCTGCATCCGCAAGGGAAGGAGGAGCAAGACGACGGCGCAGAAGCGAAACACGATAGCGTGCAAGCGAGGTTCTCCGGTATGGTACAAGATGAATTTCCGCATCATTTCGAAAGTACGGTAACGCATCGTCTCGGGACAAGGAAAATCCTCGTCCCTGATCCCGTTGGCGCAATGCTCACGGTACACGAGCGCTGCGACGCGTTCAATCCCATGATGGCAATTCCGCCGCAGGCCACAGACGATGCAGGGAGAACACCACACCGGCGACCACATATACCAGCGTCGCACCCAGCAACGCCAGTGTCATACCGAATTCGAAGGCCGCGAGCAACACCAGCGCCGAACCGATGACCGAAGCCACACCGTTCACCGCCATGGCCTTGTCGATGCGCGCTCCAATGCGCAGGCCCGCCTTGGTGAAGGGCATGCCCATGAACAAGCCCAACGGCGCGAGCAGCAGCACCGCCACAAGGATACGCAATTCGAATGCCTGATCGCCCAATAGCTGTGTCAGAGAGGGAACAAGCAGCGCTTCCAGCAGAAGCAACACGATCAACCCTGTGAAAAGTATGCGTGCATCAATGCGCGGCGCCAGGCGACTGCCCAGTCCCGATGCAAGCAGCATCGTGACCAGCACCACGGCGCCGCTATACACGGTTGCGCCGAGAAAGAGTGCGTAACGCTGTATCAAAAGCACCTCGACAGCCATGTATCCCATGCCGATGAGGAGAAAGTAATACCATGCAGCCGCACCGAGCCGCGCCTCGCGTCCACCGGCGGGCAACAGCGTGAGAGGAAGCAGCAACAGCGCGATGCCCGCCACCAGCAGACACATCACTTTGGCCACCGGAAAGCCCAACATCTCGCGTACACCGATTTTTCCGATGGTGTCGAGATCGATGAGATTCCACATCCCGAGCTGGGCGATATACGGCCTGTCGTCGGTGCAGGGCTCGAGATTGAAGAGCACAGTATCCGATGCCTGCCTCCATCCTTCACGCACGATGCGCGATATCAAACCAGGCGGACGCGCCGGGTCGGGCGGATACACGAGCTGAATGTCCTTGTCGCGCTCCGGAGTGACCGGACCCAGTGCCTGCCACGGTGTTTCCTCGTCCAATGGTTGCTTCGAAAGCAGCAGTACCTGCCTCCGCAACGAGGGCAAATTGTACACCGCAATATGGCGCTCGGGGTGGGTTACACCCTTGCTGCGCATGGCGTCCAACGCGCTGCTCACAAGCCGTGGCACGTACACCTGATGCTCCATCATCAGATAGCCGCGCGGCGACAGCGCTTCCCAGTAATCCTCGAAGGCTTCCGTGGTGAACAGATAATTCTCCGCCATGGCGAAGGCGCCTGATGCGAGCGCGGCGAAGGTGTTGGAACTGAGTGAATACATCATATCGAAATATTCCGTGTGACGACGCACATATGATCGCGCATCGTCTGTCACCACACGCACGCGGGGATCATTGTAAATGTCGCCAGAGAATTTCCGCAGCACGCCCTCGCGCATCATCGCGTTGATCGACCCCACAACCTCCACGGCATGTACTTCCATGGCTCTGTATTGCAGGGCCTGCAACACATCCGTACCGCCTCCCGCGCCAATGGATAGAAAGCGCACCGAATCCATCCGTCCCATAAGCCAGCCAACGTCGATACCGAAGCGAAAGCGCAGGGAATCGGGGCGATCCCAGTTGCCATCGAACGCGTACACGGGGCTGTTGGCGGCGTTGTCGATCTCGATGCCCTTGACCTCGGGCGAGTAGTCGTACACCTTCACCTTCGCCATGGCGTCCCAGTACACCGTGCTCACAGGGGCACGCTGCTCCCTTTCGACTCGCAACAACTCCTGCGCATGCATCGACAGCGGAACACAGGCGGCAATGAACAGCAGCGGCACGGCGCGCTGCCATCCCCGTAGCTCCATCATGGCTGCGATCAACACGGGAATGGCGGCGCCGGCGGCTGCGACCGGAGTGCCGAGCAGATTCATGGCGACAACGGCTCCCACGACGCCTATCGCGGCGCCGAACATGTCTGCCATGTAAGCCCGGGGCAGGGCGCGGGGATGCGAGCGGAAGAGTATCGCCAGCGACGCGCCGCCCGCGATGAAGGGTAGGGCGAGCAGCACGATGGCCAAGGTGGTGTCCAAAACACTGGACCAGCGTGCGAACAGTTGCGAGAGGTCTACACCGGCGAGAAACACCAGCGGCGGCGAGAGCATTACCGCGAGTCCGGTGAGTAGCAGACCCATTCCCGCGCCATGCGCACGCCGCAGCAGAGGCACTCGGCTCGCCAGCAATGCGCCGAGACCAAGGCCCAGTACGGCAGAGGACAGGATGAGAAACGCAAAGGTGTAGAGAAATTCCGCCGAGAAAATGCGCGTCCAGATCAGTTCCATGCCCAATAGCGTGGCCGAGAGAAGCGCAATGATGAAAAGCCGAGATGCTGTCATGCCATATCCCCGTGTTACAAAGGTGGTGGTCGATGCAATGCGGCTCACAAATATATGCTATTCGAGTCTTATATTCCGAGCGGGGTGAGGGCTAGGTGAAAAGGTGAGTGGTTCGAAGTTCAGAGGAGTAAAGGGTGAAGAGTAAAGAGTAAAGTGGAGCGCCGTGCTCCTCCGCCGCGGCAGGTCTGAGAACCGAGTCTGTTCACCAGCGCCTACGCCGGTTTGGATCGTGCATGACAGAACTTCGTCACCTCGCCACGGCGAGTCCCAGACCTGAGCGGAGCGCCGAGCACGATTGTCCGAAATGGTACTGCGTGATTCCGGCGCGGAGTCGAAGGGTCGCGCACGATTCCGATCCCATCGATACAGATCGTAGAATGAGGTTTCGATCCGCCACGGCGAATGTTCCACTCCGCACCGACCAGAGTTCGCGTCTTACCTTACCATCATCCCGCGGTGCGTCGCTCAAGTCGAAGACCCGCCGCGGCGGGGTGACGAAAGCTGGGCAGTGTGTAGGGGACCATGTCATGTGCAGCTCGCAGTTCCGCCGTGGCGGAACTGCACCGAGCAATAATGTCCGAGATGGTACTGCGTGATTCCGGCGCGGAGTCGAAGCGCCGAAGCGCTATTTCAGTTTGAAATGGAAGGTCGCCGTGCCTACTTGATCCGCCTGCTCGACGTTTGCCGGCAAGGCGTTGAATTTCCAACCGCGCATGGCGTTCAAGGCTGCGCGCTCGTACAAGGGTTCGCCTTTTTGAATCACGGTCATGCCATACATGCTGCCATCGGGGCGCACTCGGAAACGCACCGCCACCTGCGCATCGCGCGTGGCGCCAGCCGGGAAGCCGGGCAAGGAGCCCGCGATACGTGTGCGCGACACGCCGCCGTCCCACTGAATATTGGTCGATGAACGCGGCGTCGCGCTGAGCGTGCCTGGATCGGAGGTGATGGCGCGACCCTCGCCGCTGCCGGAACCTGCGACATTGTCGGAAGATTGTGCGGAGGTGGCCAGTCCCTGCTCGCGTGATTCGCGCCGCGTGCTGCCGCCGGTGATGGGGGCCGCGCTGCGTTCCTGCTTGCCGCCTCCATGATCCATGAAGTCCACCGGCTCGGCTCCTCCGCGCAATTCGCGAGGTTGCACGGGTGTGGAAGGTGCGCTCTGCGTGCGGCCGGCCTCGCGCGAAACGGTTTCGCGCGCGGGAGCTTGCCGGGCGGCGGGTTGCTGCATGCGCGCCTGCGGCGCCTGCCGCGGTGCGGAGGTGACGCGCGGCGTTGGCGTGGGTTGCACGCGCACGCGCGAGGTGAAGCGTTCGGGTGTTGCGTCGGCGGCAGGTGGAAGATCCAACACCGTCAACTCGATTTCCCGCACCATCGGACGAATGGAAGGAAACGCCGCCCAGAAGAACATGATCAGCAGCAGCAGCGCGTGCAGTCCGATGGAGATGCCCCAGCTTTTCGCGTCAACGCTGTTCGCCGCCATGATCGTCCCGAGGTTTTGTGGATACGAAAAATCGCGTCGCTCCGAGCCCCTTCGCTTCGTCCATCACAAATACGGCGTGCTCGAGCGGCACATCGTGATCGCTGGACAACATCACCACCTGCTTGTCCGGGGCGGTGAGCACACTGCGCAATGCGGCGGCGAAATCCTCGCGACGCACTTCGGCATTGTTGATGAACATGCGTCCATCGTTGAGCAGCGACACCACGATCTGCTCCTGCTCCAGCGCCGTGGTGTTGCGCGCCTGCGGCAGCGTCACCTTGATACCTTCGGTGATGATGAAGGAGGAGGTGAGAAGGAAAAAAATCAGCAGCAGCAGAACGATGTCGGTCAACGAAGAGTAGCTGAACACCGACAACGGTTTGTTGGTGGTAGTAAGCTCGATTTTCATTGCGCGCGCCCCTGTGCCTGCGCTTCCCGCGCCATCTGCGCCCGCTTCGCGGCGATCAGCGCCTTGCGTTGCTCACCCTGCGCGATATCGAGAAAATCATTGCAACTCGTTTCTGTTTCGAACACGAAACGCGTGACACGGTTGAGCAGGTAATTGTACATGAAGTACGCGGGAATGCCCACGATGAGTCCGAATGCCGTGGTCAACAGCGCTTCCCAAATGCCACTCGCGAGGATTTGCGGATTGACCACTCCTTCATTCACCTCGATCACGCGAAACGCGGAAATCATGCCTGTCACCGTGCCGAGAAAGCCCAACAGCGGCGCGATACCCGCGATGGATGCGAGAAGGCCGAGACCACGCTCGAGTTTGTACACCTCCATGCGCGCGGCACTCTCCACAGCGTCCTTCACATCCTGATGCGATCCCTTCATTTTCAACAAACCGGCGCGGAGAATGGAAGAAAGCGGCGTGCTCGCCTCCGAGCACAGCGAAAGCGCCGAAGCAGTATCGCCTTTGCTCAACACGGCGCGAATCTGCAAAATAAATTTCCCGCCGTCGCCTTTGACCTTCGATAGTGTGATCAACTTCTGCACGATGATGTAGGTGCCAAGCAACGATGAGGCCAGAATGAACCACATGATGATGCCGCCTTTGAGGAAGAGATCGAACACTGTCATTGCGTTGTCCATGGTTGTCCTGTGTGCTGTATCATGAACGGTTGCCGGTCGCCGACGCCATGTCGGGAGCCGTGGTTGGGAACAAAAGTGTCGAGGTGTCCACGCCCGGCAATTCGTGCGTGTTGTTTTCCTCGGTCAAAAGGTATACGATAATCGCCAGCACGATCAGTGTCAATGCCACTGCGGCGTAGATCATCCATTTTCCCCCTTTGCGCTCGGCGGGGGGATTGTACAATTGCTCGCGATGCCGGTGGAATTCCTCATCGTCCTGATAGGACTGCACAACACCGGGCGTCGCCTCCAGTGGTTGCGCGACCGCTTCGCCGACCGCCGTGGCCTCGTCATCCAGCGGAACTTCGTGCGCTTCCAGCGAATCGGCGGCCATCGCGTCCATGACCGGCTCCCCGCCGCCGTCCTCGTGATCCTGCACGTCGGCCCGATCCCGAATCACAGCTGACGGAAGCGGAATATCAAACTCCTCGCTCCGTTGTTCAGGTGATGCCGCGTCAATGCGTTCGGTGGCCACGCCAGTGCTGCTGTCCTCTTCGAATATCGCATCGCCGCCATCAAGGTCGAAGTCCATGGCACTTGCATCGATGTCGTCTTCGGGCGGAGCATCGAGCGTCGGCATGTCTACCGCAGCGGGACGCAGCCGACGCGTGTCGATGCCAAGTTCTTTGAACAGCGAGGATACATTTACCGGCTGTCCGACCGAGCGGGGCAGGACGCCGTCGAGCGCGGCCACAGGTATGGCGTAGCGTTTGATCACACGCTCGCGTGCTTGCGGCTGCGCGTCTTCGCGACGCGGCGGCGCCGGGCGCGTCACCTGTGCGATGGGCTGGAAGGTCACGCCACGCGTTTCCGCACTCGATCTCCACTGTCCAAGGCCGGGTAATTCAAGTTCCTCGCCTCCACGCAGCGCTTGCTTCGCCGTGTCGAAGAAGGCGTGCAGAAACACCCGCGCGCTGTGATCCGCGATGCCGGCGCGCCAGGCGAGCGCGAGTACCAGTTCGTCACGTGTCATCGCCGGAGTCCTGTGTGCCTGTGTGCAACGAGGAATGTGGTGTGAAAGTGGTTTCGCCCGATTCACGCCGAAGCACGCCAAAGGTGAACAACTCCACCGGACGACCGTCGACGAGCTCACTCTCCACGATCTGCACGGTGGTTTCGTACAAACGCTGCAGTTCATCATAGCCGAGCGGGAGCCGCCCTTCGAGTCGATGCAGTATATCCGTCGCGCGCGCCATGTCAGAATCCTACTTCCACGCCGCCCATCATGAAAAAGGGGCGTTCGTGATAACCCTTCCAGCGCTGATAGCGTTGGTCGAGGGCGTTGGTGAAGAGCAGGAACAGACCGGCATGTGTCCACGGTCGCCAGCGGATCTCCGCGCCGACCAACATCCATGCGGGGATGGTGCCGCTCCCCGCTTCCTGCTCGCCTGTCAGATGGGCATTGGCCTGCACTTCCAGATCGAAGGGGAGCTTGTGCGAAACAATCGCGCGCAATTCCATCGATGGGAGATAGGGGACGGCGTTGTCCAATTCCTCGTCGTGCGAACTTCGCAGACTCAGCGTTGCCTGCGCCTGCGTGCGTTCTGTGAAGCGATGTTGAATGTCCGCATGCAGCGCGAACATGCGCGATTGCGCACCATAGCGCAGACTCCACTGCTGCCGCACGGGATCGGGCAGCGGGGAGTAGCTGCCCCAACTGTTGCTGGAAATGTACTCGACGTACATCCGTCCCGCCGTGGCGCGGCGGTCGTCCAGGGCGATGCCGGCACTGAACAGCATGGGAATATCCGTGTGGCGGATGGCGCTCGCGAGCATGAGAAAGGGATTCTCGTTGCGCAGCGCATGGAAGGTGCGCTCCCGCACCTCCGGCTCGTAGGCCAACCACAACGCGTAACTTTCATCCATTTGCCAGGTGGCGCGCAGCGAGGGATACAGGCGGAAACTGCTGGCATCGTCGTTGCCGCGGTACAGGTACATGGTCACGCCGCCATCAAGCCGCCATTGCTCGGACAATGCGTAGCGGCTGCGGCCAGCGAGTGCGAGGTGATACGGACGAGTGGCGTCGGCAGCGCGCTCGCTCATGTCTGCGACATGCAACCCGATGTTTGCTTCGATGGGGAAGTCGTTCCATGTCGTGCGCACGCGGCCATCAATGCCAAAGCGCTGCTCGGCTTGCTCGTAGGTTCCCAGCGGCAAGGTGTCGCGCAGCGCAAGGTGCTCCTCCAACGCGCTGTGGGCATAAAACATGGAGAGCTCATGGTCTATCACCGCATTGCGCCGCGAGATCAATCCCACGCCCAGGCGCAGGTGATTGCCGCTTCGGGTGAATTCCATGGAGGGATCGAGGCGCTGCAATTTATCGGCGTACAGACCGTAGCGTGTGGCGCCGAACTCCACATCGCCTTCGATACGCGAGGAGGCGAACAGTGGTGTGATGTCGCGGGGAAGCCAGGTCCCGCCTTGCACCCGCAGCTCACCGGTCTTGTAATCCGCGCGTGGCACGTGGCCACGGCTGGCTTCGTAGGCGGCTTCCACTCCGATATCGCCTCGCGTGAAATGGTCGGCGAACCAGGCATGCGCCAGCGGCGTGTGAAAGGTGCCATAACCCAGCCGTGCGCCGAATACGCGCAGGTTGCCCGGTAGATCGCGCAAGCCGAGCGGCAGGCGCGTGGGCGCCGTACCCATGTAGCGCTGCTCGCGTTGCCCGCGCCCTACGCGCGAGGTAAAATCGGCAGCGGCCGGCTCGTCGATGAATTTTTTCCTGTCCTCGGTGAATGCAAGCAAATCCGTGCCGGTGATCACATACTCCGGCAAGGTGAGTGCGGGCAGCACATCGGTGGCGCGGCGCGTTTCGGGACGGAAATCCTTGGGCGGAGGCAGGGGTTTGTCCTGCGCCCATGCGGTGACGCCGAGTTGCGACCATAGAAAAAGAACAAGAGCGACACGTCTCATTTCGCCATCTCCATGCGCCGTTCGGCCTCCGCCGCTTCGTCGCTGCCGGCGAACTGTTCGCGTACCTTGCGGTACATCTCGCGGGCTTTGTCCATTTGCCCCTGCGTTTCATAGCCGCGACCCAGCAGCAACAGTGCGCGGGATGTCCACGGTGTGGCGTCGGCGTACACGTAGCCCACGCGCAACAGGGCCTCCTCGGCTTCGGCGAATTTTTTCGCTTGCAGGAGAATGTTGCCGATATGGTACTGGGCTTCCGCGCCGATCACATCCACGCGACTGCCCGCTATGCTTTCCAGCCGCCGCAGGGCGCTGTCCGGCTTTTGCTCGTCGGCGTCGAGCAGGGCGAGTTGCATGCCGCTGTGCGCCGTCCAATTATCCGCGGGCACAATAATGCTGCCGCTTTGAAAGGCCGTGCGCGCGGCGGCGAAATTTCCGGCACTGCGATGCACGCGTCCCTGTTGGAATGCCAGTCGCGAGCGGAAGGCGCGTGCGCGCGGATGATTGCGCAGTGAATCACTGATCGCAAGCGCGTTGTCCCATTGCTGCAATGCGGCAGCGGTCTCGATGAGCTCGAACAAGGCCTCCGCAGCCTGTTCGCTGCGCGGTTGCATTGCCACGGCCTGCTTGAGCGTACGTTCGGCCTCGGTCATGTCACCGTTGCGGCGAAATGCACCGCCCAGCAACACGAACGCTTCCTGCCGGTTGGCACTCGACGGATGGGCGGCGATGAAACGCTGCAGCACAGGAATGGCCTGTGCGGCTTCCATGCTCTCGGCGGCTGCCCGCGCTTCGGCGAATGCCACACCATCGGCCACGCCGCCACCGGGATTCTCACGCAGCCATTTCTCCTTGACATGCTCCGCTTCATCATTCTTGCCCTGCATGCGCAGCGATTGAGCGAGACCGTCCAGCGCATCGCTTACAAGGCGCGAATCGGGGTGCTCGGTGAGCACGCGGCGGTAGGCCAGCTCTGCTTCGCGAAATGCGCCTTTGTTGTACTGGCAGTCCGCGATCGTGTATTTGGCCTGCGGTACAAGAGGGCTTTGCGGCCAGTCCGCAATCAGCTTGGTGAATTCCGCGATGGCGACATCGTAGTCCTTGCTCTGGAAATACATCCAGCCCAGGCTGAACTGCGCTTTGTCCGCATACTCGGAGTCGCCGAAGCGCGCGAGCATGCCGCGCAGCGTGGAAATGGCGCTGGGCGTTGATCCATTGCGATGTTCCGACGAGGCGAGTTGCAGCAGGGCATAGGCGGTGAGGGGATTGTTCGGATACATGCGCGAGGTGTAGCGATAGGTTTTCGCCGCATCCTCGAAACGCTTCTGTGCATACAGCGCATCGCCCAAGCGCACATTGGCGTCCACATCGTGCTTGCCCGCGCGGTATTCAGTGGTCAGTCGGCGGAACGCCCGCTCGGCTTCGACAAAATCCTGCCGGCGGAATTGCGTCCACCCGAGACCGTACAGCGCATCCTGAATCAGCGCCGCATCCTGCGTGCTTTCGAGCACGCGCGTGTAGGCGGTAACCGCTTCGTCGAAATCCTCGGCCTTGAACAATGCTTCGGCCAACCATAGCAAGCCCTCGTCCCGATAGGCATGCGCCGGGAAGCGCTGCGTGAAATTGCGCAGCACGATCGCCGCTTCCTGATGCTTGCCCGCTTTGTGCAGGCTGAAGCCCTGGCGGAACATGGCCTTCGCCACCAGATCGGGTTGCGCCTGTTCCACCGCCACCGCTGCCGCGTAGCATTCGGCGGCCTCCGCGGTTTGCTGCTGCTTGAGGCGGGTTTCGCCCAGCATGAACCAGGCGTCGGCCAGCACATCGCTCCCGGGGAAGGAGGAGGTAACCGTGCGGAAGTGCGTTTCGGCCTTGTTCACGGCGTTCTCGGCGTAGGCAGCCATGCCCAGCTCGAAATGCGCGTTATCGGTGTAGGAACCACCGGGTTTTTGCTGAATGATTTCGCGGAACACCACGCGCGCCGCTTCAAGGTTGCCATTCAGGCGCAGTGCCACGCCTTTGCGAAACGCGGCCGCCTCGGCGAGTTCACCACTTTTGCGCGAGAGCCCATCGAAGGTTGCGATGGCTTCGGAGAATTTCTCCTGCTCGAGCTGTGTCCATCCCAGCGCGTATTGCACCTGTCCGGCGCGCACATTGTCGGGATAGGCCTGAAGGAAGGATTGATACAACACCTCCGCCTCGGCGTGCCGACCGAGCTTGTAGCGCGCTTCGGCACGGAGAAACAGTCGTTCGGCGGCGTTTTCCGGATCGGGACTGTCGCTGAGTCCCTCCAGCCAGTTGCTGGCAGCGTTGTAATCCGCCCGCTGAAAGAGACAGGCTCCCTTGCGCGTGTACACGCTGCTGCGCAGTGTGCTTTCGGGAAAAAGCGTCAGAAATTCCTCATACACCGCAAGGGCATCGTCGAAGCGCTTTTGTTTCTCGCGCACGAACCCGACAGAGTAGAACGCGTAATCGCGAATGCGTCCCTCCGGATAATGCTCGTAGGCGATGCGGTAATAGCGCAGCGCCTGCTCGTATTCGGCCTGGCGAAAGGCGGCTTCACCCGCCCAGTACGCTGCTTCATGCGCCAGATTGCCGCGCGGCCAACTGCGTACCACAGTGGAGAATTGATCGAAGGCCTTGGGAAAATTCGCCTGCCGGTAATACACTTCGCCTTCGCGGAATCCCGCGTCGTCCGCCAGTTTGCTCGCTGGCCTTGCGCTCTGAAAGCGTGCGAACGCTGTGGCGGCATCGGCGAGCGACTCCATCTGATACAGACTTTCGGCGACGTAGTATTCGGCGTCCTCGCGCAACGCACTGCCGGGGTAGCGGTCGATGAACTCCTGGAATTTGTTCAACGCCATCTGATAGCCGCCGTCGTTGAACAGGCCCAACGCGAAGGCGTAATCCTGTTCTTCACGCAACGACGTGGGCGTTTGCGCGGCCGCGACGTACAGCAGGGCGGCCATGACGAAAATACTTCGGAGGATATGTCGAACCATGACGTGCCCTGTTGTGAGCAAAAGATGGCGACTTAAAGTTCTACATGAGATGGGTCACCTAACCTTGAAATTTATGAATAACTCGCGCGAGTGTCAAGGAACATTTTCCTTCTCCGGCGATCATAGCTGCCTGCGATGGAGCGTGAATCGTTAATCGTGAATCGTTAATCGTGAATCGTTAATCGTTAATCGTGAATCGTCAAACGTGAAGCCGAGATCACGGAGCGGGTTTCCGATCGAATCGCACTGACACCGCCCCCGCTTTACCCATCCACCGCGCCTACGCATCTTCGCGTGAGGAATTCCCCGCGGCTTCGCGTGAGGAATTCCCTCGTGGTTGAAGCGCTTTGCTCCTTACCCCGACAAAGCGTAGCTTTTCACAACCATTTCACCATGTGAATCGCCCATGCCCGAAACGAAGAAGCCCTTTCCGTTGAACGAATCGCTGGAACTGTTCCGCGATACCATCGCCTTTGTCAACAACCGCATTATCAACCGCACCGAGGTCATCGACCAGCTCTACTCGGCCTTGCTCATGCGCGAGCATGCCCTGATTCAGAGTCGCACCGGCGCTGCCAAATCGCTACTCATCAACCAGATTTTCGCGACCTTCGAAGGCGCGGCGGTGTTCAAGGTGCAGGCCAGCAAAGAGCAGCAACCCGACACCTACTTCGGCGGATTGGACATCGAGGAGTTGAAAAAGGGTCGCATCATCCACAACACCACCAATTCGCTGGTGGAGAGCGAATTCGGCTTCATCGACGAGATTTTCGATGCCAACGATTACACGCTGCGTGCACTACTCACCACGCTCAACGAACGCGCACTGGTTCTCGGCGCCCAATTCGTCCCTGCGCGGGTGCATACGGTGTTCGCCGCCACGAACTACCTGCGCGTGAGCGAAATCACCGAGGCGCTGCTCGATCGCTTCATTTTCAAGGCGCTGTTCATTCCCGCCAAGGAGCCCTACACGCAGTATCAGATCGCGCAGCGCTACCTCAAGCATCATGGCAAACCCTCTGTACCGGAGCGGCGCATTTCCTTCGACCGCCTCAAGCGCATCTCCGACATCGTGCGTGGCGAGGATGCGGAGTTCAGCATTCACATCCCCCTGCATGTGATTTTCTTGGCGAATTCAGTGGTACGCTACTACGAAACGCAGCGCAACAGGCAGATCAAGGAACGTCCGCACGAGCATCCGCACATGCGGGATTTCTACATCTCGCCGCGAACCTACGCGCGCGCCATGGACATGCTGCGTGTGATCGCCTTCCTGCACGGTCGCATGGAAGTCGTTCCCGAGGATGTGCAGAAGCTCTACTACCTCTATACAACGGTGGGCATGCACGACGAGCGCGAGCTCTTCCTGAAAAGCTACACCACCATGTTCAAGCAACTCTCCTCCTCGCGCGCGTTCGAGCAGATTGAGCATCTCCTGGAATTCCAGGAGTTCATCGAAATGCTGAAGAACGACCGCGGTTTGCTCGAAAAGCCCATCACCAACATCGAACGCACACCAATGCGCCGTACTCTGCGCGAATGGGCGCGGGAGGCGCTGGGCATCAGCGATCAAACGGTGGAGCACAATCGGCGTCTCCTCGAGGCCTATCACAAATCCTTCGAACCGCTCACGGAGGAAATCGCGGAGTTCAAACGCCGGCAGGAACGGGACATTCACGAATTGTTCAATCCCGCACCGCACCTGTGGACCTGACTGCCGTGAGCGTACATTCAGAATTTCCCGCATGTGTATCCGTCCATCACTTCACGATAGTGTGAAGGGCAGCGCATGAGCAACGCCTATGAGCATTTTTTCGACATCATGGAGGATCTCGGGTTTTTCGAGCATATCTACGAATCGCTCCCGCCCGATTTCACCGCGGTGTTCGAAATAGCCCGCATTCTCGAGGACGCCAACCACCCGCTGACGGCGACACTTCGTCCGGTGCTGTCGCTCAAGGCGCCGGGTCCGCGCGGCAAACGGGACGAGGACGGTGCCAACCTGCAGGTGTTCATCGACGACAGGGAGGAATATGAGGCGGGGCTGATCCGCACGCCGCAGCATTTACCGCGCATGTACAATCACCAATGGCTGCTGCCCGAGGAGGTGTTGTACCGCCGACTGGCGAAAAAGGAACTCTGGGTCCCCTATGCCCGCGAGCCGCGCTACTACGCCGTGGATCCCGACGCCGACGATTACCGTCCCGATGCACGCAAGCAAAAACTGTATGTGCTGCTCGACACCTCGAGTTCCATGGCCCTGCACAACCGCATCAATCTGGCCAAGGCGGTGGTGTACCATTTCCTCAAGCAGAACATGAAGGAACTCGGTTACATCCACTTGCGCACCTTCGACACCACGATAGGGGAATTGCACGAGGCGCGCGATATCGCCAGCTTCCGCGCGTTGATCAGTTATGTGATGCGCGTGCACACACTGGGCAATGGCACGGCCATGGCGCGCGCCATCACGCAGGCTGTGCGCGACATCAACGACTTGCCACAGCTTGCGGGCACCGAAATCCTCGTCATCACCGACGGGGCCTGCGCACTCGACGAACAGGCAATCCGCGGCATGCTCGGCGACCGCATCGTGATCAATACCATCAAGATCGGTCGCGCGCGGCTCTTCGCCTCGAAGAGTATGATTCACGACACGCTGTACGAAGACGACACCACGCAGCATCGTGTGATCGAGCGCCTGGAGAAACGGCGCAAGGAACTGCGTTATCAGCTCGATCATGCGCAGAGCGGCCATCTTCGCCGGCGTTATGAGGAATCGCTGCACGCCATACAGCAGGAGATCGATGCGCAGGTGAATGCGATGACCGAGGAAATCATCGTGGGTTATGGGCACGAGTTGGAGCGGCTATCGGAGTTGTTCCTCCAGATCGACGATATCGATCTGCCTGGACTGTTCAGCATCCGCGACGAGCAGCTCGAGGATGTGCGCGCACTCTGCGAGCAAGTGCGCGTGGAAGTGGACGCGCATTGTTCGCTCGAGCAGTTACGCAAGCTTGCTTTGCTGTTGGACCATTTGCATGTGCTGATCAAGAACACGAGCGACAAGGAGATGCGTCGGCGTCTCGAAGAACTGCGCGACGACGTCGCCCGTCGCCTGAAAGGTTGTCTCGAAACCCAGATCGAGCGCAACGCCGGTGGCTTCCTCCGCACGCTCACCAATGCCGACAAGCACGACCTGGAATTCCTCCTCGCCTCCTCCGGCAGCATGCATCTGAATCTCTGGCGCGCCTTTATCTGGAAATTGCTCGCGAGCCTGCGCAGAATGGTCGGTGGCGAGTAATGAGTGAAGGGTAAAGAGTAAAGAGTAAAGCAGGGACGGCGGTCGCGCGGGTCGGCTTGAACCCAGATTTGTCATTAGAGATTTACCCAGGCACCGAATGAGGTAGCTTCAGGCCCTCCCCGACGTCCCAAAGCCCACGGAACCACTCTCTGTACTTCGGGGCGAGAGCGAGATACAGGGTGCGCTTTCTACCGTCGCGCGTGATGTAGGCACCGATAGCCAAGACCTTATAACGGAGTGTTTTCACAGTGGATTGTTTCGTTTCGCCGAGCAGCGCCTGACGAAACAGGCTCATCAGGTTGTAGGCCATCATCACAAAGTGCAATGTTGCTTCCGTCGCAAAGAACTCATTGGAGTTGTAGGCGCCGAGGCTGAAATCAGACTTGAGTTCCTTGATACGGTTTTCCGCGTCGCTACGTCCCCGATACAATACCCAGACCTAATGCGCGGGGAGTTGAAGATTCGTGACCACGCACGAATAGCGATAGCGTGAATAGTACACGTCGTCGGCAAAGAGCCGCAACTGCTTGCCCGTCGCCTTCGGTCGAGCCTCAATGCGTTGGCGTACGATGACCACGCGTCGCTCTTCGGCCCAATCCGTGGCCTTGTACCGCGCCTCGGAAACCTCCAGGCCCTCATCGATCCGTATCCATGCCGAGTGATGCGCCAGCATTCGCTGCACCGGCGGCTGAAAACGCATCGCGATGATAAAGCTGATCGGTCGTTCCCGATTCTCCAGCCACTCGAAGATCTTCCGATCATGAAAACCACTGTCCGCGCGGAGCAGACCGATGACCTTGCCCTCGAGCTGCGCCAATGTTTCGGTCAAGAACGCGTAGACGTTGCTCTCCGCGCCCGTGTTGCCGGAGCGTAGCCAGAAGTTCGCCACCATACGACACTCCGCCACGAACGCCATCAAGGGATGATGGGACTTGCGTCCCCGCTTGGTCGGATTGTAGCCCTTCGCGGCGCCTTGCTGCTCTCCGTACCGCGTCAGCACGGTGGAATCGAGATCCAAGGTGAAATTGTCAAAGCGCACCTGCTGGAAAATCCATCGATACAACGCCGGAAACACCGCGTGGTTGCTCCCCAGCGTGAACTTCTTCAGGTAGCGGGTGATGGCCTTATGTCCCGCACCCTGTTTCCAGCCGAGTATGGTGGTCAGAACGTGGTCGTGCCGGATCTGGTCGAGATGTTCGAAGCGGCATGCCCCGCACCAGATCGCCACCCAAAAATGCACCAGCAATTGCAGTGGTGCGTATCCACGATTCGAACCTTGACTCGGCAGTGGTAGCGTCGTCATGAACGGGAGAATGCCGCTGCGATCGAGAAGTTGCTTGAGCAGGGATAGCCCGTCCCAGGCGGTAACCTCCCGATGGTGAATTCGATATCCAAGGATCCGACCTTCATTGCCACCCTCGCGCGGGGATGTTTTTCTTCCGCGAAATATCGCCCACTTCTTCGAGAGTTCCACGCGCGTAACTATAAGCAAACGAACAAGTTATAAGAAGCATTCTCTAATGACCGCCATTAGAGCCCGAGGGCAAATGACCGACCTAGGTTACAAGTGAATAATTCAACCGGCTAAATTAAAAGCCCGAAGTAAACTCGGGCTTATCTGAAACGTTATGAGTCTTATATGATACGATCAACTTCACCGCTCAAACAGGGTCTCTTTTTCTGATTCACCATTTAATTTCAACTCAACGAGCGCCTGAAGACATGAGTCTCCACTGGAAGGCGATCCGACGTAGGAAGCACACTATATCATTGGATAGAATCAGATGTATGCACCATGTACAATACGAGATTTTACTCGCAGGGTGTGCACAAGCAATTACATCTGACAACCTCAACGGTTACGTGCCAACCGAGATTGTCACACGAATAATTCTGCCCGCCATTCACAATTACTCTGAGCGACGGACCCTTAGTGCTATGATCGCACCGATCCAGTGAAATGCTTGTAGGGAATTGACCATTGATCGTCCGGCTCTCCGATGACCCATCGCTCCATTCTATTAATAATTGCAAATCAGGGTGTTCGCCTTCGCCCCAACAAGGCGGTTCGCAATCGAAAGGAATCGCCGTAATAGAGACAGAGGTCGTAGACCACCAATTTGTGTTCAAATCTGGCGGGCAAAAGTTGCATTTCACGAAGGGCGGATGGTCTTCACATACTAAAACAGTCCCTACCGGGGGGTCGCATTCTGTTGTGTAAGAGTAGCTAGCTGGATTACCTCCTGGGCAATTCTGTGCATCGACAGCGTTGCGCTCGAGCAGAATCCCCAACAAAATCAGAGTGATTAATAAGTAAAATCGTTTCATCGATGCCTCCGATGTAGTTCGTTAGACTTATTTCGACATGCCACTACGACATGAGTTGATTGTCGATATATTTTATCGTATAAATATTGATTCGCGGAAAGATAAACGTACAATTGAAGCATTTTGGCTCAGCTGTCAGTTTGTCGAAGTGTTCTCTTTGAAATGCCGCAAGAAATTATAATATTGTCTATCGTGATCAATTTCAATTTCCGATGAGAGTCGCGATATCAAGAAGAATGAACTGTCTATCAAGCTCGAATTGTGGGTTCCGTAAAACAAAGTACTCCGTGGATCGACGGCGCAGTTCCGAGATGCATTCGATGCACTGCTCGAGGAATTGGATTTCTCCGAAAAGACCGGCGCCTATTGCGCGCCGTATTAAGCCCATCCCGACCGCGACTATTCCTGGATTGCCCCCGTTATCCTCATCAAAATATTGTTGATCGGATTTTTGGAGAACCTGCCGAGTGAACGTGCCGTCACTTGGCGCTGTGAGGATTCGTTCTCGATTTACGTAGTTTTTTCCGATAATATCATCGAGGACACTCTGGAAAGTTTTAGAGTGTCCCGCGTTCGCAACCGATGGGCTGTCGACATGTTTGATTCGGTCCTCGATCTTGGTTATCCCGACTTGTATGACCTTGGACTGACGCATGGATGTCGCCTTGGCGTAGACACCTTGGCGATGAAGGCAAGCGCCTCGATGCGGAAGTTGAGTCACACGTTCAGCAGCGAATTGTATCGCACCTATGTAAAGCGATTGGTAGAGGAGCCGAGCGTGGATTCCGGAGATCCAGTCGTGATGTAGCGCTACGACAATAATTGGGTGGGCCGAACAACCTCGAACAAGGATTGCGAGCATCCGCTCGATCCCAATGCGATAGACAGGAATCTCGACAGCCTTACCCATGAGCAGCGTGAAACGGTTCTGCTCATTCGCGTCCTTTTCGGATGCGAGACAATGAAACAACGGTTGGCAGTAGTAAAAATCGCTTGAATTTTTCTGGTCACCTGCATCCTCATGCTTATAGCCGCCATGGTGGTTCTGCAACGACCTCATTTGCGACTGAGGACTCTGGCTCTTGTGGGCAGCAATATTTGAAACCGTGGCAATCATCGGTGGATTCTATTCAGAATCCGAGTTTATTCAACAGACTGAAAGGTGACGTAATGGTTATAACAGCGAATGCACGGCAGAGAAATCGACAAGTCATGACAATCTCGCTTACAATCTGTTAGAAAGATTCACAGCAATAATACAATTCATCGATGTGGAATGCAATAAAAAAAACGGAGCGACTTGCGCCGCTCCGTTCATAACAGAGTAGTCGATTCGCCGCTTTACTTCATCAGCGTCATGCTGCGCGTTTGCACGAAGTCGCCGGCGCGCATGGTGACGTGGTACACGCCCGAGGGCAGACCCGCCGCATTGAAGTAGGACGTGTGACGACCGGCATCCTGCACGTCGTCGACGAGACGGGCCACTTCACGACCCAACGCATCGGTAACGATCAAGGACATGGCGCTGCGCTGCGGGAGATCGTAGCTCAGCGTGGTGCCGGGATTGAAGGGATTCGGATAGTTCTGACGCAACGCGAAGCCCGCATTGGCCGGCAACGGCTCGACATCAGTCACGAAACTCTGCAAGGGGATTTGAAGACTTTGCAGTACCGGACCAAAGGTATTGCCATCGGACACATGCGCGAAGATGATGAAGCGGCTGGTTTCGATCGTGGAATCCACGCTCGTGAAACTGAACTGCTTCGACACTATGGTCTGCGATGCAACAGGCATGCCCGCACTGATAACTTCACCCGCATTGTTCGGGAGCAGTTTGCGCATGACATGGTCATGGAAATAGGGGTAGATCAACTGCGTTCCACCGGAAGCCGGGAAGAACGTCTGTGCATAGTTCATGCGATCCTGCACCTGCGCGACGTTGAGGCGGATGGGATCAGTCACACCACGGTGGAAGAGCACATCCACAGTGAAGGACGTGGCTTTGGTCTGGGGATCGTAGGACTTGTCGCGCACAGTGATGGTAAGTGGGCTGCGGGTGGTCTGCAATACCTCGCCGATGCGGCGGGCCCACTCACCACGGTTGATTGCTGCGACGGAGTTGCCTTCAAACACCATGCGATTGACAGAACCCTGCGGATAACCGGTGAGCCCGATGGCGTTGACCCAGAATTCGGTCGCGGGCGTCAGCATAGGTTCATATGTGCGTCCGCCGTGGTAGTAAATCGCATTGACTCGACCCGGGTAGCGCAACAGCGCCGCCTTAAGGCTGTCCACTCCAAAGGGGCAATAGCCGCACCAGGTGCCGGTGCCCGCTTCGAGCAAGGCGATCATCTCGGTGTCCACATCCTCGTTCTGCACGTTCAGTTTCACGGAGACGGTGGTGGACTGCTTTTCAGGATCGTTGGTGGTGATCGCGAAGCTGCCGTAATGTGTGCCGTTGCCGGGATTTGTGCCGAGCGTTGCGACGATGGCCAATTTCTCGGCCGGCTGAATGGTGCCATTAGCCGTTGGGAAGGTGATCCATGCGTCGGAAGTCGTGGCGCTCCAGGTCAGCGGCGCGCTGCCATTGTTCGTGAGTTCCACTTTGATGGGCATGGTCGAACCGAGCTTCAACCACTCGTCGAACTCCGTTTTTCCAAAAAGGGCGACGGGACCACCCGCAGCCGAAATACTCAGCATTTCCACCGCGCTGATTGCGCTGCTGGGAGTATCACTTCCACCAAAGACGTACAGCTTATCGGTACCGTCAAAAATCATGCTCGTCGTGTAATACACTGGCGAGGGCTTGACATCCATGATGGTCCATGCGCCGCTTGCCGGATCGTAGTTGTACGTTTTTCCCGTCGGTTCTCCTGAGGCAAGACTTGCGGAGTTGTAACCGCTCGTGAAATAGGCCTTGCCCATCGCAGCTCCGGAGGAGAGGCGCATAGTCGAACCGCCGGGGTAATCAGCGATTTGGGTGAAGGAAATATCGTCACCGACGATAGTACCTTTGTACGCCCAGACACCGAACGTGCCTTGATTGTTGACATAGCGAACCCCGCCAGCCATGATTACCTGATCGTCTATGACCGCGACACCTTGGTTCAGAGTACCGGCAGGAAGCGCGCTTGCCGAAATTGTCCATGTGTTGGACGCGGGGTCATAAATCTGGATTACGTCAGTCGAAGAGGTGAATGATGCGCGGCCGCCTCCCAACACGAAAATCCTGCCGTTATAAACAAAGGTACCAGCTCCAAACACCGGAGTGGGCATGTTTGCTTTGGTGGTGATGGCGTTTGTTGCGGGATCGAACTCCAGAACCTGTTGCTGCAACGTAACCGGATTCGTTGCGCTGTATCCACCGATGATGTAAATCTTGTCGTTGACGGTTTGCGCGGCGGCGAGAGCACGCTGCACCGGGAGATTGGCAACGGCAGTCCATGTGCCGGTTGCAAGATCGAGCTTGAAGATCTTGTTATCCCAGCGCAATCCGGCATCGCCGCCTCCAAATACGTACATCGCGTTTCCGTGTACGGCGGCGCAAGCGTAGCCTTTGGCATTAGGCATGGGATTCCCCACGCTCCATTGGCCGGCAATATCGGCAGGAATGGTCGTCGGTATCGCGGGATCAGGCTGAGCGACAACCAATCCTTCATTCGGCGCGGTCATGACACTCTGTGCCACCAGTGTGCCATGGAAGCAACACAGCAATGGGAGCACAAGCAGGAACGACACTATCCTTGTTCTCATGCACAATCTCCTTTCAAAAGGGTGTGTGGTGTGGGAATGAGCTACTATGGAAATCGAGAGCAGTCCGCTGTGAGTCGCCTCTCCGGAGGGTCGGAAAGGCGCTATAGTAGATAGCAATAAGGAAACGTAGCGAACACATGGAACTTGTGCAACTCCGAAATTTCAGCACCATGGAGCCGATACCCTGCGGCGAAATCTTCATTTGCGGATTGCGCGCAGCGTCTCGCCTCGGAGCGCGGCCCCATGCTCCACGCGTATCAGCTCGTCCGTGAAGCGTCCGGCTCGCGCACCAGCAACCAGAGCAGCGCACTTATCGCCAGAGCGACGCAACTGATGATGAAAATGATGTTTTTGTCGGCCGCGCGCTGTATAAGCAGACCGAGGCCGAGACTGACGAACAACTGCGGTATCACCACCGAAAGATTGAAAATGCCCATGAAGAGGCCCGTGCGCGTTTTGTCCACATACTCGGTCATGATGGCGAAAGGCAGGCTGACCACGGCCGCCCAACCCACACCCACCACAGCCATCATCACATACAGCATTACCGGCGATGCGGCGAACAGCAAAATGCCACCATAGCCCAGAGCCATGATCCCCACGGCAAGTGTGTGTACGCGCACGCGGCCGATGCGCTCGGCGAGGGGCTCCAGTACGGTGACCGGCAGGATGAACCCCACCGTGTTAAGCACGAGAAATGCCCAATTGATAATGCCTCCCGTGGCCTCGGCACTTTCCGGCTTCAAGGCGTGCGCAATCCACGCGAATATGTACACGAACATGGTCTGTATGCCTATCCAGGAAAAAGCGTGGGCGAAGTAAATACGCAGCAGCTGCGGCCAGTTGCTGCCCGTCCCGCCTCCCTGCGTCGCCGCGCTGTCCTGCTCGCCATGCAAGGTGCGCGGCTCTTCAATGAATAACGGCGGAAGCAGCGAGAACAACAGCACGATCACCGCTCCGGCGTAAATCAACACGTAATTCCCCAGCAAGGCGCCGGTACCGTAAGCGGCCACACCGAAAAATCCACTGATGGTCTGCATCCACGTGTAGCCGCGCGTGCGCTGCACGCCCTCCGGCGTCACATCGGCGATGATGGAGCGTGTGGGATTGAAGCTGATGTTGATCGCGAGATCCAGGGTCAACGCCACGGTGATGGCCACGCCGAGCAGTCCGCCCACGCCGAGCATGTCGTGGATGTGGTGAATGTTGGGCAGAGCCAGTAGCATCAACGCCGCGAGTATGCCGCCCAGGATGATGAACGGCCTGCGCCGTCCGCCCCAGAACCACACGTGGTCGCTGATCGCCCCGACGATGACCTGTCCGAGTATGCCGGCGAGCGGACCCGCGGCCCACACGATACCGACCTCGTGAATGTCGAGCCCGTATTGTGTGCTGAGTATCCAGCTCAGTGCAGCGATCTGTATCGACAGTGCGAAGCCCATCGCCGTCGAGGGCAGGCCCAGCAACACATTGAAACTCCAGTGAAAACGCCGTTGAATGTCGAGCATGCGGTCTCCTTCGTCAACCTTTGACGCCACCAAGCGTGAGTCCGCCGATCAGCCAGCGGCTCAGAAGCAAATACAGCAACACGGCGGGTATGCTCACCACCAGGGCACCGGCGGCATACAATCCCCACTCCGTGCTCATGTTGGACTGAAACATTTTCAATCCAATCGGCAGGGTGAACAATTCCTCGTAATACAGCACCTGCGCCGCCACCACGTACTCGGTCCACGCCGCCATGAAGGAAAACAGCGCGGTGATTACCAGCGCCGGTGTGGCCAACGGCAGGATGATGCGGTAGAACGCCCCGAAGCGTCCAAGGCCGTCGATGCGCGCCGCTTCCTCCAGACTCACCGGTATCGTGTCGTAATACCCCTTCATTTGCCACACGCAGAAGGGCAGGGCGGTGGAGGAGTACATCACGATGAGGCCGAGCATGTTGTTGATCAGATGCAACTTCGCGAGCATGATGTACAGCGGCAATAACAGCATGGTGGCGGGAAACATCTGCGTGATGAGCAGGCTCAGCAATCCCGCGCGGCGTCCCGGAAAACGGTAGCGCGAAAACGCATACCCCGCTGTGGAAGCCAGCGCTACTCCCGTCAGCACCACCACCACGGTGACGAAGAGACTGTTCCACACCCAGGTCAGGAACGGCCGATCGCGGAACAACTGCACGTAATTGTCCCAGGTCGCATTGTCCGGAATAATCGCCAGCGAGTCGCTGAGCAACGTCGCCTCCGGTCGCAGCGAAATGCTGAACACCTGCACGATCGGGTACACCGCGATGCCCACAAACAGCAGCACCACCGCGTAGGCAAACATCAGAAACAGTATCGGACGGGCGCGACGCATGTATCGGGATTTCCTGTCGTTGAGTTGTTCGAGAATTGAGTACCTGACCGTACGTTGGGCGTAATGTTCCTCAGAGTGAGAAGTGAAGAGTGAAGAGTGAAGCGGGGGCAATATCGTGGCGGATCGACCGGGATGATGCTCCGGGAAAGATCCTGCCCCGTCGTTCCCATCCGTTCGATACGGAAGAGGATTGTAGCACAGCCACATGCCGAAGCAAACGTCCGAGATTTTTACTCTTCACTCTTTACTCTTCACTCTTAACATTTCACAACCCACTCTAGTACACTGTCTCCGTCGCGCCCGATTTCCGCATGAACAGCACGCTCCACGCCACCAGCAAAAGGAAAATCACCATGCTGAACGCCGCGGCGTAGCCGTACCGATAGAGGTTGAAGGCGGCGCGGTACACGTAGCTGACGAGTATGTGCGTTTGATCGGCGGGCTGGCCGCCATTGGACACCAGCCACACGACGTTGATGTTGTTGAATGTCCACACCGTGCCCAGCGTGATGGCCGGAATCATCACCGGCTTGAGCAGGGGCACGGTCACATGCCGGAAGCGCTGCCAGGCCGAGGCTCCGTCGATTTCCGCGGCTTCGTACAGTTCCTTCGGAATGGATTGCAAGCCCCCCAGCGCGATGATCATCATGAACGGAAAGCCGAGCCACACATTCGTGATAATGGCGGCGACGAAGGCCAGCGTTTCGTCGGTGAGCCAGGGCAACCCCTGCAGCGAAAACACCTGCCGGAGTATGCCGTTGATGGCACCGCTGTCGGTGTTGAACATGCCGCGCCAGGTGAGCGCGGTGATGTATTGCGGCACGGCCCAGGGAAGGATGAGCAGGATGCGGAACAGTGCCTTGCCCGGCATGCGCCGGTTGAGCAGCACGGCCAGCATCACACCGATGAGCACATGCAAGGTGACGTTGACGCCGGTCCACACGATGGTTTTTATAAACACTCCGTAAAATTCCGAGGCAAACATCGCCTGAATGCCCGCGCCCGGTCCCTGTCCGGCGTCCAGCGCCGCGCGCAGCCGATCCACACCGAACACGCGCGCGTATTGCTCGAAGCCGATGATGCCCCAGCCATCCACCGTGCGCATGCTCATGTTGGAAAAGGACAACACGAGATTGTACAAAAACGGATACAGCACCACGCCGAACATCAGCACGGCCGCCGGCAGCACCATCAGCAGACCGAAACGCGCATCCGCCGTTGCCAGGCGGCCACCGCGCAGCAGCGGCAGCACACCGTTGCGTACGAGGTAAAACAGCGCCACGAGACTCGCAAGCACGGCCAGCACCTCAAGCAGCAGCGCCATCGTCGGACTGTGCCTGTCTTCTTCCGCGCCCTGATTCATCTCGCGGATCTTCTGCAGGGCCAACCGCTGCTGCTCGCGCGCGGCGGCCTCGGGCCCGATGTTGCCGCCGAGGACGTTCTGATAGGGCGGACGCATGGCGTCCCACACCGCCCGCATCTCCGGAATCAACGGAGATGCTTTGCCGAGGCGCACCTGCTCGATGGACACGCGGATGAAGGGATCGGACAGCACGCGCGCGTCACGCTGCGCCGCCAGCGAGGAGGGAATGGTTTTCAGCCGCTGTGAAAATACGACCTGTGTCTCCGCTGAAAGGATGAAGCGCAGGAAGGTGCGCACCGCTTCCAGCTTCTCGCCACGCACGGAGCGGTTCACGTAGTAGCCCTTGGTGGTGACCATCGGTGCGGCGGGCAAGCCGGTCCGCTCGTTCATCGGCAGCAGGTCGAGCGCGAAATCCTCGCCCAGCACGTCCACGTAACGCCCCCAGGCCCATGGACCGTTGATGATCATGGCGGCGCGGCCTTCGAGGAAGGCGGTCTCGGCGATTTCGTAATCCGCCTCGCGCGGTATGATGCGATGCTTGTCGCGCAAGTCGAGGATGAAGCGAAACGCCTGCACCGCGGCCGCATTGTCCAGTGTGGGAGCGCCGCGCTCGTCCAGCACCCAGCCGCCGAAGCTTGTGTAAAAGGGCATGAAGAAAAACGGTTCGGTGTAATTCCACACGAGGCCATATTGCTTCGACGAGGCGGAGCGCTGCCGGGTGAGTTTTTTCCCGAAGGAAATCAATTCCTCCAGCGTGCGCGGCGCGCGCTCGAATCCGGCTTCGCGAAACAGACGGCGATTCCACCCCAGCGCGAGATGGTTGCCGATTTCATCGCCGATGTGGTACAGCCGTCCCTTGTAACGCTCGGTGGCCTTGGCATCAAAGCCCGCGAGTTCGGTGGGAGTGAACAGGTCGTCGAGCGGACGAATGATGTTCATCGATTCGAAGGCGCCCACGTAATCGCTGGGTCCGTACACCAGCTCGGGTCCGCCGCCGGTGAAGGCCGCCGAGGCCTGATAGGCGGAGCGCAATTCCTCGGTTTCGCGATACAGCTCATGCACGCGTATGTCCGGATGCAGGCGATGGAATGCGGCGATGCGCTCGGCCAGCACGCGCCTCGCCTCGGGTCGCATTTGATCCCACAGATGAATATGCACCTGCGCCGCCACTGCCTGCGGCAACAGGAGCAGCAGGGCAAGCAGCAACGGCGCAACAATGCGCCGCGCTGAGATGAGAGCGGCGGGGCGGAGTGCCTGCCCCGGCCGCTCCGGAATTGCAGCGGAACGTGCCGCTTCAGGCAAATGCTTCTTCCACCAGTTTTTTCTGTTCCATCTCATGCAGCGTCGCGCTTCCCGCCGCCGGCGATCCGCTCGGAATGCGGCCCACGTAGGTGAGATGATAGGGCGGCTGCAATGCGTCGCGCAAATTGCTGAACACGAAATTCCACGCGCCCATGTTGCGCGGTTCCTCCTGCACCCAGCGAATATCGCGCGCATGCGGATAGCGCTTGAAAATGCCGTCCATGTCCTGCTGCGGGAAGGGATAGAGTTGCTCGATGCGCACGATGGCCGTGTCGGTGATGTTGTGCGCACGCCGATGCGCGAACAGGTCGAAGGCCACTTTGCCCCAGCACAGCAGTATGCGGCGCACATCTTTCGGGGGTTCGGGATCGTCGAGGATAAAGTTGAAGTGCCCGTCGGTGAAGTCGGTCGGCGCGCTCTTCGCCACGTCGGCACGCAACAAACTCTTGGGTGTGAGCACCACCAGCGGCTTGCGATCCTTGAGCAAGGCCTGACGGCGGAGCAGATGGAAAAGCTGCGCCGCATTGGTGGGTGCGGTGACGCGCATGTTGTTCTCGGCCGAAAGTATGAGGAAGCGCTCGATGCGTGCGCTGCTGTGCTCGGGTCCCTGTCCCTCGTAGCCGTGCGGAAGGAGCAGCACAAGACTGCTCTGCTGTCCCCACTTGTCCTCGGCCGCCGCGATGAACTGATCGATGATGATTTGCGCGCCGTTGACGAAATCTCCGAACTGCGCCTCCCAGATCACCAGCGCTTCGGGACGCGCGGTGCTGTAACCGTACTCGAAGCCCAGCACGGCGTACTCCGAGAGCAGGCTGTCGAACGCCATGAGCTTCTCCTGTCCTCCGCGGATGTGATTCAACGGAATGTGGGAGGCGGAATTCGTGTAATCCACCAGCACGGCGTGACGATGCGAGAACGTTCCGCGGCGGATGTCCTGTCCCGAGAGTCGAATGGGGACGCCTTCGAGCAGCAACGATCCGAAGGCGAAGGCCTCGCCCGTGGCCCAATCCACCATGCCCGTGTCCAGCATGCCGACGCGGCTTTCGATCAGACGTTTGAGTTTGGGATGCGGCGTGAAATCGGCCGGGAAGGTGGTCAGCGCCCGCAGAATTTCCTCCAGTGTACCCCTGGGCACGCGCGTTTCGATGCGCTCGCCGATGTCCTCCTGAATCACGCGGAACACGCGCTCCATGTTGATGTCCGGCGGGCCCACCTCGCGCGTGCTGTCGAAGGCGCGCTCGATGGACGCGTGGAAATACGCCAGCGCATCCTCGGCCTCTTTGATGGTGATGTCGCCGCGATTGACCAGCGCCTCGGTATAGAGCTTGCGAATCGATCGCTTGTTCTTGATGGTGGAATACATCAGGGGTTGCGTGTACGAGGGATCGTCGCCCTCATTGTGGCCGTGGCGACGGTAGCCGATCAAATCCACCACCACGTCTTTTTCAAACGTGGTGCGGAAGGCCAGCGCGAGTTCGATCACGCGCACCGCGGCTTCGGGATCCTCGCCGTTCACATGGAAAATGGGCGCCTGCACCATTTTCGCCACATCGGTGGCGTACACGCTGGACCGCGCGTCGACGGGGGAAGTGGTGAAACCGATACCGTTGTTCACCACGATGTGTACCGTGCCTCCGGTGCGATACCCCGCGAGCATGCTGAGATTGAAGGTCTCGGCCACCACACCCTGTCCGGCGAAGGCCGCATCGCCGTGAATCAGTATGGGCAGCACGCTGCCGCGCTGCTCGGCGGGACGCATATCCTGCATGGCGCGCGCAATGCCTTCCACCACCGGATCCACGGCCTCGAGATGACTCGGATTCGAGGCCAGCGTCACCTGCAGTGATTGACCGTCGATGCTCGAGTACGTGCCCGTCGCGCCCATGTGGTATTTCACATCGCCGGAACCCTGCATGGAGTCGGGATCGAGATCGCCGTCGAATTCTGAAAAAATCTTGTCGTAATTTTTCCCCAGGATATTCGCCAGCACGTTCAGGCGGCCGCGATGCGCCATGCCGATCACCACATCGCGCACGCCGGTACTCACCGCATCGTTGAGCAGGGAGTCCAGCACCGGAATGAGCGTCTCATTGCCCTCGAGACTGAAGCGCTTGTGTCCGATGTACTTGGTATGGAGGAATTTTTCAAAGGCCTCGGCGGCGGTGAGCATGGCGAGGATGCGCAGCTTTTTCGCGCTGTCGGTGGTTTGCCGGGCGTGGCCCTCTACGCGCTCCTGTATCCAGCGCTTCTGCTCGGGATCCTGGATATGCATGTATTCGATACCCACGGTGCGGCAGTAGGATTCGCGCAGCACCTCGAGTATGTCGCGCAGTTTCATGCGCTGCTTTCCGGCAAAGCCCAGCGTGAGGAATTCGCGATCGTAGTCCCAGAGCGAAATGCCGTACTGCTCGGGATTGAGTTCACTGTGCTGCTCCACCTCGGTGGACAGGGGATTGATGTAGGCCTGGAGATGGCCGCGCACGCGGTACATGTTGATCAGTTGCAGTACACGCGCCTGCTTTTCCACCATGCCGTCGGCCGCGCCGGGGCCGTCGAAGGCCGGATTGCTGTCGCGCGTCAGCTTGATGGGAGGATAGGGGATGTGGAGGTTTTCGAAAATCTCTTCGTAGAAGTTCTCTTCACCCGACAGCAAGCGGTCGATGGTATCGAGAAAAGCCCCACTCTCCGCTCCCTGAATCACGCGATGATCGTAGGTGCTGGTCACGGTCATGGATTTGCTGATGCCCAGCATGGCCAGTGTGCGCGGATCGGCGTTGCGGAACTCGGGGGGATAGGCGATGGCGCCGATGCCCACGATCACGCTCTGGCCCTGCATCAGTCGCGGAATGGAAAACACCGTGCCGATCATGCCGGGATTGGTGAGCGTGGCTGTGGTGCCCATGAAATCGTCGGGTGTGATCGAGCCGGTGTTCACCTTGCGCAACACTTCATTGTAGGCGGCGAAAAAGCCGCTGAAGTCGTATTGCTCGGCCGCCTTGATATTCGGCACGAGGAGATTGCGCGAGCCGTCCTTTTTCTGCACGTCCACCGCGATGCCGAGATTCACATGCTCGGGCACAATGCGGTAATGCTGTCCCTCGTGGTAATGGTACACCATGGTCATCGCGCGCTGCGCCCGCATGGCCTTCATCACCGCCCAGGCGATGAGATGCGTGAAACTCACACGTCCGCTCACCGTGTCTTCGAGGAAGCGATTGATCAGGCGGCGGTTTTCGTCGAGCAACTTCACCGCGATGGTGCGCGACGACGTGGCCGTGGGCATGGAGAGACTGCGCTCCATGTTGGCGACGATGATTTCGGCGGGTCCGCGGAGCTTCTCCGCGTCGGGCGGCAACACGGGCTGGGCGGGCACTGCGGGAGTAACGGACGCCGGGCTCGGCTGTTGCTCCGCCACTGCGCGCGGCACGCTGGTGGGGCGGTAATCGGTGAAAAAGTCCTGCCAATGCTCACTGACTGAAGAGGGATTCTCCTTGAACCGTCGGTACATCTCGTCGATGAGCCAGGTGTTGGGTCCGAAAATCAGCGATTGGTCTATGGTGGTGTCGGCCATGGTTCCATGTGCTTTGTGTGAAGGTGCCCGCCGTCCTGCACGAACATCGGCAATCGAATCGGGGCCCCGAATGATGAAATCCCTTAAAATTGATCAAAATCCACAAGCTTTACAACGCATGCGCGCGGTATCTCGCCTGCGCACAGCTTTCATATTGTTGTGGGAAAAAAGAACGGGCGCGCTGATGTACACAGCGCGCCCGCGGAGCAAAGGAACGAAAAGTTTGAATCAGTGACCGACGAGATTTTTCTCTTCGGCGTAACTGCGTCCCGCGCGGAAAGCGGCGAGATTCTGCTGCACGATGGCATCGCCCTTGCGGGAGAAAATGGCTTCGATGGCATGCTCGAGTTCCGACGGCTCCATCTGGAGAAACGGAGATGCGGCTCCGAGAATCACGATGTTCATCGAGCGCAATGTGGCCACCTGCTTGGCGAGCTGATCCGCGTCGATGAGAATGCTGCGCGGAAACGCCTCGATCGTGGCCCACACATCCTCGTAACTCGGATAGTTGGGGATGTTGACGAAGGGCTTCTTGTTGGCGATCAGCCAGCCATCGGGCGCGAGGAAGCTGGTGTAGCGCAGCGATTCCATGGGCTCGATGGAAATGATGATGTCGGCCTTGCCTTCGGGAATCAGATCCGAGTAAATCGGCTGCTCGCTTAAACGCAGATGCGATTGCACATCGCCGCCACGCTGCGACATGCCGTGCACCTCGGCCTGCTTCAGATGCAGACCGCGCTCCACGGCGGCGTAGCCGATGATGGTGGCGATGGTGAGAATGCCCTGTCCGCCGACGCCGGCGAGAATGATGTCGCGTTTCATTCGGCTGACTCCTTCTCGGTCTTCTTGGTGATTTTGATGGTCTGAATGCACTCCCTGCGCTCGATAATCACCGACACGCCGCGATGGTACAGCTCCTGCTTGATGAGGCGGACGTTCTCTTCGTGGTTCTTGCGCAAGGGTTCGACGACGAGGATGTGCTCTTCGGGCACGCCGAGTCCGCGGCAGATGTCCTCGAGTTTGCCGCGTGCCGACGAGGCCTGGCCGCCTGTCATGCCCGTGGTTTCATTGTCCACGATCATCACGGTGATGGGCGTGTCCTCGATAATGGCGTCGAGCAAGCCGGTCATGCCCGAGTGGGTGAAGGTCGAATCGCCGATCACCGCCACTGCGGGAAACAGGCCAGCATCGGCCGCACCCTTGGCCATGGTGATGGATGCGCCCATGTCCACGCAGGAGTTGATGGAATTGAACGGCTCGAGTGCGCCGAGCGTGTAGCAGCCGATATCACTGAACACGCGGCCCGGCTCCAGTTCGCGCAGCGCTTCGTTGAGCGCATTGTAGCTGTCGATATGCGGACAGCCGGGGCACAACTCGGGCGGACGCGGTTTGACGATTTCCGGTTTGGGCTGGCCCATGCTCACGGGCAGTCCGAGGGCGGCCGCCACGATATTCGGATTCAATTCGCCCGCGCGCGGTATGCTGCCATCGAGGCGACCCGAAATCCGATAGCTCTCGTCGAGCAAGCCGCGGAGTTGTTCTTCCACAAAGGGTGCGCCGTCCTCAAGCACCAGCACGCGCTCGCACAGTTTGACGATGTCGCGCACCTTGCCGCGCGGAATCGGGTATTGGCCGATTTTCAGCACGGGGTAGGGGCAACCTTCGGGATAGTGCTCCATGAGATAATTGTAGGCGATGCCGCAGGCGATGATGCCCAGCGAGCGGTCGGCACCGTCGATAAAGCTATTGAACGGCGAGGTCTCCGCGTCCTCTTCGAAGCCAGCCTGTTTGCCGAGCAGCGACTGATAGTTGCGGCGCGCGATGGAGGGCAGCAGCACGAATTGCCGCTTGTCGCCGGGCAGGCGCAGTTCGTTCTCGCCACGCGCGTCTTTCACTGCCACGCCCGAACGTGAATGCGCCAGGCGCGTGGTGATGCGCAGCAGCACCGGCGTGCCGAATTTTTCCGACATATCGAAGCCGTAATGCATGGCGTCGTAGGCCTCTTGCTGATTCGCCGGTTCGAGCATGGGAATGAGGGCGAATTTGCCGTAAAAACGCGAATCCTGCTCGTTTTGCGAGGAGTGCATCGAAGGATCGTCGGCCGCCACCACGATGAGTCCGCCATTGGCACCGGTGATGCCCGCATTGATGAAACCATCGGCCGCGACATTGAGGCCGACGTGCTTCATGCAGGCCATGGCGCGCTTGCCGGCGTAGGACATGCCCAGCGCGGCTTCCATGGCGGTTTTCTCGTTGGCGCTCCACATGCTGTGCACGTTGCGCTCCTGCGCCTGTTTGGATCGCTGAATATACTCCGTAATTTCCGTGGATGGGGTGCCGGGATAGGCGTACACGCCGGAGAGCCCGGCATCCAGCGCTCCCTGCGCGATGGCCTCGTCTCCGAGCAGCAGCATTCGTTTCATATGGTGTCCTTTGCGTCTGGTGGTTCGAGGAAAAACAGCGTTGCTCCGTTCCATTCCCCGGCAGGGGAATTCATGAAAGATAATACCGATGTGTCTTTTTTCCTATTTCCACGGCAAGAAAATCCGCCGTTTCGCGGTCGGGGCGCTCCGCAACCGCGTCAACTGCGGGGGCGTGCGCGCATGAGCGGCGACCGGGACGAGACTCCGGCTCCCCGCAAACGCCGCTCCGGGCGGGGAACGGACAGCAACCCGCCGAATCGCTTCGAGCGCATCGCCTACGAGGCGGATGAGGAATGGGAGGGCGAAGCCCCGCGAAGCGAGACGCGCTTCTACCGCGACAACGGCAAAACCATCATCGCCACCAACGACAGTCCCGATATTGGCTTCGAAGCCAGCATCAACCCCTATCGCGGTTGCGAACACGGCTGCACGTACTGCTACGCACGCCCGTTTCACGAGTATCTGGGCTTTTCGAGCGGACTCGACTTCGAAACGCGCATCATGGTCAAGGAAAATGCCGCTACGCTTTTGCGCAAGGAATTGCTGCGGCCGTCCTGGGTGCCGAAGCCGTTGGAACTGAGCGGCGTCACCGATCCCTATCAACCCGTCGAACGACGGTTGCGCATCACGCGCTCGCTGCTTGAGGTGTTGGAGGAGTTCCGTAATCCCGTGCAGCTCATCACCAAGAACCACCTCGTCACGCGCGACATCGATCTGCTGGCATCGCTGGCACGCGACAACGCTGCCGCGGTGGTGCTGTCCATCACCACGCTGGACGCCGACCTCGCGCGAAGACTTGAACCCCGCACCTCGACGCCACAGCGTCGACTCGACGCGATGGAGGAATTGCACCGCGCCGGCATACCGGTGGGACTCAGTGTCTCGCCGGTGATTCCCGCGCTCACCGATGAAGAAATGCCCGCGATTATTGCCGAGGCGGCGAAGCGCGGCGCGGGTTTCGCCTTTTTCATCCCCCTGCGTCTGCCACGCGCGGTCGAACAACTGTTCGACGCGTGGTTGCTGGAGCACTATCCACTCAGGCGCGAAAAAATCCTGCACCGCCTCGCCTCCATGCGCGAAGGCAAGGTGAATGAGGCGCGCTTCGGGAAACGCATGACGGGTTCCGGCCCGATGTACGAACAGTTGCGTACACTTTTCCACCTTGCCTGCGCTCGGCATGGATTAGCCCGCAGCGGAGCAGTATTATCCACCGCGGCATTCCGGCGACCGGATTCCACAGCGCAAATCGCTCTTTTTGAGTAAATTTCACGAAAACACACGAACTCCTCACGGGCTGCTAACACGACGCTAACAATGTGAGGGCCATATTGCATGTGGAAATGCGCCACTAACACAGGTTCACACCCATGTCACGCGGTCACATACTGGTAGTCGAAGACGAGGAAGAGATTCTCGAGCTGGTGACGTACAATCTCAGCAGGGAAGGCTACACGGTGGAAAGCGTCACCTCCGGCGAGGAAGCTCTGAAGCGTATTGCCGCGCGCGCGCCTGACCTCGTACTGCTCGACTTGATGTTGCCGGGTGTGGACGGACTCGAGGTGTGCAAAGCCGTGAAAGGCAACGCCGCCACCAAGGAGATTGGCGTGATCATGCTCACAGCGCGCAGCGAGGAGGCAGACATCGTGACCGGGCTGGAATTGGGCGCCGATGATTACATCGCGAAACCCTTCAGCCGTCGTGTACTGCTCGCGCGCGTGAAGGCCTTGCTGCGGCGCAGCGCGCAACCCGTCGAGCGTGGCGGCGACGCGAGCCTCCGGATACATAACATGGTCATCAATCCCGGCAGGCATGAAGTGCTGGTGGACGAACAGGAAGTCGTGCTCACGCTCACCGAATTCCGCGTGCTGTACTTCCTCGCAAGCCGGCCGGGATGGGTGTTCACGCGCTCGCAAATTGTAGAGGCCGTGCGCGGCGATGGGTACCCGGTGACCGATCGTTCGGTGGACGTGCAAATCGTGGGACTGCGCAAGAAACTCGGCACCGCCGGACGGTATGTGGAAACCGTGCGTGGTGTCGGCTATCGCTTCATGGAGTGATGCGGATGCGTAAGCGGCGCCTGTTCTGGCAGCTTTACACGTCGAATTTTCTCGTCATTTTTCTGGCGCTGTTCGCCTTTACCTTTCTCACCACCAGTTCCTTCCAAAACATCCTGCTCGATCAGGTGTCCAACGATCTGCGCGCACGAGCGGCCCTGTTGCAATCGGTCGCGATCGAGCATATTCGCGCCGGCACTGTGGAAGAGTTGAACCGTGAAAGCCGCCGCTACGGCCGCATTTCACACACACGCATCACAGTACTGCTCGCCACTGGCGACGTGGTGGCAGACAGCGAGCGCGACCCCGCGACGATGGAGAATCACGCGCAACGCCCAGAGGTGATACTCGCCGAGCGCAGCGGCTACGGCACGTCGACGCGCTACAGCTCCACCGTGCGCCGCAGTATGATGTACGCAGCCGTGCCATTGTACGACGGGAAATCCCTCATCGGTTTTCTGCGCACCGCCGTCCCGGTGCATCGCGTGGAAGAGGCGGTGCAGCGCCTGCAGTGGCAAATCGTGCTCGGCGGACTCGTCATCGCGCTCATCGCGGGACTGGTCAGTCTCGCCATTTCGCGGCGGCTTACGCGTCCCATCGAAACGATGAAGCTCGGCGCGAAGCGTTTCGCCGAAGGCGAGCTGGATTTCCGGCTCGAAATTCCGGAATCCGAGGAACTCAACGATCTCGCCGCGGTGATGAACACCATGGCCGCGCAACTGCAGGATCGCATCGGCACCATCGTGCAGCAGAACAGCGAGCAGGACGCCGTGCTGTCCAGCATGGTCGAGGGCGTCTTGGCTTTCGACACCGAGGAGCGCCTGATCAACATCAATTACAGCGCGGCGGTGATGCTGAATGTCGTGCCCGAAAAGGCCCTGGGCCGCGCGATACAGGAAATCGTGCGCAACGTGGGCTTGCAGCGCTTCGTGGCCGACACGCTGAGCAGGGGAGTGCCGCTTGAGGAGTTCATCTCCATCGTTGAAGACAATCAGGAGCGCCACGTGCAATTGCATGGCACGCTTTTACGCGACCACAACGGAAACACTCTCGGCGTGCTGGTGGTGCTCAACGATGTGACCGAACTGCGCAAGCTGGAAAATGTGCGTCGCGATTTTGTGGCAAATGTTTCCCATGAATTGAAGACGCCGATCACCAGCATCAAGGGCTTCGTGGAGACCCTGCTCGACGGCGCCATTCACGATCGCAACGATGCCATGCGATTTCTCGCCATCATATCCAAGCAAGCTGATCGCCTCAACGCCATTATCGAGGATTTGCTCAGTCTTTCGCGCATCGAGCAGGGCGCTGATCGCCACGAGATCGAGCTCGAAGAGCGCAATATGGCGGAAATTCTCGTCGCTGCGGCCCAAACCTGTCAGGTGGATGCCGATGCGAAGCGCGCCACGCTGCTCATCGACTGCCCGGAGGAGATTTCAGCCGTGGTCAATGCGCAACTTCTGGAACAGGCGGTGGTGAATCTGATCAACAATGCTCTCAAATACAGCGACGAGGGCAAGCGCGTGTGGATCAGCGCGGCCGCTCAGTCAGCCGATGAAATCACCGTCTGCGTGCGCGACGAGGGCTACGGTATCGAAGCCGAACATCTGCCGCGCCTGTTCGAGCGCTTTTACCGCATCGACAAGGCGCGCAGCAGGAAAATGGGCGGCACCGGACTCGGACTCGCCATTGTCAAGCACATCGTGCAGGCGCATCACGGGCGCATCGAAGTGAAAAGCTCGCCCGGTGTCGGCAGCGTATTCACCGTGTATTTGCCGCGCACCATCGATGTCGCCGGCCTGCGGAGCATGGACGAGGTGGCCGCATGACAATGGGACCGGCGCGGAGTATCGATCAATTGCGGCGAAAACTCTTAACCCTCGGTGCGTTGGTGGAAGAGAGCGCGCGGCGTTCGGTTCTTGCCCTGCGTGGTAAGGACAAACTCGCCGCAGGCGTGGTGGTCCGTAGCGATGCGGAGATCGACACTCTTGAAATCGCTATCGAAGAGGATTGCGTAACCATGCTTGCGCAACCACCACTGCGGCCGGAAGACACCCGCGTCCTTGTGGCTTTTTTAAAAATCAACACCGATCTCGAACGTATCGGAGATCTTGCGGGCAACATAGCGCGGCATGTCGAAGATTTGAGCGTGCACGAGCAGGCGCTGCTGCCGGCGGATTTGCTGCACATGGCCGATGCAGCGCTGGCCATGCTGCGAAGAGCTCTGGACAGCTTTGTCGAAGCCGATGTCGCCATGGCGCGAGCAGTATGCGCGGGCGACGACGAAGTGGACGCATTCAATCGCGAGATGTACCAGTTTGTCCAGCAGCGCATCATGGAAAATCCGGCCATGACCGGGCGTCTGCTTAATGTTCTCGGCATCGCGCGGCATCTCGAGCGCATCGCCGATTGCGCCACCAACATTGCCGAGGTCGTGGTATACATCGACTCCGGTAACATTATCCGCCACGGTCGCAATCCGGTCGTAGCGGAAAAACCACACTGAACGAACATCAGCTATCTGTTTCATAACCCATTATCACACATGGACCTCTTTTATCTCATTCTCGCCGTTCTCCTTCTCGCCGCCATTGCGGACTTGGTGGTGGGCGTGGCCAACGATGCGGTCAACTTTCTGAATTCCGCCATCGGATCGAAAGTCGCACCGCGCACGGTGATCATGGTCATCGCATCACTCGGCATTCTCACCGGTGTGACGTTTTCCAGCGGCATGATGGAAATCGCGCGCAAGGGCATCTTCAACCCGGAGATGCTGACCTTTGTGGACGTGATGTTCATTTTCTCCGCCACCATGCTCACGGACGTGCTGTTGTTGGATTTCTTCAACACCTTTGGTTTGCCCACATCGACCACCGTGTCGTTGGTCTTCGAGCTGTTGGGCGCGGCCTTCGCCATTTCGCTGATCAAGGTGTTGACCACGGGCACGGGCGGTGTTGCGGAGGCGCTTGCCTTCATCAACACGGCCAGTGTGCTGAAAATTTTATTCAGCATTGTTCTCTCGGTGGTGGTGGCCTTCATCGTGGGTTCGCTTGTGCAGTACTTCTCGCGCATGCTCTTCACCTTCGACATCAACGCGAAGATCAAGCGCTACGGTTCGATCTGGGGCGGCTTTGCTCTCGCTGCGCTGACGTACTTCCTGATGGTGAAAGGGGCGAAAGGTGCGTCCTTCCTGAGTGAAACGCAGGCGGATTGGATCAAAGCCAACGCATTGTTGCTCTCGGCCGCGTCCTGGGCGTTTTGGACAGTGGTGATGCAGCTTCTGACCTGGTTCACGAAGGTGAACATTTTCAAACCCGTGGTGCTCGCCGGTACCTTCGCGCTGGCCATGGCCTTCGCGGCGAATGATCTGGTGAACTTCATCGGTGCGCCGCTCGCGGGTCTGTTCGCGATGCAGCATGTGCAGGGTGTGGAGAATCCACTCACGCAGATGATGGGTGCGCTGGCCGAGCCCGTGCGCGCCAACACGTGGATGCTGCTCATCGCCGGCGCCATCATGGCGGCGACGCTGTGGATGAGCAAGAAGGCGCGCACCGTGACGGCCACGGAGGTGAATCTCGGTCGTCAGGGCGAGGGGCATGAGCGTTTCGAGTCCAACGCCGCCGCGCGCTCCATCGTGCGTGCCGTGCTTGCGGTGATCCACTTTTTCTCCTGGATCACTCCAGCTCCGGTCAAGGCAGCGGTGGCGCGTCGTTTCGACACCACGAAGTACAAGCCGCAGCCTGATGCGAACGGCGAGTATCCTTCCTTCGATTACCTGCGCGCTGCAGTGAATCTCATCGTCTCGGCGCTGCTCATTTCCTTCGGCACGACGCTTAAGCTGCCGTTGTCCACCACCTACGTCACCTTCATGGTGGCCATGGCCACGGCGCTGCCCGACCGCGCCTGGGGACGCGATTCCGCAGTGTACCGCGTTGCCGGCGTGTTGACGGTGATCGGTGGTTGGTTCTTCACCGCCATCATCGCTTCCACCGCGGCTGCCATTATCGCCACGATCATCTATTTCACCAAGCTCCCCGGCTTGTTGGTGTTGGTGGGATTGGCCGTGGCACTGCTCTTCCGCAGCATTCATCTGCATCGTTCCCGCGAAAAGGCCAGCGAAGAGGCGGGGCGCATGATGGTCGTCGGCGACAATAAGGAAGAGGCCTTTGAAATGCTCAAGAAGGAAATCGGCGGCATCATCACACGTACCGCCGAAATTCTCCGCGGCACCAACGAGGGCTTGATCACCGAGGATCGCACGGCGCTCAAGCAGATGCGTGAGGATGCGAAAAATCTCAACAAACGCGGCAAACAAATGGTGAGCAGCATTCTCCGCACCTCGTATCTGGAGGAGCGCGAGGACGCTATCGAAAACAAAACCTATGCCGAGGTCATGGGCTCATTACGCCTGTTGCTTCGAAGTGTGCGCGACATGACCGCGCAGATTTACTCGCATGTGAGCAACAATCACAAGGCGCTGGAAGAAGAGCAAATCGAGGACATCCGCGCCATCGAGAAGGAATTGCACGAGCAGTTGCGCGTCGTGTCCAACAGTCTGCAAGCGGGCGACTATTCGCTTCTGGACGTGGTCGAGCGCGAGACGCAGGATGTGCGTGATCGCATCCGCAAGGCCGACAAGCGGCAACTCAAGCGCTCCAAAAAGGAGAAGCAAACCACGCGTACCTCGCTGCTCCTCCTCGAGTTGCTCACCGAGTACGAGGAAATTATTTTCCACTCGAAGACGATTTACGAGGGCTGCTCGCGTATGACGCAAAGTCCGGCGCAGACAAAGGAGTCGTCAGTCCGGTAACTGCCGCCGCGCTCCGTACCTCGCTCACCCTATTGCAAACGACAAGCCCCGCGCACTCGCGCGGGGCTTGTCGTTTGCACAGGTAAATGTCCTTGTGCGCGGAAATCATTCGACTTTCCCGTTACGCGGTCGGCGCAACAGGGAAGCGCGGTAATGCGCAGGACTGAACGGCCTCAGAACGCCAGTTCGGCCGAGAGCTTCAGGGCATGCGACAATTCCTCGCCGTCAGCATCGCTTACGCGCTCGTAGTCGAGCAGCAGTTTGTTTTTCCTGTTCACATGCCAGGTCAGGCCGGCGATGAGCGTGTTCTCTTCCCACTCCGACGGATCGTTGTCCCAGACGTAGTGATCGTAGCGGCCGAACACACTCAGCGGCGTGCCGGGAATGCGCACATCGGCGAATGCCGACCAGCCGCTTTGATCGCGCGGTGTGCCATCGGTGTCGAGCAGCTTGCCCTTGGCATTGCCTTCGCCCACGAACCAGGTGCCCGCCACCGTGAACGCGCGATGCTCCATGCTCAGATAGGCGATGTGCATGTTCCAATCCACCTGCTTCTCCACATTGCCCTTGCCCACGGCGCCGGCGTAGGTGAGTTGCAAACCGGGAATCAATGCGTGAAGGGGACGCAGCGAAAGGCGGTATTCCAGCGACTTGTTCAAATTATGCTCGATGGCGTGATAGCCGCCGCCATTGTACAAGCCGATGGCGATGCTGCCGTAGCGCCCCGGAGCGTAGGACGAAACGTCACGCTGATACTCCTCGGGCATGGAGCCACCGAGCAGCGCGCTGAACGTTGCACCGAAATCCGCCGAATTGAGTATGTCCGCGCGCTCGACGAACATCGAACCCTGCACGCGATACAGGTTGACCTTTTGTTCGAACTCCAGCCAGGGACGTCCCACCAGTCCGAATTCCACGCTCGGCGATGTCAGCACCGCCAACTCAGGAAGCTCGGCCTGCATGTAGCAATACTTCAAGCGCAATTCCAGATCGCCTTCGCCATCGCCCTCGCGATCCACGGCAATATCCGGAGTGATGCGTCCGCTGAGCCAGGGCGTCACCTCGGCGCGCACATTGATGTACCCGCGGTTGATGAAGAAGTGGCTGTACGGTGCGCCGCCCACGCGGCCGTCCTCGTAAGAGATGAAAAATTGACCGCCGATTTTCACTGTCGGTTTGAACGCCTCCGAGCGCAGCGAGTCGGGCAGCGATGAGGGGAATGCGGCGGTGGTGGTGGGAGAGGCGCACAGCAATGCCAGTAGGCACGCTGCTGCCAGGCGCGTGATGGGCGCATGCGTCATGCGAACTCCGTGTATCGGTATGATGGATGGCCGGACGAGCGTTGATCCGGCGTATGATGCAAATTCTTCCAAATTGTGGAGACATCCAACAAGGACGCGGAGAATACATGCGCAGAGATCGCGGAGAGCGCAGAGGGCGCGGAGGAAGTATCGGGCGCTTCCCACGCGATGCTTCGCTTGTCGTCGTGGGAGGGAATCAGTGTCGGCACATTTCATAGTCTATGAAAGCAGGCAGGCATGTCTTGTCGCCTTCGTGTTGGAGCGGCATAAACATCCGAAGCTGATTTTCCATTCTTTCGCGCTTCGTGACTATATTCCGCGCGTACTGGAGGCGATGCACTTTGAAGCAACAATCACGGGCAATTCTTTTCGCGCTGGCGTCGGTGCTCTGCTGGTCGACGGTAGCCACGGCGTTCAAGCTCACACTCGGCGAGGTGGGGGTGATGCAACTCGTGTTGTATTCCTCGCTGGCGTCGCTGCTGGTGTTGTTGCTGGCCCTGCTGCCGCGGCCGATCCGCAGATTCGCGGCGCTGCGCGCGAAAGATATTGCCGCGTCGGCGCTGATGGGCTTCCTCAATCCCTTCGCCTACTATCTCGTGCTGTTCACGGCGTATGATGTGCTGCCCGCGCAACAGGCGCAGCCGTTGAACTACACCTGGCCCATCGTGCTGTCCATCATGGCGGCGTTGTTTCTCAAGCAACGCCTCCGGGCCAAGGACTTGGTGGCCATGCTGCTCAGTCTGCTGGGGGTGGTCGTCATCTCCACGCGCGGCAATTTCACCTCACTCGAAAGCGGCAACGGCTTCGGCATCGCCTTGGCTCTGGGTTCATCGCTGATCTGGGCATCGTACTGGATACTGAACATGCGCAGCACGGCACACCCCACCACGCGACTCGCGCTGAATTTCTTTTTCGGGTCGCTCTACAGTGTGGTTGCGGCCACCGTGCTGGGCGCATGGACGCCTGTCGGCATGAGAGGCCTGGCTGGTGCCGTCTATGTCGGGGTGTTTGAAATGGGACTCACATTTTTACTCTGGCAGGCGGCGCTGCGGCACGCGCGCAATGCCAGCTCGGTGGGATCGCTGGTCTTCCTTTCGCCATTTCTTTCGCTGCTGGTCATTGCCCTCGTGCTCGAGGAAAGCATTCTGCCCGCCACCGTGATAGGACTCGCGCTTATCGTGGGCGGCATCGCCTTGCAGCAGTGGTGGGGAAAAGGGAAGGAAGTGTCCTGAATTTCCAGGTTCCCGCATGCGTTCAGCGGTCGAATACCGCATCGAGCAGACGCTCCAGCGGATTGCGCTCCTCGCGCTTCCGCTCCTCGCGCATGGCACGCCGCACACGTTGCTCGCGGTACAGCCCCACGGGACCTTCGTACATGCCTCCGTGCAGAAAACCGTCGGCCACGCGCACGGCAATGACATTGTCGCCGCTCTCGCGCAAAAGGCCCTCGGGCACGGAGTAGTAGCGGAGCAGCTTGTAGGAATCATCTCCGAAATAATTCCCGCCGCGTCCGCGGATGCGCCCCGTGCCGCCGATGCGCCGACCGTTGAGCCACACCTCGTCGGCGTCGTCGATGCGCCCGAGGCAAAGGACGAGCGTCTGTCCACGCAACGCGGCATCGAGCCGGAAGCGGGTGCGATACCATCCGAGACCATCGTAGCCGTACAGGCCTTGCGTTTCCCAATACGCGGGCACGAAGGCATTGCTCCAGGCGCTGTCATCGTAGCGCGGCTCGCTCCATCGGGGGTCGTCGCCGCTGCGCAGCTTCCACAGACCGCGCAACGATTGATCGGGCACGGTGTAGCGCAGCGAACGGAACACGCCGATCGCATCTCCACGCAGTATGCCACCGGATAACTCCTGATCGTACACGCGAACGGCGATGACATTTTCCCCGGAGAAATTCACGTATTCGTAGGGCAGGGGATACACGCGCTCTTCATGATAGGCGGTGATGTAATACGGTGGCATGGAGCCGCGGAAGCCCACCATGCGTCCGTTCACATACACCTCGTCCACATCGTCGATGTAACCCAGGCGCAGATACAGCGGCTGAAAGTTCATGCCCGCCGGCACGGTGAACGTCGTGCGATACCATGCGAAGCCGTCGTAGCCGGGATACCCTTCATCTTCCCAGGAAGAGGGGACGAATATGCGTCCCCAACCTGCGTCGTCGAAGCGCGCTTCGCTCCAGGCGGCATCGTCGCCGAGCATGAATTTCCACTGTCCGCGCAAATCCGTCACACGCTCCCAGTCCTGCGCCCGCACCGGCGTGAGCATGCCGAACAGTTGCAGAGCGGGAAGTACGAGTGCGAGGATGTGAACGAAACGCTTCATAACGGAAAACATACGCAAGGCTCGCCGGACTTGTGTTGTCGTTCTGTGGAAAACTGTCACGAATTGTCACGAGCGAGCAATTTATAGCCCATGCCGTGTACGGTGAGTATGATGCGGGGATGCGCGGGATCTGTTTCGATTTTTTGCCGCAGCTTGAGAATGAAATTGTCGATGGTCCGTGTGGAAATACTCTCGTCGTATCCCCAGACATTGACCAGCAGATCATCGCGCTGCACCGTGCCGTTGCGATGCTCCCAGAGATAGCGCAGCACCTCGAATTCGCGATGCGTCATGGCCACCTCGCCCGAGGCATCATGTGCCGTGTAGCGCTCGAAGTCCACGGTCAATGCGCCGATGGTAATGGTACGCGGTGACGTGGTGGCCGCGCTTTCGGCGCTGCGCCGCAGTATGGCTTTCACCCGGGCCAATAATTCGCGCACACTGAACGGCTTGGTCAGATAATCGTCCGCACCCAATTCGAGACCGAGCACGCGGTCGATTTCCTCGCCCTTGGCGGTGAGCATCATGATGGGTGTGCGTATGCCGCGTTCACGCGCACGTCGACACACGTCGAAGCCGTTCACACCCGGCATCATCACATCGAGTATGATCATGTCGGCACGCTCGGCCAGTATCAGCGCAAGTCCCTGCTCGCCGTCGCCCGCTTCGCTGACACTGTGGCCCTCGAAACGCAGATTGTCCGCGAGTCCGCGGCGCATGTCCGCTTCGTCATCGATCACCAGTATGTGCGCCATGCGCCCGTTCCTCCGTGTCGGCATGTGTGTGGGAAATGGGGAAGCACAGCGTGAAGCAGCTTCCCACGCCTGGTGTGCTGTCCACGCGCACCTCGCCGCCGTGCGCGCGCATGATATGCTCGACCAGGGCGAGCCCCAGGCCGCTGCCCTTGGCGCTGCCGCTGAGACCCTGTGATACGCGGTAGAATTTTTCAAAGATACGCCGCTGTTCCGCCGGTGGAATGCCTATGCCTTCGTCGCGCACGGCCACGCACACGTAGCCCCCGTCGACATGGGTGCGCACATCCACACGCTTGCGTTCGGCGCTGTACTTCATCGCATTGTCCAGCAGATTGATCACGGCCTCGGCCACGGCTTCCTCGTCTGCGCGTGTGGATGGCGGATCCGGCGCCGCCTCGAACGTGCAGGCGAAGCCCCGATGCTCGAGGTGAAACGCGTACATGCCCATGACGCGCTCGACGATGCTGTTGATGTCGGTGTCGCGGAGACGGTACTCCTTTTTGCCCGCTTCCATGCGCGAGAAGGTGAGAATGTTGTTGATCAGCCGCGAGAGTCGCTCGCTTTCCTGCACGATGATGCCGTAGTATTCACGACGACGGGCTTCGTCCGGTACGCGATCCATCTCCAGCGTTTCGGCGAACATGCGGATCAGCGCCAGCGGGGTTTTCAATTCATGCGACACATTCGACACGAAATCCGTTTTCATCGCGGCCAGGCGCATCTCGCGACGCATGCCCACGTACACGAACAGCACGCCGGCGATGAGCAACAGATCCACGACACCGAGCAGCACGCCAAACCAGAGCAAGCGGTCGCGCGAACGTTCGCCGATGTCGGAACCACGCAAGCGGATGCCGATATCATGTTCCGGCAGCAGCCACAGCGGTTTCCAATGCGCCGTGCCTGCGGCCTGCGCCGGAGCGGAACTCGCAACGATGCGGCCTCCTCGTCGCTCGCGTGCGGAGAGGATGAAGTCCTGTCCTTCCAGTTCGCGGAACTTGGGCGTGAGTTGTTCGCGAATGAATTCTCCCGGGTCGATCAGGCACACGAGTATGGCGCCCTGTTCGCCGTGTGTCGCGGAGCCCAGCAACGCCAGCGCGGGGGCGTGGCCTGCGCGCGGCAGCGCGAGTGTTTCGATGCGGAGGTAATCCAGTGCCGCGTAAGCCCGCAGTTGTTCCAGGCGTTCGGGCCGCGCGCGGAGACTGTCGAACAGGACTGCCATCGGTGTGGCGTCCGAGGATGTGGTGGCGGCGAGGGGACGGAGATCGGCGGAGAGTACCGCCGCGTAAAGCACGGCGCGGCGGCCCGCGCGAAAGTCGTTCAATGCGTCCGTCGTGCCGGCGCCGCGCGCGTCGATGCTCCCGAGGCGACGCATCCAGCTGTTCGCCACATCCCAGGCGTGCTGATTGACGGAGAACAGCACGGCGTCGAGCTGACGGGTGTACAGCGCGTGCAACTCGCGCTCGCCCCGCGACATGCGGTTGAGTTCGAAGGCCGTGACGAGCAGTGCCGGCAGCACCACCAGCAGCAGAAGCGCCGCGAGAAGCACGGACGGTCGACGGAGCAGCATGCGTACGCGTTGTACCATGCCCCGAATATGCCGACAAGCGGGCATTCTACAAAACGCCGCGCTTTTCGTACTTTTCCCCATCACAAGCATCAATGCACATGAAGAACACCATCACCCCGGAAGAAAGTACCCGCCTGCTGCGCGGACGTCTCGCCGGCGCGCGAGGCAAACTCACACCCTCCGATGCCGCCGCGGCCACAGGGCTGCCGCTCGACAGCGTGCAGGAGGCTCTGGAATCCCTGATGAACACCTACATCTGCCGCTTGCAGGTGACGGAATCGGGCGAAATCCTCTACGATTTCGGCACATCCCTGCGACGACGCGGCGAGAAATCCTTCGCCGAGCGTCTCGCCGACCTGCGGGCCCTGCTCTGGAAGGCCTTCACCGTGGGATTCAAGATCTGGATCACGGTAATGCTCGTGGTATACTTCACGCTGTTCGTGATCATGCTGCTCGTGTTGCTGTTCGCGAACAAGGACAGCAAGAAGGGGATCAAACTGGGGTGGATCGGTGATCTGTTCGCCGATCTGTTTTTCTTCGGTTCACGCAACATGGCCATCGTGTACGCCACCGACGGCGCCGGGTACCGCCACAAAACCTATCAGCAACGGATGCGCAAGGATGCCGCGCGTCTCGAACCCCGCAAGCGCCTTGTGCAATCGGTGTACGATTTCGTGTTCGGTCCGCCACGTCCCGGTTTCGATCCGCTCGGCAACGAGAAGGAAGTGGCCGCGTATCTGCGCAAACGCAAGGGCATTCTCACGCTCACCGAAATGGTGGCGCTGGCCGGCCTCACCTACGACGAAGCTTCGGAGAAAATGGCCGAGTACCTGTCGCGCTTCAAGGGGCAGGCCGACATCACCGACGACGGCGTTCTCGTGGGCAGTTTCGATCGCATGCTGGTATCGGGTGATGCCGCGATGGAAGGTGGCAGCATCGAGTTGTATTGGAACGAGTACGAGGCACCGTACGAAGTCACGGGCAACACGTCCGGTCGCAATGCCGCGATTATCGGCATGAATGCGTTCAATCTCCTTTTTTCCTCCGTAATGCTGTTCTCACCCGTCGTTGGTGTGCGCATCGGCATGCAGGCGGGTGTGTTCGTCGGCGAGGGCGTGGTGCAATTGCTGCTGGGAGTGCTGCCCTTCGTGTTCTCGCTGATTTTTTTCGCTGTTCCACTGCTGCGTTCCATCGGAGTAGGCAGGCGCGAGGCCGCGCGTCGGCAGCGCAATCTGCGCCGTCGCGTCCTGCGCGTGCTCTTCGACCATGAAGGCGAGGCCCTGTCGCTCGACGCAATGCTGCGCGAGATCAACAGCGGAGGCGAGAGGGCGATGACGCTCGATGAGCTGGCGCGCATCGTCTCCCGTCTTGTGGCCGACTATGCCGGCCACAGCTCCATCGACGACAACGGCACGGTGCTGTATCGTTTCGAGCGCATCGGACACGAACTGCGCGCCTCGGAACGACTGCGCCAGGGCAAGGAGGTGGATCGGCGTGGTGGTGAGGTCATTTTCGACACCGGTCCCGTGGAGTGAAGTACCATGAAAATTGATTGCTTGATGATAGATTTTCATGGTAGTACAACTCGCGAAGCAGCAGTCAGCAGACTATATCCGGTGAAGGAAGGTGTGCCGCGGTTCACAAGGCCCAAAACCACAGATTGCACAGATTTCACGCAGATTATCACAGATGGATCGTGGAAGTCCACAGCGATACCAGCAACGAGCCGCGAGAATGGCAATCCCATGCTGGCTGTCAAAGGAACACCGAAACCTTGCGTCCTTTGCATCCTGGCGCCATTGCGTTACCATCTCTACGGCTTTGCGTTACACGTCTTTCGTGTTTGACCCACGTGATTTCGTCCACCCTTTACTCTTCACTCTTTACTCCTTCCTCTGTATTTGCTGCAACAATCGAGGGATGTATATTCAAGGAGTTTCTGGATCAACATTCGGGTGTTGCGCGGCGGGAAGCCGGAACGGGGCGAAAGCGCTGCGATTCGTGGCCCATAGCATGGAGGAAGCATGTACGAGCGTGAAGAGCATACGATGCTGCGTCGCACGGTGCGCGACTTCGCGGAGCAGGAAATCCGGCCGCGCGCCAAAGCTCTGGACGATGCGGAGGAGTTTTCCTACGACCTGACGCGGCGCATGGGCGAACTTGGTCTGTTCGGCGTGGTGGTGTCCGAGGAATACGGCGGCCAGGGCATGGACTACCTCTCCTACATCATCGCCGTGGAGGAAATCGCCCGCATCGACGGCTCGCAGGCGGCTACGGTGGCGGCGCACAATTCCCTGGGCATCGGTCCGCTGTATTATTTCGGCAGCGAGTCGCAAAAGCGCGATCTCATTCCGCCGCTGTGTACCGGCGAAGCGCTCTGGGCGTTCGGCCTCACCGAACCCGACGCGGGTTCGGATTCACGCGGAAGTAAAACCACGGCCCGTCTTCAGGACGGCCACTGGGTCATCAACGGCTCGAAAATCTTCATCACCAACGGTTCCACCGATATCACGCTGGGCGCCACGGTGCAAGCGGTGTCGGATGTGCTGGAGGATGGCCGCAAGGAATTTTCCACAATCATCGTGCCTCGGGGTACAGCGGGATTCACCGCGCGCACAATGAAGGAAAAGATGATGTGGCGCGCGTCCAACACCTCCGAGCTGTATTTCGACGATTGCACGGTGCCGGAAGAGCAACTGCTCGGAGCCCGCGGCGAGGGATCGAAAATCATGCTCCGTACGCTGGACGATGGCCGACTGTCCATCGCCGCCATGGGTCTGGGCTGCGCGCAGGGCGCCTACGAATTGGCACTGTCGCATGCGAAACAGCGACGGCAGTTCGGCAAACCCATCGCCGCGTTTCAGGCCATTGCCTTCAAACTCGCGGACATGGCATTGAAAATCGAACTCGCGCGCAATCTGCTGTACAAGGCCTGCTGGCTGCGGCAAAACGGCCGTCCTTTTGCCAAGGAATCCGCCATGGCCAAGCTGTACTGCTCCGAAATCGCCCGCGAGGTGGCCGACGAGGCGGTGCAAATTCATGGCGGTTACGGCTTGATGAAGGAATACGAGATCGAGCGCTTCTATCGCGACCAGCGTCTCCTGCAAATCGGCGAGGGCACTTCCGAAATTCAACGCCTCGTCATTTCACGCTACATACTCGAGCGCGACTGACACTATGCGGCAATTCACCATTGTGATCGAGGCGGCAGCCACAGGCGTGGACGCCTATGTTCCTTCCATCCGTGAATGCGAAAGTTGGGGACACACCGAGGACGAAGCCCTGCACGCGCTGCTGCACCGACTGGCATTTTTCCTGAGTATCGACGTCGGCTTCAAACATACCATCGATTTCATGCGGCAGGAAGAGGGGAAGCGCTACTACAAACTCATGCTCCGCTGAAGACGCAGCGATGCGTCACCGCTCGCCCAACACAAACACCGCGCCACTCGCGCTCACACAGTACAACCCCCCATTCTGTCCGATACTGATGCGAATGGCGCCACGTTCGTTGCTCTGGAATCGCCACTTCTCACGGCCGTCATCATCGAGCGCCAGCACTGCTCCCTCGGGCGTCCCGACATAGACATTGCCATACACATCCACCGCGGGCAGCAATCCTTCCGCGCTGTTGGCGATGTCCACATGCCATTGTTCCAGGCCGTCGGAAGCGGCGCAATACAGGCGACCTCCATATCCGAGAAACATCATGCGGCCGTCGGGCAACACGGCTATGCCGTCGCGGATGGGTTGCTCGAAATCACGCCGCCAGCGCAGCCTGCCATTGCTCTCGAGGCAGTGCAGCCGACCGGCATCATTGCCCAGCACGATGGAACCGTCCGTCCGTATCGACGGACTGCACGCGCTGGCAAAGCCGGTGGCGAACGTCCATCGCACGGTACCGGATTCGGCAATGGCGGTGAGTATGCCTTGTGCATCCGCAACATACACCGTGCCGTCATTACCGCAGGCGGGGGAGCCAAGGATGGGGAAGGAGGTATTCACGCTCCAGCGTAGTCGGCCTTCCGCATCGAGGGCATACACCATGCCGTCGTCGCTGCCGATGACGATCAGGCCCGAGGGCGTGATCACCGGACTGGAATGGGTGATGGGTGCGCTGGTGGAGTAGTTCCACATACGGCGTCCACTGCGATCCACAGCATACACGTTTGCCGAGGTGCTGCCGAAATACATCGTGCCCTGCTCATCGAGTGCTGGTGCCCCGCGTAGCCGTCCCGTGCCCGGCACATAGCGCCATTTCAAACGTCCATCCGGATACAGCGCGCGCAGGGCATGATCGTCGCAGCCGAAATGCGCCGTTCCATCCAGATTGAACACCGGAGTGGAAAACACGGGCGACGGCAGCAGAAGGGAGAACAGCAATTGCGGACGCTCGGGTCCGGCGAGCGAACTCGCGCCGCTGTGCCTGGCGTCGCGCATGAACATCCACCAATCGCCGCGTGAAGCGCGCGACGCACCCTCGATGCGCACGACGGCCGCTTCGGACCATGCCGAGATGCGTCCATTGCTTCCCGTCGCACGAATGCGCACCTCGTACACACCCGCATCGAAATAGCTGTGCGTCGCCGAAAAACGAAATCCACTTTCCGTGTCGCGTCGCTCCACGCCCAATCCGTCGCCCCAATCAATATCCAGCACCACCGGTTCCGATGCGCCATCTCGTGTCGGAAGCAGATACTCCATCGTCACCACCGAATCCACCCCGGCAACAGCCGTGAGCGCAACAATCCGCGGCGTCCCCGGCACATCCGCCACCGGATCATCCGCACAACCCGGCAACCCCAGCATCACCACCAATATCACCACACAAATCCGCATACCCGAAATGTACCCCACCCGCACAATGCGCACAAGTAGGGGCGAACCTACGTGTTCGCCCCTACTTGAGCGCACCAACACATTCCCCCCCGCATTCGCCACAACCACCGCGAAAAAACCACATTCCCACCAACGTGTTCGCCACAAACCACCCCAAAAAAACCACATTCCCACCTACGTGTTCGCCCCTACTTGAGCGCACCAACACATTCCCCCCCGCATTCGCC
>DAOSDL010000008.1:0-11386 GCA_035362335.1 Bacteroidota bacterium
CGGAGGGCTTCGCGGGAACACAGAGTACTCAGAGCGCTTCGCGAACACGGGGCTTCGCCAACCCGGAGAACCCGGAGCGCTTCGCGGGAACACAGAGTACTCAGAGCGCTTCGCGAACACCGAGGGCCGAGAATCGCGGCTTTGGGGCCCAGCACCCTTGTGTTGACTCGATTGCGGCGAGGCGCACGGATCGAGCAGGAAGCGCCCTCAACACTTCCTCTCCGCTCTCTTCGCTCTCTTTCATCTCTTCAAATGTATCACGAACTCAGCTGGCTGGCATGATCTGAGCGGGATGCGCCCTCAACTTTTCCTCCGCGCTCTCCGCGCCCTCCGCGCCCTCTTTGAATGTATCCCGTACTTGGCGGCACGCGGGAGAACTGCTGTTCCACGCGAGGAAGGATTGACGCGCAGGGTCATTTCCGGTATGCTTCGCGGCGGTGTCGAATCTTGACCACGATGACCAGCACAATGTTGTCCAATATCTGATAGAGGATGCGGTAGTCTCCCACACGGACGCGGTAGGAGTTTTCGCTCCCGGTCAATTTCTCCACGCCGGGCGGGCGCGGATTGTCGGCCAGAGAATCGATCTTGCCGGTTATCCTCCGAAGAATCCCTTGAGGCAAGTCCCGCAGGTCGCGGATGGCAGCTGGCCTGAGTTCGATGGTGTATGACACCTACACCCCGAGGTCCTTTTTCACCTCCTCCCATACGCTGTTCGCACCGGGTTCGGCCAGTGCCTCGCGCATCGCTTCAAGATCCAATTTATCCTCGATTTCCAGAAGGAGCGCATAGTCTTCCATCGGCACCAGAGCGGCCATATCCTTACCGCTCCGACGGAGCACGATTCTCTCCCTCCCGAACGCTACCTTGTTGAGCGCGTCGGAGAGGTCTTCCCTGAGTTGCGAGGCGGTGAGACGTGTCATTGGTCAATCCTTACGTTTCGTACATTTCGTACAAAATGTCACAACCGAATGCAGGATGCAAGGGAAATCACTCCATCCGGTACAACGGGGCGGACCGCGCCATGACGTGCAATACAGTGAAGAATGAGACTAAGGAGGAAAGGAGGGTAAGGAGGGGGGCTTCGCTGGCACTGAGCACCCGGAGGGCTTCGCGGGAACACAGAGTACTCAGAGCGCCTCGCGAACACCGAGGGCACGGAGGAATCGCGCCCTTGCGTTGACTCGATTGCGGCGTGGCGCACGGATCGAGCGGGATGCGCCCTCAACCATTCCTCTGCGCTCTCCGCGCCCTCTGCGCCCTCTTTGAATGTATCCCGTACTCAGCGGGCTGGCATGATCTGAGCGGGATGCGCTCTCCGCGCACTTCGAATGCATCCCGCTGGGCGAGGCGCTACGGTGCTTCACAACGAAGATCACGGGCGGCGCCCTTCGCACGAAACCCAAACACTCCTTGCATACATGACACCGAACATGCCAACCTCCTCGAAACAACGTCGAATGCTCCTACTGAAGAATCATCGTTGTGACATGCATCTCCCGCCCGCTCAGGTGTTGAATGAGGTACACTCCGGCAGGTAGTGGCGAGGGTAATTAGGGCGCGGGTGGTGGATTGTTCGATGCAGTTGTGGTTGCGATTTCCCCGATAGGTTCTCCATCCGCGTTGGCCAGGATATGCTCGGCAATGATGATACTCTGTCGTCGCGCAGTTCAGTTATTTCGTCACAACTACCTTTCCGGTACGCACCCTATCGGCGGTACGGACCACAAGCATGTACAAACCGGGCCTGACGCTTTCAAGTCCCATTACTCCACGAATTGTTGCGCCGTCTCCGGCGAGCGGGAGTTCGATCACCCTCCGGCCGAGCAGATCGAGCAGCGTCGCTGTTCCGTCACCTTCCGCTTCGATTCCGAAGCGTATCTCTCCGCGTGCTGGTTGAGGGTGGATATGCAGGGTGCGGTCGCCAGCCGTACCGATCAGCGATTCAACCGAAGTGGGTTTGTCGCGAAGAATTCCGATGATCACATCGGAAGCGCCGCCTCGTACAGTCTGGAATCCCGTGGATCGCACAGGAACGACGGGTTGGTTAGGATCGCCGCGCGTCATGCCACAGAAGGCGAGTCTTCCATCCGGCAGAGCAACGATGGTCTGGATCTCGTTACTCACGATATCCGCGAAGGAGCGTGATCGTCGCGGGAGCAGGGAGTCGACGTCATAACCGACAAGCACGCCTCGTTTGTTGCAATCGCACGAACGCGGTTCGATCAGTGGAAAATCCGTCGAGGCCGTCGTACCAGCTATCAGAACTTCCCGCCGATTGCTGTCGAACACCGCTGATTTTGCAAAATCGTAACTGGACCCGCCAAGATGGGTGATTTGCTCGAATCTCCGTTCGGGAATGGAAAACACGGCGATGACGATATCGCCGCTGATAGCGGATGTATCGTCGGCTATGCTCGCTTGCCAGGCATTCGGTGTCGTGGGAAAATCGCCACCATTCGTGAATCCAACGAGGACGACACGATCGTTGCCGACAGATACGACCTCGTCAAAGTCGTCCTCCGCCTCGAATCCGAGACTGTTACCGCCCCGGATGCTGCTCCCGAGATACGTCGAGTAGACACGTTTCATGCTGTCCTTCGAAACCACAACCATGTAGGCGTCGGACCACCCGCCAGCGTACGATTTCTGATACGCATCGTCGGTGACTGGCATATCGGGTGATGCCACCGTGCCTGTGAAGACAATGTAGTTTTCCGTTTCCGCCAGACCGTTCGATGCATCCTCACCGGCACCAAGCGCACCACCATGATAACTGCAGAAGGTCAAATTTAACATCGAATCGAAAACCGCAATGAACGCGTTATTGTGATCCGCGTTGCCGCCCTTGTCGCGCTGGAAGGCACTGGGAGTGACAGGCAAATCGAAAGACTTGGTGCTGCCCGTCATGATGAGCATGCCGTGCGTACCGAAGAGCATTTGATCTATAGAGCCATCTATCGCTCCTATGAAGTATCCTGAGTGAAGTATTTCGAAAGTTTCCAGCGATAACACTGCGAGCCATATTCCTGAGGGCGTTCTGGACCAAACTGTCCCAGTCGTGGGAAGGTTATCCGAATATGTCCCTACTGCAAGGAGAATGCGGTCATCGTCCAATAGAATGCCTTTGGAAACCGCATCGTTGTGCCATCCTCCGATATAACTGCTGTATATCAATTCGCTGCAATCACTGTTGAATACGGCGATGAAACCGTCCATCGGATCCGTTTTGCGTGCCTTCATCGCGTCCGGTGTGACTGGCAGATCCTGCTCCTGTGTCCTTCCACCTAGAATGAATCGGTCGCGTTTCGCGTCGTATACGCACCAGAAAGCATCGGTGCTCGACCCTTTTCCTCCGAAAAACGTCAAGATCTCCCAATCCCTATCCTGGGCGACGGCTGTTGTCGGTTCTGCGACTTCGAATAAAAGCACAAGCAACAGCGCGAATGCCGACGCTCCACATCGTCCGCATTTCATCGCGTCACGATTACCTTTCCGGTACGCACCCTATCGGCGGTACGGACCACAAGCATGTACAAACCGGGCCTGACGCTTTCAAGTCCCATTACTCCACGAATTGTTGCGCCGTCTCCGGCGAGCGGGAGTTCGATCACCCTCCGGCCGAGCAGATCGAGCAGCGTCGCTGTTCCGTCACCTTCCGCTTCGATTCCGAAGCGTATCTCTCCGCGTGCTGGTTGAGGGTGGATACGGAGCCCGTCGTCACGCGAGACGACGCTGACACCTCTCGCCCGCCGCTTCGGCATGGCTGCTTTGTCAAATACCATGTATCTGACAAGTTCGATCTCGGGCGAGTTCCATTTCCCGCCGAGCAGCATCAGTACGAACAGGGCGTTCCTCATTTCCGCTTCTTGACCATTGTGAACAAGCGACTTGCGACTCTATTCAAATCACGCGATTGGCCGAGAAAACAAACGATACAACGGGTATCAAAGGACTGGTCGAAGAGTAACGATTACCGAGGAGAAAGTCAAGAATACCGTCGTAGCAGGGTTGGCGGAGCACCTCGTCGTGCAATCCAGAAAAGAAGGAGAATAAGGAGGTGAGGAGGGTAAGGAGGGGCTTCGCTGGCACTGAGCACCCGGAGGGCTTCGCGGGAACACAGAGTACTCAGAGCGCTTCGCGGGAACACAGAGTGCACTGAGCGCTTCGCGAACACCGAGGGCCCGGAGGGATCGCGGCTATGCGTCTCTGCGCCCTTGCGTTGACTTGATTGCGGCGTGGCGCACGGATTCGAGCGGGATGCGCCCTCAACAATTCCTCTCCGCTCTCTCCGCTCTCTTTCATCTCTTCAAATGTATCCCGCACTCAGCTCGCCGGCATGATTCGGGCGGGATGCGACCTCAACCCTTCCTCCGCGCTCTCGGCGCCCTCCGCGCCCTCTTTGAATGTATCCCGCACTCAGCTCGCTGGCATGATTCGAGTGGGAGAGGAGCGGATATCAAAACGAGCACCGCCCATCGCATGAATGCGATGGGCGGTGTCGGCTTGAGAGGTATGAGGAACGGTGCGGGTCAGTCCATGATCTTCCGCAGGAAGGCGGGGCGATCCGGATTGCTCTTCTCGATGCGCTGGCCATCCTCGTTGTCGTATTCCGAGGAGGTGGTGAGCGACAGGCCCCTGCGCGCGAAGGTGGGCTCGTCGTATTCGCGGATTTCGGTGATGCCGGTCGGAATTCGCGTGGCCTGCGCGGGCTGCGCGCCACGGCCCGGGGCGGCGACGGCGGGACGTCGCGCCGCAGCGTTGCGCTTGTTGAAGCCGGTGGCGATCACGGTCACCATCAGCTTGTCTTCCATGCTTTCGTCGATCACCGAGCCGAAGATCACATTCGCGTCGGGACCGGCCGCGTCGGTGATGATGCTGAGGGCTTCGTCGATTTCCGACAGCGACATATCCATGCCGCCGGTGATGTTCACCAGCACACCCTGCGCGCCGGCTATGCTCACGCCGTCGAGCAGCGGACTGGAAATGGCTTCGCCCGCGGCTTCGATGGCGCGGTTCTCGCCAGCCGCGATGCCGCTGCCCATCAGCGCGTCGCCCATGTCCCGCATGATGGTGCGGACATCGGCAAAATCCACATTCACCAAACCGGGCACGGAAATGATCTCCGCAATGCCGCGCGTGGCGTTGTACAATACTTCATTGGCCATCTCGAAGGATTTGGACAGCGGCGTGCCGCGATCCACCAGCGACAGCAATTTCTGATTCGGGATCACAATCAGCGTATCCACGTGCTTGCGCAATTCCTCAATGCCCTCCTCGGCTTGATTCATGCGCTTGTTGTTCTCGAAATGGAAGGGCTTGGTCACGATGCCCACGACCAGCGCACCGGTGGTTTTGGCCAGATTGGCCACCACGGGCGCGCCGCCTGTGCCGGTACCTCCACCCATGCCAGCGGTCACGAACACCATGTCCGATCCTGCCAACGCGGCGGCGATCTCCTCCTTGTCCTCCTCCATCGCGCGATATCCCACGGTGGGATCGCTGCCCGCGCCGAGTCCGCGGGTGAGATTCTTTCCGGCCTGGATGCGGTACGTCGCGGCGTTGCGCTGCAACGACTGCGCGTCGGTGTTGATGGCGATGAACTCCACATTCTCCATACCGCGAAGAATCATGTCGTTGACCGCGTTGCCTCCTCCGCCACCCACGCCGACGACCCGGATCTTCGCCCGGGTGTCCGTCGTGTTGTCATACAGAATTGCCATGCGGGCCTCCTCAGAAATTGGGTGATGCATTGATGTATTCACTGTTTTGGGACCATTTCCTCTGTTTCACTTCGCACGAACCACCGCGCGCCTGCGCCGCGCCTAGAGTTCGTTGAACCAATCGATGATTTTTTGAAAAATTCCGGACTTGCCTTCGTTGCCGGCCATATCCATGGTCGTGCCGGCGATGCCTTTCATGCCATGCATCACCAGTCCGACACAGGTGCTGTACATGGGATTTTCCACTTCGTTGACAAATCCTCCGCTGAAGCCCGAGGGGATGCCGATTTTCACCGGCATGCCCAGCACATCGCGCGCCAGCGCGGCGGTGCCGCGAATGAGCGATCCGCCGCCGGTGAGAATGATGCCCGAATGCAAATGCTTGGAATACCCGGAGCGCTTGATTTCCAGCGCCACGATTTCGAGTATTTCCTCCATGCGCGGCTGTATGATCTGACACAGGAGGCCGCGCGTGATTTCCACCGCTCCACGCCCGCCGATGGGACGCAGCGGTATGGGCATGTCGTCCACGATCTCGGGCATGTACGCGTAGCCATGCTCGCGCTTGAGGCGCTCGGCCTCGTCGTTGAGAATGCCCAGGCCCTTGCGGATATCCTCGGTCACCTTTTTCCCGGCAATGGCCAGCACGGCGGTGTGCCGAATGGTGCGACCTTCGAAAATGGCGATGTCGGTGGTGCCCCCGCCGATGTCCACAAGCACCACGCCAACTTCCTTCTCGTCCTCGCTCATCACCGCGTAGGTGGAGGCGAGGGGCTCGAGTACGAGATCGTTGATCTCCAGACCCGCGCGCTCGACGCAGCGGTAGATGTTCTGCACCGGCGTGATGCCCCCGGTGATGATGTGCACATTGGCTTCCATGCGCACGCCGGCCATGCCCACGGGATCGTAAATGCCGTCCTGCCCGTCGACGATGAACTCCTGCGGAATCACATGGATGATGCGCCGGTCGGAGGGCAGCGCCACGCGCTTGGTGTCCTGCAGCAGACGCTCGACATCCTTGCGGCCGATTTCGTTTTCGGGATTGCTGATGGCGATGACGCCGCGGCTCTGGAAGCTCTGGATATGATCGCCCGCGATGCCCACATTCACGGCGCGCACCTTGATGCCGGACTGCCGTTCGGCGTCCTGCACGGCCTGGGTGATGGCGCTCACGGTTTTCTCGATGTGCGTCACGGTACCGCGCGCCATGCCCTCGTTCTCGGCCTTGCCGATGCCGAGCACGTTGATGCGGTTGTCATCCTTGGAGGCGATGAGCACGCACACTTTGGTGGTGCCGATGTCGAGCCCGACCACGATGTTGTCCGCCACGTTTGAACCGGTACTTCTGTGTTTGATCATGTATGCACTCGCTCGTTAAGTCAAAGCTGCACGGCGACGCTGTCGACCGCCGTGGAATCGCTCGCCGCCATGTCGTCCGGCATCGGTGTGCCGCGTCGGCGCGTCACCACCTGATCCTTCCAGCGCAGGTCCACGTATTCCAGCGAGGAGGGATCGAGTTTCATGGCCACGTTTTCCCAGAAGGCGCGGAAGGCGAGCAGCTTTTCCTCGATGCGCTGCGGCGGCCCGAGTATGACGGGCACGCCGGCTTCGAGCGTGTACAGCAGCACATCGCGATCGCGGCTGATGTTGATTTCGGAAAACATGGTCCACAGTGTTTTATCCATGCCGCGCATGGCGCGCAGCACTTGCAGCGCACGCTGCACCTTGCGGTCGATGATGCGCGACCCTACGCGGATTTCGCGGCTCGGCGTCATGCCGGTGAGCAGCGGTACATCGTAGCCGGCAATGACTTTTGCCATGGGCAGCACATAGCCGTGCTCGTCCACCAGCCAATCGCGCCCTTGCGTGTTCACCAACATGGTGATGGGTACGCGCTCCTTCACTTCCACGATCAGGCGCTCGGGCGGATCGCGCATCACATCCACATCGCGCACGTAGGGATTGCGCATGATGCGCTCGCGGATGGCGAGCAAATCCAGATTCGCCAGACGGCTGCTGTCGCTGAGACCAACCGCCGCGCGTATGTCCTGCACCGTGGTGATGCGCACTCCGCGGATGTGCAGTTCCACTCCGGTCACGCTGCTGCGCCATTCCGCCGCCACCACCGCAATGGCCGCGATGGCCGACACCACGAAAAACATCGCGATGCCGACGGAGCGGTAACGGTTGGGCTTGACGGTGCGTTTGCGGCGCATGGGACGCTGAACTCCTCAGTGCAATGGGTGAATGACGTCGGGTGCGAAACCGAGCAGGCGGATTTCCAGCTCGAGTGCCACTCCGTGCCTGTCGAACACGGCGCGGCGCACGTGGTTGATCAACGCGACCACATCGGCTGCGGTGGCGCCTCCGGTGTTCACGATGAAATTGGCATGCAGCTCCGCCACGCGGGCACCGCCGATCTGCGTGCCTTTCAGCGCGCAGGACTCGATCAGCCGCGCGGCGTAATCGCCTTCGGGATTTTTGAAAATGCTGCCGGCATTGGGCAAATTCACGGGCTGCGCCGCATTGCGCTTGAGCAGCAATTCCTTGCGCCGCGCCCGCAGGGCATCGCCCTCGCCATCGGGCAGGCGGAAACGCGCGCCGAGCACGATATCCGCCGTAAGCGTGGACGTCCTGTACGCAAAGCCGCAGCGCTCGCGCGGCAAGGTGAGCAACGCGCCATCGCGGCAGAGCCGCACATCCAGCAGGTGATCCGAAATTTCGCCGCCGTACGCGCCGGCGTTCATGATGATGCCGCCTCCGAGCGTACCCGGTATGCCCGCGAGCATTTCGGTGCCGGCCTTGCCTTGCGCGATGCAGAAGTCCACGAATTTGCTCAGGCGCACACCGCCTCCGGCATGGACGATGCCGTCGCGATACTCCAGCGTGGAGAAGCCCTTCTCAATGCTGATCACCACACCGCGTATGCCTTCGTCGGCGATGAGGATATTGCTTCCATTGCCCAGCACCACGGTGGGCAGCGCCACCGAGCGGAAGTACTCGAGCAGCGCCACCAGTTCCTCCGCATTGGCGGGTTCGACGTAAATGTCGACCGGTCCACCGATGCGGAAGGATGTCAGCGGTGCGAGCGGCTCACTGATGCTCAGCCCGCCGCTGCAGATGCTCCGTATGTGCTGCACAGAAAGCACGATTCAGCCACGCTCCGCGTACAGGGTGATGAAACGCGCGCCATGCTGGTAAATGTCGCCGGCGCCCATGGTGATGACGATGTCGCCGGCTTCGACCACGCGCAGCAGCGCTTCGGGAATGGCGGTCTTGTCGGCGATGTATTGCACGTTCTTGTGTCCGAAATTCCGTGCGGCTTCGGCGATGATTTCACCGCTGATGCCCTGAATGGCGCGCTCGCGCGCCGGGTAAATGTCGGTGACGATGAGCACATCGGCATTCATGAACGAGCGTCCGAAGTCCTTGTAAAAATCCCGCGTCCGCGTGTACGTGTGCGGCTGAAACACGCAGATCACGCGGCGGCGCCATCCGGCCTTGATGCCGCGCAGCGTCACGCGCACCTCCGTGGGGTGATGCGCGTAGTCGTCAATAACCAGCACACCGTTGACTTCGCCCTTGACCTCGAAGCGGCGGAAGGCGCCGGAGAAGGAATCGAGCGCGCGCTTGATGCGCTCGAAGGGAATGCCCAGCTCCAGACTCACGGCGATGGTGGCGAGGGCGTTCTGCACATTGTGCTCGCCCGGCACGCCGATGGTGATCTCGCCCATTTCCCTGCCGGCAGCCAGCACGGTGAAGGTGCTGCGGTTTTCCTTCTGCCGCAGGTCCACCGCCTGCACATCGGCCTGCGAACTGAAGCCGTAGGTGATGACTTTGCGCTGGATTTCCGGGAGAATTTCCTGCAGGGCCGGCTCGTCGAGGCAGAGCGTCACAAAACCGTAGAACGGCACCTTGTTGGCGAATTCCACAAAGGCGGCCTTGAGATCCTCGATGTTCGAGTAAATGTCGAGATGCTCTTCCTCCAGCGTGGTGAGCACGGCGATGGAGGGATTGAGCTTGAGGAAGGAGCGGTCGAATTCATCCGCTTCCACCACCATGAACTCGCCGCTGCCGAGTCGCGCGTTGGTGCCGCCAAAGGCATGCAGCTTGCCTCCCACGATCACGGTGGGATCCTTCTCGCCTTCGATCAGCACCATGCCGAGCATGGACGTGGTGGTGGTTTTGCCGTGCGTGCCCGCCACCGCGATGCCGTGATGCAGGCGCATGACTTCGGCCAGCATTTCCGCGCGGCGAATCACCGGTATCTTGCGATCCATCGCCGCCATGACTTCGGGATTGTCCTGCGACACGGCCGATGAGTACACGAGCACGTCCACATCCTTGAGATTCTCCGGATTGTGCCCTTCGTACACCGTGGCGCCAATATCCACGAGATGGCGTGTGACTTCGGTGATGGAAAGATCGGAGCCGGACACACGGAAGCCCTGATTGAGCAGGATTTCGGCGATGCCGCTCATACCGATGCCGCCGATACCGACGAAGTAGATGTGATGGATATTCGCGAATTTCATGCCGTTCTCGTTTCTGTGATTGTGTGTCCGATCAAGCGCCGCGTCTCCGCGCGGCCGATGCTGTCGACGTTTTCCGCCATGTCAGCGTCCTCCGCGCCGGAAGCGGCGCTCGCTGAAGCGCGACCACACCCGCCGTCCCACTTCGCGCTGCCGCAAATTGCCGAAGCGCGCGCGCAGCAGGTTGTATAACTCGGCTTCGCGCTCGTATTTGGCAACGCGTATGCGCAGAAGGCGCACTTGTCCGGCGATGTGCAATTTCAGCACGGCGAACGTGCCGTCGTTGAATTTCCTCTTGTTGCGCGCGAATACCACGCGTTCGATATCCGCGAAGCGGATGCGGCGTTCGTTGAAGCGCGAGCGCAGCACCAACTCGGTGTCGGTGATTTCCAGATGCCGGTTGCGCACGATGGCGGCCAGGAGCATGATGACTGCGTGCAGGATAAACGCGCCGATGATGTACACCACGGGATCGCGGAAGCCGAACTGCACCGTCCCATCGCTGATCGTCCCTGTCACCACGATGTACAGCGCGAGAAAGGCCACGTACACCAACAGGGTGAGGTAGTAGAAATCGTGCTTTTGACGGAAGATGTGCTTCGTGTCTGTCATGTCACATTCCTCCATTGCTGGCCAGCGCGAGCACGGCCTCGGCCAGATGATAGGCGGCACGCGGACGCGCCAGCGCTTCGGCTGCGGCCGACATGCGGCGCAACGCGGCCGCATCGTCCAGAAGATCGAACAGCGTGCTTTCGAGTTTGCCCAGTTCGCTGTCGCGCAGCACCCGTGCCGCACCGGCATCCGCCATCGCGATGGCGTTGTAGTACTGATGGTCGGCAGCGGCGTGGGGATAGGGCACTAGTATGGCCGGCACGCCGAGCATGGTCAATTCCGCCAGGGAGGTCGCCCCCGCCCTGCACACGGCGAGGTCGGCCGCGGAGTACGCCTGATCCATATCGTCGATGAATGCGCGCACAATCACCTGCTCCGGATACAGCGCTCCGATGGGCGCCAGCTCCGCGATGTCGCGCGTCCCCGTTTGCCAAATCAGTTGATAGCCCTCGCGCACAAGGCGTGGCACCAGCGGACGCAGCGCCTTGTTGATGGAGGCCGACCCGAGACTGCCGCCGA
>DAOSDL010000008.1:11486-36563 GCA_035362335.1 Bacteroidota bacterium
GCGCACGGGATTGCCACTTACCACGATGCGGCGCGCGCGGGGCAGGCGCCGCACGCCGGACTCGTAGGTTACATGCACTTCGTCCACACGCGGCGCGAGCAAGCGCGTGGTGACGCCGGGATACTCGTTTTGCTCGTGAATCAACGTGGCGCGCCCCGTGAGTGTGGCGGCGTAGAGCAGCGGACCCGAAACATAACCGCCCGTGCCCACCACCACCTGCGGTGTGCGGCGGTGGAGTATGCGCAGGGACTGCACGAGCGAAACCAGGATTTTCAATGGCAGCAGCGCGGTGGCGAGACTGAACGTGCGCTTGAGTCCGGAAATCCACAGCGCGTCGAATTCGTAGCCGAGCCGCGGCACAACGCGCGCCTCGATGCGATTGCGCGACCCCACGAAACTCACCTCGGCGTCGGGACGAAGCTCGCGCAGCGCCTCGGCAATGGCCACACCCGGGAAGAGATGTCCCCCCGTGCCCCCACCGGCGATGATGACGCGCAGCGTGCTCATTCGTACAACTCCCCGACCTTGGGACCCGCCGGCGCTTCATGCACCACCACCTCGCGCGGACGAATGCGCGTGTACATCGAGATGTTGATGAGAATGCCCAGAGCGTAGGCCGTGAAAATAATACTTGTGCCTCCGTAACTCAGCAGCGGCAACGGCAATCCCGTGGTGGGCACCAGACCCGTCGTCACCATGGTGTTCACCATCGCATACACGGTGATGGTGCAGGTGATGCCGGTGGCGAGGAAGCGCCCCAGATCGTCGGTGGCGCGCTTCGCGATTTTCATGCCGCGCACCATGATGACCACGAACAGCGCCAGCACCAGTATCGCACCGATAAAGCCGTATTCCTCGCCGACAATGGCGAAAATGAAATCCGTGTACGATTCCGGAAGGAACAGTTCGCGCTGCTTGCTCATGCCCATGCCCACGCCGAACAATCCGCCGCTGCCCAGTCCGATCACCGCTTGCTCGATCTGATACGTGCCCGCGCTGGCGCCGCCATCGTCGCCGGAGAAATGCGCCATGATGCGGTTCCAGCGGTACGCCGCCGATACGGCGTACACCAGCACAATGGGTACCGCGGCCAGTCCCACACCCACGATGTGCTTGATGCTGACGCGTCCCACGAACAGCAGCATGAAACTGATGCCCATGATAATGGCGCCGGTGCTGAAATTGGGTTGGAGAAACACGAGTCCCACCACGGCGATGATCCAGAACAGCATGGGCAGGAAGCCCTTGCGGAAATCCAGGATGTACTTCTGCTTTGCGGCGAGCAGCACAGCCAGATGAATCACCAGTGCGAACTTGGCGAACTCGGAGGGCTGGAAACGTATCGGACCGAAGGCCACCCAGCGCTGCGCGCCTTTCACCACCGCGCCACCCACCAGCGTGTAGGCGAGCATGACAATGGCCGCCAGAAGGATGATCTTGCTGAGTTTGCGGTATACATGGTAGTTCACCATCATGCCGGCGAACAGCGCCGCCACGCCCAGCACCACGCGAATGGCGTGCGTGCGGAACAGGTAGTTGGTATCGCCATCGTGTCGCATCGAGGAAATGGACACGCTCGCACTGTACACCACACCCACGCTGAACATCATCAGCGCGAGCACGCTCAGAAACACGTACAGGTCGATATGTCCGGTGCGCTGCTTCATGCCACCAGCGGCTCCCGACAGAATGCGCGCACGCATTGCTTGAACACGCGTCCGCGATGCTCGAAATTGTCGTACATGTCGAAACTGGCGCAGCCCGGCGACAGCATGGCGATGTCGCCCGGACGCGCGGCGGCGCGTGCGATGTTCACCGCTTCCTGCATGTCGCGTGCGCGCGTTACCCGTGTCACCGGGGCAAACGCCGCTTCCATGCGGTCGGCGGCTTCGCCAATGAGCACCATGGTGTGAACCCGCTCCTTCACCAGTTCGAGCAAGGGATCGTACGGCGTTCCCTTGTCGCGTCCTCCGGCGATGAGTACCACCGGCTGCTTGTAGCTCTGCAGAGCGATGACCACCGAATCCACATTCGTGGCCTTGGAATCGTTCACCCAGGTCACGCCGTCGAGTTCGATCACGAATTCGAGGCGATGCTCCACGCCGCGGAATTCCATCACCGCCTGGCGTATCACATCGATGGGAATGCCTTCAAGGCGCGCGGCCAGCGCGGCCATCAGCACATTCATGTGATTGTGCGCCCCGCGCACCTGCAAATCCTCCACGCGCACCAGCACCTCGCCGCCGAAACCGGCATCAATCATGAGGTGGCCGTTCTCACGCCAGCCGCCACGACTCAGGCGCTGCTGCACGCTCACGGGGAAGAGGCGCGCGCGCGCGGTTTTCACCGCGTGTTCCACCACGGGATTGTCCTGGCTGTAAATGAGATTGTCCTGCGCATTCTGGTTCATGAAAATGCGCTGCTTGGAAGCCACGTATTCCTGGAACGATCCGTGATAGCGATTGAGATGATCCGGTGTGATGGTGGTGATGATGGCGGTGCTGGGATGGAAGCTCACACAGGTGTCGAGTTGAAAACTGCTCACTTCCAGCACGGTGATATCCACCGGCAGCGGGTGCACCAGCAGCGCGTCGGTGAACGCCAGGCCGATGTTGCCACCCACAAGCGTGTTGCGGCCCGATGCCTTGCAAATCTCTCCTGCCAGCGTCGTGGTGGTGGTCTTGCCATTCGTCCCCGTCACCGCGATGATGGGGCCGTCGATGAACATCGCGCCCACTTCGATTTCGCTGATCACCGGCATGCCGCGGCGTTCGGCCTCGAGCAGCACGGGCGCGTCGGACGGCACGCCCGGACTGACGACGATCAAGTCCGATTCATACATCCGGTCGCTGTGCCCGCCGAATTCGTGCGGGATACGTTCGTTGGCCAGAATGGCGGCCGCCTCGGGATAACTTTCGGCGGGAGAGAGTTCCGTGAGGAACACCGTCACACCCTTTTGATGCAGCAGGCGTGCGGCGGCCAGCCCGCTGCGCGCCGCACCGATCACAGTGACCTTCAAACTGGCGATATTGAATGCGCGTTGCATGGCTATCGAACCTTGAATGTTGCGAGACTCAGTATGGCCAGGATGATGGCCACGATGTAAAAGCGCGTGACGATCTTCGGCTCGGGCCAGCCGAGCAACTCGAAATGGTGATGCACCGGTGCCATGCGAAAGACCCGCCTGCCCTGGCCGTACTTGCGTTTCGTGTACTTGAAATACGCCTTCTGAACGAGCACCGACACGGTTTCGGCGAAGAAAATCCCGCCGAGTATCGGGAGCAGCAGTTCCTTGCGCAGCATCACCATCATGGCACCGAGGGCGCCGCCCAGCGCGAGCGAGCCCGTGTCGCCCATGAATACCTGCGCGGGATACGCGTTGTACCAGAGGAAGCCCAGGCCCGCGCCTATCACCGCCGCACTGAACACGGTGAGTTCGCCACTCCGTGGCAGATAGATGATGTTGAGGTAATTCGAAAAATCCACGCGTCCGCTGGCATAGGCGATAAGCGCGATAGCGATGAAGGCAATGGAAATGGTGCCGATGGCGAGGCCATCCAGACCGTCGGTCAGATTCACGGCATTCGACGTAGCGGTGATCACGAAAATGATCATCGGAATGTAGAACACGGCGAAATCCAGCGTGAGGTTTTTGAAAAACGGCACCGTGGTCACCGAGTTGTAGCCGTTGAACTCGGGCGAGAAATACAGCACGCCGCCCACCAGCAAGCCCACCACGACCTGCCCGACGATTTTGTACTCGCCGATGAGGCCTTTCGGATATTTCTTCACCACTTTCAGATAATCGTCCAGAAATCCAACGCCACCCAGCAGCACCGTCGCGGTGAGGATGAGCCACACGTACGTGTTGTGCAACTGTCCCCACAGCAGAACCGGCACGAGTATGGCCGCCAGGACGATCAATCCACCCATGGTGGGCGTGCCGGCCTTGATGCGATGCGTTTCCGGTGCTTCGAGCTTGGCGGCTTCGCCGATCTGCCTGCGCTGCAGGAGACGGATGATGCGCGGCCCCACGAACCAACTGATGAGCAGCGCGGTGATGGCCGCGGCCGCGGCACGGAACGTGATAAAGCGGAACACGTCGAAGCCCGGCGGGCTGAACGTGCTGTTGATGTATTCGAACAGGTAGTAGAACATGCTTATACTCTTGCCTCCATGCTGCCACGGCGTAGCCGGAGTTCGTCGACAATTCGTTCCATGCGCATACCGCGCGATCCTTTCACCAGCACCACATCGCCCAGTGCCAGCAGCGCGTCCAGCGCGGCGACAAGCTGATCGACATCAGTGAAATGCTGCGCGACCAGGCGCTGGCCGCGTTCCTCCGCCCGCGCGCGCGCGGCGCGATGCAGTGCTCGCGAGGCCCGTCCCAGCGTGAGCAGCATGGGAATGCCGGCGTCCACCACGGCTTCGCCGATACGTTCGTGCTCCGCACGTGCGGCACTGCCCAGTTCCAGCATGTCGCCCAGAACGGCGCAGCGCTCGCCCTCGCTTCGCATATCGCACAACACCCCGAGGCCGGCCAGCACGGAATCGGGATTCGCGTTGTAGGTGTCGTTGAGCATGGTGATGCCGCCCGCTTCCACCACCTGCATGCGTTTGTCGTAGGATTCCACGCGCTCGATCGCCTGCTTCATCGCGCGCAGCGAGCATCCGAAAGCGAAGCCCGTGGCGAGTGCGGCCGCTGCGTTCATCGCGGCATGACGGCCAATGGCGTGCAGGGTCAGGGTAAAAGGCCTGGCCACAAAAGCCGGTGCTTCGAAGCGCACGGTGGGACGCGCCTGCGCATCCAGTGTCACCTGCGTGATGCGCACGTCTGCTTTCGCCGCGTAGCCATAGCCGATGCGGCGCGCGCGCCGTGGCACGCGTCCGCGAAGCAAGGGCTCGTCGGCGTTCACGATGGCCACTCCGCCCGAGGGCAGCGCACGGTACAGCGCGCTTTTCTCCTCGGCTATGCCTTCGCGCGAAAGGAGCTTCTCGATATGCGCGCGGCCGATGTTGGTGATCACACCGTGCGTGGGACGGGCGATGTCGCACAACCAGGCGATGTCGCCGGGCTGATTCGTTCCCATTTCCAGCACCACAACTTGAGCGCTGTCATCAAGGCGAAGCAAGGTGGCCGGCAAACCGATGTGATTGTTGAAATTCCCCTCCGTGGCCAGCACACGGTACTTCGTGCGCAGCACAGCGGCGAGCATTTCCTTCGTTCCGGTTTTGCCATTGGAACCGGTGATGCCGAGCACAGGAATATCGAAGTGGTTGCGATGCAGGCGGGCGATTTCGCCAAAGGCACGCATGGTGTCGGGCACGACAACGAGGGGCAGGCTCGCTACGTCGCTCCTGTGCTTCCGCCACCATGCGTTCCGAACCACACAGGCCACAGCCCCGGCCGCAATGGCCGCGCCCACCATGGCATGCCCATCCACACGCGCTCCAGCAAAAGCCACGAACACATCGCCCGCGCGCAGCTCGCGCGAATCCGTGAGCACACGAGCGATGGGCGTGTCCATCAGGGATTCGCAGCCGTGCAGCGCCACGCCGTTCAACCGTGCCATATCCGCGATGCGCAAGGTCATGCTGCGAGCCCTCCGCGCTTGTTCTCGAAGTAATTCCGCACCACCTCGCGATCATCGAAATGCGCGCGCCGCGTTCCGACAATTTGATAATCCTCATGCCCCTTGCCCGCCACAAGCACGATATCACCGGGAGTGGCGAGTTTGAGCGCGTATTCGATGGCCGACTTGCGTGCGGCCTTCACCACCACCTCGGCATCCGCCGGCACGCCGCCGAGAATGGCCGCGATGATGGCATCGGGATCCTCGCTGCGCGGATTGTCGCTGGTCACCACTGTCAAATCGCTGGAGCTTGCGGCCACGGCACCCATGAGCGGACGCTTCGCCTGATCGCGGTCGCCGCCGCAGCCGAACACGGTGATGACGCGGTGCGTCCCGGCCAACGCGCGCGCGGTGGCAATGGCCTTGGCCAACGCATCGGGCGTATGCGAGTAATCCACAATACCCACCACGCCATCGCTCGACACAATGCGCTCGAAACGTCCCGGCACGGATTTCACTTTGCGCAGTCCCTGAAGCACCAACGCCGGATCAATGCCGAGCAGCACCGCCGTAGCGAAGGCCGCAGTGAGATTGTAGGCGTTGAACGCGCCCACCAGCGAGGATTCGATGGTGTGCATCACGCCCTTGTGCTCGATGCGCAACGTGCTTCCACGCGAGGTCAATTCCAGATCGCGCATGCGAAACGCCGGCCGACCCTGCATGCCATATCCCGCACGCGCGCGTCCCGCCCCAGCGCCCACCAGCTTCGCGGCCGCGTCGTCCGTGTTCAGCAAGGCCTTGCCCCGCGTGTGCCGCGAGAACAGCAGCGCCTTGGCGTCGCGATACGCATCCATGTTCTTGTGAAAATCCAGATGGTCCTGCGTGAGATTGGTAAACACCGACACATCGAAGGCCAGCCCGTGCACCCGCTTGAGCGCGAGCGCGTGCGACGACACCTCCATCACCGCCGCCGTGCAGCCCGCGCCACGCATGTCGGCCAGCAGTTGCTGCACGTCCTCGGCAGGCGGCGTGGTGAAGCTCGCCTTGCGCACCTCATCGGCCACACGATACTCCACGGTGCCGATCAGTCCCGTGCGCATGCCGGCATGCTCCAGCACGGCGGAAATGAGATACGACGTGGTGGTTTTTCCATTCGTCCCGGTGATGCCCACCAGAGTCAAATCCTTCGCCGGTTCGCGATGGAAGCGCGCCGCCAGCGACGCCACCGCCTCGCGCGTGTCGCGCACCACCAGCACGGTGGTGCCGTTGTGCTGGCAATACGCCGGCGTGAGCAAATGCCGCAAATCGGCCTCGAAACGCTCGAGCCCCACCACCACGCAGGACGCGCCATTCTCCATGGCCCGTTGCACAAAATCGTGTCCGTCCACATGCTCGCCGGCCACCGCGGCAAACAGCCAACTGCGGCGCACGCAGCGCGAATCCGTGGTGACACCGGCGATGGCCACGTCGAAAGGACCGAAGAGCTGCACCACAGGCATATCGCCGACGATTTCCGACAGCCGTCGACCGGCCGGAAACGCGTGCACATCGGTTGCTACCTGATTGAACAACATGGGTCCTCAGTACAGATTGGCGGTGATGTCGGTGGTCTCGCCACTCAGCGTGCAGCGCGTGCCTGCCGGCACGTACTCGCCTGCGGCGGGATACTGGAAACGCACGGTACCGCTGCCGGCGGGACTGGGCGTCAGATTCATGCTTTTGGTGAATGCCACCGCCTGGCGCAACGACATGCCCACCACATCGGGCACGCGCACCATGGAGCCGCGGCGCTCGCGCGCTTCCTGCACCACGCGCAAGGTGACCACCGAACGCCGCGCGGCCAGCACGTCCTCGGGCGGATCCTGCATGGCGACATGCCTGCCCTGGCCGACGACATTCATGGTGAATCCATGGGCCTTGAGCACCGTTTCCGCCACATCCACATTCAAGCCCTTCACATTGGGCACACGCACCTTGTCATTGCCTTTGAAGGAGGCGTACAGCGGCTCGGGTTGCTTGGCGAATTCGCTCGACGAGTTGATGATGCGCATCGCGATGTCGCGGAAAATCGGCGCCGCCGACGAACCGCCGTAGTAATCGCGCTTCGGAGCATCGAGAATCACGAGAATGAGAATTTTGGGATCATCCACCGGGAAGAATCCCACAAAGGATGCGACGTGGGATTTGTTGGAATACGATCCCTTCACCAGGCGTTGCGACGTACCGGTTTTACCGCCGATGGCCACGCCCTCGATGCGCGCCTTCTGCGCCGTACCACTGTCGACCACGCCCTGCATGAAGCGGCGCATGATGCGCGAGGTTTCGGACGACACCACACGGCGCACCACCTGCGGCGTGGTTTCGTCCACGATGTTCCTGTCGGCGTCGAGCAGCCAGCGGCGAATGAACGGGCGCATCAGCACACCGTCGTTGGCGATGGCCGCGTAGGCGCAGGCGATTTGCAACGATGTCACCGCGAGTCCGTAGCCGAAAGCCATGTAGTACAGCGTGGTGCCGTCCCAATCCAGCGGTTTGCGCAGATCGCCCGAGAGTTCGCCCGGCAATTCCACGCCGGTTTTCACACCGAAGCCGAAATTGCGTGTGTATTTGTAAAATTTCTCGTCCCCGAGTTTCCGCGCGAGTTTGGCCGACACGATGTTCGAGCTGTGTTCGAACGCACCACGCAGGGTGAGCGCGGGATAGGGGTGATCGTCCACAATGGGCTTGAGCTTGGGATTGTACAGCCACGAACCGTTTTCCGCATTGATCACATCGTCGGGACCATACAGTTCCTCGTTCAACGCCGCGCTCATCGCCACGATTTTGAAGGTGGAACCCGGTTCGTAAAGATCGGTCACCGAGCGGTTGCGCGCCTTTTCGGGCGTGTACTCCTCGAGACGATTGGGATCGATGCTGGGGAAATTCGCCATGGCGAGCACCTCGCCCGTGCGCGGCTGCAGAATGATGCAGCGTCCGGACTCGGCTTCGTAGGCCTCCACGCCTTTGGCGAGTTCCTCCTCGGCAATGGACTGGTACACTTGCGACACCGTAAGCACCACGCTGAGTCCGTTCACCGGCTCGACTTTCGGATAATCCACCTCGGGGCGCCGGGTGCCTCGTGCGTTGCGCAAATACACGATGAAGCCCTCGCGACCCGAGAGCTCCTCTTCCATGAACAGCTCGATGCCGCTCTGCCCCTTGTTGTCCACATTCGTATAGCCGATGAGTGGTCCGGCAAGGGCGTTGAAGTTGTACTTGCGCCGGGGCGACGGACTGAGCCGCACGCCGTAGCAGTCCCAATCGCGGAACGGACGGGCGCGCTCCTCGCTCAGGCGCTTTTCCAACACCACATAGCGTTTGGTGGTATCGGAAAGTGTGGCGAGTATGCTGCGGTACGGCCTGTTCAACGCGCGCGCGATGAAATGCGCCACGGTATCGCGTCCTTCGATCACACCGGGATCGACGGCGAGCGTGTATTCAGTGACATTGGAAGCGAGAATGGAGAGGTTGCGGTCGAGAATCAGGCCTCGCACGGGCTTGATCACCTCGCGCGATTCGTATTGCACGCGCGCCATTTCCTGCAGTTTTTCCGCGTCGCGCACCTGGATGACAAGCAGCTTCACCGAGACGGCAAGGAAACCGGCCATGAACAGCACCATGAGCAAGTACATGCGCACGGAACTCTGCTGGCGCTGTTGCACCCGCAGTTCTTCACGATTGGCCTTGTAATCGTAGGCTTCCACTGTCACCTGGTCGTATGCATGTCGCTGAAAGGAATCAGTCGTTCTTCTCGCGGTTCAGTCCGTACACCGTCAGGGAGTACGGCTGCTGATTGGCATGAACGAGTTGGAGCGTGTTTGTGGCAATGCCTTGCACGCGGTTGTAGCTGGCGAGATGGTTGATTTCCGCGCGGAGATTTTCGCGTTCCTGTTTGAGCAGCTTCTCCTCGCGGTCCATTTCGATTTGCTGCATGAGCAGGCCATCCACGGTCACCACATTGGAGATGTACACGGTGATCAACACGGCGAAGCCCACCAGCAACAGCACAAGGTTGAACGTTGTCAATCCGCGGCTGCGCCTCTTCCGGGGCACGGCTTGCACGTAGTCCAGAGAAACATCACTCACACCTGTGGCGAGCGACGGCTCCATGCGTCTACGCGTGAATCTTTTCGCCTGCGCGAAGACGGGCGCTTCGGGCTCGTTGATTTCCACGTACTTCATCGTCATCCGCCTCGATATGCCGTGTTGTCAGAATTTTCACTCGCGCCACCGTACCGCACACGCACACGGGAAGCGTGGGGGGACAGACGCAGTTGCGGGCTGCCTGGCGCAGAAACAGTTTCACCATGCGGTCTTCCAGCGAGTGGTAGGAGATCACCACCAGGCGCCCTCCAACCGCAAGCAGATCGAGCGCATCACGCAGTGTGCGCTCGAGCACGTCCAGTTCGTTGTTCACCGCTATGCGTAGCGCCTGAAACACGCGCGCCAGCGTTTTATTCACATGCGCGGGCGACACCACTGCGGTAACCACTTCGCGCAGCCGGCTGGTGCTTTCGATGCTTCCCGCCTGCGCGAGCGTACGCGCGATGCGCCTGCTTTGCCGTTCCTCGCCGTAGGTGAACAGTATACGCGCGAGTTCGGCCTCGGAGGATGTCGCAATGAGTTCGGCAGCTGTCATCGTTGCATCGTGATTCATGCGCATATCCAACGGACCGTCGAAGCGAAAGCTGAAGCCCCGTTCCGGTATGTCTATTTGATGGGACGACACTCCGAGATCCAGGAGTAAGCCGTCGATGGATTTCACCTCATGGGCCGCGAGTACGGACCCGATTTGTGCCACATTCTCATGTATCAGTGTCAGCCGGGGATCGGTGGCGAAACGTTGCGCGCAGTGGCGCAGGGCATCCGCATCCTGATCGAAGCCGAAGACGCGGCCATGCGCGTCGAGGCGCGCGAGCAGCGCCGCGGTGTGTCCTCCACCGCCGAGTGTACCGTCCACATAGATGCCATCGGGGCGTGTGAGCACGAGGTCGATGGCCCGATCCCGGAGCACCGGTATGTGATACGAGCTATCCTCATCGTGCGAACTCACCGGCCCCCCATCACGTGCGCCGCCGCAAGTTCGATCGGCTGCTGCTCGAGATGCTTGGTATAGCTACTGAAATGCTCGGGGCCCCAGAGTTCGATGTGATCCAGAGCGCCAAGAATGATGACTTGCGCGCTGATGCCGGCGTACTCCATGTGTTCCTGCGGAATCATGATGCGGGCCTGCTTGTCGAGCGTGACTTCATGCGCACTCATCATAAGCCGACGGATGAAATCGCGATCCGGGGAATCGTGGCGGTTGAGACGCGTGAGCAACTGCGCTTCAAAGGCATTCCAGACGTCGAGCGGGTAAAGGTCGACGCAGTTTTCGTAGCCGAGCGTCATGACGAAAGAATCGTTGGCCTCTGGCGCGAGGTATTTGCGGATTTTCGAGGGAAGGCTCACCCGACCCTTGTCGTCCACCGCATGCTCATATTTTCCTTTAAATCCAGCCATTCCAGTTCTCGCCAAAGTCTTCCATTCTTCCCCACTTCCACCCACTTTCTCCCAAATTTACGCATTCCATAATGAGATGCAAGCGCTTTTCTCCCACTGGGGGAAAAAAAATTGCCGGGCGCGGGCTCGGCGTCTAAATCCAGTCAAATCAACAACTTGTAGTGAGGTGTCGCGGCGACTTCTCCGAAAGCTTTTTCGCCATGCCACCTTCCGGTTCGGCTTCACCCCGCCATCCTTGCTCGAAGGGTTTCCCCATTTTCTCCCACCACATCGATTACCCCGTCATCTTGCCCGATCCTGGCCTCTTCCGCAGGGCTGATGCCACTCCGGACGTTTGCGCCGCGCAGCTCACAGCGAGTGTGGCGCGGGTGTGCAATCGCGCATGCATAAAAAAACCCGCCGCTCGCGCGCCGGGTCCTTCAACTCATCGTCGTGGCGTGGTATCAGATGCGATCATGTATCTCGCTGGCCGAATGCGGCAATACCACGCGGTTGTATTTGGAAAAATATTCCAGAAGATTGTCCACCAGCGGGGCGGCGCTTTCCCGCATCGGATCAAGCGCGAGCAATCCCGTGCGACGGAACATGTCGTTGCACACGATGCGGTAATCTTCCTTGTTCAAATCCATGGAGTTCAACCCGATAGCAACCACGGCGGACTGTTTGAACACGCCGAGCATCTGTTCGTGCAGCGAGATCACTTTTTCCACTTCGGGCAGCGGCAAGCCATAACCATCCACTTCGCGCGAGGGCTGATGGCACAGCAGCATCGCGTCGGGCATGGCGCCATGCAGCAGGCCGAGGGCGATCGGTGAATTGCCGCAATGTGTCATCGCGCCCTGTCCTTCGACAATCACGTATTCGTAGCCCTCGTTCGCGGCCTTGTCGATTTCGAATTCCAACGCGCCGGTGAGAAAATCGCTCGGTGTATCCTCCACCGACACACCGCGTCCGCTTATGAGTATGCCCGTCGGTCCCGTGCCGATCAATGCCACGTTCATCCCGCGTCGCCGCATGTCGCGGTACAGCTGCAAGGCGGTGGTCATTTTCCCGGTGTTGGAATCGGTACCGATGGTGAGAACGGTGTGTACGCTCCTCCGCCGCCAGCTTCCCTGCGCGCGAATCAGATGACTGCGCGATACCGCGTGCAAGTCGTGTATGCGCACGCCCTTGAGCGTGGCCAGATCGCTGAATTCGCTGTCCTGCGACAGCCGTTGGCGCAAACCACTCACCACGTGCAGACCGGCGGCCAGGGCTTCGCGAATGTATTCGCGCCAGGCCTCGGGCAACTGCCCACCCACGGGAGTAATGCCGATGAGCATGGAATCGGGACCGAACTCCAGCGCCTCCTCCAACGAATGCACAATCGGGGTGTCGCCACCAAAACCGATGATTTCCTGCGTGCTGCCACGCTCCTTGGTGCTGTCGATCACCGCCACGATGCGCTCGGGAATGTACAGCAGCGCGGCGATCACCATGCGCAAGCCCATGGAGCTGAGCCGACCCTCGGCCAGCAGCACCATGCGGGAGCTATGGTTGTTCAACATTACCACGCGGGCTCTCCGGTGGGAAACAGGATTTGCGAACGCTCCGGACCCACCGACACACAGGCGATATGCGTGTCGATCAATTCCTCGACAGCGGCAATGTAGCGCCGCGCGTTCTCCGGCAACTCGTTCCACGACCGTGCGGCGGATATGTCCTCCTCCCAGCCGGGAAACACCTCGTACACGGGACGCATGCGCTCGAGCGTGCGCAGATTGGTCTGGAAATGCGTGGAACGCTTCCCGTCGTATTCATAGGCCACGCACACCTTGACCTCGGGCAGTCCGCTGAGCACATCGAGCTTGGTCATGCCGCAAGCCGAGATGCCGTTGATCATCACCGAGTAATGCATGGCGACGGCATCGAACCAACCGCAGCGGCGGCGGCGGCCGGTGGTCGAACCGTATTCGTGGCCTTTCACCAGCATATACTCGCCGGCCTCATCGGTGAGTTCGGTGGGAAAGGGACCATGTCCCACGCGTGTGGTATAGGCCTTCATCACGCCGATCACCGAATCGATGGCTGTGGGCGGAATGCCCAGGCCTATCGTGGCACCTCCGCTGATGGGGCTCGAGGAGGTGACGTAGGGATAGGTGCCGTGATCGATGTCGAGCAAGGCGCCCTGCGCTCCTTCGCACAGCACGCGCTTCCCGTCGCGGATGGCCTCGTTGAGATAAAAGGATGTGTCTGTCACGTATTCATCGATCAACGCGTCGAAGCGCTGATACTCTTCGAGTATCGCGTCCACGTCCAATTCCTCCGCATCGTAAATCTTGCGGATGATCTGGTTCTTGTCCTCGATGTTCCGGCGCAGCCGCTCCTCCAGCACATCGTGGTCCAGCAAATCCACGATGCGGATGCCGGTGCGTGCGGCCTTGTCGTAATACGCCGGCCCGATGCCGCGCCCCGTCGTCCCGATGGGCGTGTGGCCACGCTCGTACAGCGCATCCAGCAGTTTGTGATACGGCATGATGAGATGCGCGTTGTGGCTGATCTTGAGTCGGCCTTTCAGCGACACGCCGCTGCGCTCGAGCAGACCGATTTCCTCCATCAACGCATTGGGATCGATGACAATGCCGTTGCCGATCACGGTCACGACATGCTCGTGAAAAATGCCGGAGGGAATCAGATGCAGGATGTGCTTCCTGTCCCCGATCTCGATGGTGTGGCCCGCATTGGCGCCGCCCTGATACCGTGCAACGATATCGACATCCTTGCTGAGAATGTCCACCAGCTTTCCCTTGCCTTCGTCGCCCCACTGGGCGCCGACCACGACTCGTACCGACATGCTGTGTGCTCCTGTGAAAAAAAGGGTACGGCCTCCCGGGTGGCTCCCCGGAAGGCCGCGAGAATCTTTCGTACCGGGATTTCGTCAGGAAGCGAAACTCGCGACGGCCTCGTCGACCGTTGCGTAGGGCGAAAACACGGTATGCAGTTTGGTGATGACGAGCAGCTTTTGCACGCTGTCCGTCACGGCGGCGACTTTCATTTCCCCGCCATTGTTTTTCATCGTCGTGTAGCCGCCGATGAGCATGCCCAAACCCGAGCTGTTCATCAGGGTCACACTGGCGAGATCGAGAACGACGTGCTTTCGGCCATTGTCGATCAGCCGATGCAGCTCCTCGTTCAGCGCGCTGGCTTCCGGACCGCCGAGAATGGCGCCCTGAAGAGCGAGCACGACAACACCGTTGTGTTCCGACGATGGAATGATCATGGTGATTCCTTTTAGAACGTGATCTTGGCTTTCCGCGCTATCGACCAATCCAGCGTGAGAGCGCTGGCAACGAAAATACTCGAGTACGTTCCGGTAATGATACCGATCGTCATGGCAAATGCAAAACCGCGCGTGGGCTCGCCGCCGAAGAACAGCAGGGCGAGCATCGTGATCATGGTCGTGCCCGATGTCAGGATGGTACGGCTCATCGTGGTGTTGATGCTCTTGTTCAACAGCGGTTCAAACGCTGCGGACTTGAACAACTTCAAATTCTCGCGCACGCGGTCGAACACGATCACCGTATCGTTGATCGAGTAACCGACGAGCGTGAGGAAGGCCGCCACCATGGTTTGATCGAACTCCAGATTCAGACCCGGAATGAGTCCGGTGAAAAGGGAAATCAATCCCAACGTGAGCAGCACGTCGTGGAACAATGCCGCGACTGCGCCGATGGCGAAAATGAATTTGAAGCGGAATCCGATATACACCAGAATGCCGATGAGTGCGATGAAAATGGCGATCACCGCGTCGCGCCGGATTTCGGCGCCGATCTTGGCCTCCACGCGATTTTCCTGCAGGATTTCAATTCCCGCGGGGAAGGCCTTCTCCAGCGTGGCTTTGATGTTGTCGGAGATGGTGGATCCCACGCCCTTCTTCTCGGTGCGGATGATATAGTCCGTGTCCGAACCGAAGGATTTGATTTCCACGCTTCCCAGATCGCCACCGCGGATCATGCCGCGAAGCTCGCCGATTTCCACCGCGCGCGGGAAGCGCACGACCACCTCGGTGCCGCCCTTGAAATCCAGACCGAATTCCACGCCTTTGAAGAGGATGGACAATATTCCTGCGAAAATGAGCGCCCCCGAAATGAGGTAGAACGTCTTCCGCATGCCCATGAAATTAATGTCGAGTTCCTTGAAGATTCTCATTGTATGCTTTTTGCTCCTGTCTCGCTTGTATTCAGTGTCGTGGTGATATCATCCGAACTTGACGATGTTCGGGGCCTTGTCCATGGTGATTTCCATGATCACGCGCGTCATGATGATCGCCGTGAACATCGAGCAGATGATACCGATCATCAGCGTCAATGCGAAACCCTGGACGGGACCCGAACCGAACTGGTACAGGATGAGACAGGTGATGAGTGTGGTGAGGTTGGAGTCCACGATCGCGGGGAAGGCTCGCGCATACCCCGCGTCAATTGCCGCTCTTAGCGTTTTTCCCGCTCCGAATTCCTCGCGTATGCGTTCGTTGATCAGCACGTTCGCATCCACCGCCATACCCACCGTGAGCAGAATACCCGCGATGCCGGGAAGCGTGAGCGTGCCGCTGAAGCCCGCCAGCACCGCCAGAATGAACAGCACGTTGAAAAACACTGCAATGTCCGCGGCAACACCGCCATAGTTGTAGTAAATCACCATGAACAGCAGAACAAGCCCGAGACCGATAAGGAAGGAGTTGACACCCTTCGAAATCGAGTCCTCACCGAGCGACGGACCCACGGTGCGCTCTTCGATGATCTCCACGGGAGCGGGAAGGGCGCCGGCCTTGAGCACGATTTCGAGCAGACGGGCTTCTTCCATATTATCCAGACCGTCGATCTGCGAATTGCCGCCGATGATTTTCTGACGCACCATGGGCGCGCTGAATACCGCGTCGTCGAGCACGATGGCGATCTGCTTGTTCACATTCGCGCCGGTCACACGCGCCCATTCGCGCGCACCATCGGCGTCCATCTGCATGGTCACCACGGCGCCGACGCCGAGGCCACCCTGATCAAGCTGCGCCTGCGCTCCGGTGATCACTTCACCCGTGAGTTCCGGACGCGACTTCAATCCGTAAAGCTGGAAGGCCTGCGTGCCATCCTGGAAGGTGATGGGCTTGGCGCTCCAGGCGAACTGCACATCCTCGGGAATGATGTTCCGCACATCCGGACGCTTGAGCATGTTGGTCAAACGCTCCTTCTGCTCGGGCGTGGCGTAGTAGCCGTACTCGGTCATGATGAGGCTGCCCATGAACGGATGCTCGCGACGGAATTTCTCGAGCTGCTGCTCCTGCGACAACTTGGCGGTATTCACCGAGTCCTCGCGGCGCTTGGCGGCATCCAGGCTGTCGGCCTTCGCAAGGGCGGTGCTGTCGGCGGCGGTCATGGCCGAGTCAGCGCCCGTCACGTCGATCCGCTTGCCCATCAGAACCTTGTCCACGTTCTCGAGTGCCTGATAGAACATTTTCCCGTCGAGCGGAATCTTGAACTCCAGCTGCGCGGTCTCCTGAATGAGACTGCGCACCTCGCGCTCGTCGCTCACACCGGGAAGCTCGAGAATGATGCGGCGGCTGCCCGAACGCGTGATGGTCACTTCCGACACGCCGTATTGGTCGATACGGTTGCGGATGATCTCCAGCGCGCGCTCGACGGCCTTTTCGCTCTCGTCTGTGAGCTTGGTCATCACGTCGGAGTTGTTGTCGCGAATGTCGCCGTAGTAGCGGCTCAGCCGCATGCCGCGCTGGTCGAACTTGCGTCCGAAAATATCGAGTACCGACTCATCGGAGTTCTGCGCTTCCTTCTTTGTCTCTTCCAGAATCGTGCGGAGATTCTCGTCGCGATTCTTGGCGAGCTTCTCGAGGAGCTGGATGATGTCCACCTCGAGCGTCACATACATGCCGCCCTGAAGGTCGAGGCCGAGTTTGAGCCGCTTCTCGCGCGCATTGCGGATGGACTCCTCGTTCTCGTCGAAATACTTGGTGCTGTCTTCCGAGGACTTTCCGCGGAGAGCGCTCTGGTGATTGGCGTCACTCCACGTGGGATAGAGCAAATACCCCGCGAAAAGCACGAATGCGACAATCAGGATGATCCGGAACAGGTTTTTCTTCACGGCCTTACAGACCTCCAACGTCAGTATATAGTGTTAGCGCAAAATTTTCTGCCCAAATTGGCCTAGAGAGACTAATATAGGCGCGAAGTGCAATAAAGTCAATGAATTCCGAACGGGCTTCGGATGCCCTCGTCACGACGGCTCCGGGGGCGATTACCGTGGCGACAGCCCCGCCGATCATCGATTCTCCGCCACCCGGTCCCCCGATGCCCGGCAATCCGGCGAGAATATCTCCGGCCTGCCGTGCGCCCGTACGCAATGGAAGCACGCAGCGCGCTGCCTCTCATCGCATCGCTTCCGTCGCGGCTAGCACCGCACGCAAACGCTCACGCACGTATGGATGCTTCTCCCGCGCAAGCATGTCGCGCGCTACCGCGCGGGCTTCGTGACGGCCGAGCAGGGGAAGCACACTCGCGGCGTACTGGCGTATGGAGAAACGCGGTTCCGCGCTCATACTCAACAGCAACGTTCGAATCTTTTCCGCCCGCGGCTCGAGATACAGCAACTGCTCGAAGGCCTTGGCCCGCACGGCCAGCGAATGACCGGGACCAGCCAGTGTATGGAGAATCTCCAGACACTCACTCGTGGGAAAGGAGCGCACCCAATCCAGAGCCGCAAGGCACAGAATATCGCCGTGGCTGCGCGCAGTGAGACGCGAGCGGAGAACGTCCCACGTTGTCACCGTGTCGATGGCCAACAGGCAATTCATTGCGGCGGCTTCGACATAGTAGCTCGAGTCGAGCAGGCCCTCCTCAAACAGCGGACGCAACGCCGCATCGCCCAGGCGGCGCAAGCCGCCATAAGACGTGGCGCGGACGCCGGATGCAGCATCGTGCCGCGCGCGCAGGAACAGCGCCTTCGCATTGTCGCGATCACGCGCCGTCGGAAATGCCGCATCCGCGATACAGGCCAGCGCCGCCTTCCGCACCTCGCGATGCCCATCCGTCTCGGCGGCACGAAGCAGTGCTTCGCGGGCACCGGCCTCGTCGATGCGCGCGCGCAAGTCTTCTATCGCGCGCAGACGCATGCCGATGTGCCGGCTGTGCTCGAGTATGGAGGCAAGCTCCGCCACGGTGTACTCCACCGCGATGCGTCCCACAAGCACCCCCGCTGGATCGACTTCGATCATGCCGGGTCGCCGTGGCGCGGGCAGCACGAAGGTGCTGTCCGGCCCGAGCACGTCCACACGCAGCTCACGAACCGCACCATTGCCATCATGCAACGCGACGGTCAGGGGAAAACGAAAGCGCCCGCATAGCGAGTCGATGCGCTGCACCTGCCGCACGGAAAGCAGCACGGCTCCCCGTGCTTCCTCCCAATGCGTTTCGATGCGCAGTTCCGGATAGCCGGCCTTGTACAGCCATTGCTGGAAAAACCACTGGAGGTTTTTCCCCGTCTCTTCCTCTATCACGCGCTTGAGATCGTTGCTTTCCACACTGCCCAAGGCGAAGCGCTCGATGTAGCGCAGCATCACCCGGCGAAACGTCTCGCTCCCCAGCATATCCTCGAGCATGTGCAGCACCGCCGCGCCTTTGGAATAGGTGTTGGCCGCTCCCGTGCCTACGCGATGCACCACGGGCAGCCTCCCGGCCTTGTCCGCCCAGTCCAGATAATTCCGCACGCCCTGATGGCGTTGCAGATCGAAGGCATCGCGGCCATGCCTGTGCAGCGTCCATCGCTGTTGATAGTAAGTGGCGAAGCCCTCGTTCAACCACTCGTTGTTCCAGTCGATGTAGGTGATGTAGTCGCCCCACCACTGATGCGCGAGTTCGTGCGCCACCAGCGGCTCGGCCTCGTAATCCAATGCCGCGCGCGCATCCACCACGAAGCGCGTGTCGGCCAGTATCGTGGCGCTGGTGTTTTCCATTCCTCCGTAGAGATAATGCGCCACGGGGATTTGCGCGTACTTGGCCCAGGGGTAGCGGAGTCCAATGTCCTTTGAGAAAAATTCCACCATCGCGGCGGTTTCCCCCGCGGCCCGCAGCACATCCTCCCGCTTGTTCTCGGGATAATGGTAGCTGCGCACGGGGATGCCATCCCACGCGTCCTCGAACACGGCGTAGTCGCCCACCGCCAGCATGATCAGATAGCTGCTGTGCGCCTGCTCCTGCTTCCAATGCCAGGTGCTGCTGCCATCGCCATTGTTACGACGCTCAATCAGTCGGCCATTCCCCACCGTCACCAGCACGCTGTCTACCGTTACGCGCACTTCGCTGCTGGCTTTGTCGTTGGGAAAATCATAGCAGGGAAACCAATACCTGTTGTCTTCGCCCTGCCCCTGTGTCCAGATTTGCCGACGATCCCGCGGAAAACTGGCATCGGGCCCGATGAAATACATGCCCTTCTGCGGTGTGCATTCATACACCATCCGCAGCTGGCGCCGCTGCGTGCGCTCCGACGTCTCCGGCAGGGCAATGGCGATGATGGCACCGTCGTAGGCGAATGGCGCGCTCCGCCCGTCCACGAACACGCTGTCGAAGCGCATGTCCACCGCGTCCAGGCGCAATGTGCGCGCCGTGTCCTCGAACATGGTAAAATCCACGCGCACATCGCCACGCAACGACCGCGTGCGCTCGTCGGGGTGAATGCGGATGTCGTAGTGCAGAATATCCGCCGCACGCTCACGCCGTCCGAAATCCTGCGACCATGCTACGCCACGCACGAGCATGCACGCGGCAACGAAGCAGAAAAACGCGCACGCGCCGGAAGCCACGAAGGGCATTCCGGCGCGCGAGCCATGCAATGATACGGTGGCGCTCACCGCCTTACTTGACCAGCACCATGCGGTGGACGCGCACAGCGCCGCCGACGAGCAAGCGGGCATGGTACACTCCGGCGGGAAGATCACCCGCGTCGAAACGCACCTGCTGCACACCGCCGTGCCGCACTTCATCCACCAGCGTGCGCAGCACGCGGCCATGCACATCCAGCACCTCCAGGCGCGCATGACGCGCTCCGTCGGGCAGCGAGAAGCTGATCACCGTTCCGGGGTTGAAGGGGTTGGGATAATTTCCCAGAATCGCGAAACTCCGCGCCGTGGCCAGATCCAGAACGTCGAGCGGATCGCGCACACTGAATTGCCAGGTGGCAAAGGTGGTGTCGCCGCTCCCACCCTCGGCACAGCCATCGAGTATGGCGCAGCGCACCGTATAGCTGCCGATGCTGCTGAAGGTGTGCGTGAACGTGCTGTCGAGTGTCAATGGCTCCTCAACACCGTTCACCGACCAGACGTAGCGCAGCAAATCCTTGTCGGGATCGTTGGCGGTCACGACAAAGCTGACCTCGGCGTTCGTGTCCACTGTGTCGAGCGTTGCGGGAAGCTGCGCGGTCAACACCGGTGCCGCCGAATTGCTGGACTGCACGAAGAGCTGTCCTGTGCAAATCACCGGCGTCATGGTTGTGCCACGCACGCTCAGATCAATGTCGTATTGCATGTCCTCGCACATGGGCATGGCCTGCAAACGCCAGTTCGTTACAGCGCTGCCGCCCGCCGCGATGGCCGGGACAGTCACCACCTGCGGACCGCTGCCCGACGAGAGCACCATGCCGGAGGGAAGCACAATTGTGGCCTGCAATTCCTCGGAAGCAGCCGAGCCCACGTTGCGGATAGTGAGCTGCACCTGCGCTTCATCGGGCGAATACGTTCCGGTATTCGGATTCCAGTTGAGGCGGTCGGGGCTGATGCCGCAGGACAGTTCGATTTGCGCGGCCACCAATTCCGGCACCTCCAGTTGCGTCCACGTGGTATCCGGCTCCATGCCGGCCACCTCGGTGATGAGGGCGATATGATACGTGGCAGCGGCATCGCGCGGGTACTCGAATTGCCAGGTGAGCACGGTGCTGTCATCCGTAGCCATGGCCGCGAAATTCTGCGTGGCATTGCCCGCGACCAGCGTCAATTCGTTGGGGGCGTCGATACGCACCGTGCCTGCCGGACCGGTCTGGCTGCCGGCGCTGCGTACCACACCGGTCACCGTGGCGGGCCACGGCGTATGCGCACCGCCCTGCACGCTGATAGCGTCGCAACGGCCGCTTGTAGCCACGGCGCTTGTCGCCGCCTTGATGTTGAAATAGAGAATGCCATTGCGCGCGGTCACATCGCCATTGACCATCACACCGACCTGCGCGGTTTTCTCGCTGCTCTGGGGAATGGCCTGCACGAAAAACGTGGCCGTTCCCTTTTGCCCGGGTTGCAGCATATCCGGTACCACGGTCACATCCGACACTGCGCCGTAGGCGATGCGCACGTCGGGTGATGAGGCGAGACGCGCCGTCAATGCGCCCACGGGCACATCACCTGTATTCGTCACGTCCACCGCGACCACGGCGGGATTGGGAGTGTAGCCGTTGGGACCCCAGTTGAAAATCACCGGAGCCGAGGAAATTGTCAGCGCGGCACTGCGCGGACGCACGGTGATGCGGCTGGCGAGCGTCTGCACATCGAGGCAGCCACGGTCGAAGTTCACATCGCCGATGCTCACCGCCACTTCCGTGTTGGTCGATACCTCGCCTGCCTTGAATTCCAGCAAGAGAAGATTTCCCGTGCCGTTGAGCAGCACCGAGCCGGAAACGGAGATGGTCCCTCCATTCGCCAGCATGTCCGTTTGCACTGTGGTACCGGCAAGCAGTGTACCGGTGGTGGTCGCACCGGTGAGTTTGAGTTTCGTCGTATCGAATGCCAATTGTATAGTCCCACCGTAGAAGCGCTGCCCTTGCACCGACGGAGTAATGCGCAAACCAATAGACTTGGTGGCACCGGCGGTAATGCTGGTAGTGTCGACCTTGAAGGCCACCTGTGTGGTGGCGCCCGCGTCCAGCATCGGCTGGGTGGTGGTGGTCACGCTGTCGTTGCCGTTGCGGTAGCGCAATGACAGGTCGCGCTCGCGTCCATCACGACAGAGGTTGTTCGTGGTGTATTCGAGCACGCCGTACTGCGGTCGACCGCTCAATTCATCGATCACTTCCTGCACGAGCAAATCCGCATTGGTATAGTAGCGGCCACCGGTTTCGGTGGCGAGCTGGCGCATGAGCTGGTCGGTGTTCACCGCGTTCACCCCGTAGCAGTGCACCTTGATGCGATTCTTCGCAAGGTTGATCACATCCGGCACATCCTTCGTGCCGCCGTCACCCTTGCCGTTGGAAATGAAGATCACCGCGCGGTCCGGGTGCGTTCCCGACAAGCCCGTCAGTACACCCTCATAAGCGCCGTTCCAAATGTGATTGTTGCCGCCGGTGGGCTGAAGGCCGTCGATACCGATTTGCAGCATGGCCTTGATATGTGTCCAATCCTGGCGCACGGTGGCGTTGCCATCGTAGGCCACAATGGCGGCATCGTCGGCCACACCATCCAGACGGTCGATGAGCCGCGTGGCGATGCCGCGTGCGACGGCAATGTCGTTGGCGCTCATGGCCGAGCCGACGCCCACAACGATGGTGACGGAAAAGCTGCGTTGCGCTGGCGGAAAGGTCAGACGCAACGGTGTCTGCATCAGGCCATCCTCGCGGAGCAGAAACATCGAGCTGTCAATATCGCGGCGCAGCACCTGATTCTGGCGCACGGCCACGTGCAGCTGCATCGTGGGAAAATTGTCCGCTTTCACTTCCTGAATGTCCAGTTGCGGTTGGGCCGCGAGAGGCAGCACAAACGTGGTTGCCAGCAACAGCAGCATGGCACAGTGGCGCAAAGACTTCATGGTTCACCCTCGGATTGATCGGAGATTGGCGAAAACAGTAAAATAGACAGCCCCGGTGGAAAAACAAGGCAAACTCTCACCTACAACAACCTTCTCCCGCCTCCGCCGTGACGCACAAAAGAACCATCACGTCGGAATTTGTTACAACACGGCGGAAGGATCGGGTTCTGTGAATATTCGATGCGGCGAGGGAGCAGGATTGGGGAACACAGGAAATCCGACGCGAGCTGCTTCACGTCATTTCCTCCTAACCCACATTACTCTCCATTGGCTCTTCAAATGTATTCATCCTTGATGGAGCAGTGCCGCGCCACAAAGGCATGGCAATTCGGCGGCCCCTCAACGCTGGAATCAGTTTTTTCCGTAGATTGAATGATGTTGTTTTGATGATTCCGTTCAATCAGTCAGGAGAATACCGTGTCGACCCCCGTACAGGAACTGCAACCCGCCATTCTCTGGAAGCATTTCTACGGACTGACCACCGTGCCGCGTCCGTCCAAGAAAGAGGAGAAAATCCTCGCCTATCTCAAGAAGCTCATCGGCGATCTCGGATACAGCTACGAACAGGATGACACCGGAAACCTTGTCGTCCGCAAACCCGCCACACCCGGTTACGAGCACGCTCCTGTGACGTTGATTCAGGGACACGTCGATATGGTGTGTGAAAAGAACAAGGGCACCGATCACGATTTCGACAACGATCCCATCGCCGCCTATGTGGATGGCGACTGGGTGCGTGCGAAGGGCACCACGCTGGGCGCCGACAACGGTATCGGCGTCGCCGCCGGTCTCGCCGTGCTCGAAGCCAAGGATATTGTGCATCCGCCCATGGAATTCCTCTTCACCGTGGATGAAGAAACCGGCCTCACCGGCGCCAAAGGCCTCAAGTCCGGCTTCCTGAACGCCAGCATCATGCTGAATCTCGATTCCGAGGAAGACGGCGCCCTGTACGTCGGTTGCTCCGGCGGCATGGATACAGCGGGCATTCTCCGTTTCGGCAATGTGGCCGCTCCCGCCACGCACAGCGCCGTCGAAATTATGATCAGCGGTCTCAAGGGTGGACACTCGGGCCTGGATATTCACACCGGTCGCGGCAATGCCATCAAATTCCTCGCCCGCGTGCTGCGCGCACTCACAAGCAAATACCCCACGGCGCAGCTCTCCACCATCGCCGGCGGCAGCAAGCGCAACGCCATTCCCCGCGAAGCCGAATGCGTGCTGTATGTGCCGTCCACGGAATTGCCCGCGGTGCTCTCCGAGATCGAGGCCTTCACTGCGCTGTTCCTCAAGGAAATCCACACCGTCGAGCCCGACCTCGCCGTGACTGCCAAAGCCGTGGATGGTTCCGGTATGGTGATCGAACGCGCACTGTTTGAAAAACTTGTGAACGTGCTCATGGCCCTGCCGCATGGCGTGCTGAAAATGAGTGCGGACATCCCCGGCCTCGTCGAAACTTCCACCAATCTCGCCACCGTCGTCATGGCGGGCGACACCATCACCATCGGTACCAGCCAACGCAGCTCCGTGGAAAGCGAGAAGGAGGAAGCGGTAGACATGGTGGGCTCCGTGCTGCACCTCGCGGGCCTCGAAGTGGTGTTCGGCGATGGTTACCCCGGCTGGCAGCCCAACTTGCAGTCGCAGGCGTTGCTGCATGTGAGCCAGGCGCACAAGGAACTCTTCGGGCACGATCCGGAAATCAAGGCCATCCACGCAGGTCTGGAATGTGGCCTCATCGGCGAAGTGTATCCGAGCATGGACATGATCTCCTTTGGTCCGACCATCATGGGCGCACACAGCCCCGACGAATGCCTCAACATCCCCACGACGGCGAAGTTCTGGCAACTCGTCACCAAGACGCTGGAAAACATCGCGAAGAGCGCCTGATTCCGCCGCCTTCTTCACCTGCTCCCAATCTGCCACAACGCCCGCGCATGTACTGCCGCGGGCGTTGTGCTTTTCACTGTTCAACAGTATTCACCACCATCGAGACAATCCCGGTCGAACGCACCCCCAACCCATCCTTCGCGCCTTCGCGTGAGCGAATTCACCTTCGCGCCTTCGCGCCTTCGCGTGAGCGAATTCACCTTCGCGCCTTCGCGTGAGCGAATTCACCTTCGCGCCTTCGCGCCTTCGCGTGA
>DAOSDL010000008.1:36663-135703 GCA_035362335.1 Bacteroidota bacterium
ACCTTCGCGCCTTCGCGCCTTCGCGTGAGCGAATTCACCTTCGCGCCTTCGCGTGCGTGTTCACCGCGTTCGGCCGCAAATCGTCCGCACCAGCCCCGTGGGCCATGAGGTGACATCCTCCAGGCGCAACGCCAACTCCGGGTAGGGACCATCGAACAGCGGAATACCTTTGCCCAACAGCACGGGCACGGTGAAAATGTGGAATTCGTCCACCAGATCGTGATCGAGAAAACTGGCGATGAGTTCTCCGCCACCCACCAGCCAGAGGTGCTTGCCCTCCTCTCGCCGGAGCTTGCCGATAAGTTCGGCGGGGTCCTCGTCGGTAAAGCGGACGTACTCATCCAATTCTCCGGCCCGCTTGCGCGAAAATACAATTCCCTGCATTCCCGCATACGGATAGTCGCCGAATCCCCGCACCTGCTCATACGTGGTGCGGCCCATCAGCACCGTATCAATGCGACCGAGCAATTCATCGTAACCATAGTCGAAATCCGCCGTGGGGTCGGGCAGCCAATCGATGGACCCGTCCTGGCGCGCGATATATCCATCGAGGCTGGCCGCGATGTACAGAATGACCTTGCGCATGCATCGCTCCATTGTTGTGATCCTTTTCTCCAAGATACACATCCCGGGGATTTTGCCAGCGCATGTGTGTGGCGGTTTTCCTTCGCACTCAGGCATGCAGCCGGGCCTTCGTTGCTCCTTCCTCCCGCAACAACTATCTTGCTGCTCATATTCGTTTTCTGTAGTTGGAGGTCTGTATGTCCATAGTGCTTGACGGATCGAATCTTACCGTGGAAACCCTCGTGCGCATCGCACGGAATGGTGAAACAGTGTCCCTGCATCCCGACGCGTTGGAGCGCATCAAGGTCTGCCGCGCCATGCTGGAGGAGAAAATCTCCCAGCATGAAATCATGTACGGGGTGAACACGGGCATCGGGGAGTTTTCCGAGGTGGTGCTCAACGACGAGCAGGTGATGGAGTTCCAGAAGTATTTGATCTACAATCACTCGGCGGGCATAGGCGACCCGGCGCCGATCGAATACGTGCGGGGTGCGATGGCGGCGCGCATCAATGTGCATGCGCATGGCAACTCGGGTTGCCGTCCGGAGATTACCCTCACGCTGGTGGATTTGCTCAACAAAGGTGTGACACCGGTGGTGTGTCAAAAGGGATCGGTGGGCGCCTGCGGCGATCTTGCCCCCATGTCGCAAATCGCCCTGCTGATGATGGGCGAAGGTGAGGCATGGTACGAGGGACGCCGCATGCCAGCACGCGAGGCCATGGACGCGGCCGGTATTCCCGTGCCGGGCTTGCAGGCGCGCGACGGCCTCGCCACGATCAACGGCTCCAATCTGCTCACGGCCATGAGCGCCATCCATTTGTACGACATCGACCGCTGGCTGCGTCAGGCCGAAATCGCCGCCGCCATGTCGCTCGAAGCGCTGCTCGCCAACCTCAAGCCCTACGACACGCGTCTGCACGAACTCCGCGGCTTCGCGGGAGCAGTGCGTAGCGCGGCAGCCATCGCATCGTACATCAAGGGCAGCGATTTGCAGACCGGGAAAATGAAGGTGAAGGTGCAAGATGCCTACTCCATGCGCTCCACGCCGCAAGTGATCGGCGCGGCGCATGACGCGGTGGCGTACGCGAAGAGTCAGGTGGAAATCGAACTCAATGGCGTGGGCGACAATCCCATTTTTCTCCCCGAGGCCCGGCTCACGCTCACCGGTGCGAATTTCCAGGGCACACCCGTGGCGCTGCCCATGGACATGGTGGGTGCCGCGGTGACCATGGTCAGCGTGCTGTCCGAGCGACGCCTCAACCGCCTGCTCAATCCCGCGCTCAGCGTGGGCTTGCCGTCCTTTCTCACCAAAGGCGCGGGCATGTTCTCCGGCATGATGCTGAGCCAATACACCGCGGATTCGCTCATAGTGGAGCAACGCATCCTCTCCATGCCCGCGTCGATTCAGTCCATCCCCGCCGCGGCGGATCAGGAGGACTTCGTGTCCATGGGCATGAACACTGCGATCAAGAACGCGCAAATTCTCGACAACGCCCATGGCGTGCTCGGCATCGAGTTCATGGCGGCGGCGCAGGCGTTGGATTTCCGCAATTTCACCAACGGCGTGGGCGTGATGCGCGCGCGCGAAGTGGTGCGCCGTCATATCGACCATCTGGACATCGACCGTCCCCTCTACCCCGACCACACCACCATGCAGCAGGTCGTCAAGAGTTGCGAAATTCTCGAAGCAGTGTTGGAGGTGCTGGGATAGTCCGGCGCGGGACGCAATAACGGTCAGTGAAGAAGGTGAAAAGGAGTGCCGTGTGCGATAACTTCCTCGGCTGTCCCTCCTTTTCACCTTTTTCGTTGCTCCCGAATGGACAAGGTGAAAAAGTGCACTGTTTGCGGAAGTTTTCTCGGTCGGCCTTTTCACCTTTTTTCTCTTTTTCCCGAAAGGAAGGGTGAAAAAGAACAATGGTAAAAAGGATCGCTGTATGCGGATTCCTCCTGGTTGCAGAATTCTCCTGAGACGTCCCTCCCTTTCGCCATTGTACTTTTTTACCATTTCCTTCTCACGCGAGAACAGTCCGAATAGTCACAATCACTGCTCGCCTGTCACGCCAGGCGGATCAAGCAACGCAGGACCACAATGAACACCCCACTGCACATCACCGTCACCTCCACCAACGAACGCATGGCCTTCAGCGGACAGGCCGGAGATTTTCCGCCCATCGCTCTCGACTATATCCCGCCACACGGCGATGGAACGGGATACATGCCGTTGCAACTGTTGCTCATCAGTCTGGCCACCTGTACCGCCAGCGCGGTGCAGGCACTGTTGCGCCGCATGGGACGCAACGCTCCGCACTGCACGGTGCAGGCCGAAGGCGTGCGACGCGACACGCATCCGATGGCTTTCACCCATATCACCCTGCGCTTCCACTTCACCGCCTGTGACGCGACGATGGAAGATGTCGCCAGAGCTCTGCAACTCTCCGAGCAAAGCATCTGTCCGGTCTGGTCCATGCTCAAAGGCAATGTGGACATCGCGACCGAAGTGACCATCGACGCGCCGTAATCGCCATGGCATCGCAGCACGACTCCGCAACGATGATGGAACGCCTCTTACGCGGCGGCGACCATGTCTGAGCGCTGGCGCAATCGCATCGGTTGGCTCGCCGTGCTCAGCAGCACGGCAATTGCCGGCCTGTGGGCCTTCTGGGGCGGCATCGAAAATTTCCACGAAGGCTGGTATCACGCACCGCTGTGGCGCAACATCGGCATGATGTTCGGTCAATACCTCATGCCCGCGCTGCTGTTCATTGGTATGAGTGCGACGGCCTTGCGTCTGCCCCGCGTGGGAGGGCTGCTGCATGTGGCGGCCGCGGTATTCGTGGCGTGGTTTTTTCGCGGTGCGACTGTAGTGGTGGTGTACGGCTTCTTAGTCACGCCGCTGCTGCTCATGGCTGCGGCATACGCCTTCGGACGCCCGCGACCCCGACGCTGGGCGTATCGCATCGCCATCGGTGTGCCGCTGTTGGTGATGATCGCCTCCGCCGCCGAACCCGCGTGGCGCGTGGCGCATCGCGTCGATGATGGATTGCGCGGCGAGCGGCGCATCACACAGAATGGCATCGATTTGCTCTGGGCTCCTGCCGGACCCGGCTGGCCGGATGACGGTGTGAGCTGGCATGAGGCCCGTCGACGCTGTGCGCATCTCTCCCTCGACGGGACGCGCCTCGAGGACACGGCGCGTCACTACTGGCGGCTGCCGGGCATCGACGAAGCGGTGCGCTCAATGCAGCGTGCCGGGTACAACAGCGGCGGGCGCTGGCAGGCCAACGACAATACGGTGCGCTATGAACGCACGCCGGACAAGGAAACCCCGCTCTGGAATCCACGCGGCAAGGTGATTTACTGGTGGACGGCCAACGAAGTGGACTCCGCCAACGCGTGGATCATCGTGTATGATGGAAAAATCTGGCCGAGACCCAAGCGCGCCTACTGGGGCTATCTCGGTTTCCGCGCGGTACGCAGTCCCGACTCCACCGTGGCGGCTCGGTGAGTATCGCTCCCTGCACAGCCATGGTTCATCCTGCGTACTTCGGACGACCGCCATCATTCCATCGTGAAATCTTCCTCGCGCAGTGCCCGCAAGGCGGTGATTGCCGAACGCGGGTCATGCACGCCTAGCCATGCGGCGCGGCGTTGTGTGCGTCGATCCACCTGCTCACACAATGTGCGCCGTGCCTGCTCGTCGCCGGCATGCAATAATCGGAGCGCATCATCCCATACCTCGTCCCGCCAGCGCGTGAGCAAGGTCGAAGTCACGTGCTCGTCCATGCGACCCAGCACCACATCCACCACCGCCATCGACGGCATGGCTTCTTCGAGCACCTCATCCTGCACCGCGTCGATGGTGCGGGCAATCACCTCGTTCACCAGGCAGTAATCCGCGTGACGCGACTTCCGGATGTTATCAGATAGCTGTGCCCATTCAGGCCGCAGCAATTCCTCGAGTGTGAGAACGAGGTCGTAATTGATATGCGCATTCACGCCGAGCAACAATAATTGCAGCGCCGAAACCTCCCCCGCGCTCGCGGCGTCGTGCGCGATGCGCCAGGCGGGTGCAAGCCCCGCGCCGCGCCGCTCATAGTCGGCGAGTGCAGCGAAGTAATATTCCGCGAAGCGTTGCAACAGCGTGCGCACCCAGGCCGCGTCGCGGAATTCCCCCGCGTCGATGGAGCGCAGCATGTTGCGCGTCATCATGCTGTAGCATCCGAGAAACACCGCGCGGCGATCGCCGCTCTCGCGCCACGAGCGCAGTGTTTCGCTCATCATTGTCACCACATCGTTGTTGTCTTCCACTCTAACCCGCTATGTGAAATTCCGGGAATCCCCTTACGCAGTATCGCAGCATCGAAGGTGGCGACGCGATGCGTACGGAAAGGGCGAATTGTGCTGTGAATCTGAACGATACAAGATGCGAATACGCGGGTTGAAATGGAAACGCGGACTGAGGTTTGCGAACTGCCCTGAGTTTCCTACCTTCAACCAAGCTCGCGGGTGATCACCATCACAGGACGGCGATTCATGAAGTTCATTCCTTCGCAGTTGATGTTTTTTCTCCAGAACAGCGGTGCGCGACGTAATCTGCGTGCCCTGTTGCGCTTCATCGCCATTCTGACCGTCATGGTCGTGGCGTACAGTGTGCTGTTCCATTACATCATGGCTGCCGAAGGACGCGAGCACAGTTGGGTGACAGGTTTTTACTGGACGCTCACGGTAATGAGCACGCTGGGCTTCGGCGACATCACGTTTCACAGCGACCTCGGTCGCATCTTTTCCATCGTGGTGCTGTTCTCGGGCGTCGTATTCCTTCTCATCCTCCTGCCTTTCACCTTCATCCAGTTTTTTTATGCGCCCTGGCTTGAGGCGCAGAGCCGCGCCCGCGCCCCGAGGGAATTGCCTGCGGAAATTCGTGGACACGTACTGCTCACCACCGTTGATCCGGTGAGTCTGAGTCTGATCGAGAAACTCCGACGCTTCAACACACCCTACGCGGTGCTGGTGGAGGATTTGCAACGCGCGCTGGAATTGAGCGACGCCGACATCACCGTGGTACTGGGCGAGCGCGACAATCCGGACACGTATCAACGTCTGCGAGTGCACCGTGCTGCACTGGTCGTGGCCAACGGCAGGGACGAAGACAACACCAACATCGTGTACACTGTGCGCGAATTGACCCCCGAAGTACCGATCATTTCCACGGCCGACTCGCCGGATTCGCTCGATATTCTCAAGCTCGCCGGAAGCAATCATGTGCTGCAACTCGCCGATATGCTGGGTCGCGCACTCGCGCGGCGCGCGGTGGGAGGAGACGCACAGGCGAATATCATCGGTCGCTTCGATCAGCTCGTCATCGCCGAGGCCTCGGTACATGGAACGCCACTCGTCGGAATGTCACTGCGCGAAAGCCGCATACGCGAGAATCTCGGCGTCAGCGTCGTCGGCGTGTGGGACCGCGGCGCGTTCCGCCTGCCGGATGCGGACACCCGCATAAACGAAACCACTGTGCTCGTACTCGCCGGGAGCGAGCAGCAGCTGGCACGATACGACGAGCACATGTGCATTTACAATCCCCAGGATGCTTTCGCGATCATCCTTGGAGGCGGACGCGTTGGTCGTGCCGCTTCACGCGGCTTCGACGAACGGGGATTGGCTCATGTGATTGTGGAACGCGACTCCGCCGAGCAGCGGGAGGGACACAGCTACATCACCGGTTCCGCTGCCGACATCGACACTCTGCGGCGCGCAGGCATCGAGCAAGCATCCACCATCATTGTCACGACACAGAACGACGACACCAATATCTACCTCACCATCTACTGTCGGCGTTTGCGGCCCGATGTGCACATCATCAGCCGCGCCACACTCGAGCGCAACATCTCCACACTGCATCGAGCAGGCGCCGACTTGGTCATGTCCTACGCCTCGCTTGGCTCCAACGCCATCCTGAACTTCCTGCAGAAAAACCGCGTGATGATGCTCGCCGAGGGATTGGACATCATCCGCGTATCCGTACCAGCTTCGCTGCGCGGCACCACACTGCGCGAAAGCGGGATTCGCCAGCGCAGCGGTTGCAGTGTCGTGGCTATCAGCAGCAACGGCGTGATGCTCGCCAATCCCGATCCCTCCACAGCGCTCGACGCCGGCATGGAATTGTTACTCATCGGCACCGTCGATTCAGAGCGCACGTTCTTCGAAGAATTTGGTTGATGCGCTGTCGCCGCTCCTGAAAACGTTGCCTGCACGATAGAACCGCGACCACCATCGTCGCGTTACGTGAGATTCGACGCTGTCGCGACGAACAGGTATCGGGGCATCGCACACGATACGGACCGTCGCGTCAGCACTGCGACGCCGAGCCTGAACCCGGTTCACCTTTTCACCATTTGTTCTTTTTCCCTACCACCTTTTCCCCTTTTCTCCCTCTCGCCTTCCAACGCCACCCGCACAGGATTCCTCCGCCTATCCCACGATCATCGAGCGCCGCTCCCCTCATGCGGCTCCACGAAAATTTCGTACCTTTCCCTCGGTATGTATCCACATCACTCAATGCACCGATGCTGAGCAACTCCGACATTTCCCAGGCCATGACCATCGCCCTTCCGGCGGAACTGCCGATGAAAAAGACCTTTGAACCCGGCATTCGTCGCGCGCCCAATCGCGGACTGGCGCTTTCCCGCCATGAAATCCGCACCGCGCTGCGCAACGCCCTGCGCTACGTGCCCGAAGAGCTGCACGAGGAACTCGCGCCCGAATTCCTTGAGGAACTCCGCAGCATGGGCCGCATCTATGGCTATCGCTTCCGCCCCGAAGGCAATATCGTCGGCAAGCCCGTGGACGAGTATCGCGGCATTCTCGCGGCACGCGCACTGCAGGTGAATATCGACAACAATCTGGATTTCGCCGTCGCACTTTATCCGTATGAATTGGTCACCTACGGCGAAACCGGCCAGGTCTGTCAAAACTGGATGCAGTACCTGCTCATCAAGCGCTACCTCGAAGAGATGACAGAGGAGCAAACGCTGGTCGTCAGTTCCGGTCATCCGCTCGGACTCTTTCCGTCGAAACCCGATGCGCCGAGGGTGATTTCCACCAACGGCCTGCTGGTGGGACAGTGGGACAATCCCGAGCAATTCCGCCGCCTCACCGCCATGGGCGTCACCAATTACGGCCAGATGACCGCCGGCGGATGGATGTACATCGGCCCGCAGGGCATTGTGCACGGCACGTACATCACGCTGCTGAATGCCGGTCGCAAGTATTTGGGCATTCCCGCCGACGGCGACCTCACCGGCGTGTACTTCGTCACTTCCGGCCTCGGCGGCATGTCGGGCGCGCAGCCCAAAGCCGTGGAAATCGCCGGCGGCATCGGCATCATCGCCGAAGTGGACGCCAGCCGCATCGAAACGCGCCGCAGTCAGGGATGGGTGTCGCTCGTCAGCGACGACCTCGATCAAATCGCCGCCTGGATGCGCGAGTACCGCGAACGCCGCGCCTCCGTGTCCATCGCCTACCATGGCAACGTGGTGGATTTGCTCGAGTACCTCGACAGACACGACATCCACGTCGAATTGATTTCCGATCAAACCTCCTGCCACGTGGTGTACGAAGGCGGATACACACCCGCCGGTGTGAGCTTCGACGAGGGACGCGCAATCATGAAAAGCGATCCCGCGCGCTTCCGCGCCCTGGTGGACGAATCGCTGCGCCGGCATTACCAGGTAATCAAGCGCATGACGGCCAAGGGCTCGTGGTTCTGGGATTACGGCAACAGTTTCATGGCCTCGATTTTTGATGCGGGCGAAAGCTCCATCGCGCGCAACGGCCGCGACACCACCGAGGGCTTCATCTGGCCTTCGTACGTGGAGGACATCATGGGGCCGATGTGCTTCGACTACGGATTCGGACCCTTCCGTTGGGTATGCCTGAGCGGCAGCGACGAGGATTTGCGTAAAACCGACGCGGCCGCCATGGCCTGCATCGACCCCGCGCGCAGTCCGATGGATCGGGACAATCACCATTGGATCGCCACGGCCGAGCAGAACAAGCTGGTGGTGGGCACCAAGGCGCGCATCCTGTACTCCGACGAAGAGGGACGTGTGCGCATTGCCCTGAAGTTCAACGAGATGATACGCAACGGCGAGATCGGTCCGGTGATACTTGGACGCGATCATCACGATGTGAGCGGCACGGATTCGCCTTTCCGCGAAACCGCCAACATTTTCGACGGCTCGAATGTCACCGCCGACATGAGTGTGCAATGCTTCGCAGGCAACGTCGCGCGCGGCATGACGCTTGTGGTGCTTTCCAACGGAGGTGGAGTGGGCATCGGACGTTCAAGCAACGGCGGCAACGGCATCGTGCTCGACGGCTCGGCGCGCATGGACGACATCGTGCGCTCCGGTCTGAGTTGGGATGTGATGGGCGGCGTGGCCCGCCGCAACTGGGCGCGCAACGACAACGCTCTCGCCACCGTCAAGCAGTGGAATGAGAAACATCGCGGACGCGGGCACATCACCCTGCCCTTCCTCGCCGACGACGAACTCATCCAGCGCACTGTCGACGAGGCGTTTCCGGAATAATTGAACGGCGCGGCTGCGGCGCTGCGTGTTTCCCCGCTTCGCGGGGCGGTTCGCTTTGCGCCTTAGCATTTGCTCTGAAAATTCTCCAGCCACATGCGTCAATCAACCATGCGGCCGAATACTCGGATCTTTGCAGACTTCCGCGACTCATCTGTGCTAATCCGTGTGAAATCTGTGCAATCTGTGGTTTTCCCCCTTTGAAGACTAAAGCGGAGGCTGCATCCCAACGCAGCTACTCGGCACCAATCACTCCTCCCCATCCCGCTCAACGTGCCTGATAAAGCCCACCTCCATCCCCGGGCTATCCGTCCCCATCCCGCTCGCATAGCAGTGTCCGCTGAGCCGCGGATACACATCGAAGTCCATGCACCATTGATAGGTGCATTCGAAGCTGCGCCCGTCGGTGTTCCAGCGCAGACGCAGCACGCGGACCTCGTTGCCGATGGCGAATTCGATGCCCCACGAACCGCTCGTCACCGAGGCACCGACATGGCGTTCAAACACTCCCTTGCCCTCTTCATCGATGCGCAGCACGAGGCGGCCGAGAAAGGTGTCGTCTCCATCCAGCACTTTGCCGATCAACGTGTACTCGCCCACGAAAAAGGCGAGGTCGGGAAAAACCTCTTCGTCCTCCTCGGCCTGGGCGCGCAGCGAGATAGTCGAGAGCAGTATCAGCGACACGAGCAGCAGCGGTTTCATAGCCAGCCCCGATGGAAGTGAATGCGGTAAAACTACACCATCGCCATCGGCCGGACAAGTGCGCGCGCCAATGCAGGGTTCGATGGAAGCTCCGGCCCGCGGTGCTATCACTCCAGCGCTTCCCGCAGCAGCTCTGGATGCTTCGAGGCGATGCGCAGCAGTGCCCGTGCCGCACCCGATGGTGAGCGCCTCCCCTGTTCCCACTCCTGCAACGTACGCCCCGAAATTCCCAGCATCCGCGCGAACTGTGCCTGCGACATACCCATCACCCGGCGCGCTTCCACAACCTCGTTCGTTTCGATGCGTGTGACACGCACCCTGTGGGAGGTCTGCATTTCTCGCACGGACTGTAGCAGCTTTTTGCCCAATTCCTCCCCCGAAGATTTGCGCTCCGGTGGCTTCCTTTTTTCATCCATGTTCAATTTCCTTTCGAATGAGTCTGAGAATTTCCCTCGGGATGTCATCCTTCATGGACTTCGGATAAATGAGCAGCATCCAGATCTCGCTGAATTGCAGGCGGTTGAAGTAGATTACACGCACGCCGCCACGCTTACCTTTTCCGCCACACTTCCACCGGATTTTTCTGCAGCCGGCACTGTCGGGAATCACGATACCAGCTTCAGGATTGGCCGCAATCCATTGAAAAAACTCCATTCGTTCATCCGGACTCCAAAACCTGTCCACGTCGCCCACAAACGTGGGAGTTTCGACGATGGTACACAGGGATGAAATATACGTCAATGACGTATCGCCTGCAAATGCGAACATGAGTCGCTCCCTCCCTACCGAATCGTGAAAATGTCCTTGTTACAGCAGCAGCACCGCCGCCAGCGCAGAAACCAGCGCGCACATCGCATAGCTCACAAAGGTCACCCAGAATCGTATGGGCTCGCCGTCGCGACTGTACACGCGCGTCTCGAAGCCCCAACCCCGCGCGAGGATTTCGCCGGTGCGTATCGCGCGGTACAGCAACACGACGAAGATCGCTGCGATGAAGAGAAAGACTATCGATATCATGTTCAACCCGCTTGGTGGTGCGCAAATCCGGAGCGCTTCGCCCGGTCATTCCACGTGTGAAGCTGTATTCCCTGGATAGCTCAGTGTTAGGCGCAGCATGTCGATGAGCCGAATGCCGTCCTCGAATATCGGCTCGGGATAGTTCCGGACGAAGAAGTCGCGGTCGATGCTCGTGACCCGAAAACCCTGTCGTTGGTAGAATGCGAGCTGATAGCCGAAGGTACCTGTGCCCAGCTCGAGTTGACGCGCCCCGGCGTGACGGTAGAAATCGATCACCCACCTCAACAGCTCCGTGCCGTAACCCGATCTCTGCTGCTCAGGAAGCACGGCGATGCTCATCAACTCGTAGCTGTCGGCGCCGCGCGGCTGCACGACGCATGCGCCCACGACACTGGCGTCACGCATGGCCACGAAGCATTTCGATCCCGAGAGGGACGAGCGGATTTTTTCCTCCGACGGATCCGCCAGCAGCAGCAGCTCGATGGGAGCGTGGGTTACGGAAATTTCTCGTATCGACAGCGACATGTATGCGTGTTGCTCAGCAGGTGAAGTAGCATTCGTATTGCAATTATCCAGAGCTAATGAGCGGAAATTTCCGCAGCCGGACAACACTACGCATCATGCCGCGACGAGAAGCGCCTGAACCTTCACCCGCGCTCGCGCATCCTTGCATCACAGCGTTCCCCCACGCCTCCGCTGAGTGGTGTGGATAGCAACAAGGTCCTTCAGGCCGCCACTTCGATGTAATGCACGCTCGTTGATGGAGCGGGCACCTCCACACCATCCTCGCGCAGGCCTTCGATGTGAAATGCTATCGCCTTTCGAATTTCCTCTTCCAACTCCGGAACCGTGTCGGCTGTGGCGATACATCCCGGTAGGTCTGGAACATACGCGCTATAATTCCGCTCGGCTTTCTCGATGACAATCGCGTATCGCATTACGTTCTCACTTCTTCAACTGTGCTTGCTTGAAAATACTGTTTCGCGTTCCCAGAGGCAATTCATCTCCCGGTTTACCGGCAACAGTGACTCGTCCTTTCTTCAATGGATGCTTGAATTGACGATGGCTCCCTCGCGTGGCGGCAAGATACCAGCCGTCTTCTTCAAGGATACGAAGTATTTCCGATACCTTCATGAGAATTTGTCCCTTTTTTACTGCGATCCGTGGCGAAATATCGCCCAATGTTCGAAGCATTCCTCTGACCCAGTGAATGTCGACGAGGGTGCGTATGAATACGCTTCTGCGACTTTGCGATTCTCTACGCCTGGAGCCCGTTCACCACGCGGTGAATGGCGTCCTTCACGTCGCACTCGCCGAAGTTGACCACCAGCCCCAGCCGGAGCCCTGTCTGGCGAAGCAAGGATAGCGTCTGTCCCTCGAACACCGGGCTATACTTGCTCGTCGCTTTGCATTCGACACTGACAAGATTTCCCACGATGAGATCGACACACAGCCACGAGGCGAGTCTGATGCCTTTGTACCGGATCGGCAGTCCCACTTGACGACGCACATCAAGTCCGCGCCGCATAAGTGCCTCGACCAGCGCCTCCTTGTAGACGCCGACGGGCAGACCGGGCCCGCGGAGCCTGCGATGAACCTCTATCGCACATTCAATAATGTGGCGGCTGAGGACGTTTTCATCCAACGATTGATCGTTCATGAGTTGTCTCCCACTGTTTTCCCTGTTCCCAAGCTTCGGCCATGGCATGTGCAATTGCCGGCAGCATGAAATGATTGCGGAAAGTAGGTATTCCCTCGCTCCAATACCAGCGTGTCATCAAACCCACCACGACGCTTCCGCCGAACACCATGCGGCAAGGCCGCAAGGTAAAGCGCCTGAGCATTTCTCGGCGCCCTCGCATCCTTGCGCCTGTGCGTTCATGGTAATTGCAGAACGGGCGGCCACATGGGCCGCCCGTTGCTTGCGCGTATTGCGTGACGATCAATACATGCCGTCCATGCCGCCGCCGCCCGGCATCGGGGGCATCGGATGGTCTTCCTTTTTCTCGACAATGGTGCACTCGGTGGTGATGAGCAACGACGACACCGACGCGGCGTTCTCGAGCGCGATGCGCGTCACCTTGGTGGGATCGATCACACCGGCTTCGACGAGATTCTCGTACACCTCGGTCGCGGCGTTGAAACCGTAATCGTCCTTGCCTTCCTTCACCTTCTGCACAATCACCGAGCCCTCGAGACCGGCGTTGTTCACGATCTGGCGGATGGGCTCCTCCAGCGCGCGACGCACGATTTCGATACCGGTGTTCTGATCCTCGTTGATACCTTTGAGATTATCGAGCTTGGCCATGGCGCGGATGAGCGCAACGCCGCCGCCGGGCACGATGCCTTCTTCCACCGCGGCGCGCGTGGCGTGAAGGGCGTCCTCGACGCGGGCCTTCTTCTCCTTCATCTCCACCTCGGTCGAGGCGCCGATCTTGAGCACGGCAACACCGCCCGACAGCTTGGCCAGACGCTCTTGCAGCTTCTCGCGATCGTAGTCGGAGGTGGTGTTCTCGATCTGCACCTTGATCTCGTTGATGCGCTTCTTGATGTCTTCGGCTTCACCGGCGCCTTCAACGATGGTGGTGTTGTCCTTGTCGATCTCCACGCGCTTGGCGGTACCGAGGTAGTTCAGCGACGCGTTCTCGAGCTTGTAGCCCTTCTCCTCGCTGATCACGGTGCCGTTGGTCAGCACGGCGATATCCTCGAGCATGGCCTTGCGGCGGTCGCCGAAGCCCGGCGCCTTCACGGCGGCAACACGCAGCGTACCGCGCAGCTTGTTCACCACCAGCGTGGCCAGCGCTTCGCCTTCGATATCCTCGGAGATGATGAGAATCGGACGACCCTGCTGGGCAACCTTCTCGAGAATCGGGAGCAAATCCTTCATGCTGCTGATCTTCTTGTCGTGGATCAGGATGAGGGGATTCTCGAGTTCGGTTTTCATCGAATCGGGATTGGTGACGAAGTACGGGCTGAGGTAGCCGCGATCGAACTGCATACCTTCGACCACGTCCAGCACGGTGTCCATGCCCTTGGCTTCCTCAACGGTGATCACGCCGTCCTTGCCCACTTTCTCCATCGCGTCGCTGATGAGCTGACCGATGGCCATGTCGTTGTTGGCCGAAATGGCGCCGACGTTGGCGATCTTCGCCTTGTTGTCGCCGACTTCCTGGCTCATTTCACGCAGACCCTCGATCACCTTGAGCACGGCGAGATCGATGCCGCGCTTGAGGTCCATCGGATTTGCACCGGCGACCACATTCTTCAAACCTTCGCGCACAATCGCCTGCGCGAGCACGGTGGCGGTGGTGGTACCGTCGCCGGCCACATCCGAGGTCTTCGAGGCCACTTCACGCACCATCTGCGCGCCCATGTTCTCGATGGCGTCCTCGAGTTCGATTTCCTTCGCCACGGTCACACCGTCCTTGGTCACGGTGGGCGGGCCGAATTTCTTGTCGATGATCACATTGCGGCCTTTCGGACCGAGCGTCACCTTCACGGCGTTGGCGAGCTTGTCAACACCGGCTTTCAAACCATTGCGCGCTTCCACATCATAATTGATGATCTTCGCTGCCATGTGTGTATTCTCCTTGAAAAACTTCTATGAATGAAAATTTCGAATGTATCAGCCGATGATCGCGAAAATGTCGCTCTCGCGCATGATCAGATAGTCCTCGCCGCCGGCGTTGACTTCGGTTCCACTGTACTTGCCGTACAGCACCTTGTCGCCGACCTTGACTTCCATCGCCACCGTCTTGCCATCCTCGCCGGCGCGACCGGGGCCCACGGCCACCACTTCGCCCTGCTGGGGCTTCTCTTTCGCGGTGTCGGGAATGAAAAGTCCACCAGCGGTCTTCTCTTCCGCTTCGAGGGGACGCACGATAACTCGATCCGCCAGGGGTTTGAGATTCATCGCCATAGCTGTTGTTCCTCCATTGCTTGAAAATGACGAAATGTGTAGTTATTAGCACTCACCTTTACAGAGTGCTAATATCGCAAGCGAGGAAGAAAAAGTCAAGACCCCGTTCTGTAAACCCTTTGTTTGCAATGCGTTGGGAAATCCATCCCCAACGGCTTCCGGCTAACCGCCGATCTTTTCCCATCAACAATTGAATGTGGATTCCTGTGGCAATCCTCTCGCGCCGGTGAGACTCACACCCCCTGTGGTGCCGGCAGAGCGCGGAACACCAGCAATGCCCCGTCCTCCACGTGCACGGTGAAGGCCGTTTCCATCGCTTCATTGCAGGTGCCTTCGCCCACTCCCATCGCCATCACGGGCAAGGCGTACTGATAGCGCAATCCTTCATAACGCACGCCGCGCGATGGTCGCAGCGGCACAATGCTCACACGCTCGCCCGGGATGGACGAGAAGCGCGTATCGCCGTCGATCACATCGATGCGGTAGTGAGTATCGTACAGCACCATGCGCAGCAAACGCATATGCCGCAGAATGATGGACATGTTGCCAAGTGTGTGATCGAGCAGGCCGCCGGTGACTCCCGCCATCACCACGCGGCGCGGACCCACGGCCTCGAGGTGCAACAGCGCCTTCTCGAAATCGGTGTCGTCCTGCCGTTCGAGATGGATGAAGTCCACACCGCGTTCGGCGAGTTCGCGTCGCGTGTCGTCCTCGATGGAATCGAAATCCCCGATCACCGTGGCGGGAATGATGCCCAAGCGCAGCGCGCCATTCGCGCCGCCGTCGGCGCAAATCACCGTTTCGGCCGACGCGGCGAGGTCGCGCAAAAGTTCACCGGGCGGCATCTCACCGTTGCATAGCAATAACGCGTAGGAATCCTTCATGACAGGGGCTCCATGTTCTTCCACTTGCTGGTGTGAGCGGCGCATCCCGGCGCAGTTGCTCCGGGATGCGTGCCGTTCGCGGATACAGGCATTCGCCTACAATTCGAAGGTCAGGTCGGCAAACACATTGCGCTCGGCGCCGACGAAGTATTCCAGGCCTTCACCACTCTGCGCATATAAAGTATCGAACAGATTGTTGACGGAGCAACGCAATTCGAGCGCGCGCAAACCAAAAATCGCGGGGAGGCGATACCCCACGCTGAGGTTCATCACGCCGTAGGCGTCCACCTTCCGTTGCTCGTTCTCGGTGTTGTCGGTGTATTGCTCGCCGACGAATTTCCACACCGCCGCCGAGGTAAAGCCCCCGTGCTGCCAGCTCAACTTCACATTTGCCAAACGCTCGGGGAAGCCCGCGATGCGATTCTCGTCTAGTGACACGGGACGCACCTGCCCTTCCACCTCGTCGAACACTGTGTAGCTCTCAAGACGACTGCGACTGAGCAGTCCGTTGACGTCCAGCGCCAGCGAAGGCAGGATGTGCCATTGCCCGGAAAACTCCACGCCCAGATGCCGTGTGCGGTCGGCATTGCCGGTGATGGGTTGACCAAAACGATCAAGTTGTCCGCTTTTCACAATCTCATCGCGAAAATCCATGGCATAGGCGTTGAGCAACAGCTTGAAGGGTCCGTTCGCGTAGCCCGCGCCGATTTCCACATTCAGCAAACGCTCGGGACGCACCAGCGGCCGATCGAAATCGAAGCTTCCGTCGGCGTTGCGCTCGTACTGCGGCGTGGCGCCACCGCTGGATTCCGCCGCATCGTAGAGATTTTTCAAACGCGGTTCGCGGCTGGTGTAGGACAGGTTTCCGTACAGATTCCAGGCCGGTGTGAGATTCCAGTTCACTCCCAGACGGGGATTCACAAAATGGTAATCCTGCGTCAGCGCCGTGCCGATGAAGCGTTCGTCATAGAGATGGTAGCGGTTGAACACGTACTGCACATTGCCCATGAGGTTCACGTCTTCGGTCAGCGGCAGCAACTCCTGCACATATACCGCGCCGATGTCCTTGCCACCGCGATAGCTGTAGTACTGCCGGTCGGGATCCATGTCGGCGGGAAGATTGCCCGCCCACTGTACGCGGCCCCAATGCAGCGAGCGATGGCGCCGCAGTTCCAGTCCCGCGGTGAGGGCGCCGGCGCCGTGTTTCCAGGTGACGCGGGGCAGGATGCCCACCTGCCGGTTGTCCACATAGGCGCGGATGATGGGGTTGAGCGGATCCACCGCGGGATCGAAGCCAAATTCCGGCGTCATGCGGAAGTACCCCGCATCCGTCCACCCGCTGCCATCGTAATCAAAGTAGCCCTGCCCCACCACGTAAAACAGCACGTTGTTGAACGTCCACGCATCGTCGATGCGCCATTCGTTGAGCAATTCGTAATGCGGCTGGCTGAAGCTCTCCTGTTCCTGCGGACGCCGCGGCTGCGTGTACGTGTAGGCGCCGTTCTCGTCGGTTTCCCAGTAGTTGAAGTTTTTCCTTCGCGCGTCGCGGTCCTTGATTACCGATTTCGGAAGTCCGGTGTATGCGAGGCCGTCTTCGAGCGGCCCGCCGTACACATTGATGCGCGTGCTCACATTGCCATCGTAGCGCGTGGCGGCGAGGTAGTACGAGCTGGCCTTCACCCAGGCGTTGTCGCGGTAACCGTCGGTGCTCATGCGCGAGAGGCGGCCGTACAGCGCCCAGGTATTGTCGATCAACCCCGAAGCCATGGACAATGCATAACGCTGCGTGTTGTAGCTGCCTGCGCCGGTATTGATGGTGACGCCACGCTTGGTGGCGAAATCGCCCGTGATGATGTTGATGGATCCGCCGATGGCCGGCGGTCCGTAGAAGGCGCTGCCCGCGCCGCGCTGCACCTGAATCTCTTCGGTGTTGCCCAGCATGTCCACAAGATTGATCCAGTAAATGTTGTGGTCCTCGGGATCGTTCTGCGGCACGCCATTCACCATCACCGACAGGCGGCGCTGATCGAAACCGCGTATGCGCAGGTAGTTGTAGCCGATGCCGTTGCCGCCTTCGGAATAGAAGGTGATGGCAGGCAGATCGCTCAGCAGCACGGGCACATCCTGCACGAAGTACTCGCGCTCGAGTTGCTCGCGACGCACATCGGCGAAGGTCACCGGCGAGAAACGCTCCCGCGCTTTCATGGCCGACACCTCGATGGTGGGACCGGGCAGAGCCGCGGGTTGCAGGCGGATGTCCATGCGCACCGCCGCATCGGCGATGGTGACCGCGCGTTCCTCCGTCTTGTATCCCACAAAACTCACCCGCACGGTGTAGTCACCGCGCGGAATATTGCGGAAAAGGAATTCACCGCGCGCGTCCGTGGCCATGCCACGGCCGTCCGGCAGGAGAATGATATTGGCGGATGGCAGCGCGTGCCCGTCGCGTGCGTCGCGTACCGTCCCGCTGAAATCCTGTGCGATTGCGCCCTGTGTGAGAAGAAGTATCACGAGGGCGAGTTTCCGGAAATGCATGCTGTACTCCATTCATGTGTTCCTGGAACTCGACCCTGACGGGAAATACGTGGGGGGGAGAGGAAAAAGAAAAACCGTTGCCGCGCGAGGCACAACAACGGGGGGGAGAACTTTCCTTCCCTACGCCGGCATTATCCGGGTCAGGTTCGACGGGTGTGATCTCAGCTGCCCGTGTTCGGCAGCACCCCGAGTGTCGCCGTAAACTATCACGACGAGGGGTGAAACGCAAATGCAGCCATACGCATGCTGAAAAGCGTCCCGGACAGACGATACATGTCATCGAATACCTCCCGCCGCGGTTCTCCCGATTCCCATTGCACGGTAAGCACGCCGCCGCCTATTTTGAGGGATGAACATTCGCATACGCACATCGCTGCTTCTCGTCCTGCTCCTCGCCGCATCGTCCACGCATGCGCAGAATTGGACGCCCGCTTTCGACAAATTCACCTTGAGCAACGGCCTCGAGGTCATCCTCCATCGCGACAGCACACAACCGCTCGTGTCGGTGCACGCTGCCTATCGCGCGGGATCCGCGGTGGATCCCCGCGGCAAAACCGGACTCGCGCATATCGCGGGCGAAATGCTGATGATGGGTACCAAGCGCGTGCCTCGCACGGAACTCCTCGCCCTGCACAAGGATCACAACGCCGCGATTCAGGCGCAGACCGGTGTGGATTGGGTGAATCTCGCGACCACCGTTCCCATGAACCTGCTCGAGACCGCCATCATGATCGAGGCGGACCGCATGCTGAACGCGGAACACGCGGTGACGAAGGAGAACTTCGAGAACATCACCAAGCGCATGCGCGACCTCACCGAAAAGCGCGGCAAGGAAGTACTCGGCACACTGACACAGGCGATTTACAACGAGATCTACAACGAGAAACATCCCTATCGCCATATCACCACCGGCGTACCGGAGCAACTCGCCGGCATCACCCTCACCGACGTGCGCAATCATGTGCGGAATTACTTCGTCCCCACAAATGCCAGTCTGTGCATCGGCGGGAACTTCGATCCCGCGCAGGCGCGTGCCCTGGTTGAAAAATATTTCGGACGAATCGCTCCCGGGAAATCGGGCAAATGGGTGAATGTGAGCGACGCGTTCACTCCGCTCGGACAGGGTGCGATGGTACACGAGGACTTGCTTTCCTACAATCAGTTGATTCTCGTGTTTCCCACCGTGCGAAGCAGCAATGCCGATGAGCCCGCGCTGCGTTTGCTCGCCTCGGCGCTCGCCGGCTCGTCCAACGCATTGATGCAGCGCGTCCTCTCGCGGCGTAATCCCGCGGTGCGTTCCGTGCAGGCCTCGCAGAGTTCGCAGGAGCTGGCGGGCACGTTCTGGATCACCGTCACGTGCAGGGCGGAGACGCGCTTGCAGCCGATTTTCGATGAAGTCATGGGAATGCTCGCGGCAGTGGCGCGGGATGGTTTTCCGGAAGAGGACCTCGTGCCGGCCCGCAACGCCATGACCATGAATTTTCTCTCTCCGCTGGAAAGCTTCCACGGTTTCGGCGGTCGTTGCGATTTGTTGAACCTCGGCAATCTGATGTCCGGCACGCCATTGTACAGCTTCACACAACTCGCCGCCGCGCAGGCGAAGGGCACCGCCGACATGCGTCGCGTGGCCGCCCGTTATCTCAATCCACAAAACCAACTGATCATCAGCGTGCTCCCGCACGGCAAAACCGCCCAGGCCGTGTCCGTGCAATAAGGCGCGCTTCCCGACTCCGACCGCACACGCAGGCCATCCCTCCCGGATGGCCTGTCTCGTTCTTCACCTCACCCGCATGAACCCTCTGTGTCCTCGGTGTCCCCCCGTGAACCCCATTCACGCGTCGGTCGATTTCTTCACAGGGACGAAACGATGACCTTGGCCTTGCAGGTGGCTATTTCGGCGGAAAAAGAGGGAATTTCGGTTTGGCACGGTTTTTCTTGCTAAGGAAATCGTGCCGAAAAAACACCGCGGCACGGAGACTCGCACCCGACTGTCAAGGAGATACAATCATGCGCACGCTATCCGCTCTCTTCGCCCTGTTCTTCCTCGTCCCGCTGGGATCGGCCCTTGGGCAGAACAGCAATCACGAACTCACCATGATCTGCACCACACCTGATGGGATCATGCGCATCAGCGAGCAGAGCATCACCATCGCGGACTACAATCTCATTCTCGACGAAGTGGAAAAGGATGGCGTTGCCCGATATACTGATCCGGCGAAATCGGTCACAGCGCTGCTCGACGCCCGCTCGGACGAAGGCCTGTACGTGGAGATTGTGGAAAACGGTGCCCGCATGCAAGTGGTGGCGGCTCGCTCGGCGATCAGCTACAGCTACAGCCCTGCCGGTACGGCTCCTTCGTCTCCCGCATTGAGTTCCGGCATATTTCGCGAAGTCAAACAGACAAACACCAACAGCAAGTAAGCATCGTCCCCTGGCACACCTGAACCCATGACCAATACAGCGTAGCACCTGGCTCCTGGCCAAACAACTTGCATAATACCTCCGTGCAACAACAACCCGCCCTGTAGAGCGTGCAACAACACAGGGCGGGTTGACTTTTATCCACGGCCGTCAAACAGGTCACAGCCGAGCGTACGTGGGGGAGATTCCGGCGCAGACGATCCGCCACCTCTCAGCCCACTATTCCGGACTCACTCTTCTTCTTCTTCGGGGCGCTCGCGGAACATCCAGCGCAAGGGCCGCGCATCAAAGCGATCGAACAACTCGTCCGCGGTGATGGTATGGAGCACGGGTCGCGACGAAGCGGGCCGGACAACGAGACAGAGTGCGGCGTGCGGCTCCTCTTCCAAAAAAGAATACGCAAGCTCATCCAGCGGGAAGGACAGCGAGTCGGTGGCGCAGCCGCGTACGACCAGCGCGAGTGCATGATCACCCTGCTTGCAGAGGAAGTCGTACGGTGATTCGGCGGACAACCCCCCGCGCACCTCCCAACCCGCGGCGGTGAATTCTCGCAGCACTTGCTCGCGCGCTGCGTCGTCGAGGCGCGCCCGTTCTCCGCTCGCGTCCTCCTTTTCCTGCTGGCGCGCGAGTTGGAGGAACTCCTCATCCTCTATTTCCGGCTCCTCGTCGGGCATCTCGGGATTCAGTCGTTCGGTATCGCTGTAGGGCTGTGTCAATTCCACGTCGAGTAGCATCGCCGATTCCTCGGACAACTCGCGCAGCCCGTTCACGGAGGCCTGCTCCACTTCCGCATCGCCTTTGAGCTTCACCGGTTTCAGTGCGCCTTTGGATGTGATAAAGCGCAGTTCGCCAATCACCTCCCAGGGTAATTCGCGAAGGAACTGCATGGGCGTGCCGCTGCCATCGCGAGCTTCGACGATCTCCATGCCCTTCCGGAATCGTTCGCCCGTGGCCTTGCGCAATTGCCCGATATCGGTGATGATCTCACCCACCTCCATGCGCGCCACCAGTGCGAGCGATCCATCGAAATCGCCCAGAACATACAGTGCATCCCCCGGTGCCACGCCGGCGGCGGAGAAACCCGTTCCCTCGCAATAACCGATGGGAACGTTGCTCCAGTTGTTGGCGAACATGTCGTCACAGTAATTGTTGTCCCAGTAGTAAGAAAAGAAACGCGGCATGGATTCCTCCTGGATTATATCCGAGGAAGATACCGCATTGCCGCGCTTCTCTCAAATACCGACGAGCCTGCAGCCCGCGTCGCGAGTCCTACAGTTTTCCCACCCGCCGTGCCACAATGCCCTGCGCCGTGTGCAAGGTGATGAGATAGCTGCCGCGTGGCAAGCCGGAGACATCAAAGCTCACACGCTGCCCGGAAGCGACGCCGCGGATCGCATCGAGTGAGCGACCGAGCATATCGTGCAGCCGTACTTCGACAGGCGAAGCATCCACGGTCGTGCAGGTGACGTACATCCGCGTGCTGGCCGGATCGGGATACACCTCCAGGCGCAGGCCCGCTGGCGACGCCACCGCCGTGATGGCCACCGTCGTCACCGCGAAGGGATCGGACTCCGCCACGCAGCCTTCCGTCGAGACCGCCTCGACATGATACACGCCCGGCTGCTCCACGGTGAATTGTGGCTGCGTATCGTCCTGCACAAGCACGCCGTCCCGATACCACAGGAAGCGGGCGGCGGGCGTCTGCACCAGCAGGGTGTCGGCGATGCGCGCGATCTCGGGTTTCACCGGACGCGGATGGAAGGTGGCGATGTACTGCTCCGATGTGTGCGTGCAGCCGAATTCATCCGTACCCGTCACGCGCAAGGGCTGCGCCGAGGTCACGGGCACGAGGCGTCCGCCGCGTCGATCGCTCCAGTGGTATTCCGCGAACTCCTCCACAGCACGCAGCCAAATCGTATCGCCCTCGCAGGCGGCGGGTGGCGTGGCTTCGATGCTCACCGCGCGAGCCGGTCGCGCGTGAATGGTAAACACACGCGACGACAGCGTGTCGCCCCGCGCGTTCACGGCACGCACCTGATACTCGCCCGTTGCCTTCACCACGATACCGCGCGTGCGTGCGCCGGTGCTCCAGAGATATGATGAGAAATGGTCCTCCGCCTCCAGCGTCACGCTATCGGCCGAACAGACAGATCCCAGGTATCCCGTGCGGACCACTGCCACCGAGTCCCTGCTGTCGAGAGGCATGAAGAGATACTGCTTATAATACTGGATGTGCTCGTGCGTGGTGGATGTGACGAAAGATCTAAAGGTGACCGGGGTAAATCGCGGAACATCGGGGTGTATGAATTCCCACGATACAACACCGGTATCGCCGGGGGCCAAAATGGACGGCGTGAGCTTTTTCGTCAAATCGAGTTGCGAAGCGGGTGGCGCGAGCGCGAGTTGCCCCTCCATTTCCAGAGACACACTGATTTCGCCCGTAGGGTGACCACCAGTATTCATTACCAGCAAATGGAAAGGAATAGGCATGGGGCTGTAGCGACCGGTAACGGGATCGATGTCGATGACCTCTCCCCATTCAACAACGCTCAAATCCAGGATCGGTTGCGTCGATGGGTACTCGACCCACGCGCGGCAAACAAACGCTGGGTAATTCGTGAACAACACCTCGAGAGGGAAGTCGTTTACGCCGTACCAATTCATCGGGCGCTTTGGACGAACCGTCCAGACGAAATCAATGGAGTCACCGGGTGATATACTCCTGTTGGCAGGGATGACTTCGTCCTCCGCCGGGTGCACGAGAGTGGCGAAACGGTCGTAGGAGAGCATGCGGATCTTCTCGATGTCGGCACTGACCTGACCGACATTTTTTATCCGATACCGTAGCTCGATCTCCTCGGGGTGGAAGCGCTCCGTCTTGTAATCGTAACTCAGCACCTGCGTCGGCAACTCCACGGCGAGCAACATCGGGGCTTCACGTACGACGCCAAGTGTGGACGATTGTAATTCGGGTATGAAGCAACCACTACCCTTGAGATCCATGGAAAAAAGAGGTACTTCGCATTCGGTGGCGTGAACTTGATCCTGCGCCTGACAGTAGATTCGCAACAACGTCTCCGTGCCTCGCACAAATACGGGGGACTCGGATTCCAACGTCATCGTGTCCCTGCGCATGCCCATTGACACAATCACGGCGCGAGAGTCCGAGAAGGAGAATTCATACCGCAACCGGTACCATCCCTCCTTCCAATACGGAAACTTCAGTGCAAAGGGTGGCAACCACACCCCCTCGTCGGGGGCATGGATCAGCAAGGGAAGTGATGTCTCCGAGGCGCGCCGCATTGTTGCGGAGGGAAAGCCGATGCGGACCCGCTGGAACACGCTGCTGTCCAAGGGAGCGCTGTATTGCGCATATCCAACCGGCGTTCGGTAACAAGAATTCAGCAGTTGAACGGACACATCATGCTGTGCACCGTCGGGACACTTCGCTTGGTAGGAAATCTTGCAATACTCCTCTCCCGCGCGAAGGCGATGGAAGGCCTCCATGAACGCCGAAGTCGCCTCGGTGGCATTCGATACTCGTGCGAAATACCCGCCGGTGGCCTCGGCAAGCAGCGCGAAGTCGGTGAAACTTCCCCCGCCTCCATACGCGATGATATGCACGGGAAAACGATGTTGGTTGGCCAGGGCAACGACCTCCCCGGCGGTACGGAGGGACACCGCGTCGTCGTTGTCGACTAAGGCGACGACGCCGTACGATTGCTTCCCACCACTGTCGAGCAGTCGCAGCAGACCTTCGTACATCGCATCGTATACGCCACTTGAACCCGAGGTGGGCAGGGCATGCACCGCATCTTCCAGCAACGAACGAATCGAGGTCATCGCCTGTCGAAGCTGCGTCTGTCCATTGGCAGCTATGACCGCCGCTTCGTCCGTCAAGCCATCCATATTCCCGACGAAGGTGAGTGCCGCTTCCCTGAGTACGGCGGTGCCGTCGCCGCGCATGCTCCCGCTGGCATCGAGAACCAGTGCGGCGGAAAACGCGTGCGGGCCCGGCGTCGGGCAGGACACCGTGAAATCGGTGATCGATCTGGTGTTGTCATTGATGCGCAGATGGTCATTCCGGAGGTCCGGTATCGGATTTCCGAGACATTGGGCCTTGACGTACAGTGTCACCTCCGGCCACGATACTTCCGCACGCTGAACACGCAACTCGGTCTGTCCGTGCGCGAACGTGGAAACAATGGCAAAGAGGAAAATGAATTCCAATATTCGACTACGACCGATACCCATGGCTCCTCCGGCTGTCAGGTGCGTGTACGATCTCTGATCGTTGTTCAACACAAGCGAGCTGCGGCATCCCGCAGTGTTCGCGCGATTCCTCATATGGGTGCATTTCCACCCGCGTCCCGAGTCCTACAGTTTTCCCACCCGCCGTGCCACAATGCCCTGCGCCGTGTGCAGGGTGATGAGATAGCTGCCGCGTGGCAAGCTGGAGACGTCGAAGCTCACACGCTGCCCGGAAGCGACGCCGCGGATCGCATCGAGTGAGCGACCGAGCATATCGTGCAGCCGTACTTCGACAGGCGAAGCATCCACGGTCGTGCAGGTGACGTACATCCGCGTGCTGGCCGGATCGGGATACACCTCCAGGCGCAGGCCCGCTGGCGACGCCACCGCCGTGATGGCCACCGTCGTCACCGCGAAGGGATCGGACTCCGCCACGCAGCCTTCCGTCGAGACCGCCTCGACATGATACACGCCCGGCTGCTCCACGGTGAATTGTGGCTGCGTATCGTCCTGCACAAGCACGCCGTCCCGATACCACAGGAAGCGGGCGGCGGGCGTCTGCACCAGCAGGGTGTCGGCGATGCGCGCGATCTCGGGTTTCACCGGACGCGGATGGAAGGTGGCGATGTACTGCTCCGATGTGTGCGTGCAGCCGAATTCATCCGTACCCGTCACGCGCAAGGGCTGCGCCGAGGTCACGGGCACGAGGCGTCCGCCGCGTCGATCGCTCCAGTGGTATTCCGCGAACTCCTCCACAGCACGCAGCCAAATCGTATCGCCCTCGCAGGCGGCGGGTGGCGTGGCTTCGATGCTCACCGCGCGGACCGGTCGCGCGTGAATGGTAAACACACGCGACGACAGCGTATCGCCGCGCGCGTTCACGGCGCGCACCTGATACTCGCCCGTGTCCTTCACCACGATACTGCGCGTGCGCGCGCCGGTGCTCCATATATATGCGGCGAAGCCCTCCTCTGCGTCGAGCGTCATGCTGTCATTCGGACACAGATATCCTGTGTATCCGACACCGGGGATGGCGACGGAATCCCTGCTGTCTAGGCGCGGTATGCGAATCGCGGCAGTTACGAACGAGCTGTTGACAAAGGCACTATCGCCTTTGAGCGAAATCGCCCTCGCGCTGATCGGCACGTCGCGCGTTTCGAGTATATGCGGATGCACCAACTCCCACGAGACGGTGCCGCTCTCTCCCGGAGCAAGCACCGCGGGAGTAAGTGCCTTGCGCTGATCGAATGGCGTCGCGGGAGGAGCGAGCGTCATCTGTCCACCGAGGCCGAGTACCACATCGATGGCACCCGAGGGATGCCCTCCCTCGTTCTTGACGCGCACCGTGAGGGGAATCGGCATGGGATCGTAGCGACCGTTGACCGAATCCGCCTCCACCCGCGGAGCATCGAGCCATATCTGAAGCAGAGGCAATGCCGATCCCAGATCCACCTCCGCATTGCAGAACACCGGAGGATGGTTGCTGAACGTGACTTCGATGGGGATTATCGCTTTCGCTTTCACAGGACGACGCAGAGGGCGCACCATCCACGCGACTTCGATGGAATCCTGCGGCGGCAGAATCGTGGTGGACGGAAGCTGCTGGTCCACAGTTGGTTGGAGCAAGGTGACGGCATCCGCATAATCGAGCAATCGCACACCCACGATCTCCGCGGCGGTACTGCCGAAATTCTTCAGCCGGTAACGCAATTCAAACTCTTCCGGTGTGAAGCGCTCGACGGAGGCGTCCCAGGTCACAACCGGACGACTCACCGTAATACCCCGCACAAAGGGCGCGGATTGCGTGACGTGGATCGTAGCGGCCTGTAATTCGGGAATGAGACATCCTTTTTCCATGCGGATATCGAAGAGCGGCAATGTGCAGTCGCTCTCCCCGGTGATCTGGGGCACGACGATGTCGAAGCGCATCAGGGTTTGCGTCCCACGCACGAACACGGGCTCGGTCGAGCGCACCTCAATCGTGTCCGGATAGCGGCTGTAACTCCATCGATCCGCCAGTACCGTTCCCGCCAGATCTCCGACACCGAACACCTGGTAACAATCCAGTGTCCATGATCGGAAGCGCAACGTGAACGGCTGCAGCCACGCACCCTGCGGTGGTGCATGCACGAGCAGCGGCAACTCGGTTACAGTGTTGCTCAGCAATGAGCTGTTGGGAAAACCGATGGGAAGAGATGTGAACGCCGTGCTGTCGACAGGTGTGCTGTACTGGACCTGCTCGATGGCCGTGCCACCGCAGGAGCTGTGCAGCATGACACGCAGATCGCGCCGCGTGCCATCGGGACAGTCCGCATCGAACATCACCCTGCAATACTCCTCGCCCAAGCGCAGTCGACGAAACACTTCCATGAACGCCGCGGTCGCATCGGCCCTGTTCGCTACCCGCGTGAAGTACCCGCCGGTCTCCGCCGCGACGAGCGCGAATTCGGTGAAGGTCGCATCGCCGCCGTACCCGATGATATGAATGGGAACGCGATAGCGCTTGGCCATGGCAATGACTTCATCGGCGTCGCGTGTGGACACCGCGTTGTCGCTGTCGAAAAACCCCACAACGCCGTGCGAAGCATTCGCGCCACCGTTGATCACCTGCATGATCCCTTCATACAGCGCATCGTATCCCCCGCTGGATCCCGAGGCAAACAGGGCTTGCAGTGCGGACTCCAATATCGGTCGATTCGAGGTCATCGTCTGCTGCACCGCCGTGTGTTCATTGGCAAATACCACCGCGGCTTCATCCGCCGCGCCATCCATATTCCCGATGAAGTTCAACGCCGCCTCCTTGAGTGTGGCGATGCCCTCGCCCCGCATGCTCCCGCTGGCGTCGAGTACCAAGGCGACGGAAAATGCCTGCGGACCCGGTGGCGGGCACATGACGGTGAAATCGGACAGCTCAATGTCGTTTTCCCAGATGCGAAGTTGCTCCTTTCGCAGATCCGTTATCGGACTCCCAAGGCAACTTCCCTTGAGAAACATCGTTACTTGCGGCCAACTCACGCTCACGCGTTGGATGTTCAGCTCCACTTGAGCTTGCGTGACCGAACATAAAAGAGAAAATAGCAGAATGATTTCCAGTATCTGGCGACGACGATTACGCATGGCTCCTCCGGCTGTCAATCACGTGTAAAAGTTCCGGCGAATAACTTCCTACTCAAGGCGATGCGGAACATTGCTGTCTCCGCCCAACACTGCGGACGGTTTCCCGTTCCGCTTCATCATCCACACCACACGCGAGCACGCGGGTGGGCGGCAATTCTCGCTTCAATCCCCGGCGGCACCATACCTCAGCCGCGCCGTCTCCTTCATCCTTCAGGACACAGTCACATCTCGTACAGCGTGTCGTCGATCTGCGGTGGACGCTTGCGCATCACAGTGGATTTCTTCGCGCGGATGAAATCCATCAAATCGCCGTCTTCGCCCAGGTCGCCCATCTCCTGTTCCAGCGCGTCGGGATCTTCGCCACGTTCCAGGCGGTGCAGCACACTCTCCATTTTCTCCCCGAACTCCATGCCAGCCGCATCGGAAAATTTCCGCATCAGCCGCGCGAGCGCACGCGGATCGCTTTCGTCCACCGAACCCATGTCGCCTTCCAGCGCCTGCATCGCATTCATGAGCTGCTGCTCGCTGAACGGCAGATCGGGCATTTCGTCCTTGTTGTTTTCACCGCCCGCGCCTTGCTTCAGCACGGCGAAGCGGGACATGCGCCGCTCAAGTGTCACGCCGCAACGCGGACAGTCCGGACGCGCGTCGGGCTGAATCCGTCGTGAAAGAAAATTGAACAGCGTGTTGCACTGCTCGCAGTAAAACTCATAGATCGGCATGTCAAAACTCCATGTCGCAAAATCGTGCATTGCGACAACTCGATGCAAGTGGCATCCCGACGAATAATACTCGACCGCGCATCTATGTTTCCTTCTCTTTCGCGCCACGCTTCAGCAGTTTCGCGGTGGCTGCTTTGCCTTCCTCCAGCCACACGCGAGCCCGCTCGCGAATGAATTCGCCACCGAGTTGCACCCCGGCGATTTCATACAGGAACAACGCCTCGCCGATCGCCGAGGTGAACGCGAATGCCACGCCACCTTTGATTGCCATGCCAACGCCCGGTGCCTTGCCGGTGAGATTCGTGGCGGTCATTTCCGCGGCCTTCGCCAGACCCAGCACAATGCCGAATTCGGGCATGCATTGCAGCGGCTGCACCTTGCGGCCGCACAAGGCCACCAGCTCGAACATCATCTTGATTTCATTCACCGTCATCACAAGAAAATCCGACACCGCCTCTGTAGGAACGGAGATAAGTTGCCCCGGATTCGGAATGAGATTCGGCGCGGCTGAGAACACCGCCCAGGATGCATTCTGCAGCGCCGTGGCACGGATTTCCATACGCGCATGCTGCGGCCGGAACACGGGAAAGACATAGCTCAACGCGAATCGCTGCTGAGGGAGATCCTCGAGAATGTCCGCAACCAGATCCTCTCCCGCATCCTCATGCCATACGTAGGCTCGCATCGTTCGTCCATGCAAAAAGCTCCGCCAGCGCTCCGGGGTCAGGGCGAACATACAGTCGCGCAACGCGGCTTCATGCTCCGCGGGCAATGCGGCGATATCGCCGGCATCCTGCACGACTATCGCATGCACGTGCCGCGCCATGCGTCGGCGATCCGGCGGAGCAAGTCGCGTGCCGGCGGGAATCCATGCCTCCAATGCTGGATAGCGCAGGGACTCGAGCCACGCGCGCATCGCTTCGATATCCGCATGCGTGCCGAGCAGACACACGGTGTAACTGCCGCTGGTCTTGGCATTGAGCTGCTGATAGTTGATATGCTTGAGCTCCTCCCAGATTCGGGAGAGCACGCTTTGCCGGATATTGGGTACGAGGCCCATGTATCATTCCTTCACGAAAATACTGCCACGAAGGTAGAGAGCGCAGCGCCCCGCGATAAGCACGCGATCGCCTTGCAGTGTGCAATGCAGCGTTCCACCCCTCCGCGAAAGCTGCTGCGCGAAGAGGTCCTGCTTTCCAAGTCGCGTCGACCAGAACGGCGTGAGCAAACAATGGGCCGAACCGGTGACGGGATCCTCGTCGATGCCAACGGCGGGTGCGAAAAATCGTGATACGAAATCCGCCTCTTTGCCCGGCGCTGTGGCGATCACTCCGCGCAGCGACAACGAGCGCAGCAAACGCATGTCGGGATTGAGCGCGCGCACCTGCTCCTCGTTATCATACACCGCCATCCAATCGTCCACCTGATACACTTCGCGGGGAGCGATTCCGAGACCGTCGAGCAATGCCTGGGGTGGATGCTCACAGAGACGCGGCGGTTTGGATGGGAAATCCAATTCGTACGTATCCTCAAGCGCACGAACGCGCAGCTCGCCGCTTCGTGTGCTGAACCGTGCTTCTTTCAATCCCCGCTCCTCTTCGGTACACAACACCGCCGCAGTGGCCAGCGTGGCATGCCCGCAGAGATCGACCTCACAGAGCGGAGTGAACCATCGCAATTCGTAGTTGCCGGACGCTCCGACATAGAAGGCCGTTTCGCTCAGATTATTTTCCATCGCGATTGCCTGCAGCAAACGGTCCGCAGGCCACGACGGCAAAGGAACCACCGCCGCCGGATTGCCCTTGAACACCGCTCCGGTGAATGCATCCACTTGATACAGTCGCAACTCCATGGCGCTTGCCTCTCGTCAGTAATGTGGTCGTCTCACTGTGGCGCTCCGTGATGTATTCCGGATACCGACCGTGTGCAGGCTCTCTTCCGAACAGTCCGGCACACGCGAATCACCACAGTGAGGTGTTTGCGCAAAGATACACACAATCAGCGATGCACCGGCAGCAGTCGACTGTGCCAGGCGCCACCCGCTCGAATGCGGAGAAGCATCGCCGAGCCTATACCGTCGGGTAATTTCATTGACAGATGATGTGTCCCTGCCGAGTACAGTTCCCGTCGTTCGTGTAGCAGCACGCGGCCCAGAACATCCACGCATTGCAGTTCCACTGTGCCTGCCCGCGCAAGGCTGATTCGCAACTCCGCGACATCTCGCGCCGGCACGGGGTACAATTCACCAAACACAACGTCGTTGCCAGCCGTGGGAAGTGCGGTAACCGGCAGTGTTGTCAGATCCAGAGAGTACAGACCGGGCAGACCACAGGACCCGAGATACAACCGCGTGCCCAGCGCACGAAGTTCGGCGCGACAGACACTCGGGGCAACGTAACGCACTTCCGGAAGGCCGTCGTTCACTTTGGTGAAATAGGAAAAATCCTTCGAGAATCGAATAACGCCATCATCGCGGGTGATGGCGAACACACCCGCGACGGTCGTGGCAATGGCATAGGCAGGAGCGCTGTAATACGTTTCCCAGCGCTGTTCCGTCGGTATCCACGCATGCACTCCGTCCTCGGTGGCGCAGAGCAGCGTGTTGGCAAACTCAGCGAGGCGATAGAACAGGTTATTGGATGATGATCTCCGCAATGACTCCCAACCCACTCCCGCATCGGTGGAGGTGAGCAAGGATCCCTGAGTCGCGGCATACAATACGCCGTCAACTTCCAGGAAGTGATAGCATTGCACCGGCTTCACATTCGTGTCAATCGTCCATTGCCTGCCACCGTCCTCCGAGTGGAGCATACCCCCGCCCTTGCTGCCGGCGATCAGTCGCCCTTGCGCATTGTGCAATGCCTGCACCTCCAGATCTTCGGGAATACCGTCGGAAGCGGTCGACCACGTCGCCCCCGCGTCCGTCGAGCGGTGCACCGCCCCGCGTCCCGCCACCCACACACTGTCTCCTTCCACCAGCATGCCACCCGTGCCATTGCCGATCGGCGGAAAGCCGGGCGTCCAGGAGAAGCCCCGATCCGAACTGCGAAACAGCGCGCGTTCCTTGAAACTGAGAGCGAGCATTTCCTGCCGTGTTTCTTCAACCTGCGCGATGCCAATTGGTAACGCTCCGTCGGATACGAATTCCCACGTGATGCCATCGTCGCCGCTGCGCCAGATACCCATGCCGTCGACGCCGGCGTAGAGCTTGTTGTCATACACATACAGTGACGACACTCTGCGCGGGAAGGGTGTCCCCGCCTGAACCTCATCCCATCGGAGCCCATCATCGGTGGAGCGATACAATCCTTGAGTAGTCGAGGCGAACCAGATCGGACCATTGCAGGCCAGGTCCAGCACTTCGACACGTGGAAACAGGCAGGCGCCCCAATGCTCGCCGAGATCGGTCGAGCGATAGAGGACCGGAGCATCCGGTGTACTTGGGTCATACCCCCGCGCGGCAACGAATACGCCATTCTCTCGCCCCAGGAAGCAGCGAATATCCTTCGGAGCGGCATGCACAGTGTCGAAGCGCACACCACCCCAGTGCGGCCGGTAGTAAAGACCGGTCGGTCCCGCCGCGTACAAGCGTCCACTATGTGTCAGCTGGATGAATTGAAAAACGCGCGCTTCGGGAAACACGACGTTGGGCTCCCAATTCATGCCTCGATCGGTTGAGGAGAACATCGTCGATCCGACGGTGAGATACCATCGCTCTCCCCATGCGGCCAGCGCTGTAATGGGCGAGACATCCACATCGCTCACCCTCCGCTCGATCCACGTCGCACCCCGGTCATCGGACAGATACACCCTTCCGAAGCCCCCGACAATAATCCGTCCATCGAATTCCGCCACTGAAAAACCCATGGCCGTCACATCGGGAAGATCCTGCCTTATCCACTGCGAACCCTGAAAATATCCGATGAGCAAGTGCGGGCGATACGACGGCACGGCGAGCAAGCCAACGGAGGAGGGAGCGAAATCGAGAATCGTTCCCCCATTCGGTCCGCCATGCTCCATCCACCGCGGCTGGGAGCTGGCCTGATGAATGCAGGCGGTGAGCAGAAACACACACACTACGTTTGAAACAACTCTCTTCATGCCGCACTCCTCTTCCAAGATGACCTATGTAGGAGAAATCGTTCTGAACGCACATGCCCTCACCGTTTCCTCGGGGCACGCTATTTCAATAAAAGCATTGGTTGCTGGAGCACGTAGTATCCGGCCTGAAGCCGAAGTATGTACTGCCCACTCGGCAGGTTCCGAGCATCGAAGGTCACACTGTGGCGACCGGGAGTCTGCATGCCATCGTACAACACCTGCACCCTGCGACCGAGCATATCGAGCACGTGAAGCTGTATCGGACTCTGCTCGAGAGTTTCGTACACGATAAGCGTGCTGCTGTTGAATGGGTTGGGATGGTTCGGCGCCAGACGTAAGCGCTGCGAGTCATCCACCATGCGAACGCCTCCCTCTTCGCACAAGGTGAGCGTTACACTGCCATCGCGCGTTTCAACATCGATGTTTCCCTCCAGCCATTCGAACGATAGCAAGTAGATTGGAAGGTGACGTCGAACACCGAGTGTCACGAGCGTTCGGAACGAGGTCAGTTCATCGTCGCCATACGTGTAGCTTCCTTCCAAATCAGCCACAAAACCACCGCAGGAATCGCGACGCAGTACCGCATCGGCCGGGGCGAGCAATCCTTGGTCGAAGTGCACCCTTGCCCGGAAAGCCAGGTCTACCGCATTCTCGAGTCCCTCCTGGGATTCGAGGAGAATCGGAACCCTCAGAGGCCAGCCCGCACTGCCGTGCATGTGGGGAATGTACACCACTGTCTTCCCGGAGTCGACGTTGGAGAGCCATGGATTCGAAACGGTGATGCACCCATGGACATTCTCGACATGCACGTTGTACACTCCCGGCCCACGGTAGAGTATCGCCTGCCGATTGCCATCGGGCAAGGCGGCACCATTGAAATACCACTGCCACCATGTCGCCGGGTCGGTCCGCAGCGAATCCCCATCCCTGTAAATGCGCGGTTTCGGCGGAGAAGGCCAGACCTGGATTGTGCAAAGCGGACTCGTACCGGTACATCCCAGCCCGTCGCTTACCCGCACGTTGTAGGTGCCGGGTTGCGAGACGACAATCGTCTCCGTTGTGTCGCCAGTACTCCACGAATAGGAGGCGAAACCATGCGTTGCCTGGAGGCGCACGCTCCCACCTGCGCAGAAACCGGAATCCGACGGCGTAATGCGTACATGGAGTGTGTCGCACGGCGCTGGCAGGCAATCGAAGGAATGTGGCAAATCGACTATCGGCGTCAAATCGGCTGTACCTCGACGGACGCCGTGATTTCCGTATCCGGAGGAATCCGCATAGTTTCCGCAGAAGCGCCAGTAACCGCGTAGACCCTGTCGATCATCGGACCGTAACGCGGCGTTCATCGCCGAACGAATTTGCTCTTCACTGCGCTCGACATTCCAGTACCTGGCCTCATCCATCACAGCATCGAGATACGCGCCAGAAGAATTGTTGAAATACCCGCCCCATGCGAGTCCGGTATGCGCGGAAAAATCCCTCGGCGAGAACGTCGGACTCAGCACGAGGCGACCGTCGAGATACAGTTTCGCCGATCCGTCCACACCGTTCACTACCAAGGCGATGTGATACCAACGATCCGGGAGAACGCTGCCGTCATCGGTGAAAAAATAGGAGTCGGGCGGTGTCTGCGCTGTGATGAACGCCAGACGTCGACGAGAGAATTCATACCACAACTGCCAATCGGAGGGACTCCCGGTGGATATATCGCGCGTCACGATCAATCCTCCCGACCACGCCTTCACCCATACTTCCGCAGTGAATACCGCCAACGCAATCGAAGGATTGTCCGCGATCTCCATCCAGCCATTGGTCGTTGTGCGCAGTCCTTCGTTTGACGCACCGAGCGGCGCGGCGAGCTGAAGCTGGGCCTCACTCCATCCGCCGAGCAGGTACATGCACAGCATGGCACACAGCAGACGCCGCGTCCATGCCACGTATGCAAGCCTTCTTCGATCGACCGACGGCTCCATCATCACACCCCAAGGTCGGAATTACAATTTCCACGACAATACGCGGAGTTTACGCTTTTATTCTCCCACAGTCAAGACCAATCGCCGACACATGCTCACACACACGTACTCACTTCATCGCACATACACGATTCGTGGCGAAGGCGAGGATGTTCTCTCAACCGAGCGGTTTCCATTTTCCCTTTGCATGTACGATGTTGATACCAACAGTACCGGAGATTTCCATGTCCCTCCCCCTCGATCTTTTTCGTCACATGCTCTGGGCCGACAGCAGTGTCTGGCACGCCATCGAAAGCAGCGAGGCCGCAGCCCGGGACGCTCGCACGCTCTCGCTGCTGCATCATCTCCATCTTGTGCAATTCGCGTTTCTTCGACTGTGGACGCGGGCGGATTTGCCGACACCGAAGTTGGAGGCCTTTGAACGTCCCGAGGACATGATCGCGTGGGCAAAGACGTACGGTCCCGCCTTGCGCGATTATCTCGACACGGTCGACGATGAGGCGGCGCAAGAACGCCTCGACGTTCCCTGGGCCCGCTATATGGAGCAGCGCTACGGAACACCCGCGCGTGAAAGCACCTTGCTCGAAAGCATGCTCCAGGTGTGCTTCCATAGCCACTACCACCGCGCTCAGATCAACGCCCGGCTGCGTGAACTCGGCAGCGAACCGCCGATGGTGGATTACATCGGCTGGGTGTGGCTCGGCAGACCCGTGGAAGCAGTGATACACAATGATGCGCAGGACTGAACCCATGCGCACCGTGTCGATGGTATGTCGTCTGTTCGTGATATTGCTGCAACTGTCGATGCTATCGTATTGTCTCATGGCGCAGACAGCGCCTGCCGTGCTACTGCACGAACCATGCGAACAGCCCGATTTCGCTGCACGCGGCTGGTACGACAACACCGGACTGCAGCTGACATCGACGGAATCGTTACCGGGCGGCACATCCGCGCTCGAATTCCGTTTCGCGCAAGGAGCAAGTACACCGACGAGCGGCGGTGCCGCACGCTACCTTTTTCCACCTGCCGCAACCGTGTATCTCAGTTACTGGGTGAAATACAGCGCGAATTGGGAAGGCTCGAATCGTCCCTACCATCCGCACGAGTTCCACTTTATTTCCACCGTGGATCACAAATGGATTGGGCCGGCGGCCACGCATCTCACAACATACATCGAACAAAACGAGGGACGTCCGCTGCTCGCCATTCAGGATGCGTTGAATATCGACGAAACGAACATCGGTGTGGATCTCACCGGCGTCACCGAGCGGCGTGCCGTCGCGGGCTGCAATGGTTCGGGCGACGCATATCCCGCAGGTGACTGCTACCGCGCGGGCTCCACGCATCGCAACGGCAAGGTGTGGGCGGCCGCCGAGATCATGTTCTCGGACGAGGCGGGTGAGCGCCATAAAAACCTGTGGCATTTCGTGGAAGCGCTTTTCCAGCTCAACAGCATCGTCGACGGAGTCGGCATTCCAGACGGACTGCTCAACATGTGGGTGGATGGAGAGCTTGTGGTCGACGCTCCCGGAGTGCTGCTGCGCACAGGCCAGCATCCGGATATGGCATTCAATCAATTTCTTGTGGCGCCGTACATTGGCGACGGTTCGCCCGTAGACCAGCGGATGTGGGTGGATGAAATTCTGATCGCCACCGGACGCAGGGCCCTGCTCGCGGAGCCCGCACTGGTTTCACCACCGCATCGATCACGCGCAAGCGCAGCAATGGTGGATTTCGTCTGGAATCCCGTGCCGGGCGCGATGTGGTACACGCTGGAAACCGCGGAGGACTCGCTGTTCGTCGCAGGTGCCCGCGAGGTTTCGCAAATCCCGTCCCCCTCCATCACACTGCCCGCACCATCGGAGCAGCAAGCGCTGTGGTGGCGTGTGAGGGCGGAGAATCCGGCAGGTGCCGGTCCATGGAGTGCCGCACAGGTGCTTCTGCCCGATAACACCAGCGGCATGACGATCGGCACTGCTCCCACCTCGGTGCTGATTGAGGTGCATCCGCATCCCGTCCACCACAGCGCTACAATCACACTGAGACTGGGATCGCCTCGTACTGTTTCGGTGGAATTGTACGACGTTCTTGGCCGCAAGCGGCTCGATGTATTCCACGGCCACATGCCTTCGGGAAGCATCGCACTCCCTTTCACAACAAGGCATTGCTCCGCCGGCGTGTACCTTCTGCGTGTTACGAGTAGAGAAGGAACGACGACACATCCTATCGTGCTTCGATAGCTCTTGCAATTCCGCACTCCCCGGAGCATTTTTATTTTTTCCAAACAGCCTGAAGCCTTATGCAGCAGTCACGGAAGTTTCTTCACCTTCATCGGGCCTCGCTCCTTGGCCTTGTATTCATTGCGGCTCTACTCGCATCGTGTTCCGAGGATGATCCCGGACCAGTGCCGCCAGTCACCCCACCCGAGACCGAAATCGAGGCGCGGGTGCTATCGCTGATCAACCAACACCGTGCCGGCAAAGGTCTACCCGCACTGGTCAGCAATGAAGTCGTGGTGAAGGAAGCGCGCGCACACAGCGGCAACATGGCGAACAATGTGGTGGGTTTCGGTCATGACGGCTTTCAACAGCGCGTGCAGAATATTGGCGAGAGCATCACCGTGGCGGGCGCCGGAGAAAATGTGGCTTTCAATTTCGGCTTTACCGATCCCGCCTCGCAGGCAGTGACCGGCTGGCTCAACAGCAGCGGGCATCGGCAGAATATTGAAGGGAATTACGATCTCACCGGCATCGGTGTTGTGAAGAACAGCAGCGGTACCTTGTACTTCACGCAGATTTTCGTGAAATCCCGCTGAAATCGCGGCAACGCGGAAACAGGAAGGGCGCGGGATTCAACCCGCGCCCTTTGTGCATACGCTCGAAACCGCGATGGCGGCTGCTACTTTCCGTTGGGCCGTTTCTGTCCCATTTCTTCGAGGCCCAATGCCTTGGCCACGGTCACACCGATCACGGCGGGATTTTCCACCACGTGGATACCGGCCTGCTTCATGGCTTTCATTTTTTCCGCCGCAGTGCCTTTACCGCCCGCAATGATAGCACCGGCATGGCCCATGCGACGTCCGGGAGGCGCGGTGCGGCCAGCGATAAAGCCCACAACCGGCTTGGTCATGTTCTTCTTCACCCATGCGGCGGCTTCCTCCTCGGCGGTTCCGCCGATTTCGCCGATCATCACCACGGCATCCGTCTCGGGATCCTCGTTGAAGAGCATGAGCGCATCGACGAATTGCGTACCGATGATGGGGTCGCCGCCGATACCAATGCAAGTGCTTTGTCCGATACCCAGCTCGGAAAGCTGATTCACCGCTTCGTAGGTCAGGGTTCCGCTGCGGGAAACCACACCCACATGTCCCTTCTTGTGAATAAAGCCCGGCATGATACCCACCTTGGCTTTGCCCGGCGAGATGATGCCCGGGCAATTCGGCCCGATGAGCCGCACACCCTTCTGTTTCACGAACTCGAACGCCCGCGCCATATCGCGCGTGGGAATACCTTCGGTGATGCAGACGATGAGGGCGATACCCGCGTCGGCGGCTTCCATGATCGCATCGGCCGCTGCCACAGGGGGCACGAAGATCACGGAGACATTGGCTTTGACCTTCGCCACCGCATCCTTCACCGTGTTGAACACCGGCAGCCCGAGATGCTCGCTACCGCCCTTGCCCGGTGTCACACCACCCACCACCTTCGTTCCGTATTCAATCATCTGCTGCGCGTGAAACGTGCCTTCCGATCCTGTGAATCCCTGGACGATCACACGACTCTTTTTGTCGATGAGTACACTCATGCTCTTCTCCGCAGGTACCAATTTTTCGTGAAAACAGCTAGATTTACAAAGCTATGGATTTCGCGCGCGTGAAACAACTGCGCGCGTTGCGCGAAACATTCCGCCCGCTTCACTGCGCACCTTCGAGGAGCACAACATGGACAACACACGCAAAGAATTTCTCGAAGCCCTCGGCTATTCTCCCAAAGCCATCGATATTCTCGACCGCGAATTGCACATCGGCGACATGCCCACACCCACCGCGCACGTGCGGCACCAGGCCCAATGCGGCGATGTGCTGATGCTGTCGCTGCGTATAGAACATGACATCATCGTCGACGCGGTGTTCCAGTACGCCGGCTGCGCGGGACTGCAAGCGTCCGCTTCGGGCATGACCGAAATGATACTCGGCATGCACGTGGACGAGGCCGAACGTCTCGATGTGCCCGATATTATCGGCTTTCTTGAAGGTATTCCCGAGAACAAGTACGAATGTGCCGAGGCCTCGCGGAACACGTTGCGGAAGGCCATCGCGGATTACCGCGCCCAGCGGCCCGCCGCGTAAATCACCGCGCGTCCACAGCGCTACGATGGGCACGGCGCCTTGCCATTTAGCCGTGGTGCTTCATCCGACCGGGAGGCGGGATTACAATGTCACCGTCACGGTAATGGCCAATGCGGCTCCCAGCAGCATTTGCGCCATGAGTGTGTCGCCCGCTATCGGTTTCTTGTTGTTCATGCCCTGCGCAATGCCGACGGGAGTCCACCACGCCCAGGTGCAGCGATTGCCCATGATGTTGGTTTCGAAGGATCCGCGCGGTTCCCATCCGTTTTTCAAATCCAGCGTGTCCGCGTACACGTAGTACAGCGCATCCATACTCCACGTCCACCAGGCGATATTGAATGCCACCGCGGTGGGGAGCCCGGCGTACTCGTACAGAATCCAGCTTATCCCCGCCTGCACCATGGTTTGCAGCACTCGATATGCCGGCATCGAGGCCCCCGTGGCACGGACATGGTTGAATGCCACAAAATCGAAGAGGGAGAAGGTGATGGACGCTCCCGCGAGCCACAGCAGTTTCTCGCCGGTGGACGGCTGCACGCTGGAGGGAGCTTCGCCCCGCAGCGAGTCGGATTGCCAGACATTGGAAAGATGGATGGGCGTGTCGCGATACTGAGCTGTCGTGACCGACAGCGGCGTGAGCAGCAGTACGAACACGATAGGCAAGGTGAGGGAAGCGGGCATCATGGTACCATTCCCGAACGCGAGTGGTGATGGATAGTTATGTCCGAAATACGCCGGAGCGGTCACTCATCCGTGCATGCGCGGCTCGTTGGGCAGCGCACGCACTATCTCGGCTTCGAGCAGCGACAATTCCTCGAGGCGCGCTTCGGCTTCGCGCGCGGACGAGCATTCACGAGCGAAGTGCATGAACATCGCATAATGCCGGGCCTCGGACGGCATGAGTTCCTCGAACAGCCGGCGTTCCTCGCAAGCGGGCAACGCGTCGATCAGCAGTTGAAAGCGCTCACAGGAGCGGGCTTCGATCAGAGCTGCGCAGATCAAGGCATCGAGCTGATAGGCTGGCTCGCCGCGTCGCACATATGCGAGCAATTGGTTGACGTAGGGGTCGGCAGTATCGCGTATCATCGCAGCGTTGCGGGCACGCAACACATGATGCACGCGATCGAGATGATCGAGTTCTTCCCGCGCGTGTGCGGTCATCGCATCCACCAATGCCGGAAGCATGGGATAGCGGTTGATAAAGGCGATGGCGGCCGCGGCCGCCTTTTTCTCGCAATGCGCATGATCACTGAGCAGCACATCGAGTTGCTCCACCGCCACGCGTGCCCACGCCGCATTTGTCGCGCTCTTCAGATTGAGCATCATGTTTTCTGCTGCTTCTTCTTCGCCGCAGGGAAGAGAATGTTGTTCAGAATGAGACGATAGCCGGGACTGGTTTTGTGCAAGGACAAATCCGTCGGCGGATCTCCCACACGATGCTGATAATCCTCCGGGTCGTGCCCACCGTACCAGGTGAATGTCCCCCGCCCGAAATTGCCGTGCAGGTACTTCACCTCTTCGGTGCCTTCTTTTTGACCGAGGATCACCACGTGCTTTTTGATCAAATCCTTTTTGAATGCCGTGGTCTGTCCGAGAAAACCCGCGATGACATTGACATGATTTTGCGTCAGCATTGATGGCACCGGATCGTATTTCGCGGAAAAATCGAACAACGTGAAATAATCCGCGTCGGGACGACCACCAAGCGCCGGCGTCATGTCGATATCGCTGTACTCGTACTCGTAGGGATTCATCACCAGCTTGAAATCGGTGAACGCGAAGGTTGCGGAGTAATCGAGTCGTTGCTGGCAATCGGGATCGGGCGGATCGCCGTCGAACATGCGGTCGCAAATATCGGTGTGCTCCGCAGCCAACGCGATGTCGTACGTGTCGGTGGCCGAGCACATGGCGAACATGAAACCGCCCCCGCCCACATATTCGCGAATCGCGCGCGCCACAGCTTTCTTCATCTCGCTGACCTTGGAATAGCCGAGGCGTTTGGCGGTGGATTCGTTGATGGCCACCTGCTGAATGTACCACGGGAAGGTGCCGAACTGCGCATAGAACTTTCCGTACTGTCCGGTAAAATCCTCGTGATGCAGATGCAGCCAATCGTACTCCGCAAGTTTGCCGCGCAGCACTTCCTCGTCCCATACCTTATCATAGGGGACTTCCGCGTATTCCATCGCCAAGGTCACCGCATCGTCCCAGGGTTGGAAATTGGGTGGAACATACACCGCGATCTTCGGTGCTTTTTCCAGACGCACCACTTCACTGTTGCTGTCCTGGCCCTCGACTTCCGCAATGATGCCCGTAGCGGTGCTGCCATCGAGTGTGCTGAAGGCCACGCCTCGAACGCGACATTCCTGTTCGATAAAGGGATAATGCGGCATGAGAAAGGAACCGCCGCGGTAATTCAGCAACCAATCCACCTCAACACTGCGCGTCAGCACCCAGTACACGATGCCATAGGCCTTGAGATGATCGCTTTGTTGCAAATCCATCGGAATGAGAATATTCTGCTGCGCACGCACCGGCGCGACCAACAACAGAAGCAGGAATAGTGGGAGCATGCGCTTCATCAGGAATTTCCCTTGCGTAAACGTACGATACTATCCCGCGCCTGCGGCACGTAAGGCGAATTGGGATACTCATCCAACAAGCGCTGGTACAAGACCATCGCGCCTGCGGCATCATTCAACTGTACTTCAGTGAGCACTGCGTGCAGAAAGAGTCCGCGGTCTCGCAGGAAGCTCTCGCCGCGCTGCGCAAGAAATTCCGCATACACAGCAGACGCCGCCGCGTGGCGTCCCATCCGTTCCAACACCGCGGCACGACTGAGATAGCAGAGGTCCACCACCTCGCTCGAGGCGTATTCGCCGATAATCTGCTGGAGGAGTGCGTCGGCCTCGGAGAGTTTGCGTTGCCTTTCGAGAAACAATGCTTGCGCGTAGCGTTGCAACGGCACTTCACCGGGCGAGCGATACTGGTGAATCATCGCCGAGAGTTCCAGCGCATCGTTGGCGATGTCTGTGCCGACGTCCTCGGTCAGTGGCTGCAGTTCGCTGAGAGCTGTGTCGAAGCGTCCCTGGAAGAAATGCACTTCAGCAATGCGGAAGCGCACGCCATTGCGCCCCTTTTCGTCGAGCTGCGGCGAAAGAAGTACGGCATCGTATTGCGTGATGGCGGCTTCCAGATCACCACGCGCAACATGAATGTCGCCAATCAGGATGTCGGCATCCGCTTTGCCGAACACCGCCGCGCGATTGCCGGCTATACCTTGCAGCGCGCGCAGCGCACCATCCGTATCGCCGAACCAGTGATAGGTGATATACCCGATGCGATACTGACTCTCGCTCGCCATCGGATGCGAGGTATGCTTTCTTACAATATCCTCGTACAGTGAGATCACACCGCGATAGGCCGGCATGGCTTCCGAACCACTGGACGTGCTGCCCTGCGCATTCAATTCGGCGGGAACACCCTGCTGCTCCTGCAGCGCTTCCATGCAGCGCGCGTAATGATATTCGGCTTGTGGAAGAAACTGCGCCTTTTCGTATTTCTCGATAATCCAGCGATACGCATCGGCGGCGACACGGAAGGCGCCATCGTCGAATGCTCGACCGGCGAAGCGCAGTACCTCCATGCCGCCTGCGTTTTTCAAACGATCCACTTCGCGCACCACGGCGAAGGCCTCGCCGTATTGCTTGCGTTCCTGATACAGCCAGGACAGGAGGTACTGAAGCGACACATCATCCGAATGGCGTTTCACCGCGGCTTGCGTACGCCGCAATGCGCTTTCGATGCCGTCAATCACTTCGGAAAACATGGCGATCTGCTGCTGAATCTGATACAGCGACTGCGGCACGGCGCGCAGGTACTCGAGGTATTCGTCCATCGCGCCATCGAAATCCATGTTCATCGCGCAGGCGCGTGCGATCTCGAATGTGAACATCTGCGGAGCGCGCAATTCCTCACGCCCTTCGCGCAGATACTCCACAGCCAACGGATAAAGACGCGCATTGAGACAGTGATCCGCGATCAGGCCATAGGTCTGCCCGTTCTTCGGATTCAACGCGATCGCCTTCTTCCAATCGGCGCGGGCGCTGTCCACCTTTTCCATCAGTACATACACACCGCCGCGATGTACCAGCAGTTGTTCGTCGGCGGGGAATCGGCGGATTCGCTCGCCAAGCAGCGCCACCGCTTCGGTGTACTGCTTCAGCGCGAGGAGACAGCGACGCACGCCTTCGAAATAGGCGCTGTTGTCCGGTTTGGCGGCGAAGAGATCGCGGTAATACCGCAGAGCTTCGTCATGCTTGCCAGCCTGTTCGTACACTTGCGCAAGCCGCAGCGTATTGCGTTCATCCGCCACCTGGGCGTGCGTGAGCGCGGTAAACACCACGGCGAGCAGCATCACTCGAAACACATGTATCATCGGCCTACCATATGCGTGCGTTGGGACCATTATGTAAATATGGCGGATTCGGCATGAACCCGCAATGAGTACCAAGGATTTCACCCACGTTCGACATTGCGCCGGGGCGAACATCCATGGAAGCATCCAACGGGTATTGCTGGAGCGGAATTCTCCCGAATCCCCTGGTGTTGTACTCTTCTCCCGACGGGTCGCATCGAATGAGGTTGCGGAATCAGCCGCGCGGGTGTAACTTGATAAGTTTGAACATGGAACGCGAGCATATCAACCAACTGGCGATTTTCGGAGCAACGGGATCCATCGGACAAAGCACCCTCGAAGTGGTGCGCCGCAATCCCCATGCCTTCGCCGTGCGCTACATGTCGGGCAACAGCAATGCCGATCTGCTCTGCGCCATGGTACGCGAATTCCGTCCCGCAGCCGTCGCCGTTTCCGATCCCGCCGCCGCCGAGGTGGTGCGCGCCGCAGTTGGGGATATCACGGAAGTGCTCGACGGCGAACTGGCTCTGGTAGAACTTGCCGGCCGTGAGGATTATGGCACAATGGTAAGCAGTCTGGTGGGCTTCGCCGGACTACTCCCCACCATTGCCGCGATACGCGCCGGACACCATATCGCGCTCGCAAATAAGGAAACGCTCGTTGTTGCAGGCGAACTCATTTCCACCTTGTTGTCGGAGCATAGCGTGCAATTGCTGCCGGTGGATAGCGAGCACAGCGCCGTGTATCAATGTCTGGTGGGCGAACCGCGTGAGCGCATAGCCCGCATCATTCTCACCGCCAGCGGTGGACCCTTCCGGGGCTGGACAGTCGAACAACTCCTGCACGTCACGCCGCAGGAAGCGCTCAAGCATCCGAATTGGAGCATGGGGAGCAAAATCACCATAGATTCCGCCACGCTCATGAACAAGGGGCTGGAAGTGATCGAGGCGCGTTGGCTCTTCGACGTTCCAGCCGAGCGCATCGACGTGCTTGTGCATCCGCAGTCGATCGTGCATTCGCTGGTGGAATTCACCGACGGCTCTGTCAAAGCGCAACTCGGCATGCCCGATATGAAGCTGCCCATTCAATACGCGCTGACCTGGCCCGACCGCGGGAATGAGAGATACACACGCATGGATCTCGCGACCATCGGCAGTTTGACCTTCGAGGCGCCGGATACAACTGCCTTCCCCTGTCTTGGTCTCGCCTACGATGCGCTCGAGGCGCGTGGCACCGCCCCGACTGTACTCAACGCTGCCAATGAAGTTGCCGTCGCGGCATTTCTCCGTGGCGAATTACCGTTCACCGGCATACCCGCGCTCATCGATCACTGCCTCCAGCACGTAGCACATCGAGCAGTGCGAAACATCGAGGATATTGTGGAAAGCGACCGCGAGACGCGCGCACATGCCACGGCGCATATTTCATCGTTATCATTTTATCAGTCAGCAATGTAAGACCACTTATGGACGCTCTGGGAAGCATACTCAGTCAGGCATTTTACTTCATCATCATTATCGGCGTCCTGGTGCTGATACACGAGCTAGGCCATTTTCTGGCAGCGAAAGCTTTCGGGATGCGTGTCGAACGATTCTCCATCGGCTTCCCGCCGCGCGCATTCGGGAAGCAGATCGGCGACACCGATTATTGCGTGTCCTGGTTGCCTATTGGCGGCTATGTGAAAATCAGCGGAATGGTGGATGAGAGTCTCGACACCGAGCAACTGGCGCAAGAACCACAGCCGTGGGAATTCCGCGCCAAACCCGTTTGGCAGCGAATCATCGTGATTGTCGCGGGCGTGGTGATGAATATTCTGCTTGCTATCGCGATCTTCTGGGGCCTCAACCTTTCTCAAGGTACGCAGCATCACAAAATCACCACCATCGGACATGTGCGCGCAGGCAGCATCGCCGAGCGCTTTGGTCTGCAGGCGGGTGATAACGTGCAAAGTGTGAACGGCAGCGAGGTGGGGACTTGGGAATCCATGCGCGAAAACATGCTCCATGCGCAGCTCTCCAGCGATCTCACCTTCGCCGTACAGCGTTCCGGCAGCGAAACCACTATCACCATCCCGCACAAGGTCATCGCTTCGGTGGATGCCGATACGCTCGGCATCAGTCCCGAGGGTGCGTACACCTTCATCGCCGGCGTGGAACCCGGACTCCCCGCCTCGCGCGTGGGATTGATGGAAGGTGATGTGTTCCTGTCCATCAACGATGTGCCCATTCATCAACCGAACGATGTGATACGGATGATCAGCGCTTCGCCGGGTGCGCCAGTCAAGGTGGTGTGGACGCGCGAGGGCAAACGGATGGCATCGATGGTCACTCCGACCGACCAGGGAAAGATCGGCATCATTCCTGTGATGAACATCCCGGGTCCGGTGGAGATTCGGCATTACGGCGTATTCGAGGCACTCAGCGTTGGGGTGAAGGGTCTCTGGCGAGTCACGGTGCTCTTCCTCACGAATATCTGGCATATCATCATTGGCGAGGCCAGTTTCAAGGATAGCATTGGCGGTCCCGTCAAGATTGCTGAAATGGCCGCGCAATCCGCCGAAGCCGGTATTGTCAGCTTTCTCAGTCTGATGGCCCTGCTCAGCATCAGTCTCGCCATCATCAACATTTTCCCCATTCCCGCGCTGGACGGCGGCCATCTCGTTTTTCTCATCTACGAGGGTATTTTCCGGCGCGAGGTTCCGAACAAAGTGAAAATCGCATTGCAGCAGGTGGGCATGGTACTGCTGCTCGCCTTGATGATTTTCGTGCTGTACAACGACATTTTTTAACACCCCGCAGCTTCCCGGTTGCGTGAGCGGGAGTCGAGGCAGCCCGAGGGGATGGAAGTGAAAAAGGTGAGATGGATGATGTTCCATTTCACCTTTTGCTTTTTACAGCCACCGCCCAGCTCTCACTTCTGCATACGGTGGGATTGATGATAAAAAGGTAAAAGGTGAAACTAATGGTGCTTCGCTTCACCTTCGATTATCGACATTACCATCACGATCCACATTCCTGCCAGCGGCGGAATTGATGGGAAAAAGGCAAACGGTGAAATGAATGGCGCTTCACTTCACCTTCGATCATCGGCATCACCATCCCGGCTCACATTCTCACATGCGGCGGGAATAGATGGTGAAACAGCCGCTTCACGCTCAACGCTTCACGATTAACGATTAACGCCGCAATCAACACACCGTTTACCACAACGTTCCTCGCAGGCGACGACTTATAACAGCACCTGCGAAACCACACCCCCGATTCCTATCGCCAGCACGAGACTGCCCACCCAGATGATCATGCCCTCGCGGAGACCTCGTTCCTTGAGCATGACCATGAGGGAAGCGACACAGGGCACGAAAAGGGTGATGGTGACCAGAGCGGCGACAGTCTGATAGGGTGAGAGACTGAGGTCGTAGAGCCCAGCCGCGCCGAAATCGCGACGCACTAGGCCCATGACGAACGCTGTGGCAGCTTCACGAGGGAGTTGCAGCCATCCGGTGACCAAAGGTTGCAACGCGTCCATGATATGCACCAGTGCGCCGGTGACTTGGAGAATACTCACCGCCAGCGCACCGATGAAGAACCACGGACTGGCTTCCTTCATGAAGAACCAGGTTTTGAATCCCGTTTTCTTCATCACGTTGTTCATTTGCGGCAAGCGCATCGCGGGGAGATCGATGAGCAGCGGCGAAATTTCACCTGGCAAACTACGATTCATGATCGTACCGACGAGTACCAGAAAGGCGAAAATCACGCCGGTATAGATCAGCGTGGCCTGCACGCCCGCTGTGGCAAGAAGCGCGGCGATCACACCCAATTGCGCGGAACATGGAATGGCCAGTTGCAGAATCGTGGTCGCGATGGTTTTTTCTCGCTGTGTGCCGAGCAACCGCGTGGTGATGGTGGCCATGGTGACACAGCCAAATCCCAGAATGAGCGGAATCACCGCGCGTCCATTCAGTCCCACGAAGCGCAAGGTGCGGTCCACCAACGTCGCGAGTCGTGGGAGATAGCCGCTGTCCTCGAGTACAGACAGCGCGAAATAAAAACCCAGCACCAACGGCAGCAACAGAAAAATGAGATAGGTCAAGGTCATGGTCACCGCGCCGAATTCTCCGAAAAAGAGCACGAGCCAGGGATTTTCATAAACGAAATCGTATTCCACCGGGCGCTCCGCCACCCAGGCGCGCATGCTTCGCCAGCGATGCGCTTCGCCTCTCACACCATTGGCGAAACGCTCGGCGCGCTCCTCGATCACTTCATCCTCATCGTCGAGCACCGTAGCAGTTACGGTCACTGCGGCATGCGCGGCAACAAACTCCTTGATGTGGAACTCCACGATGCCCTTGCCAATGTCACCTTCTGTAACGCCCACGACGTCCTGAGCCACAAATACACCGACGAAGAGATACACCAGATACAACACGAAAGCGAGTATGGGAAAGCCGAACCACGGACTGACCGAGGCGCGACCGATGCGTGTGGAGAGCAATTTGCGCGTCTGCACGTCTTTCACCACGTGATGGACGATGCGATTGACGCGATTTCGGCGGTCGATGTAGATTTCCTCGCGTCGAGCGGCGTCGGCCGCTGCGATGCCATGCCGCGCTGCCACGATGGGATCGCCTTCAAGTACGAGCAATGCTTCCGCTTGTGAACCCACGACGGAAAGCATACGATGCAACTCGGCGTGGAGTGCTTCGCGCTGTCTCCCCTCACGTGCACGCGTGATCAACGCATGTATGCCGTCCAGTCCCTCCTTGCGTATCGCCACCGTTCCCAACACGGGTACGTCGAGTTCTTCTTCCAGTGTTGCAAGATCCACCGCCAGTTTCTGCTTTTTGGCCTCGTCGATCATGTTGACGACCACGCAGACACGCTTGCCCATGTCGATGAGCTGCTGAGTGAGGAAGAGATCGCGCTCGAGATGCACAGCATCGACGATATTGACGATGATGTCGGCGTTCAGGATGATGTCGCGCGCCACCCGCTCCTCGTCGTTGAACGAGGATACGCCGTAGACACCGGGAGTATCGAAGAGGTCGTAGTGAAGATAGGAGGCCTTGGCGACCTCCACCGTGGTTCCGGGGAAATTGGAGACATCGACATACAATCCACTGAGATAGTTGAACACCACGGACTTGCCGACGTTGGGATTACCGACCAGCACCACGCGCGGTTTCAGTGTGTCTCCGGGAAGCGATTCGGTTCGGATATGGTGGTGGGGTTTATGTTCGACGCTGGGAACGGACATGAAAAACCTGTGGATGCGTGGATGTCAGAGCTGGTCGATGGCGATACTCGCGGCCAGTTCACCACTGAGCGCAATTTCCTGTCGGCAGAATTCCACGATGATGGTACCTCCCGGCAGGCGGTCCATGCAGCGCACTTCGGCTCCCTCCACCAGCCCGAGGCGGATGAATTGCGATCGAATTTCTCCATCGGGAAGGGCAGTGATACGTGCGCGCAGACCTTTAGCGAGGTGATTCAACATCATGCCTTCCTCCCGGCCTCGGCGACGCACTCCGCGCAGAGGCCATAGATGTGCAGGACGGCGTCGTCGAATTCGAAGCGCATGATACGCGCTGCGTCACGAGCGAAGCGATCAACGCGCTTGTCCACAAATTCTTCAATCCGTCCGCAGCGGCGGCAGATGATATGATGGTGGTGCTCGGTGCCAAGCACGAGTTCGTAGCGCGCAAGGCGCTCACCGAAGCGATAGCGGGAAAGAATACCGCACTCCGTGAGCTTGTCGAGCGTGTTGTACACTGTTGCACGCGATACTTTACTACCGGCATTCTTCATGCGGAGGAAAAGATCGTCGGCATCGAAATGACCGTCGCATTGCATCACCGCGTCGAGCACTTCGAAGCGTTCGGGAGTGACGCGCAAATTGTTGCGGCGCAGGTACTGGGTAAAGAATTCGGTGGGATCGGGCTGTTTCATGTTCTATTTAGATAAAATCTAAATAGAACATACGGAATGATTTCCACGAACGCAAGACACCCGGAAAAAACCCCATCGGGCGAAAGTAGAGCAATGCACTACCATCGATAATGGGGAAGCAACACGATCATACGCGGATTCATGGATTGCGCACAGTGCGCATGCGTCTCGTGCAGGCAAGCGTGGCAATACCGCGGCGGAGGGACGGGATTTCCCTGCCGCTCAGGAGCGGCCATAATCGTACGAAACACGAGCGGCGGTACCGGACTACTGTTTCACTCGCGTCCATTCCTGCGTACGCCCGATCAGCGAGATACCGATGTAACCGCGCACATCCAGCGTGTTGCCCTTGTCGGTGAGCGTCATTTTGCAGGAGTAGGTTTTGCCATTTTTGGGATCGTAGATTTCGCCGTCTTCCCACACGTAGTCCTCGTCGTAGACAAAGCCGCGGAGCATTTCGAGACCCAGGATCGGTCGTGAACGCAATTTCTCCTCGGGGTTTTCTTTATCGACTTTCGCCTTTCCCTGCTCGTCGTTGGGCTCCTTCAACCACACGATTTTCCCATAGTACTTCGACCCGCGTTTATAGATTTCGACTTTCGCATTTTTATCCTGCACCAACCAGGTACCGAGCACGGCATCGGCTTCCTGCGACTGGGCGAGCAGTGAGGCGATCGGGAGAAAAAAGCATACCGCGAGAAAAACCGGGATCATGCGCATGGTCTCACCAATGTTCTGTTGCGAAATGAGCGTGCGGGAATATACGGACAATCTTTCGCAGCGGAAACGTGAGGGGGCAGACGTGCATTGTGGGGTGATGGTATCGTCTTCGCTGGTTGGAGCGGTTTATGCGGGAGCGCCTCCGCCTGCCTCTGTGGCGGTGGGTGCCTCCCGATGCGGATTCATGAATCCGCATCGGGAGGGAACATGTCGGAAATTCAGGGTGATCGCGTTCGGTCCGCAGGCTTCACCAACACTCCAGGCGTGTACCGGATGGCTTGCTCCTATTTCCCCGCGGTCCATCTCCCCTGTGCGACAATAGGGAGCCCGCTCCGCCTGGACATAATCATCCCCGGATTTTTTTTCTCGTGACGTCGATCGTTAGTTGCGCATGACCGTCTCTATCGCAATCGGTCGAGAGTGAGTATGCGTGGGCCGTCGCGTCCATGATGGGATGGTTGAGCCGCACCCACGAGTTGAATCGGCGGGATGGCGCCGCACATACGGATACATGAATCCGCACTGGTCCAGTCCACCTGTCCCGTCGGCAACGTCACCACATACGCCCAACCCAACACCATCCCCTCGGTCCCCTTCTCCTCACCATCACCATCCCGATAGAGCAATTCACCGAACGCCAATCCCACGCGAGCCACCAGCGCCGCTGCCTCCGCGGCATCGTACACCACGCGATCCCGATACCCCTCGCGCCAATACGACCCCGCACCTTGCTGTTTCATTGTGTTGATCCTGCGCGCGCTGTTCATTTTCACATGTCCAACAAACAACGGAATCAACGCCATGCGACGCTGATACAACCACTTGTCCATCATCAGCAGCATCCGTCGCAGCAGGTTCGGACGCGACAATACAGTCACCACCAGCACCAACATCAACGGTTGTAGTTCCAGCGCGTCCAGTCGCACGCGCCGGCCCTGCCGATGCAGGGATTCGCCAAGCTCGCGGAGAACAATCCTGCCCTCCTCCGTGGCGACATCGCGGCCCTTGATCCGTCGCACCAAGGGAGCACTGTCCTCAAGCAACGGCAGCTCAAGATGATACGTCCCCGGAGATGAGTAATCATGCTCCGTGCAGCGTCGTGAACTCATGGTACCATGTCGTGTCATCCCCGGACCTCCCTTCCGATGAATGTTCTTGACTCGAAAGGATGATGATATTGAAGTGCAGAGTGGAAGTCAAGTGGAAAATCCCCCCACCTCACCAAGCGGTACCGGTCGCAATGCTGTCCCGTCCTCATACCACCCTGACAGCTGCTCGAAGTCCCGCAACGTACGTGGTCAAGCAAGACCGATCGACAGCGGCAATACAGGGAAATGGCGCGAGAGTCCCGAGGCCAGCGTCATCTTGTAACATCGGCACTCCTCATGTAAGTTGAGAGATGGACAGAGGCGAGAGCATCATTACAGCGATACAAGGGAAGGCGATACTCGCGCCGATGTTGGCCACCACGGACATTCCCTTTCGTCGCATCTGCCGCGAGTACGGCGCGGCGCTTACCATGACCGAAATGGTGAGCGCAGTCGGGATTCTGCGCTCCGCTTCCGAATCGTATCGCAACGCAGTATTCAGCCGCGACGAGCATCCCATCGCTATACAGATCGTGGCTTCCGATCCGGATAATGCCGCTGCGGCTATTCGCGAACTCGCGGTGCTCAAACCCGACGTCTTCGATCTGAATTGCGGTTGCCCCAATGAGCGCATTTGCGAGGCCGGCGCGGGTGCCGAGTTGCTCGACGACCTTCCCCGCATGGGCCGTATCATCGCTGCAGCCGTGCGCGCTTCGTCCGTTCCCATCAGCGTGAAAATGCGCACGCACGGACTGCGAGGCCGCGCAAGTGTGGCGGAGATCGCACGCATGACCGAGGACAACGGCGCCTCCTGGCTCACGCTGCACGCGCGTGCACGCAACACACCCTACGATGTCGCGGCAAATTGGTCGCATATCGCGGATGCGGTGTCCGCAGTCTCTATCCCCGTGGTTGGCAATGGCGATGTGTTCAGCGCTGCCGATGCATTCCGCCTGATGGATAACACGGGCTGCGCCGCGGTAATGGTGGCGCGTGGTTGTCTGGGGACTCCATGGATTTTCGACGATATTCGTCAGGGTCACCGCTGTGACATTCACAGCAATGCCCCCGATGCGACGGCCCTGCGTCCAGTGGTCTCGCGACATCTGCGCATGATGTTGGAGGAATTTGGAGAAATCCGCGCACTGGTCCGCATGCGCAAGCATGCGCTGTGGTACGCACGGCGATTCGTAGACGCCGAATCACTGCGCACGGCAGTGTTTGCAACGCAAAACGCCGACGAGGTTGCACGCCGCGTCGATGCGTGGTTTGCTGCGTCTCCGCACACGCTCGATCCTTATTCACCCGAGACACACGAGCGCGAACTCGCCTTCCGCCGCAGGGTGTTGTACTGGACCAGCGACGCGGTACAGGCCGAAGGTTGACCGGCCACGCGCAACTCGAATACTCTCCGCATCGTACCGCCACGAATAGGTGCTGTTTCAATCGGGAAATCACCATGCTTTCCGTCTCCCATCTTCGTAAGCAGTTTTCCACCATACTCGCGGTGGATGATGTGTCCTTCTCCGTGCGTCCAGGACAAATATTCGGCTTGATTGGTCCGAATGGCGCGGGGAAGACCACCACCATCCGCATGATCATGGACATCATTCAACCGGATGCGGGCAGCGTCATCATCGACGGAGAGCCCATGAGCGACGCCGGGAAAAATCTTGTGGGCTATCTGCCGGAGGAACGAGGCCTCTACCGCAAGAATAAAGTCATCAACGTCATCCGGTATTTCGCTTCGTTGAAAGGCCTCTCACCCCGCGATGCCGTGCATGCGGCACGCCCTCTGCTCGAGCGTTTCAATCTCACAAAATACGAGCGCCGCAATGTGGAGGAACTGTCGAAAGGCAATCAACAAAAATTGCAGTTCATCATCTCCGTGTTGCACAATCCCCGACTGCTCGTGCTCGACGAACTGTTCTCCGGACTCGATCCGGTGAATCAGGTATTGATGCGTGATGCACTTATGGATCTCAAACGGGACAATCGGGCCATCATTTTTTCAACGCATCACATGGAGCAGGCCGAAAAACTCTGTGATGAGTTGCTGATGATCAACAATGGTCGCACGGTACTGCACGGTTCTCCCGCGGAAATAAAAAGCCGACATGGCAAAAATGCCGTACAGGTGCAATTCACCGGCGATGCGGAATTCCTGCGTGAGCTCCCCACCGTGCGACGTGCCGACATTGCCCAGAATTTTGCGGAACTCGAACTCGACGCTGGCACCGACACCAATGCGCTCATCAGCGCGATGTTGCCACATTTGGCTATATCCTCGGTCTCGAGAGTGGAACCATCGCTGCAATCGATTTTCATCGACATCGTGGGATTGCCTGCGCCGGATGCCTCGGAGGATACCGAGGAAAACGAAAGTGCCAAGCACGGCACGGTACCCTCACCGCTGAAGGATAAAAAAAACAAGGCCTTCTTTTTCCGTGGCTTGCTGTTGCTGGCGATGGGCGTGTTCTTCCTTCTCCGCTTCATTCAGGAGGGTGCCATCATGCCCATGCTGGCCGCCGTTGCAATGCTGGCGGGAGGGATCGGCTTTCTCGTCGCCTTCGCACGACGACGGTCACAACTGCGGAGGGAAGCGTTTAACGCGACGAAGGAGGTGGAGCGATGACTGTGACGAAAAAAACCCTACTCGTTGCCTGGTGGGAATTCATCGAGCGCGTGAAGACCAAAAGCTTTATTGTCGGCCTCTTCCTCATGCCGACCATCATGGCGGTATTCATCATCGCACCGGGATATCTCAAGGAGAGTTTGAAAGAAAGCGAAACGCAGTATATCGCCGTGCTGGATGATACCGGCGTGCTCTTCGATTCGTTGGATGCCGCCCTCAAACGAGCGGCCGTGCTCGACAACGGCACACCGGTGTATACGTTGCAACGCTTGAATCGCGGTACGGCTTCGCTGGAGCGCTTGAAGGACAGCCTCGACGCCGCCCTGCTCGATGGTTCTCTTGCAGCGGCCTTGTTCATTCCACGCAATGCGATGGATTCGCTGCGCGTGGAGTACCGTTCCTCGAACGTCTCGGATATTGAAGGCATCACCCTTATTACCCGGAAGCTGTCGGACATCATGGTGCGGTATCGCATGGCCGGCGCGGGTCTCGATCCCGACGAGGTGGCGACGCTCAGCCGTGAAGCCGATGTGCGAACCGTACGCGTGACGGAGAAAGGCGAGGAGGAAAGCGGTTTCCTCGAATCCTTCGGATTGTCCTATGTCTTCATCATCCTCACCTTGATCATGATTCTCACCTCCGGCCAGATGCTGGTGCGCAGCATGGTGGAGGAAAAGAGCAATCGCATCGTGGAAGTGCTGGTGTCGTCGTGTTCACCGATGGATCTGATGTTCGGTAAAATCATCGGCATGGGCATGCTCGCTTTCGTGCCGGTATTGTTCTGGATACTGCTTGGCGCGATTCTGCTCGCTGTCACAGGCGTGGCCAATCTGCCGCTGGATAATCTCTGGTTGATGTTCGTGTACTTCATACTCGGCTTCCTGTTCTATGCCGCGTTGTTTGTCGCGCTCGGGAGTCTGACTTCCACCGAACAGGAGGCGCAACAGATGACGGGCTACCTCTCCATGTTCCTGTCGTTGCCCATTGTGATAGCGATGATCGCCTCGCAAAGCCCGAACAATCCTATACTCACCGTGCTGACGATGATTCCCTTCCTCACGCCGCAGATGATGTTCATTCGATTACCCATCATCGCTCCCCCGCTGTGGGAAATTGCATTGAGTCTGGGAATTCTCGTTCTTTCGATCATTGCATTGACATGGATCGCGGCTCGCATTTTCCGCGTGGGAATACTGCTCACGGGAAAGCGTCCGAATCTCGACGAAATCGTTCGCTGGATACGGCACTGATCATACGATAACGACACGGCCGCCGTCACTTACGGGCGGCGGCCGCGTCACCAAGGAGGAATGATGAAACAGCTACTGGTGGTTATCGCATTGTTGATCGTGGCCTTCATCGCCCTGCGCTTGTTTTTCTGGGCTGCTGGCCAGGTGTTCATTCTACTCGTGGTCGCAGCCGCCATCTACCTGGGTGTCCGCCTGCTACTCGGTAGAAAACGCGGCTCGGCCAGCGGTGGATGAGTACTCATTGTAGTGCCGGCATCAGTCGGAATTTCATGTTCTAAACGTGAGTACGGTAGAGTCCCAGACGAGGGAACGACGCGTGTCGGTCCCGGCCTGCCACCGCTCGAAGCTTCAATGCCGCCGTGAGCCTGGGAAATCGCCAGTACGACAATGGCGATGGGACTGGCAAATCATTGCCCCCTCTCCACTTTAGATATCCAGCCCAGAAGTACCTGGACACTCGAACCTGCCGCCTAACGCACGTTTCGTGCGAGATGCACCCTCAACCCATCCTCCGCGCTCTCTGCGCTCTCCGCGCTCTCTTCAAATGTATCACGCACTCGGCCCGCCCGGAAGATCCCGGCCGCTCGACTGGATAGAGAGGCGCACACTCGACACCGCGCCCCCATTTCCCTCCCGCTTCCGTATATTACTGTTTGCCCCGACGGACACTCCGTCGGCAGTACGGTTGCGCGCACCTCGCGCGGGAATACGATCACGAGTATGAACAAGCCCATCGTCGCTATTGTCGGCCGACCCAACGTCGGTAAATCCACGCTCTTCAACCGCCTCATCGGCGCGCGTAAAGCCATCGTCGAAGATCAACCCGGTGTGACGCGCGATCGCCATTACGCCGAAACGGATTGGTCGGGGCGTGAATTCATCCTCATCGATACCGGCGGCTATGTCCCGGAGTCCGACGATGTGTTCGAGCGCGCCATCCGCGAGCAGGTGCGCATTTCCATCGAGGAAGCAACCGTCATCCTTTTCCTAGTGGATGGCCGCGACGGTGTGCTGCCCATCGACGAGGAAGTAGCGCGCCTGTTGCGCCGCAGCAATAAAAAAGTCATCCTCGCGGTGAATAAAATCGACTCCACGAAAATGGAAGCGCTGCGCAACGATTTCTATTCGCTCGGACTAGGCGAACCCGCCAGTGTATCCGCCATCTCCGGACTGCATACCGGCGACCTGCTCGATCTCATCATCGAGGGCTTTCCCGAAAGCACCGAGGAGGAGGAAGACGAGCATATGCATCTGGCCATTATCGGCCGGCCAAATGTGGGCAAATCCTCCCTGACCAATGCACTGCTGGGAAAAGAACGCTCCATTGTCACCGATATTCCCGGCACGACGCGCGATTCCATCGACTCGACCATCATCTGGGAGGGACGGCCCATCACCATCGTCGACACCGCCGGCATGCGTCGCCGCAGCAAGGTGAAGGAAAACATCGAGTTCTACTCCGCCCTCCGCACGCTGAAAAGCATTCAGCGCTGCGATGTGGCGCTCTGTCTGGTGGATGGTGCCGAGGGCTTGCTGCATCAGGATATCGATGTGCTGAACGAAGCCGCCCGGCTGAACAAGGGTCTGGTGATCGCGGTGAACAAGTGGGATCTGGTGGAAAAGGATTCGAAAACCGCGGATCTGATCGTGAAGGACATACACGCACGAATCAAGATGTTCGATTACGTGCCCGTCATCTTTATCTCCGCCCTCACCGGACAACGCACTTTCAAGGCGCTCGAGCAATGCGTCGCCGTGTACGACGAGCGACAGAAGCGCGTTCCCACGTCCGAACTGAATGATCGAATTCTGGAAATTCTCCGCGAAACTCCCCCGCCAGCCACTCCCACCGGCCGCCAGGTCAAGGTGATGTATGTCACGCAGGTGCGCGAGGCGCCACCGGTGATCGTGCTCTTCGCCAACGAGCCGAAGTACATTCCGGAAAGCTATCGACGCTTCGTCGAGCGCCGCATACGTGAGCTCTGGGGATTCAGTGGCGTGCCGTTGACCGTGCAATTCCGTTCGACCAAGGACTGACCTTCGTCGGGGATTCCGCTCAACCGAGTATATTCTCCGTTACGACGCTTTGACGAGGCGCGCACCGAAGGCGCCGTCCATGCGATGCTTGTGCGGGAAGGTCGCCAGAAAACCCTGCTCGTCCACCACGCGCGATGGGAGCAGCGTTTCTGCATGTTCGAGTGTGAATTCCGGATGCTCGCGCAGAAAGGCCAGCACGATATCGCGATTTTCCTCGTTTTCAATGGTGCAGGTGCTGTATACGAGGACGCCACCGGGTTTCACCAAGCGTGCGGCATTCTCGAGAATCGCGCGTTGAAGTGTGGCGAGTTTGCGAATATCATCCGCCTCGCGCTTCCATTTAATGTCGGGTTTCTTACCCAACACACCGAGACCTGAACAGGGCACATCAGCGAGAACCTTGTCAGCCGGCTCGAGTTCGAGTTCGCCGGCATCGCCCTCAACACACTCGATAATGGAAATGCGCGTGCGCTCCGCCGCCTGACGCACGAGATTCAGCCGCGTTTCGTATTTGTCCACCGCGATGATGCGTCCGCGATTGCCCATCAGCTCGGCGGCATGCAGCGCCTTGCCGCCGGGTGCGGAGCAGAGATCGATGACCGTGTCGCCCGGCTTGGGCGAGAGCAGCAGCCCCACCAACCCGGCGCTCTCGTCCTGAATGGTGAAGCGTCCCTCCTGAAACATCCCGCTCTGCTTGATATTCGGCAGATTGCGTACGGTGACGTAATCCTTCATGTAGAAACAGCGCCGGTAATCGATGCCCGCTTCCACCAAGTCGTTGGCGAAGGCAGTGTATTCTGTCACGAGCGGATTTGGGCGCAACGTGAGAAACGGTCGCATGTTGTTGGCCTTGCACAGGGATTCCGTCTCCTCGAATCCAAAGCGCGCATGCCAGCGCCGCACAATCCATGACGGATGCGAGTGCACCACCGACAGATACTGTACTTCGTCGTTGGTGGCCAATGGGTAGCGGATGTTCTCGATGTTGCGAGCGATGTTGCGGAGCAGGCCGTTCATGGTGTCGGCAAGCCGCTGCCCCCGGAATTTCTTCACAAACTCCACCGCCTCGTTCACAGCGGCGTGATGGGGTATGCGTGTGAGAAACAGGATCTGATACAACGCCACTCGCAGGGCGTTGCGTACATTCGGCGCTACTTTCGAATACTGTCCGTGGTAGAAGCCGGTCAGCACCCAGTCGAGCTTAGACTGGTTGCGCAATACGCCGTGGACAAGTTCCGTCAACAGGCGCTTGTCTGGTGGATTGAGTTCGCTGTCGTTCAACTCGATGTCGAGCAACTTGTCGAGATAAGCATCGGTGCGTTCGACCCGCGTGAGGATTTTCACGGCGATGCCTCTGACACCGACGTAGAGCGGCGGCAGGGAGTGTGTATCGTTCGTCATGGCGTATATGCGTCAGTGATGAAAGGAAATCCGTTGTGCCGCCGTACGCACGAAGGCGTCGTGCAGCACATCCCGCTCCGCAGCCGTGCATGTCACCCCGCGGCGGGCCATGACACGTTCGGCGGTTTCACGGAATTTTTCAAAATCATACTCCTCCAGACCATCGGCACCACCCCAACTGAACGCCGGCAAAAACTTCGGCGGAAAACCGCCGCCATGCACGTTGCACCCCGGTCCCACAATGGTGCCGGTGTTGAACATGGTGTTGATGCCGCATTTCGCATGGTCGGACATAATGGTGCCGAGAAACATGCGGCCGGTGGAATGCTCGCGTCCCTCGGTGGTGGCGCGGATGACGGAGTAATTATTCTTTAAATCGCTGGTATTGCTGTCCGCGCCGAGATTGGTCCAGGGCGCGAAATACGAATGGCCCACAAAGCCGTCGTGCTGCTTGTTGGCGAAGGAGTGGAATACGGTGGCTTCCACTTCGCCGCCCACTTTGCACAAGGGTCCGATCACCGTGTGCTCATAGATTTTCGCCGCCACTTTCACGCGACTGCGCTTGCCCACATACAGCGGACCCAACAGCACGCTCTGCGGCATGATCTCCGCGCCTTCATCAATCACGATGGGGCCCTCGCTCGCATCCAGCACCACGCCCGAGCGCACCACCGCAGCGGCGGCGATATGTATCGCTTCCGGGGCTATCAATTCCACCGAAGCGGCACATTGCGCCGTCGCGTGAATCGATCCCAGGGGAAAACGCGCCGCATCTTCGAGCAGCAGCGCCGGAGTAAAGTCGATGATGTCCCATGGCCACGTGAGCAGGCGCGATGGGTGCTGGACAATGCGCGCATCGCGCGTATCCGGACGGGCATCGTGAACGGCTGAAGCGGTCAATTCCTCCTTCAGCGACGTCGCGGTAAGCCATGCATGAATACTGGAACGCATGCGGTCGCTCACGGCAACGATGGCCACAGGTACGCCGTCGTGGAGAAATACTGTATCCTCGGCGGTGTTCTTCAGGAGTTCCACCAGCGACGCATCCAGCAGCAGACGGCCGTTCAGGAACAGACGCGAGGCACCCGCCTCGTTCACCGGCAACCCATGCCGCTCGCGCAACACCGCTGCGAGGCCCATGCGCGAATACAGGCGAACGTCCTCACCGGCGAAATGCGCCTGCGCGCGCTCCAGCGCCGTGAATATCCCACAGCGGAGATCGAAGTCCGCCTGCACGTGTGTGAGCGGCAAGAGTGAGGAAATCGAAACGTCTTCGAAGATACAGATGGACATGTGCTTTCCGGATTTCTAACCAAGAAATGTACGATTCAGGATATTCGTTGACAAGAGCAACGAAAGAAAAATGGCGGCGCGAAATCGGCACCGCCATGTGCTTCCTGGAACTCAGCGACGCGACCGCGTCACTTCAGCAAGTACTCTTCCTCGTTGTACAAACGCATTTGCATGAGCAGATTGCGCAAAATGTCGCGGTACTCCGCCACATCCGGTGCGAGACGGCGGGTTTCACTGTACTCGACGAAGGCATCGTTGAACAATCCCTTCTGCTCGAAGTAAATGCCTCGGATCAAATGCAGCGTCACATCGTCGGCGCCCATGTCGCGCAATTCAACGTCCAGTCGTCGCAATTCCTCCTGAATCACCGCGATGGAATCGGCACTGAGTATACGGAAGGTTTCGATATTGCTTTCGCTGCCATCCTTCACGCGAGTAATGCGCCAGTGATACACTCCCCCGTTCGCAAGAGCGGGCGCCGCACCGGGTTCGTAGCGCAGCTGCGTCTCGCCGCTGCGCAGGCGCGCGATGACGGCGAAATTGTCATCGAGCAGCAGCAAGTCGTATTCGCTGCGATCACTGGGATCGATCCAGCGGAACAGCGGCTCGGTTGTCATCAACGCCTGTTTCGGGAATACGGCGCTCACCACGTCGAGCGTCCCGCGAACGGCGCCGTACACATCCTCCTGCCCGCCTTCGCGCGTGCGACGGATCTGTGATGCGGCATATTGCAGCAGCTTTCCCGAAGCACCATCACCGGCCTGCTTGCTTGCCGTGGCAAAGGTGGAGAGTACCTTGGTGGTGTTCTCATCGATGCTCACCAGACGCTCCTGATTCATCATCAGTTTGGCGTAACTGGCAAACGCGGTGCGCACCACATCGGCGCCTTGCAATTGATCGCCCACCGACAGGGCCTTCCATTCCTTTTTCTTGGCGTTCTTGCGCTGCACTTCCACCTTGCCTTTCACACTCATCACCATGAAGGTCTGCGCGGATAGCGCCGATGTGAACATCAGCAGCAGTGCGAACAGCAGTGTCAATCGTTTCATCGTATCCTCAAACGTCTGTTATGCCTTTTCCATTTGTTCCAGCGAGCGTAGGCGTGCAATCGCCATCGGGGGCAACACCGGCTCGCAGTTGGGTCCCGCTCCCAGATACACCGGCACCGTGGGTAAATCGTGCTGTTTACGCACCATCGCACTGAAAACGAAAAGTTCGTGCGTGCGATGTAATTTGCACTCCGCCCATTCACACAGCGGAGAGAGCAGCAAGGGAGGGGACGCCGTGATCCCACTGCATACGTATACGCCGTGCGGAAGTTCCGAAAACGTGACCGTATCGGTTTCCGCCCCGTCCCTCGCGGGCGTGACGCGACGCACGCCTGCAGCGTCCACCACGCACAGCGTCGCGAGCAATTCCTCCACCGGGAGCAGCGATAATAAACGACGTGCATGCGGCTGTATCAGTTCCAGTTCTTCAAGCACGATGAACTCGTTGAACGTGGGCAATTCGGTGGAGAAATACCGCTCCTTCACCGCGCTCTCCCGCAAGGATTCCATTTTCTTTCCTTCGAGATAGCGGAGGAAGTACTGACGCTGCAACGCTGTATCGCCGTTGAGAGCAAATTCGCTATCGATACTCCGTATGCGTCGACGCCACTCTCGCAACCCTGGTTGCATGTCGCCAGCGATAGGGGTGCCGTTGGCATGCAGCGTGCGCGCCAAATCCCACGTCCAGGCATACTGCACGAGGAACAGACATGCATGCAGCAATCGCGTATGCGCGGCGAAGGGCTCATCGTCCTTGAATGCATCTTCGAGTACACGTGCAAGCGGATGATCGCGTTCGCTGATTACGCGCCGCATGCGACGATGCTCCAGCGCAAAGCGCAGTTTCGCCGTCATGGCGCTTGCCGGAATAAACAGCACCACCACCGTGGCCATGAGATTGTAGCTGATTTTTACATCGAAGTAGAAAAACGCAATCAATGGCAGGAAGAACACCAACACCGCTTCGGTGAACAAGGTCCCGGTGATCAGCATGCCCACACCAAAGCGGTTGGCTGGCTTGGTGCGCAATACGCGATACAACGCGATGCTGGCATAGGCGAGCAAAAAGGCCAGCGCCCAATCCACCCATGCGGGAACCGAATAAATGAAAGAACCCCGCAGCAGCATGTTGATCACATTCGCGTGAATGAGCAGCCCCGGCATGTCCGGACCCTCCTGTCCGTATTTTTTTCCCATCGGCGTCTTGTGCGTGTCGCCGAGATAAAACAGCCCGCCCTCATTCACGAAACCCACCAGTACAATGGCGTCCTTGAAAAAGCCATTGTCATACGCGTTGCCATATACCACATCCACCAACGGCACGGATTCGAATTGATGATAGGTGGAGGTGAAAAAAATCACCTGCGGATCGGATGCGCGTTGCAGTAGCGGCGCCACGATACTCGAATCATACATGTGCAGCATCTGTATCGGCAGGCCGAGCCAGCGCTCATTGCCGATATCCGCCCAAGGCAGGAAACGACGCACCACACCGTCATCGTCGGTGATCAGATTCGCAAAGCCGGTGCTTACGCCGGGTCCGAGAAAGCGCGCGTCCGGCTGCACCGCGGGCATACGCGTCGCCTCGCGAAATCCATTCACCAATACCACATTCGGTATCTCCTGCAAGGCCTGCGCGAGCACATCCACCTCGCCGCTGCGCTCTTCGGGGAAGCGCTCGATGTGCAGGTTGTCGAGGAAAATGTCCAGTCCAATAACCCGCGCGCCCTGCGCATGCAACTTGTAGAGCAGCATCGCGATCATGCCATCGGGAGTGGGAGCAACCTCGCCCACGTTCACAATCTTGATGCGGGTATCGGGATATTCAGCATCGCGTACCGCGAAAATCGCGTCGAGACTGACATCGGCGATGTTGAGAAAATCAATGCGATCAAGGATGGGATTCAGAAACGATGTGTCGTCCGCCTCGGGCAAACTGTCCGATACCAACAGCATCAGCCACACCAGCGCGACCGTCAACAGCGAGGCGAATGCGTATTCCAATCGAAGGAAATACCGGAGGAGCCGAGTCCGCATGGGCGATGGACAGAGTAAACCGGAGAGCAGTGAATTGCCTCAAGTATACGGAATTCGATGCACAATGAACAATGCGCCCTCGGGATGGATACGCGCGTTCCACCACGGCCGAAGGCCGGTATAACGAGCGCGTCCCGCTGCTGGCGGGACGCGCACGAAACCATGCCATGTTGCGGCGGCGTCAGAAGCCGTCGCTCAGATCGAAGCCGAAGAGCATGCCGAAGTACCAGCGCCACTCCTTGCCGTAGGTGACCTCGGTGAACTGGAAGGTGCGTGTAAACGAATCCAGACCATACGCTCCGCTGAAAAATATCCTCGTGGGATACATCGAGAAGGAGAACGACTCCAGACGCAATTCGAAGCCGACATCGCGCTTGAGCGCGCGCGTGGAAAAATCCTCCGGCGCCATCACTGCGTCGCCCACGTCCACAAAGATGCCGCCATACAGCTTGTCGAAGAGCAAATGTCCGAGATGCAAATCCATGCTCGAGAAAATGGGGAATCGATAGGTGAGCTGCGCTGTGGCCAGTTCATTTCCGCCGAGCGAGTAGAACGTGTATCCCTGCATCCCGGTGATGCCGCCAGCGTAGTAATTGAAAAATTCGTCCACGGGATCGCCGAGTATCGTGGCGGCGCGCGCGCGCAAGGTCAATGCGTGATTCCACCACGGCAATCGCGCGCCCACACTCAACTGCGCATCGAGGCGATGGAAGTTGAAATCGCGATACACCGGCAGGAGCAAGCCGCCCTTGATCTCGTATTCGCCGTCGGGATTGTAGTTATTGAACTCGTAATCGTAGTGCAGCGTGAATCGCGATCCAATGGGGCTGATTTCATGGTCGCGGGTGGGCACGAGATCCTTGTAGCGAAACACCGCGCTGATATTATTGCCCACGAGATACAGATTGTCGCGCGCCGGTACAATTGCCTCGTTGTCCGGATTGCGGAAGCTCCCTGTGGTGCTGGTGTAGCGGCTGTGCGCATAGCCGAGTTCGAGGCGCATGCTGTTGTCCACGATGTTGTGGCCGAGTCGCACGGCAAACTCGAGCAGGTTGAAGTCCACATCCACACCGAGCGTATCCAGCGGCAACGGAATGTTCGCCGTGGTGCCGCGCGTCACGTTGAACACTTCCAGGCTCAGGTCGGGATACAAGCCGAGGGACGAGAACAGCGGGAGTTTATCGCGGTACGTGATATTCAGGTAGAGATCACGTTCGCCTTTGATGTTGATGGACGCCGAAGCCATGAAATCCAGGCGCCCCAGCACGTCCGACGAGTACATCATCAATCCGGGTTTGAACAATTCCAATCCCTCGTTGTCCGGATTGAAACTGTCGATGCGGAACGTCGGGAAGTACATCATGCTCTGGAACAGGCGCGAGTGCGGAGCACTGCTGTAGCGCGAGGTGTCGCTGTCATCGAAATCGTTCAGCGCATTCCAATCCCAACTCTCATCCGCGGAAGCGATGGGCGAGGAATGCTGACGCGGCGGCAAGTAATCGCGCCCCACGGCGTCCAACGGCTGCGGAGCATCGAGAGTTGCGATTTTGTAGCCACCGGCCGTGTACAGCGCGTAGGCGAGCGTTCCGTCGGCATTCAGATCCGGCATGAACGCGCCTCCCAGCACATTGGTGAGTTGTTCGCTCGTGCCGTCCGCGAGCTTCAAGCGGTAAATATTGAAAATTCCCGTGCGATTGCTGGCGTAAAGCACGTGCTTGCCGTCGCTGCTATAGCGCGGGTCGCGGCAATCGTACTCGCCATCAATCAGCACATACTCGAGGCCGCTGCCATCGGGCCGGATGCGCGCAAGTCCGCGATGCGTGCGCGGAGCGAAGGCAAAGATGATCCACTTCCCATCGGGCGACCACGACGGCGTCATCACCTGTTCGCCTTTGGTGAATGCTGTCACCGGGCGCATGCCGCTGCCGTCGGCCTGCACAAGACCGAGATTGATGGTGCCGTCTTTCGAATACACGAACGCGATGCTCGAACCGTCGGGCGACCACGCGGGATTGTATGCGCGCAGGCCGGTGGTCAGCTGCTTTTCCTCGCCGGTTGCCACGTCCACCTTGTACAGGTCGTAGTACAGATGACCCTGCACGGACGGCGGATTGTACTTGGAAAACACGATGGTCTTGCCATCGGGCGACCACGACAGGGTGGAACGCACGCCCGGTAGCAATGCCTTTTCCGTTCCGCTCGCCAGGTCGTAAAGAAACAGCGACGATTGTCCGAAATAATCCGCGGCCTTGTTCGAGGTGTACGCCAGGGTTTTTCCATCCGGCGAGTAGCGCGGGTAGAAATTCCCGAAGCCCACATCCGCGATGCGCCGTCCCTCCACACGATGCTCCGACACGGGAGCAATACGCTGCGCGTACTCCTCGCGCAAGGCCTGGCGCCACTGCGCGTACAGATCCCTCCCGCTGATACCGAGTACGTCTTCGATCGCGGCATCGATGGTGAACACCAGCGGCTTGCCCATGGCCCGCGTGATTGCCTCCAATTTATCCTCGCCATAGGTCTTGGCAATGTAGCGCGTCAGATTGTAGCCGGCGTTGTACACACTCTCATTGCCAAGACTGGTTTTGCCGAACGCACTCATCTCGCCCCAGCTCAGCATGGAGTCTGCAAGCACATAGCAACGCAAAATCATGTCGCGATGAGCGTCCCATGCATCGTAGGTCAACTTGCCGCGCTGGAACTGCGCCGTGCCTTCGGCAAACCAGGGCGGCACGATCACGCCCGGAAACGGATAGGATACCAGCGTGTTGGGATAGCCGTACAGCACATCCCTGCGACGTTCCTTTTCGTAACCGAACCACTGAAAGGTGAGCGCGGGTATGCTGCGCCCGAATTTCATCGCGGCTTGTATCTGGATGATATGTGTGAATTCATGCGTGATGACGTTGCGCAGCCAGTTGTGCGTGCCGCGAAGATCGAAATCCAGCGGTGATGCCCAAATCTCGATCTTGTTGTTGAAAAAGTAGGCCGCACCGTTCGCGTAATCCGAGTAATCCTTGACGATGAAACTGACACGCTCGTCCGGTTCATGCCGGTACAGCGTTGTGATGGGACCGTACACGTCCTCGGCGATGCGCGCAATCACGCGAGCACTGCGCTCGGCACCCTCGTGATAATGCACGTGGAAATGCTTCGTGGTGATGGTGCGCCATTGCAGCTCCGGAGCGGAGTACGCGTCGGGCTGTGCCACGGCGGGCAGCGCGAGAAACATCGCCACAGCGAGTGTGGCAAGGAAAGGGAAAATGCGTGTCATGAATGTCATTGCTTGCTGATTCGTCGATCACACGGTGCCGCGACAGCCCCGCGCTATTTCACCACGGCAATCTTGATGATTTTCTCGCCCTTCTTACCGGACGCCTCGGCGGTGACTTTCGCGAGATACACATCACTCTGAATGTCGCGCACGTCCCAGAGAATTTCATTGTCCATGCCGCCCACGGCACGTTCCTTCAATTCGGCCACCTTGTCGCCAGCGAGATCGTAAATCGCCACGGTCACGTCGGCGTCGTGCGAAACAAAGAAGCGTATGCGCGTGCTGCCATCATACACCGGATTCGGCCAGTTGTAGCAGCGCGCTTCGGGGAAAAATGCCGACACCGGCTGCACCATCTGCCCGGCGAGCGGCGCCTGCCGCGAATTCCGCGCATCCGCATGCAGCGTACTCCACAATAACGCGGAGCGTTGCGCTACATCGTGTCCCGTACGGAAGGCCTGCAAGGTGCCGGCCTCGGTCAGTACTGCGAAGCCGAGTTTCATGCCCGGAGCCACGAAGGTGGCTGCCGCCACCGCATCGGTCAGCGCCACCGGAAAACCATCCGCCACACCCGCCTTGACGCCGAGTTGCTGCAACTGCGACGCTCCGGCGGCATACAGCACATCCTGCGCGCCAGCGCCGCGTACAGTGTGCAACGAACGTGCGTTCACCGCCACCGGAAAGTAATCCACACTCACCAACGCGTGGTTCAGTGCCACCGCGCGTCCACTGCTGTCCGCAAGCACCACATCACTCGCACCATCTCCGTCCATGTCCGCGCTCGCCAGCGTCATCGCAGCGCCGATCGGCAATGGCGAGGTGCTCTCGCGCGGGGCGGCCGAGAAACCGGCGCCAAGCGCGTAACGGGAGATGCGGAGCAGCGAGCGGCCATCCACCATCTGCCGCCGCACAAGTTCGCGCGTGCGGTCGCCATCGCTATCCACCATCAACGCATCGAGCGTGGATTCGGCGGCAATCGGAATTTGCACAATGTCGGAAAAATGGATGTCCTGAGGATTGCCTGTAATGGAAACCGCACGATCGGCGAGCGAACTTGCCACGAACAGCATGCCCGCCTCGTCCAACGGCAGTATGGTCAGCGTGCGCTCCTGCGCCGCGCGCGGCAAGGTATTCAGCGGCATGCGGGCGAATTGTGTACCAAGTACCAGCAAACTGTCGGAGGTCACCCCGCTACGGTAGCATATCGCCACACCGTGTGCGATGAGTGGACGCGGATTCAGTAGCGTTGGCACGCCGTCCACAAACGCGTAGCGCTGCTCTTGCACACGATCCAATGCGCCATCCGCGTCCGCATCCTTCGCGGTGAAGACCAGCAACTCGTGGGCGTCGGCACTCCGGCTGATCACAACAATCTCCGGCACTCCGTCGCCATTGATGTCGCCAATGGCTGGCGCGTCGATAGCTTCGCCGTTAAAACGCGCCGCGAGCTGCGAAGAGGCGAGCCATGGCGTGCCGTCGCCGCGCGTCAGCAGCAGCGAGCCCTGCCCCGTTTCACCCGCGTCGGCCAGTACCACAAACTCCTCGGCGCCATCACGGTCGATATCCTCCGCGTGCAGGAAGCGCAACCGCGCGCCCGCACCAAGCACGGCGGAGTAATCCACCGGGAATCCCGTCATCGGCGCGAGCACGTCACTGCCCAGAGTCACATCCAAGGACATGATCGGACCGGCAGTGGAAAACTTATCCATCGTCACGTTGGAAAACGCGCCGGAGTTCGCCCGTGTGTTCGGCGAGGTCTCCGCCGCGAAACGGTTTTTGTACACCGGCGAGATATTGTCGCGCAGCCAGTAGTCGAGTTGCGATCCCGTGCCGGTCTGTGTCCCAAATACGGTCTGCACGTCGAGCCCGATGTCCTGCGGACCACCTGCCTGTTCGAGGTCCACGCCGCGCGGAACGGCGTTGTTCACCGTGTTGCCCACCAGATTGCGCTCGATGATGCGTTCATCCACGTGCCAGATCAACAGGCCCCCGTTGACGCGCGCCTCTTTGTCGTCGGCCACCACACGACCCCCGGGCAAACTCCAGTCAATGTCCTCGACATCGATCACCACACCCTTGAGTTGCTGCACATTGCCGTTGTCGAAGCCCAGCGTGTCTTTGGGAAAACGAAGTTGCTGCACGCGACCACCGGAAATGAAGGTCACCAGTTGTCCATTGCCCGCGAGGTCGCGCTGGCGGTTTTCCACCAGCCAATACTCCTTGTCGGTGATCGGCACGCGCAACACATCCGCCGTGGACAGCGAATCGGACGCGCTCAGCAAATAGTTGCGCGTCCCGGGCTCGGCCACGCGGGGACGCATCCAACCCAGTTGCTGCTTCTCCCACGCCGAGGGTTCGGGTGGGCAAATGCCGCCATAGGCGAAAATGCCCTCTCCATCCATCAGACCGAAGCGTCCGATACCGGTTTTCCCGGTGGTGGTGTTGAAAAGATCCGGCAGCCCCGCGTAGGTGCCAAAGCTCGCGGCGAGCAGGCCGTTGATGGTGATCTCCAGCAAACTTCGCGATCCATCGATGTTGTCGATCTCGCGATTGTTGGTCGTGGGAAGCACCGCGCAGTTTTCGATACGGAAACCGCCGCCCGCGGGTATGCCGGTGAAATCATTTCCCAGCAAACGCTTGAATGCATCCAGCGTGAACGAAAGCGAAGGAATATCCAGCGGCGTCGGATCGAAGCCCTGAATGCTTACCAGATCAATGTCCCGTCCCCTGCCAGCGTGAAATACCACAAACATGTTGTAGGAAGAAAAATCCGTCTGCGGGAATTGCTGCACGGCCTTTTCCCATGCCTCCACCGCGAGGCGCGCCACAGGCGTTTCCTTCTCGTTGCGGCGGAAGGAATAGTCGGCAATCTTGCCGCTCACCGTTACCACACCGTCGAGCACGTCGCCAGCAAGGATAGTGCGGCGTCCCGATACCTTGCGGACGTAATTTTCGAGAAACTGCACATGCGCTTGAAAATGCGCGCGATCGTGCGGCATCGGATCCAGGATTTCCGTGCCATAATCGTATTCGTAAATCGAACCGAATTTCCCCGTCCCGCTCGTGCGATTGTCGTCGTCCACCTGAAAATCCACCATCACCGCAAGCAGGCGCACCGTGTCGGGAAGCTGCCGCGCCTCAATGCCGGCGGCTGCGCCCTGCGCGATGAAGCCATGGGAAAGCATCGGCGCAACGGGCGTCCGCTGCTGCGCGACGGCGCTGGCGATGAGAACAAAACTGAGGAGTGTGGCTATCCCTGTTCGTTGCATGACGGACGATCCAATGTGGAAAACAAATGTCGGATGCCTGGGTGCGATGTCGATGGCATCAGGACGTCCGGGGCTGCCGCGAACATCCGCCCGGGCTTTCGCGAGCATCGAGCCGCGACCCGCGCGCGTGATATTCGGGACAGCCCCGGAATCCGTGTTGCCAATGTGTGTGATCGAGGTGCGGGCGAATAGCGCACGCCATCCGCCCGATACCTGTGCCGCTCTTAGTTCGCCGCGTCGTCGGCGGGGATGCGCGTACCGTCGTCGGCCGGACCGCTGCCGCGATTCCAGTTCACCGTCAGCGTGAAGCGCAGCGTCTCGGACAGCGGACTCACCGTGTCGTCATCCGAAATCGCGGTGGAAATGTAGCTGAAGTCGAATCCGTAGATATCGTAACGCACACCGGCGCCGAAGGTCAGGAAGCGACGATTGCCCAGGCTCGGATCCTCATGGAAGAAGCCGAAGCGCAGAGCCACAAGCTGCGAATACCAGTACTCGAAGCCGGTGCCCAGCGTGAACGTGTTCATGACATTGTCCACGTCCCAGCTTTTATAAATCGCCTCGTAAAAGGGATCCGCCTTGCGGTCGGTGCGGCTCACAAGCAGCTTGGTCACATCCGTCGTCCACGTCAGCGTGTTGTACTTCTCCTTGACGAGATCATAGCTGAAACCGAGGCGCAACGCCGTGGGCAGCGGATCGGCCTGATCCTCATCGATATAGCTGATCGACGGACCGATGTTCGTGATAGAAGCACCGATGCCGAAACGTCCACCAATATCGGTGTTGCTGAACGGCAGCGTAAACTTCGACGGACGATACAGTATACCCACATCGCCCGCCACGGCCGTGGCCGTACCCGAACCCTGCTCGCGCGCGGTGGCCACCACCGACAGCGAGCTGTGGATGATGCGCAGTCCGACACCGAGAGCGAAATCCTCATCGAGTTGCGTACCGTACGAGGTGGTGAAGGCGATCTCGTAGCTCTTGAATGTGCCAAGAGGATTGTTGCCTTCGTCGCGGCGCTCGAATTCACCCAGATTCAGATAGGTCAATGCCGCGCCGAGCGTACCGCCAATCGACGGCACATCCATCTTGTAGCTGGCATACTCGAAGAACAGATCGCTTTGCGCGAACTGCGGCAGCCAGTTCGAGTGGTTCAGGCTCAATTCCATGCCGCGCTGGAATCCGAGGCCCGCGGGATTCCAGAAAATGGCCGACACATCATCCGCGATCGCCACGCCACTCTCGCCCATTGCGCTGTTCCGTGAACTCGGCGAAATCAGCAAAAACGGCACCGCCGTGGTTTGCGCCGCGACCTCTCCGGCCTGGCCAACCAACAGCAGCGCCACAACGAACGCGCCGACGACGTGAATGCTTTTTCCGATCATGTAATTCCTCGTATGGTCGATGATAGAATAGTAAAGTTATTGCTTGTTTCGGGGTTACGCAACCGTCGTCATCGCAAGAGGGACAGCCGGCCCAACACCTCGCTGCCCATGCCGCCGTCAACTGTGCGGCAAATCACTTTGTAGAGATACACGCCGTTCGACAACGCGTCGCCGTCCTCATCGCGGCCGTCCCAGGGCACAGCCACGAAGCGTTCGGCGATGTTGCGCGCTTCGAGCACGCGCACCTGCCGGCCCGACAACGTGTAGATCTTGATGTCCACGTTCACCGGATTGCCCAGATTGTGGCGGAAAGTGAACGATGTTTCATCGCGCATGGGATTCGGGTAATTCAGCACGTCGGCCAGCGTCAAATCGCTGCTTCCGGCGACGGTGAACCAGGTTTCGGCCATGCTGGAATTGTTGAAAATGTCGTACGCACGCAGCCGCAGTGTATGTTGTCCGGGCTCGAGGCCACGGAAGCGATACGTCACCGTACCCTTCTGATAAGAATCCACTTCGCCGGTGTAGTAATCGTTGAGCACAATGCCGGTGCTGCCGTTGTCCAACCAGGCTTCCAGATTGTGTCCAATGCCCAGACCCGTTGTATTGATGCCGCTTTCATCGAACAAATCCGCGAGCAGTGTGGTTTCGCTGTTCACCACGTCGCCGGGACGGAAGGTGCGCGTGTCCATGTACAACGCAATCACCGGACCGGTCTCGTCCTGTACGCTGCTGGTATCGGAACCTCCCACGCGCAGGTCGGCAAAGAATCCGGCGCCGTCCACCGCCGCATTGTCGAAATACATCGCGAGGCGACCGTTGTTGTTTTCGTAGGAAATGTCTTTCGGTACAATGAAACTGACCGTGAAACGTCCGTTGGCGATGCTGGCCTTGCCGCGATACAGCAAGCCACCCTGCAGGCGGTAGGTGTAGTTGATCCATTTGGGGGGATCGTTGATCACCACGTAGCGGTCCGCATCGAACAAACTCACATCGGTGGTGCCGCTGAAACCCTCCCACACGCGCCCTTCGCCGTCGCGCACGCTGCCCTGCAGCGTCACCTTGCTCAGCGCCCGCAGCTGCACCGTGTCGGCGCTCACCGCCTCGTCGTTGATGCGGATTTCCTCCAACGTGGCTGCATAGCGCGGCAAGGCGAGACGCGTGGTCGGATCGCCGAAGAGATGGAATTTCTCATAGCCCGCTACACCACTGTAGCGCTGCTTGGTGCTGTATATCGCCTCACCCAGGCGCTTCGCACGACCATCGTCTTCACGTCCCTTGTTGAGCAGATTCTCGAGAAATTCCTTGTTGAAGGCGCTGTTCTGATCCGAAAACACCACGCGGGGCGAGGACAATGCGCCGATGCTGCCGCCATCGGGCTTGAGCAGCAGCAGTTCGGTCCCGCTGCGCACTCCCGGAGCATCGTACAGGCCGAAGGTGCAGGTGGCCGCGCACATGAAGGTAAGACGATCCGCATTGGTCAACTGGGGAACGGTCACATCGGACACGAAAATCCGCTCCTGCGTCCACACGTCATGTGCGCCATGGCCTGTGTAATTCACCAGCAGCGTGCCCTGATTGATCTGATCCACAATGGCCGCCGCCGCGTCGGGCTTGCGCCGTCCCGAAGCCGTGATTTCGGTGCGATAGGAGACGATGTAGATTTTTCGCTGATCCATCGACGCCGGGACGCTCGAGGTCAGTCGCTCGGATTGCGCCGTGTGCTCCGGACCATCGCTGTCACGGGAGGAATTCCATCCGTCGTCGGCCACGAAGGTGACGTGGTTGCGCCAGGGCTCGAAGGCAGGCTGCGTTTCGTAACGGATAATTTTGTCCACCACGGCATTCGCTTCGGCGAGTGTCAGCACTGGAATGCGGCCAGTGGCCACATCCACACGCGCGTCGTTGCGTGGCGTACCCACCACCTTTGCGTAGTAGTCGTCGGACACATACGAATCGATTTTGTTGATGGAATTCTCCGATTCGACCACAGGCAACAGTATGGGCTCGGCCGTGGTGCGATTGCGGTAATCGAAATGTCCATCGCCGAGGAACAGCACGTAGCGCGGCGGCGTGGGCCAGCGTTTTACCGCGTGCGCAACGAAATCGCGTATCGCGGTCAGGTCCGGCAAGGTGGAGGCAAATTCATTGTAAATCTCGCTTAGTCGAACCACTGCGGTGCTGATCCTGTCCTCACCGGCTCGCTCTCGATGTGCCTTGAGGCGCTGCGCCGCTTCGGCAAGCTGATCGTTGGTAATGATAACGAACTCGGCCCCGCTCTGCGTCAACAGACCCGAATTGGGAACGCCGACCGGCGCGGGAGCCGTCTTCAGCGCGGGGCGAGCCACTGCTAGAAACTGCCGCGGCTTGCCTCGCTCGTTCGACACCTGAAAGCGCACCGTGCCACCGCTGATGTTGGCATTGGCAATGCGCGTTACACTCGCCCAATCCGTTATATCGTACAGAACGATATCGCTGGTGGTGAAGCCGTTGATCACGAATTCCACCACCGCTGTGGTATCGGGCGCCGAAAACAGCAGCTCATCGTTCAGCGGCTCGAAACGGCGCGCGTAATGCCATTCCACCCAATCCACATAGCCACCGCGGCTGCGGTCGGAGCTGCTCGACGAATACGTCAGCGTAACCGTGGCACGATCATCGGGGAGCTGTCCGGTACCGCTGAACGTGCGCGGTCCGGAGATTTTCGCCACATCGTCCACTTCCGAAGCGAAGGACACCGTTCCCAGCGAAATGCTGCCCAGCTCGCGCTCACCGTCGCGCACGGTAAAACCATGCGTCACTTCGGAGCTGCCCACCACTTGCACACGATACACCACGGGCTCGTTGCGCACGAGTCCGTGCAAACGCCTTGCATACGCAATGGAGGAGGCACTGCCCGCACCGGGTATCAACCGTTTTCCGAACCACATCGATCCGGAATTCATCAGATTGGTCACTTCCTCTTCCTCGAACTCACGGCCGTTGAACCATGCGGGCGTGTAGGGTTGCGGATCGCTGAGCGAGGCCTGTTGCGCGATGCGCTTGCCCGGCACTCCACCAAAGGTCATGAGAAACACGTTCTCATCCGCGAAGCGGTTGATGTAATGCTCGTACAGGCCCGAGGCGGGATTGTAGTCGAAGCCGCTCGTTCCCATGCCGAAAAACTGCACGTAATCATCCTCATCGAAACGCCCGTCATCGCCGCCCACCACTTCTATCGCCACTTCCTGCAACGGCTCGGGGCGCTTCGCGTCGAGATCGCGCGGCAATTCCCTGCCTCCGCTGCTGAACAGACGGATCGTCCGCGGATCGAGCGCAGCCACATCGATGCCGGCCGCGCTGAACCAGGCGCGCGACAGGCGATAGACGCCGGTCTGCGCCACAGTGATGCGATACCACGCACCCGAGGCCAGACTGTTCGCCGTGGATTTGGCAATCGCCGCCGGACGTTGCAGCTTCCAGGCACGCGCCTGTGACGCGTTGAGTAGTTGCGATGGCACTTCCTCGCCGGGCGTCACTGCTGCAAAGCGCTCCCGCGCACTGCCGAAGTCCACGCGCAACACCAGACGGGTGTACACGCGGAGCACGCGTGTTGCGGGATTGTACTGCGCGGCATTCAACACCAGATCGCCAAACATGCGGTCGCGTGCAATGCCGACATGTTCCAACGATGCTATCGACGCGGGAATGAATCCCGACGCCGAGTACAGCGGACCGCGCGGTGTGGTGATCTCCTCATCGTCCTGACGGGGAATGGTCACCGGCGCGAGATCCACACCCTGCTCGTCGCGATAATCCATTTCCACCACCGTCACACGATTGCCGACGGTGGAAGGAAGGCCAAGCAGCGTGCGCAACTGCGGGACTCGTGGATCGCCCACAGCAAAAGCGGACACGCCATCAACAATGTCCACGCGCGTCTCGCCGGAGGGCAGTCGTGTGACTGTCGCCGAGGGTCGGTACTCGATGAGCAATCCACCCGCGTCCTGCTGACGAATACGAAGGTCCTGCGCATGGGCGGATGCTAGTAGCAGCGTGGCGAACAACAGTATGTAGCGGAGACGCATCATACGGATTCCATGTCCATTGGAAGAGGAAATGCCATCCCGCAAACTGCCATGCGGGACTATATCGTGCAACGTAAAAATCCGTCCATTCGTGTTCATCGCCCTTCACCTGTTCCGAGGTTTCGCGCGCGGCGATAGTAGTACACATTCATGCCGATGTTCAGGGCGTAGGTGGCGATGTATGCGATGGCTGCTCCTGTCATGGCCCAGAACGGGATGAGCAGCAGATTCAGCACAATATTCGTGACCGACGTGCTGATGGACATGATGCGAATGGCCTTTCCCTGCCGCTTCGCGGCGAGAAAGGCATTGTACGGACTGTTGAGCGCGCCCAATGCCACGCCGAGCGCCAATAGCGGCAGCACCTGCAAGGCGGAATTATATGCGCCCGGGAAAAACACCGGAACCAACACCGGCCCCAACACCGCAACAGCCGCCCCTCCGCCCAGCGCCCAAATCGCGCTGCCACGGAGTACGCGCGCAGGAATGGCGTCCATGCCGGTGAAGGACTTGTAGGAGCTTTGCGCCAATGCGCGGTTGAACAGTCCGATGGGCATTGCCATGGTCAGCGCGATGGAGTAGAAGGCCACCGGTGTGGGTCCGTGAAACTTCGTGATCAGAATTTTATCCAATCCCGTTGCCAATCCATCCACCACGCGGCCAGTGTATACATCACGACCGAAGGCCCGCACCTCCTTGAACACCGTGCGTATCGCCTGCCGCACACCGCGCAGCGAAGGGTGCAGCACGGTGACCACCACCAACACGGTGAGGCCGCTCGCAAGCAAGGTGACCAGCACCGCGCGCGACACATCCGAGGCAACGAGGCCAGGCACAAGCAACAGCCCCACCAGCAGCACTCGCGGAAGCACGATGGCCAGCGAGAGAAGCCGGATGTTGCCACCACCCTGACTCATCGACAGCACCATCTCGTACAACGGCAGCATCGCCGCGAGAGGTGCGGCCAGCAGCAGCACGCGCCCCGCACCCTGGTGAAACCACGCATCCACGAGCATGGACGCGGCGGCAATGCAAAGTGCGTAGAGCATACCGACACCGCTCGACAGCACAAGCAGCGCACCCGCCATCGACCGTTGCGCGGCCGCGTCTTGTTCAATCGCAATCAGGCGCATTCCCGCGGGAGCAATGCCGAAATCGAAGAACATCCCCGTAAAGGCAAACAGGGCGACGATAAACGAGTAGGTACCGAAATCCTCCACACTGAGCGCGCTGGCGAGCAATCCATACACCAGGATGCCCAATGCGGAATTCGCCGCCATTGCCAGCATCTGCAGCAGGGTATTCCGTCCCAGCGGCGATGCGAGCATGCGCCGCATTTCCGCAAACCTGCTCATATCAGCCGGCAGCCCTGCGGGCAATATGGTAGCGACAAGGCGGTAGCAGCCCTGCGATCGCGGTGCGCGTTGATGAGAAACGTGAATTGCCTGTGACATCCGGTGCGGACGATCCGTATGGAAAAAACTGCAACGGTACCGAAGTGTCTATACGTTTCTCTGATTGGATGGAAAAAATGGAACAAGACAAGTTAGAGTATCGAATGGCGCATGTCAAGCGGGAAAAATCCGCCCCTTCCAGGCCTCAAGATGCGCACCGATCAATGCGGCGGCTTCGGTGAACAAGCGCTCGTCCACCAGCGAAAAACGCTTGTGCACGGGACTGTCGATGTCGAGCACGCCCCATACCTCGCCGTGGACCAGTATTGGCACCACGAGTTCCGAACGGGATGCGGGATCACACGCGATATGGCCATCGAAGTTGATTACATCGGGAATGTTCATCATCCGCTTCTCGCGGACGGCTGCGGCGCACACACCCTCTTCCAACGCGAGTATGGTGCACGCGGGTTTTCCATGGAACGGCCCGAGCCGCAGTGCATCGCCATCGAGGATATAGAATCCCACCCAGTTCACCGCGTCGAGCGACCAGTAGAACAACGAGGCCACATTCGCCATCGTGGTCACCGGCGGCTCGGTGGGATCGAGTATCGCATGCAGTTGGGGAATCAGGTCTTCGGGTTTCGCGTCGGTCTGGATGACAATCTCACTCACGTCGTTCTCCGCCTCATTTGAACTTTCCTTGAAATTACCTAGCTTGCCGCATACGAACAAGTAAAAGGGTCTCCATTATGCGGTACGGAACATTCCTCATTACACTCGTTGCGCTTGTCCTGATCGCTGCCGCAACACCACTGCGCGCCCAGGAACAGACGGAGTTTTATCAGCAGAAGGAGCGCTGGGGCGTGGGCTTGCAGGCCGGCCTCATGTCGGGCATGGGCCTGGCGGCGCGCTTCCATCCCCAGGGGCGCTTCGGCTTCCAACTCGCCGGCGGCGCCTTCAAAGGCAGCGGCGACATGGTGGGCGACATCGGCATCGAAGGCCAATTCGATTTCGATCTCGATGGTCGTAACCGCTTCTACGGGTTTGTGGGAATGGGTCTGTACACGAACGGCAAGGACGGCGACGACAAGCTCGAAGGTCCGTTCCGCGCGGGCTTCGGCCTGGCCTACGACTGGGCCTTCGCGCGCACCATGGTGTTCAGCACCTCGCTCGGTCTCACCTATTTCACCGATGGCGTATTCCTCCCCTTGCCGCAGGTCGGACTGTATTACATCTTCGACTGACCGCGATCGATCGTCCCCTCGACGATGTCCCTGATCATATCGAAGGCGCTCACCAGGTACTCCGGGTCGAGCGCCTTCAGCATTTCCACCGGCTGAAAGCCATAACTCACCGCACACGCATCCACGCCCGCCGCACGTGCGCATTCGATGTCGTACACCGAGTCCCCCACCATCAACGTGCGCGAGGTCTCAACGCCCAGGTCCGCGATCATCGTGAGCAAAGGCAGTGGCGACGGTTTCATTTCCGTGAAGCTGTCGCCGCCAGCCACGCGTTCGAACAGCGCATCCATACCGAGATGGCGCAGCAGCCGCAGCGAAGCGTCTTCGGGTTTGTTGCTGAGTACCGCGAGGCGGCACCCGCGTGCTTGCAGCGCGCGCAGGGTGTTCGTCACTCCAGGATACGGGATGGTGTGCTCCAGTCCGTGACGCTCGTACAAGGCCGCATAGGTGCCGAGCAGCGCGGCGGGGTCCGTGTCGACGGCGCCCGCGTGCTCGAGCGCGCAGCGCAACAGATGCCGCACGCCCCGACCGATGCACGCGCGCACATCATCGGCCGGGAGCGCTTCAAGGTCGAGCGTGCGTAGCAAGGCGTTCACCGCGTTGTGTATGCCGGCGAAGGAATCGAGCAGCGTGCCGTCGAGATCGAGTACGAGAAGATCGTAGCGCATGAGGAAAACACTCCGTGAGGCGGAACAAATCGGGCCGGCGGCCGGTTGATTCTGCTTGTGGCCGCGTTTCAAGATGCAAGAAAAAATTTCCAAGAAGAATCGGCGACATCTTGATCCGGCGCAAAAAATTTTCTAGCTTAAAGGACCACTTTTTGTGGCGGGGCTGTAGCTCAGTGGTAGAGCATCTGCCTTTTAAGCAGAGGGTCGATGGTTCGAACCCATCCAGCCTCACCAGAAAGAGTACGCGGAAGTGGTGAAATTGGCAGACACACCATCTTGAGGGGGTGGCGCTCGAAAGGGCATGCGGGTTCAAGTCCCGCCTTCCGCACTCCACGTTTCCAGCCGAATTGTTCCTCGCCGAATCTTCGCTACACTCGACCACCGATTCTCGGTGCAAGGAGAACCACGATGCAAGGAAAATCTCTCTTCATTCTGTTCCTGTTCGCTTCCCTGTCGTTGTCCACGGCCTTCGCGCAGAGCAACAACGAGGCGAAGAAACTTTTCAACGAAGGCAACGCTCTGCTGAAATCCGGCGACTTTGAAGGCGCCATCGGCAAGTACAACGCCGCCATCAAAATCGAGAAGCACGAGTTCTACTTCTACCAGCGCGGCCTCGCCGAGAAAAAGGCACGCAAGGTGGACGAGTCCATCGCGTCCTTCGAAGAAGCGATCAAGTTGAATCCCAAATTCGCCGCGGGCTATGTTGCGCTGGCAGGATCGCAGTTCGGCAAGGGCGACTATCAGGCCGCCATCGACAATTATGAAAAAGGACTGAAGGAAAATCCCACGCTCGGTCCCGCCAAGAAAGGCCTCGCCGCCGCGCAGGCCGCCCGTGCCGCCGACCAGATCAAGAACGGCGATGTGAGCGGCGCGATCGAGATGGCGAAAAAAGCCATCGAACACGATCCGAAATTCGACAAGGCCCACATCATTCTCGCGCAGGCCTACAACAAGGACGGCAAGTACGATGCAGCCGTCAAGTCGGCCGAGGAAGCACTCAAGCTGATCAAAGGACCGAAAGGCGCCGCGTACTTCGAAATGGGTCTCGCCTATCGCAACATGGGCAACATGGCCAAAGCCAAGGACGCCTTCACCAATGCGAAAAAGGATCCCGCCTACGCGCGCAATGCGGACTATGAGTTGAAAATGCTCAAGTAGGCAATCCCTGCACGTACGGATTCCCCGATAGAGTTTTTCATCCCGCCCTCGTGGCGGGATTTTTTTCGCCATGACTGCACGGGAAGACCACGACCGGGAAGGAGCGGGCGCGAAACGCGCGGATGCAACGCGACGCCGACCGCCTGCTGCGCGCGGTACTCAAATGGATCCGTTACGATGGCAAATTCTTACCAGCCGGTTTCCAGCATCAGGCGGTACTGACGAACGGGAGAAAGGTTGGCGATGACTTCGGTGTAGTGATAGTTGAACACATTGTCCACCAGCGCGGTGCAGCGCAGCGGCAGGCCCATGAACGCACCGCTCCACGACAGGCGCAGATCGGTGACATAGGTGGCGACACGGCGATCGGCGTCGGGAATGACGATGGTCAACTCCTTGTCCAGCGTCTCCATGCGCGACACATACCGCGCATCCACGCCAAAGCGGAAGGCACCCCACTGCAACCCGGCGGCAGCGTACAGCAAATGCCGGGGACGATATTTCAGTACGGAACCGTCGGACATATCCTCGGGGAAGAGATAGGTGTAGGCGGCCGAACAATCGAACAATCCCCATGGCTCGCTCTCGAAGGTGAGTTCGTACCCGCGAATGCGTGCTTCGGTGATGTTGCGGAACACGATGCGCCCGTCGGCGGGATCCACCGTGGGCTCGACCAGATTCGAGTAGTCGTTCCAGAACACCGCCGCGTCCAGCACCGTGGCCCAGGGCAGCGTGCGCCGGATGCCGAATTCGTACGAGGTGCTGCGCTCGGCCTTGAGTGTGGGATTCGGCTTGGTGATGATGCCGCCCGTGCTCGCCGTGGCAAAGCGCTCGGCGATGGACGGCGAACGGAAACCCCAGCCATAGGACGCCCGCAGGGTGGTTTCGCTCCACGGCTTCCAGGCGATGCCCAGACGGGGATTCACCTGCATGTCGGTTTCCAGCGTGTCGATGCTCGTCGCATCGAAGCGCGCACCGGCCGAAAGATGCAGACGCTCGCCCAATGCCACATCATCCTGTGCGTACACCGCCACGCCGTAGCCGTCGCGCTGTCCGTAAATACGGGCATCCACCCACGAATAGCTCAGTTCCGAGCCGAAGGTGAGCAGCTGATCGCGGCTCATCGCCCACGCGCCCTGCCACTCGGCGCTGGCCTGCATGGCGGTACTCTGCACCTTGTCGCTGGGCCGCAGCGAAAAATCGGAGGTGTCGCTCTCCGTATCGAAGGCCGTGCGGTACACCGACAGGCGCGAGGTGGACGCGAAACGCGGGCCATGGGTGACGCGGTACAGCGCCGTACTATGCCATTTGGTGGAATGCACACGCTCGGTCAAATCCTTGTCAGCCGGCGGCTGCATGGCATGCGCCAGATCGCGCCAGAACACCCAGTTCCCTCGCTCGTTCGAACTGTAACTGCTGCTCACACTCAGATTGCGCTCGGGCGAAAAGCGATACCACACGCGGCCGTTGAGATTCCATTCCGTGTTGTCGTCAAGCTGACGATACCCCTGGTCGCGGCGCAGGCCACCGGCAATACTGTAGGCCAGCGGACCGCGCGCATCACCGTACATGGCATCCATGCCCGCCATCCACTGCGCGCCACTTCCCCACCATATCCACTGGTCATGACGCGGCTCGTCCCACGCTCCGGCATGCGCACGCACGCGCAGCATGCTTTCGCGCGGTTCGGTGGTGATCACGTTGATCACTCCGCCCAGCGCGCTCGAACCGTACAGCGCCGAACCCGCCCCTTTCACCACCTCGATGCGTTCGACGTTGAACATTGGCACGGCATCGAATTTCACTTCACCCGCATCGCCCGCCAGCACGGGCGCGCCATCCACCAGCAACAGCACGCGGCTGCCCACAGCCCTGCTGTAGCCGCTCGACCCGCGAATATTGATCTGATCCTCGGTGATGTTCACGCCCGGAATGCGGCGCAAGGCATTGTCCAGCGAGGTGATGCCTCGCTCCTGAATATCCCGCGCATCCCAGGTGGACACGCTGACGGGAACCTCTTCCAGGCTCTGCGCATGCTTCCCCGCCGTGACAATCACTTCGCCGGTGCTGATGCTGCTTTCCTTCAGCGTGATATCGAGCACGCGCTCCTCACCTGCTTGCAGGGTGAGCGTCACGCTGAACGTGCCGTAACCGATCATCGAACAGTTCAGCACGAGGGGACGTCCGGGAGGAAGGGAGGCGATGCGATACCGGCCCTCCGCGTCCGTAGCGCTGCCGAGCACGGTGCCGCGCAATGCCACATTCGCCGAAATCAGCGGCAGGCCAGCTTCGTCGGTGACGCGGCCCCGCAATGTGGCGGGCTGCGCCGCGAGGGAAATGGAATAGAGGAGAAGAATAGCGGGAATAACCGCGGCACGCAGGCGCCCCATGGTCTACACCTTGCGCCGGCGGACGGCATGCTCGATGGTGTACAGCACTTCCTCCTGCCGCTGCATGTCATGCACGAAATCTGTGCTGTCGGTGTCGATCACCAGCGTGGGTCCCAGCGTGTAGCGCTGTATCCAATCCTCGTACAGCGTGTTGAGCCGCACGAGATACTCGGTCGCGATGGTCTGTTCGAACTCCCTGCCACGAAGCTGAATCTGGCGCTGCAAGGTGGGCACGGAAGCTCGCAAGTACACCAGCAAATCGGGTGCCTTGAGATAGCTGGTCATGGCTTCGTACAGCGCACGGTAATTTTCGTAATCGCGGTCGTCCATGTTCCCCATGGCATGCAGATTCAACGCGAAAATCTCCGCATCCTCGTAAATCGATCGATCCTGCACCACATCCTTGCCCGACTGCGCGATGCCGCGATGGAGCATGAAGCGCTTCGAAAGAAAGTACACCTGGAGATGGAAGGACCATCGCCGCATGTCGGCGTAGAAATCCGGCAGATAGGGATTGTCGTCCACCGATTCGAAATGCGGCGCCCAGCCGAATTTCTGATGCAGCAGCGATGTGAGCGAGGATTTGCCCGAACCGATATTTCCCGCGATGGCGATGAACATGACCTGTTACTCCTCCTTGCTCCATTGCGTGTCGGACACACCCGCCACCGCGTTGGCGAAGCGGGCAAGCACAAACAGGTAATCCGAGAGACGATTCACGAAACGCAGATCCGCTTCGTTGATTTCCTCCATGGCGGCGAGTTGCACCACCGAACGCTCGGCGCGGCGGCACACCGTACGCGCCACGTGCAACTGCGCTGCAACGGGCGACCCCCCCGGCAGAATGAAGTAACGAATGGGCTCGAGACGCGCCTCCACTTCGTCGATAGCGCGCTCGATGCGCGCGATGTGGCTGTCGTCGATGCGCTGTATGTTGACCTGCGTATTGTCAATGGGTGTGGCGAGATCGGAACCGAGTACGAACAGCATGTTCTGCAATTGCGCAAGTCGATCCGTCAATTCAAGATCGTGCGCTGCCGCCCGGGCCACTCCCAGTTGCGCGTTGAGTTCGTCCACCGTTCCATAGGCCTCGATGCGCACACTGTCCTTGCCCACACGTCGTCCGCCGAACAGGGCGGTCATGCCATTGTCTCCGGTTCTTGTATAAATTTTCACTTCCGCTGCGTCTCCTTGCTGATGGATTGTATCGCAGACACAACATCAGCGGCGTCAGGAAGTTCCGACCAGGTGTGCGTCACCGCTCCATTGTGGAGAATGAACACGCGCGGCAGTGTGCGGTACAGCGGGCGGGCGAAGCGCGGTTCGATGGCGCCAATGGGAAAGGCAGCCGCATACTCGAACATGAGCGAGGTGAGATGCTGCGTGCCGTCGATCACCAGACCCACCGGACCCACGGCGGCGGGATGCTGCGCGATGCTGTTCATGCGGTTCACATCGCGCTGCAAGTCGTCGGAGTGCACGGTAAAGAGGAAGACAACATGGGTACCGCTGTTGAGATCGGTGCCGTACAGACCATCGATGGGCCAGGTGCTGAATTGCGCACCCGGACGTAGTTGGGTGATGAGATCGTCGGCAGGAATGCGCGCGCTGAACGCGACGAGCAGCACAGCCAGCACTCCGCCAGCCACCGTCACCACCGCGCGCCAATTCTGACCCGGCACGGGCTTGTGCCAGTACACCAGCAGCGCGAACAGCATGGCGAGCAGCATCACCGCATCCTCGATAATAACCGTCTCCGGTCCGCGATGCACGAGATTGCCGAAGCAGCCGCAATTTTCGCCAAGGCCGATGGACATGCCATACGCTGTGATGCCGATGAAGAACAGCAACAGCGCGCTCATGAGCAGCGGCGTGACGCGTGGCCAGAAATTGACGATCAGCGCAAAGGAAAGCATGAATTCCACGATGATCAGCACCCAGGCGGCGAGCCAGGAGAGATCGGGGAAAATGCCGTAGGTGGCGATTTGCTCAATAAACGACTGCGGGTCCAGCGCCTTCATCGTCGCGGCGAGAATAAAGACAAGCGCGACGGCAACGTGCAGAATGCGCGCCGTGACCAGCAGCACACGGTTGGAGGCCAGTTTCATGGATCACTTCAGGATTGTGAGGAACAGCTCCTCGATGGCGCCGGGCGGATCGCCGATGACACGATTCACTTCCTTGCCGTTCTGATAGAAAATCACGGCGGGATAATCGTGACCGTGTTTTTCGAGCGCGGCACGCGGCTCCTGTCCGCCCATGGCGATGCCGATGTATTTCACCGAAAAATTCTTGTTCTTCGCATCGTCGAACACGCGCAGCACCGCGGGAAGCACCACTTTGCAGGTGCTGCACCAGGTGGCGAACATCACCACGACCTCGGTGGGCTTTTTGTAGGCGGCGAGTTTCTTGATGGCGGCCTGTTTGGGTTTGTAGGCCTTCATACGGACGCGGTATTCCGGACTGTGCGCCAGAATGGCGGCGGGAGCGACCTCGCCAACGATGGTCTGACGCATGGTGAGGGATACTTTCTTCCCTTTCACCGTGAATACGCTGGACTGGCCTTTCACAGTATATCCACCCGCATCGCTTCCCGAGGGTATGCCTTTGGTCCAGGCAAAACTTTCCTGCACGCGCAGATCACCTTTCTTGAGCAGGAACACCTTCTTCGCGGTGAGGTCGATAAACACCGGTCCGTCGAGTTTGGGCGTCTGAAGTATCAACCACGGCTTGTGCGAGGTCGGCTGGAACACCTGCGCATCGAGATCGTAAGCGCCGCCAATCTGCACGGCGAATTGCGCATTCTCCTCCCACTCGAATTCGGGCTGCGCACGCAGCGCCGAGGCAGCTGTGAGGGTGAGCAGCAACAGCATCGTTGAGACGAACGGCGAGCGCATCGATTTCATGGTGATCTCCATTCCAAAAGTTACAAAATGCCGGAAGGCGAACAAAAGTAATCACACGTTCCCGCAGGCGAATTCGTTCCGCTAATAAACGGCGCGGCGGGTATTCGGGGAAAGTGGAAAATCCCGCACCCAGATTTCGCCAAAGCAGCGTTTCGCCAAGGGAAGCGGCGAAGTGCCCTCGCCAGGGCGGCGCATTGCGTCCAGGGCGGCGCATCGGCGATGCATTGCGCGCACGCTTCTTCCCAACCACCGCGCAGGGCCGGGAGGTTCCGGCGCGACCGCGAAGCCGCGATGTACACGATGTTGCGTGATGCTTGCGCTCCTGCTCCCTTCTCCCCATATTTCCCCTTTCCCTCACCTGAAACGGACAGCATCATGCGCGACATTCTTGAGCAGCTTTTATCGATCGATCCCTCACAGGCCGATGCCGAGGCCTTCGCTCTCTACGACCAGCTTCGTCTGGCCCTGCGCGAGGGACGTCTGCGCGCCGCGCACTGTGTGGACGGCACCTGGGTGGCCGACACCGACATCAAGCGCGCGATTCTGTGGGCGTTCAAGGCGGGCGTGCTGCGTGATGTCGGGGATGCGGAGTCGGCGGTGTTCGCATTTACCGACAAACACACCCTGCCCGTGCTGCGCTTCGCCGCCGCCGAGGGCAGGCGCATTGTGCCCGGCGGCACCACCATTCGCGACGGCGCGTTTGTGGCCCCCGGCGTGATTGTCATGCCCCCGGCGTACATCAACATCGGTGCGTATGTGGACGAGGGAACACTGGTGGACAGCCACGCGCTTATCGGCTCCTGCGCGCAGATTGGCAAACGCGTGCATGTGAGCGCGGCGGTGCAAATCGGTGGCGTGCTCGAGCCCGTTGGTGCCGTGCCGGTAATTATCGAAGATGATGTGATGATCGGCGGCAACAGCGGCGTGTATGAGGGCACCATTGTCCGTCGTGGGGCCGTGCTCGGCACGGGGGTGATTCTCAACGCCTCCACGAGAGTATACGACCTCGTACACGGTCGGGTATTGGCGAAAAGTGTGGACGGTCCCCTCGAAATCCCGCCCTACGCCGTGGTGGTACCGGGCAGCCGGCCCGCGCGGGGCAGCTTCGCCGCCGAAGCGGGCGTGCACATTTACACACCAGTGATTGTCAAATACCGCGACGAGCGCACCGACGCGGCCACGGCATTGGAGGAAAGTCTCCGCTGAACGCCTCCGTGCGGCGGTACGCCGATCTTCGATTCCGGTCGAACAAGAGTGGAATGCGATCGTGATCGTTGCTCGATCGCCCATCCACCATTTTCTCCTTACTCCCCCTACCCTCACCACTCTCCCCTAATGGCCCCTACCCCTGTGTGCGCAATCAAGTGCGCAATCCAGCAGGGGTAAATTCTTGCATTGCAGTCAATTTCATTTCATATTGCCATTTCAAACTCTATTCGCTAACTTGTATATCTGCCAGCGTTGTATGCTATTTCCGCATGATCCGCGCTGACATGCTGAAATCACGTAGCCTGAAAACCGGCACGCACGTGCCCGAACTGTTCACAACAAGTGGAAACCACCATGACGAACGAGCCGAACCCCAACGAGAACCCCGAGATTCAACCCGAGGCCCCCATCGAGCAACCCGAGCAGACGATGGACAGCCCGGTCGATACCACGGCTCCAGAGACTCAGGATTCTCCCTCCGCGCCTGCCGAAGAACCCGCACCTGTGAGCGAAACAATGCCCACACCGGAACCGGAGGCCACAGCGGAACCGTCCGCCGTCGTCATGGAAGAAGTCCCGGCATCCACTGAAAGCATCGAAGCGCCGGTCGCCGAAGCTGCGGTCGAACCCCCCGCCGACGCGACGCCGGTGGAAGCGGTCGCTGTTGAAGCCCCCGCCGCCGAAGCTGCCCCAGCTGCCGAAGCTGCCCCAGCTGCCGAAGCTGCCCCAGCTGCCGAAGCTGCCCCAGCTACCGAAGCTGCTCCAGCTACCGAAGCTGCTCCAGCTACCGAAGCTGCTCCAGCTACCGAAGGCGAAGAAGGACAGAAAAAATCCCGCAACAAGAAGAATAAGATGTCCGACGAGGAAGCGCAGCCGATCTGGGACGAACTGAGCGCGGCCTTCCAGTCACTGGAACTCCTCCCCATGACCGTGCTGCGCAGCATCCCTGGCGGTGCGATTGTGGATTACAAAGGCCTCGAAGGCTTCGTGCCGCGTTCGCAGTTCAGCCGCACCGGTCGCACCGACCCGAGCGAGGTCGAGGCCTTGGTGGGTCAGACCGTGGAAATGGTCGTGATCGAGTTGGGCGAATTCGCGAAGCGCAAATTCGTGTGCAGCCGCCGCCGCGCCCTGCGCCGCAAGCGCATGCTCGAACTGGAAAAAAATTCCATCGTCGAAGGCGTGGTCACCTCCATCACGAATTACGGCGCCTTTGTGGACCTCGACGGCACCGACGGCCTGATCCATATCACCCGTCTGAGCAAGCGCCGTGTCGCCACGCCGCATGAAGTGCTGAAAGTGGGCGAAACCGTGAAGGTGCGCATCGTAGGCATCGACATGAAGGAAGAGCGCATCGCTCTGAGCATGAAGGAATTCACCGAGAGCCCCTGGGCTCAGGTCGAAGGCAAATATCCGGTCGGCACAACGGTCAAGGGCAAGGTGGTCAACCTCACCGATTTCGGCGCCTATGTCGAACTCGAGTCCGGCGTCACCGGCATGGTGCATATCTCCGACCTCTCCTGGACCAAGCGCGTGCAAACGCCCTCCGAAGTGGTGAATGTGGGCGATGTGATTGAAGTGCAGGTGATGGACGTCCGCACCAAGGACCGCCGCATCAGTCTGAGTCTCCGCGCCACGCAGCCCGATCCTTGGCCGCGCCTGGCCAATGTGTTCCCGCAGGACACCGAAGCCAACGGCACCGTGAAAATGATCATGGAATCCGGCGCCATTGTGGCGATGGATTTCGATATCGACTGCTTTGTGCCGCGTGGCAAAATGGGCGGTCGCAAGCGCCGCGGCGCCCCGACGCAGCAGGTCGCCACAGTGAATGTCGGCGACAGCGTGCGTGTGAAAATCCTCGAAATGAATCCCGAGCGTCACAGCATGATCGGCGCGATCATGCGCGACGATTCGGACGATCGTCCGCCGCGCCGTGAGCGTGGTGGTGACGAGGACTTCACCATGCCGCATAGCTCGCCGTCGGACAACGCCTTCCGTCTTGGCGACATCGAAGGTCTGCAAAAACTGCTCAACGCCACCGCAGCCGCCGAGCCCGCTCCCGCACCGGTCGTGGAAGCGCCTGCTGTAGTGGAAGCGCCCGCAGTAACCGAACCTGCCGCTGAAGCCGTGGTGGAAGAAGTGGCAGCCGCCGAGCCCGAAACCGTCGAGCCGGTGGAAGCGGCAGTGGAAGAAAGCGCAGCCGCCGATCCGATTGCCGAAGCTCCGGCGGATGACACGCCAGCGACGGACGAAGCCGCGCCCACGGACGAGCCGACGCCCGCCGTCTGACATTCACAACAGAACTGAAACGACAACACGAAGGAGCGATCCTTCGTGTTGTCGTTTTTATACACCCCGCTTCGCGCCGTGCGGCGCTCCTCGCGTGCCTACATCAGGGCTTCCACGCGGTCGAGCAAATCGTTCATGAGGTCCGCCGTCGCTGCCACGGGATCGGGCGAAGTCATGTCCACTCCCGCATCGCGGAGCAGGTCGATGGAGTAGCGCGAACTGCCGGAGCGCAGGAATTGCAGATAGCGCGGCAAGGCCTCTGCTTCGCCATCGAGTATGCGCCGTGAGATGGCCGCTGCCGCCGAGAGGCCGGTGGCGTACTGAAACACGTAGAAGCTTCGGTAAAAATGCGGTATGCGCGCCCAGTTCAATGCGAAGCGCGGATCGATACTGAATGCGGGACCGTAATACCGGGCGTACAATTCGCCCATGGTCTCGCTCATCAGATCCACGGTCAATGCCCCGCCCTCTTCCGCGTGTCGATGGATGCGCTGCTCGAATTCGGCGAACAGGGCCTGGTTGTACACCGTCCCGCGAATCGTGTCGATGTAATGCAGTAAAATGTGCTTCTGCACGTCGCGCTCCGGACGCGAGCCGAGCAGATGCTGCACGAGCAGTAACTCGTTGCAGGTGGATGCCACTTCGGCGCAGAAAATGGTGTAGCCGCCGTACACGGCGGGTTGATGCTGCCAGGTGTAGAAGGAGTGCATCGCATGACCCATTTCATGGGCGAGCGTGAACACGTCCTTCAGCGTGTCGGTGTAATTCATCAGCACGAAGGGATGCGCACCGTAGGTCCAGGCGGAGTAGGCGCCCGAGGCCTTGCCCTTGTTCTCGTACACGTCAATCCATCCGCTGTGGAGGCCGTCGTGCAAATCACGCACGTATTCCGGGCCGAGCGCGCCCAGCGCTTCTTCCACCATGCGCACGGCGTCGGGCCAGGACACATGCAATGACGTTTCGGGCACCAAGGGAACGTACAAATCCCAGGGGCGCACGCTGTCGAGGCCAAGCACCGAACGACGCAGTTCCATGGCGCGATGCAGCGGATCGAGGTTGTTGTTGATGGTGCGCACAACATTGTCGTACACGGCTTCGGGGATGTTGTCCTCGTACAGGGCCATGTGCCGCGTATTGGCGTAGCCGCGTGCGCGCGCATAGAACATCTCGCGCTTCACCTGGCTGCTGAGCATGCCTGAAAGCGTGTTTTTCCACGCTCCGTATCCGCCGTACAACGCGGTGAAGGCATCTTCGCGCACGCGGCGGTCCTGCGATTCCTGCATCTGTATGTAGCGGCCCTTGGTCACCTCCACCTCGGCGCCATCCTCGCCGCGAATGCTGTCGAAACGGATGTCGGCGTCGTTGAACATGCTGAAAATGTTGGCCGCGGCGCTGGTGGCCTCGATGGACAACGCGAGCAATTCCTCTTCGCGCGAGCTGAGTGTGTACTGCTTCATGCGCAGAATCTCATCGAGATGATGCGCGTACACGTCCAGTCCATCGGTGCCGGCGATGAAGGTGCGCACCGCGCTTTCGTCGATGGCGAGGATTTCGGGAACCACCCACGAGGTCGCGGCGCTGATTCGCGCATGCTGCGACATCACCCTGTCCATCAGTCCCTGATACAGCGTGTTGGTGGTGTCCTCGTCGAAGCGCCTGAAGGCGTAATTTCCCAGTTTTCCGGTGATGATGTTGAGATCGTCCGCAAAATGCAGCCAGCGCAGCAAGGCGCTGCCATCGCGGGCCAGCGTGCCACGATAGGATGCGATTTCACCGATCATGCGCTCGATGGCCTGGAAATCCTGCTCCCACTCCTCCACCGTTGCATAGAGGTCTTCAATGGTCCAGCGGAATGCCGGATCGATATCCGCGCGTGCGGGGAGTGCGCCGCCGAGCGATGGTGCTGTGCTGTTCATAGGTATCCTTGTCCAGGCGTTGGAATGACGAAAATCAACGGATCGTTCGCATCACGCGGGCGGCCTCTGCGGCTTCGCGTGTGTTCGGATGTTCGCGCTGCACACGTTCGAGGTCCGCGCGGGCCTCGGCTGTCTGCGCAAGGGCGATGGCGGCGTTGGCGCGTCCCAACAGGGCCACTGCGGCTTTATCGCTGCCGGCGCATTCCAGCACGGCCGAGAAGCGCTTGAATGCCGCGGCATGCCTGCCGAGCCGCATGGCCGCTTCACCCATCCAATACAGGCAATTGTCGCCCATGTCGTTGGGTGTGGATTGCTGGAGCAAGTGTTCGAATTGCTGGAGGGCTTCCCCGTGCCGCTCGGCGTTGAAGGCGTGCAGGGCGGTCTGATACGCCCGCAGGTACGAAAGATCGGCGGGCGTGGAAGCATCGTACACCGCGCGCACGTCGGCGGGGAGAATCGCCGATGGCGCCGCAACAGCTTCTTCCCGCTGCACGGCGTCCGCGGAGGCGGGCGGCGGATAGGCAGCTGCGTCAGGACTCGGAAGCGCGGAGGGAGGAGCGTCTCCCGCGTCGGCGGACTCGCGCGGAGGTTGCGCGCCGGTGATCAGCGGATCCTCTTGCTGCAACTCCGCGAGGCGTGCGGTGAGTCGACGATTCTTGTCATCGAGTTGCACGTTCTCGCGTTCAATGGCATCGAGCCGATCCCGCAGCAAGGTATTCTCTGCCCGGCAGTCGGCGTGATGCATTTCCAGGGAATCCAGCCGCGCCTGCACGGCGGCGCTTTCCTCCTCCAGTTCGACCATGGGCGCGCAGGCCATGAACAGCAGCGGGACGATGGACAGGAGCAGAGACGATCGCGGCATGATGCACCTCCATTCAAACATCCAGCAGGGAATGCGCACGCCCGTTGTGCACGGCCTCGGCGAATGCGCGTAGTTGGGATCGATTGTCCTCGTGTTCGAAATGATTACCGACGATGACGATGGACGCTCCCGCCGCCACTTTCTCGGCGGCCGCTTCCGGTGTGCGGATGCCGCCACCGACAATGACAGGCACATCCACCAGCGCCGACACCATGCGAATCATCATTGCGGGTACGCTCTGCGAAGCGCCGCTCCCGGCTTCGAGATATACGAGTTTCATGCCGAGCAAATCGGCGGCGAGCGCGTGGGCGGCGGCGATCTCGGGCTTCTCGCGCGGTACCGGCTTGGAGTAACTCATGTACTCGGTGCTGGTGACGGTATCGGAGGACACGATCAGATATCCCGTGGAAATGGCTTCCAGGCCCAGCTCGCGCACAAGTGGCGCGGCAATGACATGCTGGCCGATGAGCTGCTCGGGATTGCGTCCGCTGATGATGGATAAAAACAGTATCGCGTCGGCCTCGCCGGAAATCTGATGAATGCCTCCCGGGAAAATGATCACCGGCTTGCTTGTGCCCAGCTTGAGATGGCGAATGCATTGCTCGAACGTGGGTAGCAAGGCGAGACTGCCGCCCACGAGAAAGCCATCCACGCCCGCCTGTTCCGCATCGGCGGCGAAGCCCGGCAATTCCGTGGGCTCGGCCTTGTCGGGATCCACCAGCACGAAAAGCAGCGCCCTGCCCTGCTCGCGCGCCTCGCGCAATCCGTCGTACACCGGACTCGGACGCATCAGGAGGCACCTCCGCCGCGAATCACCGCCGGAGCCTCGGCAAGAACGGCGTCGAGTCCCGCCACATCGCGCGCGCCCGCCGTGGCCATATGCGGACGTCCGCCGCCACCGCCGCCCAGTTTTTTCGCCAGAGGCGTGACAATGGCACCGGCCTTGATGCCGCGCGACACCATGTCGTCGGTCACCACGCAGACGAGCTGCACTTTATCGTCGACCACGGCGGCCAGGAGTCCGACGCCCGAACCCAATTTCTCGCGCAGCACATCACCGAGCGCCTTGAGTTGTTCGGCATCCGCCGCTTCCACGCGGGCAACCACAATGCGACCACCGTTCCACTCCTCGCCCGAGGCGAGCAGCGTATCGATCTGCGCCGCACCCTGCTGCAGAGCCTGCTTTGCGACGTCCTTTTCCAACTGCTTGATGCGCTCGTGCAATTGCTCCTCGCGCGTCTGCTGCTGCTCCAGACGCTGATGCATGTCGCTGATGTACTGCAGCACACCGCGGCCGGTTACCGCCTCGATGCGGCGCGTACCGCTGGCGATGGAACTTTCGGAGGTGATTTTGAACAGGCCGATGTCGGAGGTGTTGCGCACATGCGTGCCGCCGCAGAACTCCATCGACACCGCACCGATCTGCAGCACGTTGACGCGGTCGCCGTATTTGTCACCAAAAAACATCAACGCGCCCATGGTACGCGCTTCATCGAAGGGCACATCGCGATGCTGCTGCACGGGGAAACCGGCCAGAATATGGGCGTTGACCTGATGCTCGATTTCGGCGAGCTGCTCGTCGCTCACTTTTTCGAAATGGGAAAAATCGAAACGCAGATGCCCGGGATCGACCAGCGAACCTGCCTGTTGCACATGTGTGCCCAGCACCGAGCGCAGCGCGGCGTGCAGCAGATGCGTCGCAGTGTGATTGCGCATGGTATCGCGACGCGCATCCGCATGCACCATGGCGCGCACCGTATCGCCCAGTGCCGGCGCGAAGCCCTCCGCATCGTCCAGCACATGCACGATGGCGCCGTCGGCCTTGAGCAGGGCGCGCAATTCCGCTGTGCGGTCATTCCAGGCGATGAAACCCGTATCGCTCACCTGACCACCGGATTCGACGTAAAATGGCGTGCGCTCGAGCACAAGATACAGTGCTCCGTTTTCCCGCAGCAGTCCCGTGATCCGCGCTTCCACCTCGAGGGCATCATAGCCCACGAACGCGCTGCCCTCCGCATCCTCGATCATCTCCAGGTGCAGGCCGCCCTGCGCCGCCATGGGCACGGTGATTTTGCTTTTGGTCACGGCGCGCGAGCGCTGCTTCTGCTCTTCCAGCAGAATTTCGAAGCGCGCTGTATCCACATCGAGCTGCTGCTCGGAGGCGAGCAGCGCGGTGAGATCCAACGGGAAGCCGAAGGTGTCGTAGAGTTTGAACACATCCTCGCCGGCGATCATCGTACCGTCGTTGGCGCGAGTACGCGAGGCGATGTCCTCGAAAATCTCCAGTCCGCGGTCGAGCGTGGCGTTGAAGCTCTCCTCCTCGGCGCGGATGACGCGTTCGACGATGGAGCGCTGCGCCACAAGTTCGGGAAACACCGCGCCCATGGTGTCGCCCAGCGTTTCCACCAGTTTCCAGACAAAGGGTTCGCGCATGCCGAGATTGCGTCCGAAGCGCGCGGCGCGGCGGAGAATGCGGCGCAACACGTAGCCGCGGCCGTCGGGGCCGGGCATGGCGCCATCGGCGATGGAGAAGGACAGCATGCGCACATGATCCGCGATAACGCGCATGGCCACCTGCCGCTGCTCACCTTCGTAGGGCTGCTCGGTCACCGCGGCAATGCGGTCGATGAGCGGCATGAACACATCGGTGTCGTAATTCGAGGACTTGCCCTGCAGCACCGCGCAAATGCGCTCGAAGCCCATGCCCGTATCCACGTGCTTGCGCGGCAATTCGTGCAGTGTGCCATGTTCGTCGCGATTGTATTGGATGAACACCAGGTTCCAGATTTCCATCACCTCCGGCACGCCGGCATTGACCAGCGGACCACCGCTGCAATCGGGCGTGAGATCGATGTGAATTTCCGAGCAGGGACCGCAGGGACCGGTGTCGCCCATTTCCCAGAAATTGTCTTTTTCATCGAAGCGATGCACATGCGACGGATTGATGTCCGTCAATTCGGTCCACAGCGCGAAGGCCTCATCGTCCTCGCGAAACACCGTGGCATGCAGACGCTGCTTCGGCAGCTTCCAGACCTCCGTCAACAATTCCCAGGCCCAGGCAATGGCCTCGCGCTTGTAGTAATCACCGAAGCTCCAGTTGCCGAGCATCTCGAAAAACGTGTGGTGGTAGGTGTCGCGTCCCACTTCCTCGAGATCGTTGTGCTTGCCCGACACGCGAATGCACTTCTGCGTGTCGGCGGCGCGCACGTAGCCGCGCGAACCGGCGCCGAGGAACACGTCCTTGAACTGGTTCATGCCGGCGTTGGTGAACAGCAGGGTCGGATCGTCGTGCGGCACGACGGGAGCGGACGGCACGATGCGATGATCCTTGCCGGCGAAAAAGTCGAGAAAGCTCTGGCGGATTTCCGTGGAAGTCATGGTCTCTATCTGTCGGTGAATGTGTTACATCTCGATTTGCGTGTGCAAGGCAATTTCCTCCAGGACATGGCTCACGCGCAGGCAGTCGTTCATGTCGCCGGTGTACACGCAGGCCTTGCCCCGCGTGTGCACCTCCATCGTCAAGGCCTCGGCCTTCGCCTGCGAACAGGCGGTGGCCTTCATGATCTGCGCGATCACTTCCTCGAAGGTGTGCACGTTGTCATTGAACAGAATCACCTTCGCGGGATTCTTCGTGTCCGTGCCATCGGTCACGTCAGTCTGTATGTCCGGTAGCTCGACTGTGGTCATGGTTCAAGGGAATGCGTTGCACACGACAAACAAGATAAAATACACACACCAACGCTCTGGTGGAAGAAGCGCGAATTGTGGAAGCACGGTGGTTTTGAACCTGTGTGGTTTTGCCCCTGTGTCCCTTCTCCTCTCGTACCCGGTATGCAACTCACAGTAGCGGGTCGACGCCTCAGGGACAATCCGATCGGATGAGGCGTGAGGTATCGAAACCTTTGGCGCGGATGCGCTCGAGCAGCATGGTGTAGGTGGCATCGTCCATGCGGGATGCGCGGGCGAGTATCCACAGATATTTGCGGCTGGGTTCGCCCACTACGGCCCAGCGGTACTGCTCGTCGAGTTCGATGATCCAGTAGTCGCCGCGGAAAGGCCAGAAGAATTGCACACGCAACTTGGCGTTGTTGCTGCCTTCGACGATGAAGGCCTTGCCCGTTGCGCTGTCCGTACCTCCGTCGGCACCGCGTTCGGTGCAACGATTCACCACGCGCAGCGTGCTTTCGTCGATCACCGAATACTCGGCGGTGGAACAGGCACAGTCCTTCTGAAAGGAATTCGGCAGGCGGGCGATTTCATACCAGGTGCCGAGATACCGCTGCACGTCCACGCTGTCCACCACGGCGAGCGGCGGATAGTCGCCTCCGGCACAGCCGAAGAGCAGCAACACCGCGAAGGGCGCGCGCAGCATGCGCAGCACGGTGGTAAGCGGACGCGGGGATTCCGTTGATGGACGGCGTGACGGTGCCATGGTGCTTCCTCGATTGCGTGGAACAGGTGCATGCAACATAGGAAGAAGGCGGACGCCATGACAGCGGTCCGCCTTCGGTTTCGCGAAATGATACGGACAGCGTTGTCCGCGATACACGGGATTATTGCATGGGCACGATGCGTTTCACGTCGCCTTCCAGCGACAGCACATGCTCTTCCACCGGTAAATTCTCGCAGCCGCTGAGATCCAACGCCTGACGCACAATCATCGACAAACCGCGGCAGCAGGGTACTTCCATGATCACCACCAGCACCTTGGTGGGACCGCCATCGCGGAATATCGCCGCCAACTTCTCGGCGTAGGGCGCGGTGTTGTCGAGCTTCGGGCAAGCCACCACCACGCTGCGTCCCCGCAAATAGCGCTGATGCACTTCGGCCGAGGCCACGGGTCCGCAGGTGCTCAGCACCACCAACTCGCGATTGCGGAAATACGGCGCCGCGGGATGCACGAGATGCAATTGCACAGGCCATTGTCCGAGTTCCGAGGGAATGATTGTCGGCGACACCGCTGCGGCGGCGGGCTGTGCCTCGCGCTGCATGCTGCGCGCGGCCGATCCCGGACAGCCGGCACTGATGGCCTGCGGGTGACCGGTTGCCAGAGGCATGGCTATGGGTTCCTGCGCGGCCGGGCGCCGCAATTCGCGCTGGGCGCTGCCCGGGCAACCGCCACCGTGCGCATGCGTGTGCGCCTCGCTGTGTTCATGCCGCTCCTGCGCCATCTCGTAGCGCCTCAGCGCTTCCGCACCTCCGGTGCGCAGCAAATGTGCGCGCGTGGCCTCGTCGTCGAAGGCGGGCGCGGCACGCTTCACCACTTTCAATGCACCGGTGGGACACACACCGACGCAATCGCCGAAGCCATCGCAAAATTCCTCGCGCACAAGTTTCGCCTTGCCGTTCACAATCTGTATGGCGCCTTCCGCGCAGCCGATCGCGCAGTCGCCGCAACCGTCGCAGAGTTCCTCGTTGATTTCGATAATGTCGCGTGTCATGTGAAGCTCCTGAAAAACATCGGTGATTCTGTCAACACGGACAAGCTACAACGCAATCGATCATCCGCGCCTTGACGCAAGTCAAGCCGTGATGTACGACCGTGATCGGCGGAGCTGGTGTTGCGCCGCGCCTACTCCCGAAGCAGCCAGCGCAGGGCTTCGTCGCGCGAGGGAAAGGTCTTTGCCTCGAAGCCACGATTGAGCATGGTGGTTTCGTAGAACAGCGCCACCTCCCGCGCCGCGGGTTCGAAGGGCAGCACCACGGCGATGGCGCTGCGGCGGTCGAGGCCCTCGGCGATGTACTGCCGATTCGGTAAATCGATGATGGTGAGAAAGGATACAGCCGACTGCATGCGCTCAATATCGAGCAGATAGCGCCGGCACGCATGGCGCCGTCCCAACGCCAGCCCTTCGGTGGTGGTACGCCGCACGTCCTCGGCGTTGGTCAGCCCATCGAAGACGAGATCGATGAAGTGTTGCTCAGCATTGTACTCAAGTGTCCACATGGCCTGTTGTCCCGTGTGATGGAGCACGAGGATCGATGGAATGTTCCGCGGATGTCGCCGCGTCCCGATGACGGACGAGATGCAGCAGTGTGTGCCCTGTTTCAGGATGCACTCTCTCGCTCAGCGGCTGGAACAGGTGCTTCGCATAAAATCGACGTCCACTGTGGTTGCGTTCGAATACTTCCACATGCAACGTCGCGTGTACCTCCCGGGCCGCGTTCAACAGCAACCCTCCCAAGCCCCGGCCCTGCAGATGCACATCGACGAATATAGCACCGATTTCATTGCCGAGCAGTGAAAGAAAGCCCGCGAAACGGCCCTGCCATTCCACCACCGTGGTTACGGCGGACGGCAGGTACACCGTCGGAATGCGCTCCCTGTCGAGACGGAAATACTCTTCGGGAAGAAATGGATGTGCGCGACGGGACGATCCCTCCCAGCAGGCGAGCAAGGCGGGGAGATCCTCCGGTCGATAGCTTCGCAGTATAGCGCTCACGTGGTGGGCGACGCTGAGGGATCATTCTCCATCACCCCGAGGATATTGCCCTCGGTGTCCTTGACATAGGCCAGCCAGCCGATGCCGGGTATGGGCATTTTCGGCACCGCCATTGCCCCTCCCGCTTCGAGAGCCGCAGCCACGATGGCATCCACCGAGGATACACCGATGGTACAGATGAAAGCGTTCACCGCCTGTCCGTCCACCGGCGCGTGGCCGCGCCGAAACAGCAGTCCCCCGTTGATGCCCGGCTCGCCTTCGGCTCCGGTGCTGATCGCCCAGTAGCGATTCTCGTCCGGCATGTTCACGCCGGGAAGCACCCATTCGTTGATGTCCCAGCCGAACACCGCGCGATAGAACGCTGCCGCCCGTTCGGGATCGCTGGCATGAATTTCAAAATGGATGGGGCGATTCATGGGCTCCTCCTGCGAAAACTGCGTGAAATGACGGTGGCAATATACTACATCAGGAGGCCATCGAGAACATCGCGTCGCAGTATCACCATCCCCCATTCGCGCTCCTCGATCACGCCGCGCGTTTTCAGATCGCGCAGGCTGCGGGAGAGGGTTTCGGGAATGGTGCCGAGCAGCGCGGCGAGGTCTTTTTTACTGCACGCCAGGCGACAGACAAGCAAACCGTTGCTCTCCTCGCAATTGGCAAGCAACCAGCGTGCGAGACGGGCCTTGACATCGCGGACGGACAGGTCTTCTATGGTGCTCACGAATTGCCGCAGCCGGCGCGAGTAGGCGTGCATCAACTCCAGTGCGAGTTCGGGATGTTCGAGCAACACTGCCACCAATCCCTTGGCGGAAATGCGCAACAAGGTGCTGTCCTCCAATGCCACGCAGTCCGCGGGATAGCGCTGCACATCGAACATGGCCGCTTCGGCAATGAGGTCGCCCGCGCGCTGGAGATGGATGGTGACTTCCTCGCCGGTCGGGGTGAGGCGGTACAGTTTGCACGAGCCCCGCACGATGCCGTAGATGTGGCGAGCCGCGTCGCCCGCGCGGAAGGCGTGTTCGCCCTTGCCGAGCTGCAGTTCACTGCTGATCGCGGCGATGGGTTCGAGGCGGCGTTCGTCGAGCGCTTCGAAGAGAAACAGGGATTGGAGGTCGGGGGTGGTATTCGGCATACAGCGGTCACTCATTCGACATCGTTGGGTCACATGCACAGTTGGGTCACAGGCAATCGCAACACAGAGGGCGCTGAGGGCACGGAGGAATGGTTGATGGCTCATTCCACATGGTCAGCGCCTCCGCCGATGCCGAGGCGCTGGGCAGCGGACCGTGGTTTGCGTCTCTGCGTCTTTGCGTTGACTCGATTGCGGCGGGGCGCACGGATTCGAGCGGGAAGCGCCCTCAACACTTCCTCTCCGCTCTCTCCGCTCTCTTTCATCTCTTCAAATGTATTCCGTACTCAGCAGACCGGCAGGATTCGAGCGGGAAGCAACCTCAAACATTCCTCCGTGCCCTCGGTGATCTCTGTGAACTCTGCTCTGAAAATTGTCTCGCTGCCTGCATCATGCTCATCTGCGCGGTGATGTG
>DAOSDL010000009.1:0-128823 GCA_035362335.1 Bacteroidota bacterium
TCGCCACCGCCGCCGCCGATCAGCGAGAGTATTTCCTCGTCCGCGATTTGCGCGTTTGAACGCCCGCCAAGCAGGCAAAGGGCTATAAGTACTATCTTCCATGCGTGTTTCATCGACATTCTCCAGAATCTATTATTTTCTTCCATCGCAATTATGGATAATTCCAAAATGCCGTGTCCGTCGCCTCTCGTGAAACAACGGACACGGCATCGCATACTTTACCGAACGGTGAATTGCGCCGTCCGACTGCCCTCCGGTCCTGTTACTCGAAGGAAATACAAACCTGCGGGGAGCGCAGGGAGGCGCAGCGCATGATTTGCGCCGCGAGCACCTTCCATATCCTGTCGCTGTAATTCCACACCAAGCACGCTGTGAATGCGCAGTGTTTGCGCACCTTCAAACGGAAGTGCGACTGTCACAGTAGCGGCTGCGGAAGCGATACTCGGGAATAGCACTAATCGACTGTCGTTCGGGAAGCTCACCGCCCGATGTTGCTCAGCTTGCTTCGGCGTGGGCGACTCGTGAAAGTAATGGTCGCGCGAAAGCGTCATACTGTAAGAACCGGTCACAAACGGTCCACGCCAGGCCGTGGTATGCAGCGTCACCGTCGCTTGTTGCACACCGCTGGGAAGCTCCAGTCCAATGATGAGCGTGGTGTCGGCCTTCCCGGGCGGTATACGGTACTCACCACCACGAACAAGCACGGTGTTGGTGAGGACGTCACCGACGGTGCAGGTTTCACATAGGGTCAAGGTGCCTCCTTTCTCACTTTCCACATCAATGCGAGTTCAGGCAAAGCGGTATGTATCTGATGTGCTTTCCCAATAACCGTCAATGATGCGACACCATCATGGACATTTCCACGACGTTCACATGCCATAACACCCGCCAATCGGGTCACTGCTCGCGTCGCATTCGGTGGAACGCCCGCAAGGTAAGGATTATCGGAGCAATTTGTCAAGAGATAGACGTTTTGAATTTTCTCGTGCTTACATGCTCGGTTGCGCATCACACGCTTTACGTCCAAACGCACATTCAGCACCCGCTGGCCAGCCCCCGGATTTCGTCATTTCAGCACCCGTGACACGGGAGGAAGCACAATTTCCGCCTCGCTGCAGAAAGCTCATTGATTCGCGAAACGAGAACAACTCCCTCTCGTCACGTTGCGTCTCTGCTTCTCTGCGACGTTGCGTTCCATTCTTCTGAAGTCAGAAGGGAATGCAACGAAAAGATGCCAAGGCGCAATGACAGAAAGTAATGGCTATTCTCACGAGCCCTGTCGTTTTGTGAAATAGACGCCTACGCCCTGATATCGCTATTGCAGCACCCAGATCACAAGCGGAGCCCCCGTAAGTCATTGAAAACAATGATTCACATTTGCAATCCTGAAAAGCGTGGCGAAATCAGGAATATCGGCACGGGATGCTCGCGTCTGGTCTTGGACTTGGTCAGGGCTATTCACTGAATATGTCGACCGGAACAGTACGACCTCCATGACGGGATCAATTTCGCGTGAGCGAAACCGATGACGTCGGCGCGGAGGCCAAGGATCGGGATTTGGCTATTCAGTGAATATGCCAGCTGATGCCGCTGGTAAGGGCCGAGGTTCCGGGCTTGGCTATTCAGTGAACATGCCAGCTGATGCCGCTGGCGAGGGTCGAGGTCCTGGGTTTGGCTATTCAGTGAATATGCCAGCTGATGCCGCTGGCGAGAGCCGAGATCCCGGGCTTGGCTATTCAGTGAACAACCCACGCCCTGAGCGGAAAGGCGGAGCGGGCGGGCCAGGATTAGGCTATTCACTGAATGACCCACGCTCGGCGCGGAAAGACGGAGCGGGCGACGGGGATTTGGCTATTCAGTGAACATGCCAGCCGATGCCGCTGGCGAGGGTCGAGGTCCCGGGCCTGGCTATTCAGTGAACAACCCACGCCCTGAGCGGAAAGGCGGAGCGGGCGGGCCAGGATTTGGCTATTCAGTGAACATGCCAGCCGATGCCGCTGGTAAGGGTCGAGGTCCCGGGCTTGGCTATTCAGTGAACATGCCAGCCGATGCCGCTGGCGAAGGTCGATGTCCCGAGCTTGGCTATTCAGTGAACAACCCACGCCCTGAGCGGAAGGACGGAGCGGGCGGGCCAGGATTTGGCTATTCACTGAATGACCCACGCTCGGCGCGGAAGGCGGAGCTGTCGGGCCAGGATTTGGCTATTCACTGAATGACCCACGCTCGGCGCGGAAGGCGGAGCTGTCGGCGGGGATTTGGCTATTCAGTGAATATGCCAGCCGATGCCGCTGGCGAGGGTCGAGGTCCCGGGCTTGGCTATTCAGTGAACAACCCACGCTCAGCGCGGAAAGGCGGAGCGGGCGGGCCAGGATTTGGCTATTCAGTGAACATGCCAGCCGATGCCGCTGGCGAGGGCCGAGGTCCCGGGCTTGGCTATTCAGTGAACAACCCACGCCCTGAGCGGAAGGCGGAGCGGGCGGCGGGGATTTGGCTATTCAGTGAATATGTCGGATGGGGATACTCGCGCCTGATCTCGGATTCGGACTTGGCTATTCACTGAATATGTCTGGCCGAACCTGATTTCGCCATTGCAGCACCCGAGACACGGGAGGAAGCACAATTTCCTCCTCGCAGCAGAAAGCTCATTGATTCTCGAAACGAGAACAACTCCCTCGCGTCACGTTGCGTCTCTGCTTCTCTGCGACGTTGCGTTCCATTCTTCTGAAATCAGAAGGGAATGCGACGAAACGACGCCAAGGCGCAATGACGGAAATAAGTCATTGATAACAATGATTCACATTGGCAATCCCGAAAATCGTGGTGAAGTCAGGCCACGGCGTCCACCACGGCGCGTAGCGTTTCCTCGACTTCGTCGGGAATGTCGCCGAGTCCCGCGTCGGGCATGATGGCATTCATGGCCGAGGGACGCATGAGCTGCACCATGGTATGCTCGCCATCGGCGTATACCACAATGCGACACGGCAGCATCATGCCCACCGGCTTGAAGGCGCTGATGGCCTGAAAGGCGTAACGTGCGTTACACACCTCGATGATGCTGTAGGAGGGAATGTCGAAACCCTTGTCCCTGAGTGTGGCCTGCACGTCATGCACGTGCAGTGTGCGGAAACCGCGCTCGAGAGCCGCGTCCTGCACCGCATTCACCACATCCGCAAAGGGCTTGGAAGAGGTCTTGCTGTATTCGAGTTGCGAAAGATCCATGTCGTACTCCGTTCATCGTTCCATTCAACGGACATCGTATCGTGTGCCGGCCGATGTCGCCTGCGTTATGCATGTCGGATGCGCGGAGTGCGCGGGGAGATTCAGTGCTCGTCGGCAACGCCGAGAGCTGCGAGGAGTGATTTGCGCGCGTCTTCAGGAAAGCAGGGCGACGCCGCCCGGTACAGACCGATCATTTTGTCCATGGAGTCGCAATAGGTACTGCAATCCGGACAGGCGTCGAGGTGTTTCTTCAATTCGCGACAACGCTCGGAGTTTTCGTCCTCACCAAAGTGCCCGCAAATGTAGTCGACCACTTCCTGGCAATTGGCAAAATGCGTATGCATCGTTCTATCCATCCTGCTGTTCATCAAATACGGGTGAGAGTTCATTGCGTAAAAACGCCCGGGCGCGGTGCAGACGCGATTTCACGGCAGGCACGCTGAGATTAGTGATGCTGCTCACTTCCTCCGTCGACAGGCCCTCGATGTCCCGCAGGACGAAAATCACCTTGTACTCGGGAGCGAGTTTGTCTATGGCCGCGTCGAGATGTTGTTTGAGATCGGCGCGCTCCACCGCCGCCTCGGGATCGTGATCCCAATGATCGACGGCGATATCCGGGTAGTTGCCTTCGTCGTCGTCGAGCGAGACGTGGCGACGCGATTTCTCGCTGCGGGCCAGCATCAGGCAGTGATTGGACACGATGGTGTACAACCAGGTGCTGAATTTCGAGCGATTGTCGAATTGCTTCAATTTCTTGAGCACACTCATGAAGGTTTCCTGCGTGGTGTGCTCGGCCTTGTCCTGATTGCGGCAGATGTTGTACGAGAAACGAAAGATCACCGGCGCGTACTCGTCCACCAGTTGCCGTATCGCTCGTGCGTCTCCTTGCTTGGCTTTCTCGATGACTTCGACTTCGTCTTCAGCGCTCATACATGTGATGCCCGTGAGTGGGAAATGATTCGAATGAGAAACATACGGAATTCCCCGCTGCGGAGGTACGCGAATCCTCGTGCCTCGCGATCATTCCAGCAACCATGCCGCCTCGCGCAGCAAACGCCGCTGCGTCCGATACTCCGGGCAATGCCGTTCCACCAGCGCCCAGAATCGTCGGGAGTGATTCAGTTCTACCATGTGCGCAAGTTCATGCAGCAGCACATAGTCGCTGAGCGACTCGGGAAGGCAGACGAGCAGGGCATTGAGACTGATGCTTCTCTGCGCGGAACAACTCCCCCATTTCGTCGTCTGTTTGCGCACGGTCACGCGCGTCGGTTGTCTGGAAAAATTCTCCGCCAGCAACATGATGCGCCGTGTGAGATACCAGCGCGCGTATTTGCGCAGCCATTGCTCGAAAATGGAGCGGACCACCGCCTCCTCGTCGTCAAGCCCTGTCGGCAGGTCGATCAAAAAGTCCCTTCCCTCCAAGCGCAAGCGGGCCTGGGCGGAATGCCATTGCCGCACAGTGATGCGATGCGGTACGCCGTGCAAAGGAAACTCGTCACCGTCGCGATAGCGTAGTGTACGCTGACTCCGCGCCTGTTCCTCGAATTCGCGCAGCTTACCGGCGATCCACGCCGCTTTTTCCCGCACCAACGCATGCATGGCGGCTTCGGGACATCCGCGAGGCGCGGAGACACGCACGCCGGTACGCGCGGACACGGTGATGCGGATGTTTTTATTCTTCCGCGTCTTCAGTACGCGATACGCGATGTCGACATCCCCGTGGCGAATACTGAACACCGCTGGGCCTCAGCGCTTGGTGCATACGAGCAAACCGTCGCGCAGAGGGAGAATCATCGCATCGCAGGCGGGATCGGCAAAGGCCATGCGATTCAATTCCACCACGCCCCGTGTTGAAGCGCTGTCGTCGCCTTCGAGCATGCGCCCGCTCCACAGCGCATTGTCGAATATCAGCAAGCCGCCGCGACGCACGCGGGGAAGCGCCGCGCGGTAGGCGTCCGGATACTCGTGCTTGTCGATGTCGCAGAAGATCATATCGAACATACCCTCCACTGTCGAGAATACCGTCAGCGCATCGCCCACGTGCATGGTGATGTTCTCTTCCACGCCGGCGCGCGCGAAGGCCTCGCGCGCCCGTCGGGCATTCTCCGCATCGCCATCGGTGCAGATGATGCGCGCATCGGCGTGCAGGGCCGCGGCAACATGCAAGGCCGAGTACCCGAAGCCCGACCCCAGCTCCATGACCCGGCGCGCGTCGATCAGCGTTGCCAGGCGCGCGATAGCCACTCCGGCGAGCGGGCCGATGATGGGGAAGCGATGTTCCGCCGCCCAGGCCTCCATTTCCCGCAGCACTTCGGAGCGCTGCGGCAGCAGTTCCAGCATGTAGTGTTCGATTCGCTCATCGACAATGCGCATCGCTTGTCCTTTCCATTTGCCTGTGCCGTGAAAATAAAACGCCCCTCCACCGCTGACCGCGCTTCGCCGTCCCCCGGTGCAAGTAGTGAGGAATGGTTCTCATGCGACGGTCCCTTTCACGACGATGGCAGGGGCAGGGGGACGACGAATTTTCACTCTAACAGCGCTATGCCTCTATTTGGCCAGCACCATCGAAATCATGCGTACATACGATCCGCTCCGCAGGCGCGTGATATACACGCCGCTCGGCAAGGCGCTGCCGTCGAAATGTACACGATGGGTTCCTTCTTGCAGTGGTCCGTCATGCAGCACTCGTACGACGCGGCCATGCATATCCAACACTTCCAGCACGCCCGGCATTCCCGTCAAGGCATCGGAAACCACGTACTCGATCACCGTGACCGGGTTGAAGGGATTCGGTGCATTTTGTCGGAGGAACAGGTCGCTTTTCAACGGCTCGATGCAATCACCCGACACGGTGATCAGCCCGTCGCTGTACACCACGGCGATGCCCGGTCCGAAGTCCGGAGTACCCGCGAAGAGCACCGGGTAACGGAACACCCCGAAGGCGCCGTCCCTGCCCTTTTGCGGCAACAGCAGGCATCGCAGCGAGAACAACACGCCGTCATCAACAATGGGCGTACCCGAAGCGCCATCGATTGTCACACCGGTTGCGGTTTCGTTCATGGCCAACGGCCAACCCGCGGCGAGCGCGCCTTCCTTCTTCACTTCCAGAATGCGGACGGCGGCGGGGTCGACGTCGATGCGCATGGACATGCGCCGCAGCAGCGCGCGTCGGGGATTGCTGAATCGCACCGGCACTGTCACCTCGCGTCCCATCATTCCGACGATATCCTGCGGCATGCTCAACAGCACCACCAGCAAACGCGACTGCACGAGTATGGACTGCGCGCATTCCACTGAGCTGGTCTGATCGCTATTCACGATACAGCGAATCGTACTCAGTACATCGTCATCGCCGCCCGAGGGAACGCAGGTGAAGGAGAGCACGCCCGTGGCGCCCGGCTGCAAGTCCACACCGAGCACTTTGACCGGGGTTTCTCCGGTATTCAACGTGATATTCGCCGGCAGCATGAGCATGCCCGAAATACCTGTCAACGTGCGATTGCCATTGTTGTGAATACGCACCGTTACCGTAAATGGCGAGGGCACGTACGTATCGCTGCCGGCATCGTAACGGATGGTGTCGGGAATGTCGCAATCGATAGCCAGCGAGGCGCTGTCCACGATCGGCGGGTGATGGAGCAGAATATCGCTGCCGCATTGCCGAGACGAGGCGGCGTCGGCGGTGACGGTGACGACGGGACGCAGTATTGTGCTGGCGCTTTGCGGCGCCGCCCGCAACAGCCATCCGATGGTGGCTATTTCACCGGGAGCGAGATCCACGCCCAGTGGCTTGGTGTAGCTTTCGCCCGCTTCCACCGATGCGATGGAGGGAAGCGAGAGCGTCGCGCGGATACCGCGCAGCGTGGTCGATCCGGTATTTTGAATTTCCACGGTGAATGAAAACGGTGCGGGGCGATAGCCCTGCGAGGCGCCAATGAACCAGAGTGTATCGGGCGCATCACAGCGTACGACAAAACCCGTGGGCTGCGGCGGAGCCGGCATCAGCGTCACCGACGCGGTACACTGCTGCAAATCGCCGCCAGCATAGGCGCGGACACGGAATATACGCGACCGCGGTACTGTGGCGGTATCGACCAGCATGCGCACATGCCATATCGCATTCGCGGAGGTACCGGCAGCGATGTTCCGCAGCACGATATCCAATTGCTCGCCGCTTTCGAGCTGTGCCCCTTGCGGCAGTTGGAGCGTTGCCACAACGGAGTCCAGCATGACGGGAGAAGGATTGCCAATCCGCGCCGACACCGTCAGCAGCGGATACAATCCAGATTGCTCATCCACGCGCAGTGTATCCATATCGAGCGCGCATTGCACATCGAAGCTCGCCTCTTCCAGCGCGGGAATGCGCACCATGGTACAACAACGCTCGGGCGCGAGCCCGCGGGCGGCGCTCTCTATACAGACTGCTACAGAATCGACCTGCATGCCGCGTTGTACAACTGCTTTCCATGTGGCGGTGAACTGCGCTCCCGGAGCCAGAACGCCGACATCGATCACGGGAAGGGGCGTCTCGGCCGTAAGCCGGAGACGCTGCGGCACTTCGATACGCAGATTGCCCTGATAAGCGGAAGCGCTGCCCACATTGCGCAGCACCGCGCTGATCACCACGGTGTCGTCCTCGCCAGCCTGTTTGAGCAGTTCGCAACTCAGGCGCAACTGCGGCATGCGGGCGGCGGGGATGTGAATTTCCACCGGGCAGGGTGCGGTCTGTTGCAGAGTTTTTCCCTTGGCCTTCACCTGCACGAGCACCGTATCCATGCGCGCAACCGAGCGCGGCGTGGCGCGCAGCCACCAGCGCGCATTGCCCGTCTCGCCCACGGCGAGTGTGGATGGCAGCAGCATTTTCGCGGCCTGCTCGCCGGTGGCCATGGTCATATCGGGAGGCGGCAGGATTTCCGCGACCACCGAATCGGCGAGAGCAGTACCGATATTACGCACATCCACCGACACCAGGAAGGGCTCGGGCATGTACCCGGCCAGCGAGTCCACGAAGTGCAGGGAGTCGGGTCCGGCACAGGCGAGTTCGAGCACGGGTCCTTTCACCGCTTCGATAAACATGCGCTTGGCACACAAGGTCCCGCCACCGTTGGCCGCGAACACCGTGATTTTCACCGTGTCGTGCCTCGCATTGTCGCGATCGAGTACGCGCAAACGGAAGGAGCCTTCCACCGAAGCACCGGCGGCGAGAGAATCGCTCAACAATTTGAACGGTTGGTCGCTGCCGTCGATGGACAAATCCTCGCCCTGAAGCAACGCGGCGGTCACACCCTTGGCTGGAGTTGTGCCGTTGTTGGTCACACGCACGCGCACCGTCATGGGATTCGGATCGTATGCGCCGTCGATATACCGCACCGTATCCGGACCCTCCACTGTGCAGGCGAGCGAGGGAATGGCATTGTCCACAATCACATCGAGCGGCGTGCAGCACTGCGCACCGGCAAAATTTTCGGCGGTGACATTCACGCAAATGGAAGAGGGCAATACCGGCTGGCCGCGCAACTCCACCACCCACATCACCACACCGCTATCGCCCGGGAGAATCACCGCACCGTTCGGAAAATCCTTCGACGCAAAATCCGACGAACCCAGTCGGGCAAAGGATGGCAACTGAATATGCGCACGCGCGCCCGTCATGTTCAGGGCCGACACGTTGCGCACCGTAGTGCTGATAAACAGATACGCCGGATCGTAATTCCCCGAGCCGTCGTCGAAGCGCACCACGCGCGTATCTGTGCACAGCATGCGCGCACGCACAGGCGAGGCGGTAATGAACAGCTCCTGACAACATTCAGCGGTATCGCCTCCCACGGCAACCTTGATACAGAACCGCAACAGGTCCGATGTCGTACGCTCGAGCGGACGCACATACCACAGCACGTAGCCGGAGTCGTTGCGCGTCAGCGTACCGGGTGCGACGAAGGTGTTGACCGGCGTGGTACTATCCACGACGAATCCCTGCGGCACATGAATCCACGCCGCCACATCCCGCGCTGCGAGGTCACTGTGATTTGTCACGAGCACGCGCACGGGGAAGCGATCGGGAACGAAGGAATTCAGACTGTCACTCCACTCGATGCGATTGATAAAATCGCATTCCACGCGGAGCTTCGGATAGGCCTTCTCCACCAGCACTTCGGTGCAGCACCGCGTGATCTGCCCGCTGTCGGGTTGCACCTCCACGCAAATGGAGAGGCGTCGCTCCCTGTCCGCCGGCAGCATGCGCAAATCGAAGGAGGCGTATTCGGTGGCACCCACCGGGAGTTCGGTGGCACTGAGATAAATTTCGTTTGACGGTGAAATCAATTCCACGCCATCAGGGACGTCGATACGCACGCGGGTATTTTTCGCGGTAAGCACACCCGGATTGCGCACGGTGACAGAGACGCGGAAGTATCCATTATTGTAGCGTCCCTCGTTGCGATCCCAGGTGATGCGCAAGGTGTCCTCGCACACCGCGCTGAGTTTCGGGCGTTGAAGAATGGCGACGTTGGTGGTTCGGGCCAGTAGACGGAGGCATTCCACCGTTGTTTTATCGAGGAAAAACGCCGGATACACGAAGCTGGTATCTTTCGTCAGCGTGCCGGGAGTGGAGTAGCGCAGCACCAGCAGAGTATCGCGATTTCCGCTGAGTGCAAGCGGTCCGGTAAGTTCGCAGATCACCGAATCCACCACCCGACCAAAAATTGCAGTCATCTTCTCGGCCACATACCCTGTGGTCACAATACCCTTGTACTGCAGCGGTGCGCGTTCGAGTACTTTGAAGTTGAGATGATTCAGCGTGGCACCCGCCGGTCCTTCGATCATCACGGGTATGCGCATCTCGCCGCCGGCATAAGCGAAGGTGGAGTCGAATGACACTTTGATGTCCGGTACCGAAGGATGATGCGGCGTACGGAAGCGTACCTCGGCGGTATCGGCCACACCACAGGCCTCGGCGATCACCCGCAACTCGCGCATCGATCCATCCGGACAATCGGAGGTGTAATTCATGCGGCAATCGTTTGCACCGCCGGTAATCAGGGACATGATCGAAGTGAAGGCCGGCACGATATCGTCCGGATGATTGAGTTCGATGTACATGCCACCAGTTTGGTCCGCGATCATGCGCATCACATCGAGATCGGCGTTGTCGTCGACATAAGAAAGGCCGAGGCAATACACCGGAATCCCGGTACTTACTGATCGCAGAATCACGTCCTGGGCAGTAGCGATACTGTTGTTGTCTCCTCCGTCGGAGAGCAACACCACTGCCTTGATTGGATTACTCGCATTGGCCGCCACTTCGTTGATGCCCGCGATGACGGCGTCGAACATCGTGGTGACGCCGTAGGGATAAATGTTGCGAATGGCGTCGAACAGCAGGGCGATGTTGGAGGTCATGCCCTGATGCATGGTGACGTTGTCCCCGAAACTGAAAATCGCCCCTTCGTCGCTGCCGGTTGTGTGATGCTGAAACATTTCCACAAACTTCCATGCGGCGTCGCGTATGCGAAAGATGCTGGTGCCCGCCACCGAGCCACTGCGATCCAGCACCAGAGCCACGGACATGGGTACAGTTTGCTGCGGGCAGGTCAAGGATTGCAGCGTGCGCAGTTGACCGTTTTCATAGATGCGCACAGTGAGCTGATTGCCGATGCCGACTTGCTGCCCGCCGCAAAAAGCGCGCACGTGCACATTGACGGAGGGAAAATTCTGCGTATCCACATGGAGGATGCGGACCTCATTGCCGATTTGTGCCTCGACGAGCACAGGCGGCAGGAACAGCAGGAGGAGTACGACATACGGGAGCAATCGACTCATACCTTCCTCGAAGAGGTTAATCGACAACAGAATCAGGTGTACAAGGCCGGGCGTTGGTCAACGCTCCGGGCTTTCGTGCGTGACCTTCGGCCATTCGCGCACGCCTTCGGCATCGACGGTGGAAAGAATGAGCGCCGGATGTTCCGGAATTCCATCCGCGATACGAAACGCGGCGGTGGCGCGCTCGCGAAACGCGACGAGGCTCTCTACTGTCGACGAGCAGAGTCGACACAGTGCTTCGTCCTCAGCGACAGCATCACCGCGTTTTTTCAATACAATGATGCCCGCAGTGTGATCGACCATGTCGCTCGAACGCCGTCTGCCTGCACCGATTTCCGTCGCGATCATACCAAGCGTACGAGCGTTGATCCCTTGCACCACTCCAGATCGCGGCGCGGGCACGTCCACCATGGAGCGGGGATTCGGGTAACGGAGAGTATCCTCCACCATGGTCACATCACCACCTTGAGCGCGGACGAGTGCTAGCCAGCGTTCCCACGCAAGACCCGAACGCACGGTTTCGCGGGCAATCGCCATACCTTCCTCAACGCTTTGGGCCTTCCGTCCTTCATGGAGCATCACTCCTGCGAGAGCGTAGGTCACCTCCATGAGATCGGGACTTGAGCGGCCTTGCAGGCAATCCACCACTTCCACTACTTCCAGCCATGAGCCGATAGCGCGGCCGAGAGGTTCGCTCATATCCGTGATCAGGGCGGTCGTGGTCAGACCGAAGTGCCCGCCGACACGGACCAGCAGACGAGCAAGCTCCTCCGCCTCTTCCCGTCGTTGCATGAAGGCGCCTTCGCCGGTTTTGACATCGAGCACCAGCGCATCCGCGCCGGTTACGATTTTCTTGCTCATGATACTCGCCGCAATGAACGGCAAAATCTCCACCGTGGCGGTCACGTCGCGTAGCGCGTACATCCTTTTGTCCAGCGGAACCAGTCCCTCGCTTTGGCCTGCGAGCACTGCACCAGTTTGATCGAGTATGCGCAGAAACTCCGATGAACCCAGTGTGGTACGGAAGCCTGGAATACTCTCCAGTTTGTCCAGTGTTCCACCGGTGTGTCCCAATGCTCGACCAGACATCATCGGCACTCGCACACCCGCCGCCGCGACGATAGGTGCCAGCAACAGCGAGGTTTTGTCCCCCACACCGCCGGTGGAGTGCTTGTCCACCTTCCGGCCCTGTACGCTTGATAAATCCAGCCGTGTACCGGAATCGATGAACAGTTGCGTAAGCAGCAACGCCTCCTGCTCGTCGGGAGGATGGAAGTAACTGGCCATGAGAAACGCGGCCATCTGATAGTCCGCAACCTCCCCTGCCAGATATCCGGCAAAGAATTCACGCAGCTCGTCCGACGACAGTGTCAGTCCGTCACGCCGTTTTCGAATGGTTTCTTGTGGAAGCATCTCTCACATCGCCTATAACGTTTCATGGTAAGAAAACTCCCCTCAATATGCAATGGACATCGTGCAGCCCGAAGCCGCCCGGTCCGCCGGGCCGCACGGCATGCCGCGAAGATTCGGTGACTCGTAATGACGATACCATCGGATGGATATCGCTCGTGAGGCCGTTCGCGCGTCATGCGCACCGCCTCGCCGTTTCACAACCACGAGGTGCGATCGACCCAGCCTTCCCCAGGTGGCAAGCCCTGAGCGCATACAGAAGTGCATTGCGGGATTCGAACGTCCTGGATATGTTGCACGTTCCATTTCACTTTCATCCATTAGTTGGGAGCTAATGATGCAACTTGAGATACCCTATCGGCACGCGCGCGCGCGCGGCCACAACTACTCCGAACCCGGCACCTACTGCCTGCGACTCGAAACCGCAGGCGAAGAGGCGTTGTTCGGCGAGGACGGCGACGGCGGGCTGCGGCTCAACGCCTTCGCGGAAATCGCCTTCGAGAAGCTCGCCCTCGCCGTGCAGCGTTACCCCTGTCTGCGCCTGGACGCAGCGCGCTTCACGCCCGACGCGCTTGAAATCCTTGTGACCATTACCGAGTACCGCAATCACAAGGCGGAGAATCCGGAGCTGTGGGGAAATCGCCTTCGCGCGCGTCGTCTGATGACCATCCCCATGTTCGTGGGCTTTCTGAAAATGAACAGCGCCCGAGCCATCAACACCGCGCGCGGCACACGTGGACGCGCCGTGTGGAAACGGCGTTACCACGATTGCATCGTCGCGGAGGCTGGAGAAATCCAGAATATCCGCTGCGCATTCAACGCTGCGATGCAGCGTACGCAGCTCACGCGCGACAAGGCGAATCCCTCGGTGCGCAATCTGCGCACCGTGCTGAACGAGGCCTTTGCGCTGTTCGGTGAGGATCACGCCCGGGCACCGCGGTCCGAGGCGCAGCCAACCTCCGGATTGCTCATGCTCGGCCGCGCGGTGTTCCTGCGAGACACCGTACTGAGATCGCCATCCATGGTTTCGGCATCGTCTCGAACTGGTAAGGGGAAAAAGAAGCGATCCCCCACGGTAACGGAAATGGTGGACGCCTCGCTGGCGATGCTGCACACCGTGGATCCGGAGGCGATGTTGCTATCGATGGCGCCGGGGTAGTGCATCAGGATATAGGACGGGATGGTCCGCGATAGGCCGTCGCATCCGCTTGCTGTAATCGATTGATTTCCGAGTGAGGTCCGAAGCGCCCCGCGGCGATTCGCGGGAGAGCTATGCGCGGAGGCGGAGGATTTGGGACGTGGGAGTGGTTTTTCCGAGGTTGTCGCGGACGTTCAGCGATTTCGGAGCTTACGGTATTGTGAAATTCGGGGAAATCGGCTGGGGGGCGGGGCGGTCGAGGGCTGAGATTGCGGGTTCGGGGTGGGGATTTGGCTATTCACTGAATAACCCATGCCCGGATCGGGAGGCGGCGCGGTCGGCCCGGATTTGGCTATTCACTGAATATCTCAGCCGGGCCGGGGTGCACGGAGACCAGGGTCTGGATTTGGCTATTCACTGAATAACCCTGGCCTTGCGACGGGAGGTGGCGCTGTCGGTCCGGATTTGGCTATTCACTGAATAACCCTGGCCTTTGGACGGGAGATGGCGCTGTCGGTCCGGATTTGGCTATTCACTGAATAACCCTGGCCTTGGGAGGGGAGGCGGCGCGGTCGGCCCGGATTTGGCTATTCACTGAATATCTCAGCCGGGCCGGGGTGCACGGAGACCAGGGTCTGGATTTGGCTATTCACTGAATAACCCTGGCCTTGCGACGGGAGGTGGCGCTGTCGGTCCGGATTTGGCTATTCACTGAATCACCCACGCCCTGAGCGGAAGGCTGTGCGGTCGACCCGGATTTGGCTATTCACTCAATATCTCAGCCGGACCGGGGTGCGCGGAGACCAGGGTCTGGATTTGGCTATTCACTGAATATGTCAGCTGGCGATGCCCGCGCCGAGTCCTGGTTCCGAGCTTGGCTATTCACTGAATCACCCACGCCCTGAGAAGGGTCACGCCTCACCCGCGCTTCCACGATTCATCTGTGCTAATCTGTGTAAAATCTGTGCAATCTGTGGTTTTGAAACTCTGCTGATCCGCTCCGACAGTAATCATGGCACACGCACCATGTTCATTCTCCCGGGTGTGACGAAGGAACATGAAAGACTGTGGTTCCCCCCCCGCAATCCCAACCACGGTCATTGCGCCTTTGCGGCAACGCGTCTCATTCCCCGCTGCGCTCCCGCAACTATTCCAACTCCATGTCGATGCGCTCGCTCAGTAACACCTTCCCCGCTGCATCAAAACGTACAAGCAGTGCGTCCGCGTCACTCTCCAGCGTGGCTTCGTAGTAACTGCCGCCTGCGGGTTCCTCCACCTTCATCACATCGTACATCTCGTAAGAGGAGTACTTCCTCGCAACAGTGGCATGAATCGGCTGCGGGACGTCCGACTGATCGAGATAGATGAGCGTTCCCAGCCACATACCCTTCTCGTCGTAACGCGAACTCAATTCCAACGCGCCAAGCATGAAGGTGGCGACGAACTCGCCCTCCTCCGTGGCATCCCAAATCACCGCCTCCGCCTTGGGATAGCGCAAGTTCTGCGCCTCCTGCACCGGAACAGGTATCTCGATCTGCTGCGCCATCAGCGTGAGAACAAGAGAGAAAAAAAGGGCGAGACTGAATGTGAGCTGTTTCATGGCTGTGCGTATGTATGGAATCGGCGCGCGCGGGAGAACGGCGTGATGATTTTCATCCGATCCTTTTCTGTTTCGTAATCAGACGCACTGCCCCCGCGCCCGGCCTCCGCGTTCGCGTGACCGGCATGCAAATATAGATGAGCGAACGCGGCACTATCAAGAGCACCACGCGTGGAGCCAATGTTTACAGGGGGAAAAATCGTTACCACACCGAACCGCATCCGCATTGCGATTTGCATCGCGCCTTCCCAGCACCTTCGTGGCAGGCATGCGCTGTTCGCAGCATCCCGGCGTATGGAAATGGTGTCGTGCAAAAGATTGGACTTTACACATCACCACAAAACCAACAATGGAAATTTCAAAGAATCTAGTTAGAGAAGACCAGGTTGAAGATCGATGATCCTCAGTGGAGAGGCGACAAGAGGGATCATCCACAGAACCTTTTCCCGTTCAACTCCCCGCACCGTGTACGGGATCTTCACCACTTCACGAGTGCGACGACTTCGCGCGTATTTCCGCTTCCAACTCCGCACGAAAACGCTCGATCGTAAAGCGCACGGGCCAGGCCGCGGCATCGCCGAGGGCGCATACCGTGTTGCCCTCGATGTTGCTCGCCACGCTGTGTAGCAAATCCAGATCGGCCGAAGCACCGTCTCCATGCTCGAGGCGATGCAGCACCTTGAGCATCCAGCCGGTGCCTTCCCGGCAAGGCGTGCACTGGCCGCAGGATTCCACTTTGTAAAAATGGGTGATACGCGTCAACACGCGCGTGAGATCGGTATCCTCATCCATCACCATGATGCCGGCGGTGCCGATGGCCGAACCCACCTCCTTGAGGGAATCGGCATCCATGCGCACGCCTTCGAGCTGGTCGCCGCGAAGCGGCGGCATGGACGAGCCCCCGGGGATCACCATTTTGATGCGCTTGCCGCCCGGTACTCCACCCGCTACCTCGTGAATCAGCTCGGTGAGCAACATTCCCGTGGGCAACTCATACACGCCGGGCTTGTTCACGTGTCCGCTGATGCCATACAGTATCGGACCAGGATGCTTCTCCGCGCCAATGGCTTTGAACCAATCTGGACCGCGATCAATGATCACCGGCACGTTCGCGATGGTTTCCACATTGTTGATCGTGGTCGGACAACCCCAGAGACCGTACTGCGCGGGGAACGGTGGCTTGACTCGCGGATAGGGTCGCTTGCCCTCGATGGAATTCATCAGCGACGACTCTTCGCCGCAAATGTACGCGCCTGCGCCGCGGTGCACATAAATATCCATGGCGAAATCGGTGCCAAAGGTCTGTTTCATCCGCTCGCCGATGTACCCCCGCTCGTAAGCGTCCTTCACCGCCGCCTCGACCATGCGCACCCAGGTTTCGTACTCGCCGCGAATGTAAATGTACGCCGCACGCAACCCCAATGCCCAACCCGCGATGAGTATGCCCTCGATCATGAGATGCGGATTGAACTCGAAAATCTGGCGATCCTTGAACGACCCGGGCTCCGACTCGTCGCCATTCACACAGAGATACTTGGGCTTGTCTGTCTCCTTGGGCATGAACGACCACTTGAGCCCGGTGGGAAACGCCGCGCCACCGCGTCCGCGCAGACCCGAGGCCTTCACGACATTGATCACCTCGTCGGGTGTCATGCCTATGGCCTTGCGAATATGCTGATACCCCCGGTGCTGCTCGTACACATCGATGCGGTGCAGGTCGGGAATGGAAGGAAGAATGACGGGCTGGTAATCGATCATGGCGTTCGCGCGCTTCATGGCCGGGGTCACGCCCGGGCCTTCAGATTATCGATGAGTGCATTGATGGATTCAGGTGTCAGCTTCTCGTGGTATTCCTTGTTCACCGAGACCACCGGAGCGGTGCCGCAGGAACCGAGGCATTCCACTTCGTGCACGGAGAACAGTCCGTCGGCCGTGGTCTCGCCGATGCCGATGCCGATCTTGTCTTTGATCGTCTTCAACACCATATCGGATCCGCACAACAGGCAGGAGACATTTGTACACACCTGCAGCTTGTACTTGCCCGTCGGGTGCTGATGGTACATTTCGTAAAATGTCACCACACCTAGCACATTCTCTTCGGGAATGTCGAGCAGCTTCGCCACCGAGGTGATGGCTTCGTCGGAAATGTAGCCGTATTTGTCCTGCACCATGTGCAGCACACCCATCACCGCGGCCAAATTGGTCGGGTAGTGGGACCGGATTTCCTGAACCTGTTGCAGTTCTTCTTCTGTGAACATGGGCATGTACGAGTATGGCTATTTGTCGGCCTCGCCCATCACGGGGTCGATGCTGCCGAGCACCGCGAGAATATCGGACAACAGATGTCCCTTGAGAAGCACCGGCAGGGCCTGAAGGTTGCAGAATGACGGCGATCGAATCTTCAATCGCCACGGGTGGCCTTCGCCACGGGATACGATATAAAATCCGAGCTGGCCTTTGGAGGATTCGATGGCGTGATACACTTCGCCGGAGGGCGGATTCACACCGAAATTCACAATCATGAAATCGTGAATTAGCTCTTCCATGCGCGTGTAAATGCGCTCCTTGCGGGGCAGCACTTTCTTCGGCTCATGCGCGTGCACCGGTCCCGCCGGAATCTTGTCCATGCATTGAAGCACGATTTTCACGCTCTCCTTCATTTCACGGAGACGCACGTAGTAGCGCGAAAGCGAATCGCATTCGTTCTCCGTGATCACATCGAAGTCGAGGTCGTTGTACACGAGATACGGCTGGTCGCGCCGTAAATCATGCGCCACGCCGGAACCGCGGAGATTCGGACCGGTGAAGCCCCAGGCCAGAGCTTGCTCCGCCGTCATGATTCCCGTACCGCGACAGCGGTCGAAGAAAATGCGGTTGCGGTTCAGCAAGCGCTCGCCCTCGTTGAGCCGCTCGGGGAATTGATCGATAAACGCGCGAATTGCCGCAAGACCCTCGTCCGTAATGTCCTGTGCAACACCGCCAATGCGGGTGTAGCTGGTGGTGAAACGCGCGCCGATGACGAGATCGTAGATGTCATGGATTTTCTCGCGCTCGCGGAAACACCACAGCAGCAGTGTCATCGCGCCCACGTCCATGGCCATCACGCCGAAGCCGACCAGATGTGAGGAAATGCGTGCCAACTCGGCCAGCAACGTACGGATGTACTGCGCACGGGGTGGCGCCTCTATACCCAGCAGCTTCTCCACCGCCAGGATGTAGCCCACGTTGTTGTGCACAGGCTGGAGATAGTCGAGACGGTCGGTGTGCGTGATGAATTCGTGATAGGTTTCATTTTCCGCGATTTTTTCATAACCGCGGTGCAAATAACCGAGTTCGGGCATGGCCGAGACAATGGTCTCGCCATCGAGACGCAACAGGATGCGCAACACCCCGTGCGTGGCGGGATGCGACGGACCCATGTTGAGAATCATGTCGTTCTCGAGCGGATCGTCGAAAGAGATGTCCGGATCCATGTCGAGCAGCGCCTGGAGCAGCTTTGTACGCTTCTCTTTCGGCGGCAGACTCGCCGTCATCACAGGAGCATTGAAAAAATCACCGTCGTGTGCCTGGCTGCTCATCGCTCAACCCCGTTTCGGCAAGGGAATGGAACCGGGAACACCCATCAGCGGAAAATCCTTCCGCAATGGATGGTATTCGAAGTCCTCGGTCATGTACATGCGGCGCAAATCCTTATGCCCTGGGAAGTGTACGCCGATCATATCGTAGGCTTCGCGTTCGTACCAGCCGGCTCCAGGAAATACGCCGGTAATGCTCGGTACGGAGGCATCGTCCTCGTCGACGCGCACCTTCAGGTGGATGCGCACTTTCTTGAGTACGGAGAAAAAGTGGTAGTTGACTTCGAAGCGCTTCTTGCGCGTGAATTGATCGATGCCGAACACATCCTCGCACAACGGAAATGGACAGAAGGGGTGGTCGCGGAGATACTCCACCACGGTCACTATACTGTCGCGTGCCACGGTCACCACCACGTCGCCGCGGAATTCGACGACATCCTCCACGGCCTCGCCGAAGCGCTCGCGGAGCGATGCAATCACCTGTTCCAAAGTCTCGTTCATAACTATACTATCCGGCGGCTGCGCCGCTATTGAATGTGAATCGCTTCCTTGCGGTCGCGGTAATCCAACACGCTGGAATTCTCCACCTTTTTCTGCAACTCCATCAGCGCATGGAAAAGATTTTCCGGGCGCGGCGGACATCCCGCAGTGAACACATCCACGGGCAGAAACTGATCGATACCCTGCACAACGGAGTAGGAGCGGAACATGCCACCCGAGGATGCGCAGGCACCCATGGCCACTACCCAGCGCGGCTCCGCCATTTGATCGTAAATCTTCCGCACCACACTCGCCATTTTGTAGGTGATGGTGCCCGCCACCAGCAACACGTCGGACTGCCGCGGCGAAAAACGCATCACTTCCATGCCATAGCGCGAAATATCGTGCCGCGGATCGCCCGCCGACATCAATTCGATCGCGCAGCACGAGGTGCCCATGGGCATGGGCCACAGCGAACTTTTGCGCGCCCAACCCACCAGCGCATCGAGTTTCGTGGTGAGATATCCCTCACCCAGCGCCGATTCTAATCCCATCGTAAAGCTCCTTTCTTCAGCTCGTACACAAAACCGACCACGAGAACAAGGACGAACACCAGCATAACAACAAAACCGGTCCATCCGAGTTCCTGAACGCGCACGGCCCAGGGATACATGAACACCACTTCGATGTCGAAAATGATGAACGACAACGCCACCATGTAGTATTTCACCGAAAAACGGTAATGCGCGGTGCTCACGGGCTCCACGCCGCTCTCGTAGGTGGTCATTTTCTCGCGGTAGGGCCGCTGCGGACCCAACAGCCACGACAGATTCACCGAAACCACACCGAACACCACGGCGGCGCCCAGAATGAGGAAGATGGGTATGTACGATTCGATCATGCCGTCACGAAACAAGTGTTAGTATCAAAAGATGAATGTAGGAAATTCCCCGTCCCTGACCAAACCCGCCCGCCTCCGGCAGCCCGCGGCCTCTTCGGCGTGGCAAGGGTGTCCCTTGAGCGCACTGCCCCCGGTCACTCCCCGGCCCGGCAGTTCCCCGTCACACCAGCGTTCGCACGCTCCGGGTCAGCGCGCAAGCATTGTCCCGCCCGTCAATACCGCCACCGAAAACGAGCGGAAATACACCGGCCGGTAATTTGGAATGTTCTATGACCTGCGCATGACAGACCAACAGCCCCGGCTCCCGTCAGGAGCGGTACATGCCTTCGATCACGTCCTTGTAGTGTTCCTCTACGGCCTTGCGGCGGATTTTCATGCTCGGCGTCATCTGACCGTTTTCTATGGTGAAGGGCTCCTTGAGCAAGGTAAAGCGCCGCACCTTCTCGAAATTCGCCAAATCCTTCTGCCGCGCCTGTATGGTCTGCTCGATGAGCTTGAGAATGTCCGGATGTCCGGTCAATTCTTCGGGATCATCGTAGGTGATGCCGTTCTTGGCGGCGTACTGCTTCAGCGCCTCATAATCCGGCACAATCAACGCGGTGAGAAACATGCGTTTGTCGCCGATGAGCACGAACTGGTCGATGAACTCGCTGCCGGCGAAGAGATTCTCGATGGGCTGCGGTGCGATGTTCTTGCCACCCGAACTCACGAAAAGATGCTTTTTCCTGTCGGTGATGTGCAGGAAACCTTCCTCGTCCAGCACGCCAATGTCGCCGGTGTGCAGCCACCCCTCGGCGTCGATGGCCTCGGCGGTGGCCTCGGGATTGTTGTAGTAACCACGCATCACATGGGGACCGCGCGTGAGTATTTCCCCGTCTTCGGCAATGCGCACTTCAATACCCGGCAAGGGCAATCCCACCGAGCCGAAGCGGTAATTGTCGAGGCGGTTCGCGGCGATCACGGGTGAACTTTCCGTGAGTCCGTAACCTTCGATAATCAGCAAGCCCACTGCTTCGAAAAATTCGCCCAACTCGCGGGGCAGTGCGGCCCCGCCGGAAACGAAATAGCGAATCCGTCCGCCGGTGCGCTGCTTGAGTTTGCCGAACACGAGCGCGTTGGCGGCGGCATGTCGCGCGGCGAGCAGCGGACCCACGCCGGACTGCTTCCTTGCGCGCGCGTAGGCCTTGCCGGTGCCGATTGCGGCGTGGAAAATGCGCCGTTTCACGGCGGCATCCTTCTCGACCATGCGCATCACGCGATTGTAAATGCGCTCGAACAGGCGCGGCACGGCAATGACAATGGTGGGTTTGATCTCCAACATGTTCTCGGCCACGGTTTCGATGCTTTCGGCGTAGGCCACGGTGGCGCCGCAGGAAATGGCGGTGTAATAGCCAGCCATGCGCTCGAACACATGGCACAGCGGAAGGAAAGAAAGCAGGGTATCCGTGTCCGAAATCGGCAGGATTTTCGCGGCCGCGACGATGTTCGATACGAAATTCGCATGCGAAAGCATCACGCCTTTGGGATTGCCCGTGGTGCCCGAGGTGTAGATGATGGTGCACAAATCCTCGGGCAGGATGGTGGCCGCCGCTTCGCGCAACGCGTGCGGGTGCTGCTGATGATCCGAAGCGCCGGAAGCGAGTACTTCAGCGAAGGACAGCACATTGTCCGGCCTGTCGTCGAGTTCGTTCATCACGATAACGTGCTTCAGCGACGGCACATCGTCACGTATGCGTTCGATCTTGGATAGCTGGTAACGATTCGACACCACCACTACCGAGGCACCGGCGTCGCGGAGAATGAACTCGATTTGCTTGGCGGTCTGCGAGGGAAAAATGGGAACGTTCACCGCACCGTGAAACAACACTGCCTGATCGGTGATCACCCACTCCGGGCGATTCTCCGACACCAACGCGACACGATCGCCCCGGCGCACACCCAGCTTGAGCAGGCCGTGGAAAAACATGGCCACCTGCGTGCGCATGTCCCCATACCGCAACGGCTGGAATTGCCCCTCCACCTTGCGCATGAACAACGGTCGCTCTTCATGGGCATACAGATCCGTGAGATTCAGGAACATCTCCGGAATTGTCGAAAAGGTCACGGCAAGACTCATACGCGTCTCGTGCTATGATGGTGAGGCCTGATGCCGGAAAATACCTCCCGGCGCGGTAACGATCAATGCGGCGTCACTTCTTGCCGGAACGACCCGGCTTGCGTATGGGCACGCCGTCGCGGCACAGTGGACAGTCGTCGGGCTGATGCGTGATCACGTCCAGCGTGAGCAACGCCCGTGAGGGAATGCCGAAATCCACCTTGCCTCCACTGCGGTCCACCAAGAATGCGAGCCCCAGCAGCGTGGCGCCCGTGGCCTTCACCACGTCGATCACTTCGAACATGCTGCCACCCGTGGTCACAATATCCTCCACCAGCAGCACGCGGTCCTCGTCTGTCAGCTCGAAGCCCCGGCGCAGCACCATGGCACCATCCACCCGCTCGGTGAACATGGCGCGAATGCCCAGCTGCTTTGCGGTTTCATGCGCGAGAATAATGCCTCCCGTGGCGGGACCAAGTACAACGGTGGGACTCTGTGCGCCCCACTGCGCCACGAATTCCGCGCATAGCTCCGCTGTGTGCGCGGGATGCTCCAGCACGCGGAACTTCTCCACGTAATGCGGGCTGTGCAACCCGGAAGTGAGCACGAAATGCCCTTCGAGAAACGCTCCCGCCTGCTTGAAAATGTTCAACAATTCGTCGTGTGTCTTTGCCATGCATGCTCCTGCTTTCGCGTGAAAAACGATGCGATGGTCAAGTATACGCAAAGCACGGGGGCTCATGCAATTCCTCGACATTCCGGGTTGGCACAGTACGGGATACATTCGAAGGGCGCGGAGACGATTAGGCGCGAACCCTCTGAGCCCTCGGTGTGGCGAAGCCCTCGGTGTTCTCCGTGTTCACATTGCATTCACCCGGACCACGATGCAAGCAAGCTCCCACTACCCGCCCACATACGCTTCGTCAATCCCCCGCGCAAGAGCAACGTCCTTCTCCGTGATGCCGCCTTCACTGTGCGTGGACAGCGCGAAGGTGACGCGATTGTAACGGATGTCGATGTCCGGATGATGATCGGCAACATCGGCGAGCATGCCCGCCTGAACCACGAGGGCGATGGCGCGATGAAAGGTGGGGGTGACAAATACGCGGTGCAACTGGCCATTCACAATCGACCATCCGTCGAGTGTGGCGAGTTGCGCGTCGAGTTGACTGGCTGTGAGCAATGCCATGATCGTTCCTTGCTGATGGGACATGACAGACACAACACGCACCGCGCTTGTATGGTTCTGGCCCGCGTTCCCTTCGCCGCCCGGCCGCCGGTGCTATTCCTCGTCCGGATCCGGAAGTTCGGTGATGCCAGCGATGTCGTTCAACGTGAGCAGAATTTTATCCACTTCCGCCTTTTTCCGCATGAGGTCGAGCTGCGTTTCCGTGTCGAGGGCGACACGCAGAGCGTCCATGTAGCCACGCCGGCGCTCGTCGAAACGCAGCCGCAGCACGGCGCGGTAGTCGTCGCAGAGCACACGGCGATGGTCCACATCCACCACGGTTTGCCGCTCGCTCCAATCGCTGTTGGGTTCGTCGCGTGGCATCATCAGATCGGCGAGCAGCGTGTGCATCGCGGCATCGTCGGTGGCGAGATTCCACAGGGCGTTGCTGTTCACCGCGCCTTCGTGCTCCTCCTGCTCGAACAGCTCATGCAGTATGCGCTGTATGCGCGGATGGCGGAAATGGGCGATGCTGATGGAGTGCAACACCTCGCTCTGCACGTCGCTCGGGGCCAGCAGTAGATGCGAACAGAATATCCGTTCCTCCTTCGGTAGCGGCGCATCACGTTCCTCGGCCCGCGGCGCTTCCTCCGCTTCTTCCACGCGCACAGGTCGTTCGCCGCGCTTCGTCCCGCGCAGCACCTTGGCCAATTCCTGAAACAGCACGTTCTCGTACATCCCGTATTTGCGGGCGATATGACGCACGTAGAATTCACGCCTGATGGGATCGTCCATTTTCGCGATCATGCCCACGATGTGATGCACGGCCGAGGCCATGCCTTCGGGTGAATCCAGCCGACCCTCGGCCTTATAGCGGTCGGTGACGAAATCCACGAAGGAGACGGCGGTGCCGAGCTGCTCGCGCACGGCTTCTTCTCCGAATTTCAGGACGTAGGAATCCGGATCCTCCCCCGCGGGCAAGCGCACCACGCGCGCATCGCAATCCTCGGCGAGTATCACATCGAGGCCGCGCAGCATGGCTGCTATACCGGCCGAGTCGGCGTCGTAGAGGAAGAAGATGTTCCGCGTGTACCGCCGCAGCATGTGCACCTGATCAGGCGTGAGCGCGGTGCCACTGGTCGACACGGTGTTGCGCACACCGGCCTGATGCATGCTGATCACATCCGCGTAGCCCTCGACCACAATAACAGCGTCGCGCTCGCGAATAGCCGAGGATGCCTGCGACAAACCGTACAGCACGCGGCTTTTGTTGTATATCACCGAATCGGGCGAATTCAGATACTTGGGTTCATCCTCGGGCGACAGTGCGCGGGCACCGAAGCCCACCACCTTGCGCGTGACGTGGATGATGGGGAACACCACGCGATTGCGGAAGCGGTCGTAGTTGCGGCCACCATCCTTGCGCACCACCAGGCCGGCTTTCTCCATGATATCCATATCCACGCCTTCACTGCGCAAATGGTCGAGCAAGCCGCTCCAGCCCGAAGGCGCAAAACCCAGCCCGAACGCGCGCTGCGTCTCGATGGTCCACTGCCGGCGCTTGTAATACTCCCGCCCGATGGCGCCCGCATCCGATTGCAGGGTGTCGTGGAAAAAATGCGCGGCCAGGCGCGTGGCGTCGTACAGCGCCTCGATGTCTTCACGCTTCTCCGCCGTGGGTTGCGTGCCCTCGCGATCGATCGCGATGCCGTAGCGGTCGGCGAGTTCCTCCACGGCTTCGAGAAAGGACACGCTCTCGATGTCCATGATAAAACCGATCGGATCGCCTCCTTTGCCGCAGCCGAAACATTTGTAAATGTTCCGCTCGGGATTCACGTTGAAGGAAGGCGTTTTTTCCTTGTGAAACGGACAGAGGCCGACGAAATTCCGCCCGGCCTTTCTCAAACGCACGAAGCCGCTGACAATGTCGACGATGTCAGCGGCCGCGCGTACACGTTCTATCGTGCCGTCCGTTATTCTCATTGCAGCAGGAGCATGCTCCTCGTCGCGGTGACACCACCACTGAGCAGCCGCGCCATGTACATACCCGGCGGCAAGCCACGCGCATCGAATTGCACACTGTGCGATCCGGCATCCATCATGCCATCGGCCAACACCGATACCACACGGCCGAGCATGTCATGCACGGTGAGCGTTATTGCCGCACGCCCGGGCAGGGAGTAATGCAGCGTGGTGCCCGAGATGAAGGGATTGGGAAAATTGGCAGCAAGCGTCGGCTGCGCAGGCAGGGGCGTTTCCTCCACCGCGGTGACATCCACATTCGGGAGATTGGGATTGTACGTCACCACCGAGCGGATGAACAGTGAGACATTCGCGCCTTGCGTGGCGAAGTCGTTGCGCGAATTCTTTTCTTCGGGAGCGATGAGGTAGCGGCGGTAACGCTGATACTCCGGCTGCTCGGGATTGGAAAGCACGCTGAAGCCATTCCACAATCCCTGCCCCACCGCGATTTTCTGCCGCGAGAGGATTTTCACCCCTACGATGAAATCGCGCTTTGGCGAGAAAATAATCGGCGGATTGAGTTTCACCGCCAGCACGTCGCGGCCACCGGCTTCGAGTGGATCCTGGAAGCGAATGTTCGGACTGGGGAAGCCCGCGTCGCCGAGATTGACCGTGTAGGTTTTCTGCAACCCCACCAGCATCGGCGGCACATTGCCGTTTTCGAACACGAACACCACCAGCGTGTCGTTGCCGGTCAGCGCCTGAAACTTCACCACGCTGAAGCCCACCAGCACGGTGTGCAGGGTACATTTTTCCGCAGGCGAAAAGCGGGCATTGAAAATCACGTCCAGCTCGCCCGGAAAGCGGGTAACGGCGATGAGCTTGCCTTCCATGATGTTGGTGATACCGTCGTACATCAACGTATCCACCTGCGCATGCGCGGGCAGGACGAGTGTGCAGGCGAGAATGAGAGCGGCCAGGTAACGCATGGGTACTCCTCTATACTCTACTCTTGTGATAGCATTGCGTGCGCGTGCGCGCCATCAGGACGGCGTCTCGGACTCGTCGGCTGCCACGGGCACTTCGAGGCGGGGCATCTTGTACTGCAATGCCGCTTTCACGAAATGCTTGAACAGCGGATGCGGTTCAATGGCGCGGGATTTGAGTTCGGGATGGAACTGCGAGGCCACGAACCAGGGATGGTCCGGCAGCTCGATCATCTCCATCAATGCCTCGTCGGGCGAAGTGCCGCTGAACACCAGGCCGTGCTTTTCCAGCACCGCGCGGTACTCGTTGTTCACCTCGTAGCGGTGGCGGTGGCGCTCGCTGATGAGCTTTTTGCCATAGGCCTCATAAGCCCGCGTCCCGCGCTTGAGCTGGCAGGGAAAGCCGCCCAGCCGCATGGTACCGCCCATGGTCTGAATGCTTTTCTGCTCCAGCATGAGATCAATCACATTGTGCTCGGTCTGGCCGAATTCCGTGCTGTTGGCTCCGTGTATGCCGCAGACGTTGCGGGCGAACTCTATCACCGCGCATTGCAGGCCGAGGCAAATGCCGAAGAAGGGAATGTTGTTCTCGCGCACATACTGCACGGCCTTGACCTTGCCCTCGATGCCGCGTTCGCCAAAACCCGGCGCAACCAGCAATCCGTGCAAATCCTTGAGGTAGCGCGCCGCGCCGTGTTTCTCGATATCCTCGGAATGAATCCACACGAGATTCACGCGCGCATTGTTTTCGGCGCCCGCGTGCACAAAGGCCTCGATGATGCTCTTGTACGCATCGTGATACTCGGCATATTTGCCGCACAGACCGATGTCCACCGTGTACTTGGGCTCTTTGATGCGCTTGATGATTTTCACCCAGCGCTCGAGGTCGGGCTCCTGCGTACGTAAACGCAGACGGCGGATCACCTGCTCGTCGAAGCGCTCGCGCTTGTACTCCATCGGCACTTCGTAAATGGTACCCACATCGAGTGCTTCGATCACCAGATCGGATTCGATGTTGCAGAACAGACCGATTTTCTCGCGGATCGAGCGCGGCAGCGAACGGTCGGCGCGGCACAGCAGCATGTCGGGCTGAATTCCGAGTTCGAGCAGCATTTTCACCGAGTGCTGCGTGGGTTTGGTCTTGAGTTCGCCCGCCGAGGGAATGAACGGCACCAGCGTGAGATGCACGATGATGGCGTTTTTCCGGCCCACCGCCATCACGAACTGGCGCATGGCTTCGAGAAAGGGCAAACTCTCGATATCGCCCACGGTGCCGCCGATTTCCGTGATAATCACGTCGAATTCATCGCGCTTGGCCAGGCGGGCGAAGCGGCGCTTGATCTCGTCGGTGATGTGGGGAATCACCTGTACGGTGGCGCCCAGATAATCGCCCCGCCGCTCCTTTTCTATCACGTGATTGTAAATCTGACCCGTGGTGGTGTTGTTCTCGCGCGACATGTCGCGGTTGAGAAAACGCTCGTAGTGTCCGAGATCGAGATCGGTCTCGGCACCGTCCTCGGTCACATACACCTCGCCGTGTTGATACGGGCTCATGGTCCCGGGATCGACGTTGATGTACGGATCGAATTTCTGAATGGTGACGTTGAGGCCGCGCTGCTGCAGCAGCATGCCGAGGGACGCCGCGGCGATGCCCTTGCCCAGGGAAGACACCACGCCGCCAGTGATAAAGATGTATTTGGTTGTTTTCATACTCGTCACAACATGGCTCCGTTGCTGCCGAAAGGCCTACGCGAATACAATGAAATCAAGGTAGAGAAAGACCGCAGGCGATACAAATATAAGACTGTCGAAGCGGTCGAACACGCCGCCATGTCCGGGCAGCATGCCTGAGGAATCCTTCACCCCGGCATCGCGCTTGAGCAGCGATTCCGTCAGATCGCCGAGCTGCCCGAGCACGCCGATCATGAGTCCGAGCAGCACGGCATCGACAACGCCGAGATAATCGAGCGCGATGGCGCGCGCCGCCAGCATGCTGCCCACAGCCGCCACGGCACCCCAGATGGCTCCTTCCCAGGTTTTTTTCGGACTCACCCGCGGGAAGAGTTTGTGCCGTCCCATGGCCCGTCCGCCGAAATATGCGGCCGTGTCGCACATCCAGATTCCGGCCAGCACGGCTATCATGGTGCCGCCACCCCAGCGTTCGAGTTGCGCAAGCTGCGCGGTGTTGAGCGTGGCCGTGCCGAATACGCGGCCGACGGGGAATTCCACCACGGTGAAAATCTCGCGAATTCCCACGGTGGTGGCCAGAAACAGTCCGATGTACATCACGCCCAGCAGCGTGCTTCCGAGATTGAGCAAGGGCGCGTCGGCACCACGGAACAATTCCACCAGCAACGCCAGCATCACGCCCAGCAACAGCACCCAGAGCAACGCCTGCCATTGCAGCGGCCAGGCGAGCGGACCAAACAGCAGCACCGCATCCGCCGCCAGGCGCTCGTGCATGAACACCACGAGTAGCAGCAGCGACAATGCGATCATGGTACCGCGTTGCGGCGTGGCACCCTTGGCACGCACAAGGCGGCCGTACTCCACTATCGCGGCGACCTGCACCGCCGCGATAAACAGCATCCACGCGTAACCGCCAAACCACGCCATAGCCACCACTGCGGGGATGGCAAACAGCGCGAACAGGACGCGCGTCCGCGTATCACTCACGCGCCGTTCTCCTCGGGCAATTCCCCTTCGGCAAGGCCTTCGTCCTTGAGCAGCGCCTCGATGATTTCACGCGCCTCTTCGAGTTGCGCGCGCGGCACCATCACATTCACCAACGCCAGCATGCCCATGGTGGTGAAATACACATGATCGTGCTGGTTGAAAATCAGCGCATGAATGCCCGCACCGTCAAGATTGGCCTTGATCATCTCGGCTTCATAATCCGTGGACGTGGTGTACACCACCACGAAACCCTGATGCACATTCAGATGCTCATCGCTCTCGCAGAACACGCGGCCATTTTGCTCGCGCGCGCAATCCTCGCACAGCGGTTTGCCGCAGATCACGCAGCCACCCACCGCATCGCGGTCGGGGTGGTTTTCGCATTCCGGAGTTTCATCTCCGGGAATTTCCTCCAGCAGCACGCCGCAGTTGTTGCAGAACGTGTCGTTCGCCGATACCGGCTCCTGGCAATTGTAGCAAAACACGGGCGTACCCTCGACGAGGGGAATGCCGCAATCCACGCATTCGGCCACGCCGGCTTGATACTCGGTTTGACATTGCGGACAGTACGACATGGGATCCTCCTTCTACATTGTGTCGGCGTGTGGCTCCGCGGTCATGCGCCAGAACATCCGCGCGAACACGGCGAACACCGCGAGTGCAAGCGCAAGGATGAGCAGCAGCGGACCGAAGGGCAACGCACCGCCGGATGAAGTGGGAACAAGTTGCTCGGTGTCCAACGCATACAACGCCACCACGGCGAAGGTGTTGTTCACCGCATGTCCGAGAACGGGATAGGCAATGGATTTTCCACGCCACACCGTGGCGCTGAACCACATGCCCAACGCGGTGAGCGGAATGAGTGTGACGGGATTGAGATGAAAGGCCGCGAACAGCCCGCCGGACAACACGATGGCCCAACGCGCGGGAAGCACCTTTTCGAACGAGTACTGCACCGTGCCCCGGAACAAGCCCTCCTCGCACAGCGCCGGTGTGAGTCCGACCACCAACCACACAAACAGCGCCTCGGGCAACGAGTGCATGCCGAGCAGGGACGAGTACAGCTCGGTGATCATTTCCTCGAAGGCATCCAGGACCGGCAGCAGAAAATCCGGCAGAAGATATTCGCGCAGCACGAATTGCTGCATCTCCAACCAGGCCTGCCCCGCCATCTGCAAGGCCAACACCGACACGATCACGGCGATCGATGGACCCAGCCGCGGCCAGCGGAGACGCAGCACCTGCCGTATGGACCAGGGTTGCAGATACAGCATGGCCACCGCGGGGCCCAGCAACAGCACGTATTGCGACACCATGGTCGCAACGCGTACGGCGTGCGTGTTCTTCCCGAAATCCAACCCGAAAAGCAAAAAGCTTATCAGACCGCCGACGAGCTGATAGGAGATGAACACCAACGCCAGCACGAGCACCGCGAAGCCCGCGGGATGAATGGTCCACTCCCGCAGCAGCGGAGTGACGGGTGCGCGTTCTTCCTCGGGTTCGATATGCGGCGTCGGTTCGCTCATTCAGGATGTTCCTTCCAAAGCGCCATGCACCAATGCGGCCAGCAGTGGCAGCATGATTTCATGATGGCCGGTGAAAGAAAATGCCCGGCCCTCGTGCTGCGTGGGACGCGTCACCACGTTGAGATTGGGCCGGTAATGTTGAATCATGTCGAAATTCGCGGCGGCGAAGCCCCTTGCGGCATGGCCGAGATTGCGGGCCACGGTGAGCGCCTTGAGAAACACCTCGGGCAAAATCACCGCCGAGCCCACATTCATCACCACACTGTGTGCACGCAAGCCCGCCACGCTGTGCGCGAACACACGAAAATCCCGGAAGCTCATCTCGCCTGTCACCGCGCCATCCATGCCCGGCTGCTGATGCACAATATCGGTGCCGATGGCCGCGTGCACGCTCACCGGCACGCCCAGCCGCACGCCGGCCGCCAGAATGCTGTGGTCCAGATGCGGAGCCCGCGCCTGCTGCAACGCGGCTCCGATCGCTTCGCCAAAACCCACCGTATCGCCATGACAAGCCGCGGCCAACGAGCCGTTGATGAAATCCCCCGTCTCGCGCCACATGCCGAAGGAGCCGTCCTGCAAATTGGTCGCCACATCCTCCGAGGTCACACCAAACAGCGCGGATTCCGCATCGTGAATGGCGCCGGCGCTGTTCATGGCCACATGCGTCAGCACGCCGCGCTGCATCAAATCGATGATCAGCGGTGCACAACCGGTCTTGATCACGTGCGCGCCCATCATCAAGAGACAGGACTCGCCCGCGAGTCGCGCATCGGCGATGAGCTGGGCAAAGGCGCGCAATTCGGCGGCTTTGAGAATGTTGGGCAAGGTGCGGGCAAAATCCGCGAAACTGCCGCCGTGAAACGGACGCGCGCAATCGCTCAGCGCAACCTTGCTCCGTCGTTCACGCACCGACTGCGTCGTGATGCCGCTGAAATCAAGTTGGGGAAACATGCTGCTCTCGTTGGGAACGTCCAGTGAGCGTTGACTTCGTACCTCCTCCCAAGGTACAAAATTCCCCGACGAGGCGCATCAGCGCCAAGGTATGGATGTGAGCGGGAAAATGAGTGGAAAAGGTCAGGGCATTATCGCGTCGGCTCGACGGGCGGCGGAGCGCAGATTCCGGCGACCGTGTTCGTCCGCTCGCCGCGATTACTTGACCTTCGCGCGCACAGGCCCCTTGACGCCCTTTACTTCGGTGAGTTCGCTTTTAATGGAGCCGATGGGAATTTCGGCTTCAACCTGCACGGGAATTTTCTTTTCGTCGTCGGTCAGCCACACGTAAATGCTGCCGGAGGCCTTGAACAATCCGCCCTCCTCCATCACCGGCTCGAGCACGATGGTGCGGAACGTGCCGGCTTCGACCTCGATGGTCTCTTTGCGATGGTACACCACGGTCAGCGTGTACGTGCTGTCCTTGTAAAAATTCCGCAGCGTCACCTTCTGCCCGGGCTTCATTCCGGAATAATCCTGCGTGCGCATGTAATAGAAGGCGGACAGAATATCCTGCGTGAACATGGGCACGGGATACACGCCCTCGGATGTATAGGCCTTCTGCGCGTCGTGGTCGAAGCGTGCGTTGAAGTCACGCTTGAAATTGCCCTCGCGGATCTGCTGCACGAATTTCCACGGGAAAAGGCCATCCACATCGATATGCGATTCGTAGCGGTCGCGCACACGGTAGAAGCTGTCGAAAAACGACGTGGATTTCACCAGGAACTGCACGTTGTAGCATTTGCGTCCCTTCTGCCACGAGTACGAGGGAATGGCCATGCGCGCCTGCCCGGCGGTGACGAAACCGTAGTTCACGTCGAATATGAGTTCCTCGCCCACATCGAAGGCCTTGTTCTCGATTTTCCGATACGAGGGCGGGCGCTTGCTGTCGGGGGCGCCGCTGCCTGTTTTCTGCGCGAGCAATTCGGGAAATATCAGCGACGTGTAGAACAGGGCGAGCAGTGCATATATGGAAAGGCGTTTCATCGTCGTTCTCCAGTTGGTACTCATTGTATGCCCTGTCCCAATTTCCAGTTCCATGATTTGTGACGTTCTTGCATTCTCCACAGTATTCGCATTCCGATCAAGGATGTTGCACGTGACCGTACGCGGCATTGCCCCGCACGAGTGCACCCCGCATCCACTGCGACGTGTGTCCACACCACAGCGGGGGCGCGTGCTCAGCGTTCCTGAGTGCGCGGCTGTTGCAGCAATTCCTCCAGCGCCGTCAACGCCTCGTCCACGCTGATGCGCTCCATCGCATCGTGCTCGTCGCAACGACCGGCCGCACAGGCGGCGCAGTCGGACGCGGGCCGAGGCATAAGCACGCGCGTGGCCGTGCCGAGCGGGCCCCATCTGCGCGGATGGCATTCACGCTGGAATGGATACAGGCCCAGCACCGGCGTACCCAACGCGGCTGCCATATGCAGGGGACCGGTGGAATTGGCCACCACGCAATCGACGGCGGCGAGCACGGCGGCGAGTTCGGTGAGCGCGAGCCCCCGAGGCAGCACATGCGCACGCTGGTCCAGTCCTTCGCGCAGAGCGCGCACGCGTGGCAATTCCTCGGTGGAAGCGGAAAACAGCACGCGCACGTCGGCGTGACGCGCCATAACGTCGCGGGCCAATGCGTTCATGCGCTCCATGGGCCAGTCCTTGGCCGAGCCGCCACTGCCGGGATGCAGCAGCACGACGCGCCCTGCGGCGATTCCGCTTTCCTCGAGTATCCTGCGTCCCGCCGTGCGTTGAGCGGCATCGAGCACGAGGCGCGGCGCGGGGAAGTCCTCCTGGACGCTACCGAGTGCGCCGAGCAGCGACAGGTTGTAGTCGCGTTCATGGCGCACGCTTTCGCGTCGATGTTCGTGATGACGGTGGGTGAACAGGGGCGCATACCAGCGGTAGGCCGTTCCGACGCGAAGCGGTACGCGCGCCAGGGCCGCGGCAAGCGCCAGTCCGGGACGCGGATAGGCGAAGAGCACGAGCCGAACCTGCCGCTGCCGCAACAGCCGCGCGAGAGGAAAGGGATTGCGCACATCGCGCTCCTCTATTTCCATCACCTCGTCCACATCGGGACAGAGTCGAGGGATGGCGGCCGCGTAACGCTGCGCGCAGAAGAGCACGCGTTCGCCTGGATACTGCCGGCGGAGGGCGCTGGCCAGAGGCAGGGTCAGCACCACATCGCCGATACGATCGGTGCGGAAAATGAGAATGCTCATCGCCCCGCTCGGCGTGGGATTAAAGTTCGGCCATGTAGGCCTTGGCGCGCGCGGCGTCTTCGGAGTCGGGGAAGCGCTTGATCAAATCCTGCCAGGCCTTTTTCGCCTCGGCCTTGCGCTCGGTGGAAGCGTAAATGGCGCCGAGATTGTACATCGCGGTGGTGTTGTTCGGCTCGACACTCAGCACCTTGCGCGTCATTTGTTCCGCTTTGTCCACCTGCTTGGTCTTGGCGTAGGCGGCGGCGAGATCCAGCATGACCGGCACATTCCTGGGCGCGGCCTTGTGATAGCGCTCGAAAAGGGGCACGGATTGTTTTTCCTGATGCGCGTCGAGCAGCATGCGTGCATACACGAGCACATCGCTGGTGTCGCTCGCGGGCTGGGCTTCCACCTTGTCGCGCAGCCGCGTGAAAGTTTCCATGAAATCCGAGCGCACATTGCCCGCGCCGGGCTGCGTTTCGGCACCCGCGCCCTGCTGCATCTGGTTCACATCCGGATGTCCGGGCGGCATGTCCGTGGCCTGCTCGTGCACATGCGTGTCATTGCCTTCGGGCAGCAACAGGAACACCACCACCGCGGTGAGCAGTAGAGCGCCGATGATCAGGTACAGTCGTTGCGTATTCATAGTGTCCTCTTCCATTCGAGATTGAGTAACGGATTCAAACAATAATGATACGAATCGCACGGCAAGGGGAAAAATGCCCGAACGAGCAGTCCATTGCATCCTCTGGTAGAGGAGGCGTGCTGCGTTTACCCTCATTCCGTGCTGATGGCACATTTTTCCCTTTTTCCAAAGGCCGCGAGTCGCCATATTGAATTTTTTTCGTAGTCCATCCATCATTCGACGTGCAACCACCGCCCATTGTCCTCGCCTCGGCCTCGCCGCGCCGCAAACATCTGCTGCGACAGATCGGCCTGACCTTTGACTGCATCCCGAGCGGCGTGGAGGAATTCATCGATCCTCCCGTGCCGCCGGACGAGCACGCCATGATTTTGGCCGAGCGCAAGGCACGCGACGTGGCCTTTCGCGTACCCGGCGGCATCGTGATCGGCGCGGACACCATCGTGGTGCTCGAGGGCGAGATCATCAACAAGCCGGAGTCCGCAGACGATGCCGTGCGCATTCTCCATCGGCTCAGCGATCAGCGCCACGAGGTGTACACCGGCTTCTCGCTGGTGGAAGTGCCCGGACTGCGCACGATCACGCGCGTGGAGCGCACCGAGGTGTGGTTTCGCAAGCTGTCGAGCACGGAAATCCTCGATTACGTGCGCTCCGGCAGTTGCATGGACAAGGCCGGCGCCTACGGTATACAGGACGACTTCGGCGCGGTGTTCGTGCGCCGCATCGACGGGGATTTTTACAATGTGATGGGTTTGCCACTCTGCAATTTTTACTGTGCGTTTCAGGAATTCACCGGTCGGGGGCCACGGCCATGAAGAAGAACTGGCGCACCAAACTGCTGTTGTCGCTGGCCTTCGGCGCACTCGTGTTTTTTGCGTTGACGCTGTACGCCGACATGGACAAGCTGATCGCGGCGTTCGCCGGCTTCAACTGGGCCTGGGCCCCGGTGATACTGGCCTGCACGCTCACGAATTATTTTTTCCGTTTCTGGAAATGGGATTACTACACGCGTGCGCTGGACATGCATCCGGGCCGTGGCACCAACGCCATCATTTTTTTCACCGCCTTCACCATGGCCGTCACGCCGGGCAAATTCGGTGAAGTGCTGAAATCCTATTTGCTCAAACGTGTGAACGGCACACCGATCAGCAAATCGGCGCCCATTGTGATCGCCGAGCGTCTCACGGATTTCATCGGTCTGGTGCTGCTGCTTATTCTCGGCGCATGGATGTTCGGCATAGCGCGGGGCGCCGTGCTGGCCTTTGCGCTGTTTTTCAGCGCCGTGACCGTGCTGCTGGCCTGGCGCCGCGGCGCGCTGGCCATCATCGGCTGGATGGCGCGCCTGCCGTTGCTGCGCCGTTATGCCTCGCATGGCGCCGATGCCTACGAGAGCATGCACGCGATGCTGCGTCCGGGACCGCTCGGCATAGCGGTGCTGCTGAGCGTGGTCGCGTGGTTTTTCGAATGCCTCGGCTATTGGATCATCCTGCACGTCTTCGACGCCCCGCCCACGGTGTTGAAAGCCACCTTCATCTACGCATTTTCCACCGTTGTGGGCGCGGTAAGCATGTTGCCCGGCGGACTCGGCACGACCGAGGGCAGCCTGACCGGGCTCAGTCAACTCGCGGGAGTCACACGCGATGTCGCCGTGGCTTCCACCTTCATCATCCGTGTCGCCACACTGTGGTTCGCCGTGTTGCTGGGCATACTGGTGACGCTGGTATTTCAGCACCGGCTGCCCGTCTCGCTCGACGACGTCCCTTTGGACGAATTGCAATCCTGACCCACTGCGCATCGCGTACAGGGAGTGCGCGCGATAGCTGACTCGCCGCGCGGCGTCGCATGCCGCCTGTCCGTATCATTCACTGTTGTTCACGGTATTTGGGAGAATCCGTCATGACATCGCATCACCACGGCCGATTGATTTCGGCAATACTGATCCTTTTTCTTTGCACGCACAGCAGCCGGTCGCAACAGAGCGACGCGCGTGCCAGCCATTGGGAGCGCGCCTACGACGTGCTGCTCGAGCGTTCGGAGGAGGGCGATTGCTCCGACCTTGCCGAGATGCTGGAGCGCGCTGTGGAACAGCCGCTGTGCCTCCACAGCAGCACGCTCGGCGAGCTGGAGGAGCTTCCCTTTCTCACGCCCGTGTCGGCCCGTGCGCTGCACGCGCTGCTGCAAGCGGACAGCGCCATCGGCTGGTCCGACATCCGCGCACTACCGCAATTGAGCCGCGACGACTATGCCTTGCTGCGTGTCTGCGCTACACTGCAGTGTCCGCGACGTGCCGTGTTGCCCACGCACACGTCGTACCGTCTCCGCATGCAGCAGGAGGACGAGCCGCGGGCGGGCTTTCTCGACGGAAGTTATCCCGGCGGGAGGGCGCGCGTGGTGCAGCGCATCGAAGTGCAGCGCTGGGAGCACGTGCGTGTTGCGCTTCTGCAGGAGCGCGATCCCGGTGAAAAGGACTTCGCGGATCATCTTTCCGGACACATCGCTCTGGAACACCTCGGAGCCGTGCGGCGCGCGGTGCTTGGTGATTTCCACGTCACCGCCGGACAGGGCCTGGTGTTCTGGCAGCCCTTTGGCTTCGCCAAGGGTGGCGACGCATTGACGGTGGCGAAACGTGGCGCGATGGAGCTTCGTCCATCCGCGTCGGCCACCGAGGGGCTGTTCTTTCGCGGCGCGGCGATGCAGCTGAGCAGCGGCGAATTCCGTCTGCTGGGTTTCGGCAGCAGCAGCGCACTCGACGCCGGGCTGGACGAAGAGACAGGCACCGTCGGCAGCTTCTCCGCCGATGGCATGCATCGCGGCGCGAGCGAGGCGGCGCGGAAAGCCGCGGTACGTGAGCGGATTTTCGGCGGCGGACTGGCGTGGCGCAGGGAGCGCGAACACTGGCTGCTGGATCTCGGCATCACCGGCTGGCACGGCAGCTACTCGCAGGTATCCGAGCCGCGTACGCCCTTCGGCTTTCGCGGCGATCGCGCCTGGGCAAGCGGAGTGAATTTGAACGCGGCCTGGGGCGATGCGCAGCTGTTCGGCGAACTCGCCCTCTGTCACACACGGCACAGTGCCATGCTGCTGGGCGCACGCGCGCGCCTCTCCGAGCGCATTGATGCAGTGCTGCTCTATCGCCGGTACGACGCAAGGTTTATCAACATCCATGGACTGGGCTTCGGCGAGCGCGGCGGAGAGTTGCAGAATGAAGAAGGCGTGTACGCCGGGGTGCGCCTGCGCGCAGGCCGTGAATGGCGCATCGACGCCTGGACCGATGTGTTCCGCCTTCCCAATCGCACCTACTTCCTTCACCTGCCAACGTCGGGCGGAGAATTCCTCCTCCACGCGCAGTGGCAGCGCGACGATGGTCTGCATGCGTCGCTGCGCTTCGCGCATGGCCAAAAGGACATGACCATCGCCGCGGTCGACGTATTGGGTCGCGACATCCGTCCCCTCGCGCGTCGGGCCGCCGGCAGTGTGCGAGTGCAAATGGGTTGCGAGCCCGGCGATGGCGTACGATTGCGTCTGCGTCTGGATCGCAGCTATACGCGCTACGATGCGTGGGGCAACGATGACGATGGCATGCTCCTGGCCGCGTCCTGCCGCCTCCGTCTTCGCCACAACCTCTCCTGCACGTTTTCTGTGAGTTCCACCGCCACGGGCGCATACGATGCGCGATTGTACGAATTCGAGCACGATGTACCCGGCGTGTTCCAGAATGTGGCCGTGTACGGCGACACCTGGCGCTGTGCCGTGTTGTGCGAATGGCATGCGGCCGACTGGCTGCGCGCGGCTGTGCGTTACGGCGTGCAACTGCGCGAGGGAAGCACTGCCATCGGCGAAGGACGCGACCGCGTGCTCGGCGATCGCCTCGGGCGCGTCTCCGCGCAAATCGACCTGCGCTACTGAGGCGGTGGTGCTAGGCGTCCGCCGCAGTGCATCGCGGATGCGGCGGACGCACGCGGTCGGCGGTGCAACATGGTGTACGTCCTCCTCCGGTCGATTCCCTCGTTGCAACGATGTATCTTTGCAGGACCATCATCAGATTCCGGAGAGTGCCATGAAAGGATTTGTCACCGCCATCTGCACGCTGCTGCTTCTCGCCGCGGGCACGAAGGCGCAGGATGTGCTGATTCAGCGAGACAATGGTTCGGCGTACGGCGCGTATTACAACAATCCCTCATTCACCAACGAATCGGTGATCATCCCACTCGCCGGGCCCTGCCAGATTCTGGAGGTGCATGTCTATTACATGGGCACGACGGCCACACGCGACACGCTGATCATTGCCGGCGATGCCTCGGAAGGCGCAGTGCCGCCCACACACTGGGTGTGGGATTACAATCTGCGCAGCGATCCCATTATCGTGGACTACGGCGGCCAAGCGGAGTGGAAGATCATCGATCTGCGCGCGCGCAATTTGCGGGCCGACGGACACGAACGTCTGGTGGTGCAGCATTGGACCAAGCCCGGCGGGCCGTTCTTCGCCGTGGACCGCGACGCGCAGACCACGCCGTACTGGTCGTTCATCATGAATCCCGCCGAAACCAATTCGCTCGGTGGTCCTGGCAAATACTATCTCAGCACGAACGACTTCATGGTGCGCCTTCTGGTTCGTTACGACTATCCTCTGAACAACGGTTCGCAACCGCCTCCTTCGCCAAGTCTGGTGAATGTAACCACGCAGGCGGGCCTGCTCAGCGGCAACGCACCGGTAAAATCCGCCATTGCTTCCGTGGCCGACTGGAACAACGACGGCTGGGACGACATCGCCATCGGCCGCAACTACTTCCGCAATCGTGGCGACGGAACGTTCGAGCGCGAAACGGGGCTGGGACTGAGTGCCGGCTACGCGGTGTGGGGAGATTTCGACGACGACGGACTCGTCGACGCCTACATGGCGAACGGCGGAGAAGCGGACAGTCTATTCCGCAATACCGGCAGCGGCTTTGTGAACGTCACCGCCGCAACCGGCATACGCAATCCCGCGCCCACGGTGTCGCCGGTGTGGTTGGACTACAACAACGACGGGAAGCTCGACCTCTTTCTGGCGAATGGTCGCCGTGAATCCGGAGGCAACGAGACCTATTTTCAGGACAAGCTCTGGCGCAACAACGGCGACGGCAGTTTCACCGATGTCACCACCGAAGCGGGCATCGCCGCGGCCGAAAAGGCGCCCTTCCTCGATACCTGGGGCGCCACCGCCTGCGATTACAACAATGATGGGTTGACGGATATATTCGTGGCGACGTATCGCCTCGCTCCGGATTACCTCTACCGCAACAACGGCGACGGAACCTTTACGGAGGTGGGCGCCGCCACCGGAGCGTGCGGCGCTCCCACGGCTTCGCCGCAGTACTTCGGCCATGGCATGGGCTGTGACTGGGGCGATTTCGACAATGACGGGTGGAGCGACGCCGCGGTGGGCAATCTCGGTCATCCGGACTGGAGGGGATCGGTGTCCAATCCTTCGCTCATTCTGCACAACAATGCGGGACAGACGTTTGAAAATGTACAGCCGCAGCTCGGGTTGAAATTTTACGAAATGAACAGCGGTATCGCCTGGGTGGATCTGGACAACGACGGCTGGCTCGACCTCTGGCAATCGCAATACGCCTATCAGCCCGCCGGTACGCAGGGCGAACCCGCACGCTACTCGCGCGTGTACCGCAACAGCGGCGCTCCCGACTACACGCTGCGCGACATGACCTGGCATTACGGCGCATTGATCCATGGCGCCTGGACGGTGTCGCGCCTGGATTACGACAACGATGGCGATGTGGATCTGCTGGTCGCGAGTCCGCACGACGGGGTGCTGCTGTTCCGCAACGACATCCGCCGCGAGGGTCGCTGGCTGGCGCTGCGTCTTGGTGGCAAGCCTGATGAGGGTGTGACGCGCGCCGCCTTCGGTACGCGCGTGCAGGTCCATGCCGGAGGCCGCGTGTACACGCGCACACTGTCAACAAGCAGCGCGGGGTCGCGCGCGGCTACGCATAGCACCGAACTGTTCTTCGGCCTCGGCTGGGTGCAGTCCATCGACAGCGTGGTGGTGCTGTATCCCAATGGCGTACGCCGTACGCACGTCACGCTCTCCATCGACCGCCGCTATTTCCTGCCCTATGACGGCGCGCCGACTGTGGATGTGGAGCGCGTGGCGAGTCCGGCGCAGTGGGACATCGCTTCCGCATCGCTGAGCAACGGCCTGCTGCAATTCACGCTCGAAGGCGCTGTTCCGACGGAGGAAATGACCGTGGAGTTGTACTCCTTGCTCGGACAGCGGCTGTTCACGCTCGCGCTGCCCTTGGCTCGGGCGGGACAGCACGCGCTGTACGTGCCTGCGGCGCTCGCCAGCGGTTCGTACCATCTCGTGCTGCGCAGCGCGTCTGCCACACGGATCACACGCGTGCTCATGACGCGGTAAGCGTCGATGATCGATTTGATTGGTTTTTGAAAAAAAAGGAAACGCCGATTCTTTGCGGAATCGGCGTTTCCACTTGTAATTCATCACGAACTTACCTGGGATTGCTCAACTCGCGTGAAAGTGCGAGCGGACCGCTCAGTTTTCCTCGGGCGATCACGCGCTGGATTCCACCTCCGCGCTGAGCTACAATCCAGGCGTCGTCATTCTCGGTGGTCTTTGCGCGCATTGCAAACCAGGCGGCATCCGGACTGATGCTCAAGTCTTGCACCACAGCGGTGAAGGGCAGTAGTTCCGTCGCCGAGAGTCCGCCCGCAATGGGTCGGAGCAGCACCTCGGAACTATTCCAGTCGATGTATTCCGAACTGCCCGCAGTGACGCGGTGACTGGCATGCTCGAAGTAGGGCACAAAGCCAACTTCGCGCACGCCGAGTGAGGTGGCGTCGAAGGCCAAGGTGCGGAGATGCCTGCCCTGCTCGTTCCAGGCGGAAGCGTATAGCACTCCGGTCGCCGGATCGAATATGTTGTACCGAGTAAAGGTGAGGTCGGTGAACGTTTCGTATCCGGGAAAGGTCTCGAGCTGCCCGTTGCGATAACGCAGCAACGCGGCGAAGTTCCTCAGGTTACTATCCGCTGCCTGAACCACGATAATGCCGAGTAGGGCGGTCGCGCCGTCGGCCGAGAGCCACACCGCCTCGCAGCGGAGGCGGAACGCCTCCGACAATTCCGCAGGGAAGCGTTCACGCAAAAAAGCGGTGACGTCGGCACTTTCCATGCGCCAGGCCGCGCAATCGAACACGCAGATGCGCGCAGACCATGCGCTGCTGTCGGTGGATGTTTTCAGCTTGTCCCACACCACGAAGGCGGCGTGATGCCCGGCGCGTGAGAGAGCCGGCTCGGCCTCGTCCAGCAGCGCTTCGCGCTGCACATCCGACGAGATGGGCATGGGCACAGCGAGAATGCTGCCGTTGTCACAGCGTCCCCACAGCTGCATTCCCACAGCGCTGTGCGAGCGAAACAGCACGATGCCGTTGTCGGCCACGGTGCTCAGCCAGCGCACATCGCCTTCGAACACCGTCTCGTCTCGATGCGTGTACAGCCACTGCCGGTGCAGTCCTTCACCGCCAATGATATAGTAGGCAAATCGATCGGGTTGAACGTTATCCGCATCGTCGTCGCAGGCGAGGCAGAAGCACAGCAGCAGGGAGAGCAGTGCGATGCGCGATGTCATGGCGGGGGTCCTCATGTTCACACAGGATGTTATTGTCATAATAGGGATTTTTGCGATTTCTTTTCGGCTATTAATTTCTGGGCTGGCTGAGTACGGGATACATTTGAAGAGATGAAAGAGAGCGGAGAGGATTTGTTGAGGTCGCATCCCCCCCGAATCCTGCGCCCCGCCGCATTCGAGCCAACGCAAGGACGGTAGAGACTCAAAGCCGCGATTCCTCTGAGCCCTCCGTGTTCGCGAAGCGCTCAGGGTTCTCTGGGCTAGCGAAGCTCGGTGTTCGCGAAGCGCTCAGGGTTCTCTGTGTTCCCGCGACGCCCCTCCTTACTCTCACCACCTCACTACTCTCATTCTTCATTTGCGTCTGAAACATTCGCCGCATATATTCGTCTATGCGAATATGCGAATGGATTTACCATGACAAAGAAAGCAAGCACCGCCTCCTCTCTCGATGATCTCGTACTGCTCATGCAGGCGTTGGGCGATGCCAATCGTCTGCGTATACTCGCGCTGCTGATCGGCAGGGACGAGTTGTGCGTGTGCGACATTCAACGCGTGCTGGACATGCCGCAGCCCCGCGTTTCGCGCCATCTCAACATGCTGCGGCATGCGGGCTGCGTGCGCGCGCGGCGAAGCGGACGCTGGATGTACTACGCGTTGCGACGGGACAACGTGGCGCTGCTTGAATTGCTCGACGCGCTGAATCGCGGCTTCTCCATGTTGCCGGAATTCATTCACGACCGCAACTCCCTCGATCACACACCGGATCTGGTGTGTTGCAGCATTCCCCTCACCGACTAAGGAAGGACCATGAGCACCTCACCGCGCAAGCTCGGCTTTCTCGATCGCTATCTCACTGTGTGGATTTTTCTGGCCATGGGCGCCGGTGTGGCGCTCGGGCATTTCCAACCGGGTATAGCGGAGTTCTGGAACCGATTTCAATCGGGCACCACCAACATCCCCATTGCACTCGGGCTGATTCTGATGATGTATCCTCCGCTCGCGAAGGTGCGCTATGAGGAACTCGGTGACGTGTTCCGCAATCGTCGCGTGCTGCTGCTGTCGCTGGTGCAGAACTGGATCATCGGTCCGGTATTGATGTTCGTGCTGGCGATCATCTTCCTTCCCGATCGTCCGGAATACATGACGGGACTCATTCTCATCGGTCTCGCGCGCTGTATCGCCATGGTGATCGTGTGGAATGAGCTGGCCTGCGGCGACAACGAATACGCGGCGGGGCTGGTGGCCTTCAACTCCATTTTCCAGGTGCTGTTCTATTCGCTGTACGCCTGGGTGTTCATCACCGTGCTGCCCACCTGGTTCGGTTTGGAAAGCATTGTGGTGAATGTGTCGATGGGCGACATCGCCGAGTCGGTGTTCATTTACCTCGGCATCCCCTTTCTCGCGGGCATGCTCACGCGCGCAGCGTTGGTGAAGGCGAAGGGGAAGCAATGGTATCACGAGCGCTTCATCCCGCGCATTTCCCCCATCACTCTGATAGCGTTGCTGTTCACCATTTTCGTGATGTTCTCGCTCAAGGGCGAATTGATCGTGGAATTGCCCCTGGATGTACTGCGCATCGCCCTCCCGCTCCTGATTTATTTCGTGCTGATGTTTCTCGTGTCCTTTTTCATGGGACGCGTCTTCGGAGCGGATTATCCCAAAACAGCGACGTTGTCCTTCACCGCCGCGAGCAACAACTTCGAACTGGCCATCGCCGTGGCGGTGGCGGTGTTCGGTATCAGCTCCGGCGAGGCCTTCGCGGCCGTCATCGGTCCCCTCGTCGAAGTACCCGTGCTCATCGCTCTCGTCGCGGTGGCCTTGCGCCTTCGGGGGAAGTACTTCTCCGCCATTGACATTCGATTGAAAGGCGGCGCCTGTTGATCGCTCCGGCTCTTTCACGAGCCGGATACGGCACACAGCCGACGCTACACATTTTAGATCATGGAGCACACATGTCATCAACAGCATTTCACTCCGTTCTCGAAGACAGCGTACGCACACTCGCAACGCTCGAGGCCGATATTCCCGAAGCGCGACGCGACGTGTTGCGCGACATCGCGCAATGGATAGCGAAGCGATGCAACGTCGGCGAGCGCGCGGACCTCGTGTTCATTTGCACACACAACTCCCGCCGAAGCCATATAAGCCAGATCTGGGCTCGCGCCCTGGCCTGGAAATTCGGCCTCGGCCGCGTGCGCAGCTTCTCGGGAGGCACGGAGGCGACAGCCTTCCATCCCAATGCCATACGCGCATTGCGCGAATTGGGTTTTTCCATCGAGTTGAAAGAAGGTGGCGACAATCCCCGCTACACCGTGTCCTTCGCCGGAAGCGCACCCACCATCGAAGCGTTTTCCAAAACATTCAACGACAGCTTCAATCCCTCGGCCGGCTTCGCAGCCATCATGACCTGCAACGAAGCCGACGAAGCTTGTCCGGTGGTGCCCGGCGCGGCTGCGCGGTTTTCCCTTCCCTCCATCGATCCCAAACATGCCGACGGCACGGAACAGGAGACCGCGGAGTACCGCGAGCGCTCGTTGCGCATCGGAGCGGAAATGCTCTTTCTGATGCGACTGGCGTCCTCTCTGGTGGCGGAGGATTTGAAAAACGTGGTGCGTGAAAAATATGCGATGATCGCCGAGCAGTCGCGCGATCGCAATGCCTCGTCCTGCTGCGGCGCCACATCGTCGTGCTGCGGCGACGGGATGACCTACACCATCATGGCCGATGACTACAGCGGTCGTGCGGGCTATGTGGAAGACGCCGATCTCGGTCTCGGCTGCGGCATCCCCACAGATGCGGCGCGGCTGCGTCCCGGCATGACTGTGCTGGATCTCGGCAGCGGTGCGGGCAACGATGCGTTCATCGCCGCGCGCAGCGTGGGCGATGAGGGACTGGTGATCGGCGTGGACATGACCGAGGCCATGATCGCCAAGGCCAATGAGAACAAAATCAAGGTGGGCGCTCGCAATGTGGACTTCCGTCTCGGAGAAATCGAGGCCTTGCCGGTGGACAGCGACAGCGTGGATGTGATTCTTTCCAATTGCGTGCTGAACCTCGTACCGGACAAGCGTGCGGCGTTTACCGAGATGCGCCGCGTACTCAAATCCAATGGGCACTTCGCCGTTTCCGATATCGTGCATGACGGCGATATGCCGCCGGCGCTGAAAAGCGTGGCCGAGCTGTACGCCGGCTGTGTGTCGGGCGCGATCCACAAGGACGAGTACCTCGCCTTGATCGCCGAAGCCGGCTTCACCGATGTGGAAATTTGCAAAGAGAAGACCATCGATATTCCGGAGGATGTACTCCGCGAAGTGGCTTCCACCTTGCCCGACGACGTAGCCACATTGAACGCCACGCGCTTGCTGAGCGTTACTGTCCGCGCACGCAAGCCCTGATCCCCGCACATTCGCGGATATCCGCACGCCCGGAGCGTTGTCGTCACGACGTTGTCGTCACGACGCTTCGGGCGTTGCTTTTCTGACCCTCGCGCCGTAACATGCCGCATGAACAAGGGTGCTCATTATCCGGAGTCCTCGCGATGCGCACGGTATTACCGCTGCTCCTTCTGCTGATCTTCGTTGCCTGTTCGGGTGGCGAAACCAAACCCGCATTCACCAACTATCTCGAAATTCGCGCCGTGCTGGACGACGATCCTCTCGCAACGGTATTCAAGGACGAAGAGGGCGAGACGCTGCGCCTCGGCGACGCCGTGTTGCACGGCCGCAACGTGTCGCGCATGCAGGTAAAAGGCGGCAGCGACCGCTACGATCTGCTGCTGACACTCACCGGCGCCGAAGATGCGCGTTGGCGCCGCTTTGCCCGCAGCCGCGTGGGCAAACCCGCCGCACTGGTGCTGGACGGCAGGGTGCGCACGGTGTTCAACATTGTCGATCCCGGTCAACCCGAAGAGGACAAGCTCCTTGTGCTGACCGTGCCCAATGTGGCGCAATCCCCCGATGGCGCGCAGCAGCTCGACACCTGGCTGGAAGCGAACAAGCCCGCAAGCAAACCGGCGAAGCGGGAGCAATAGGCCATGCGCCGCGTACTGCTCTGGTCTGTTCTCGGCATTGCGGTGATCTTCACCGTAGTGCATTTCTGGCCGGAAAAAGTCATCGAACGCGAGCACGGCGTGCTCTGCCCCGACGAACCCGCGCAGACGCCCAGCACACGCAAGGCACCCTGGCTGCACGGGGATTTCATGATGACAGCGCTCGCCGACTACGACATTCGCGCACTGGTGCTGCACCGCTACGAGTATTCCAACGGCAAGGAGTCCGAAATCTCGCCGGTGGATTTCGCGCTCGGCTGGGGACCGATGTCGGACATGTTTGTCGTGGAAAAGCTCGAGATCTCCCAAGGGCATCGCTGGTATCAATGGCGCGTAAAGGAATTGATGCCGATTCCCCAGCGCGACATCGAACGCTCGAGCGCCAATGTGCATATCATCCCCGCCACCGCCGATGTCGAGGACAAACTCGACGACGTGTATCAGGGCAGCATCGTACACATGAAGGGCCACCTGGTGAAAGTCACCTCCGATGGCGGGTGGCATTGGGTCTCCTCCACCTCGCGCGACGACACCGGGCATGGCGCCTGCGAGGTATTCTGGGTGGATGAGATCACTGTTGAAAATTGACAACGATTGACGCACCTCCGCGCCGCCTCGGCAGACAGGGGCGGCGTGCATTTTCTCATTTCACACTGCAAGGAGCGTTGCCATGTGGATTGCCGCCATCATTCTGATCGGAGTCGGTGGACTGCTGCTGTATTTCCGGAAGCGTACACAGGATCGATTGCTTGACATTCGTTTCGTGAAAACCAGCAGCATCGCCGAAACACTCGAGGAGCAGCGCGCCATCGCTGCCGAACTGGGTCCCGGCGGCTATGCGCAGCAGAAAGAATTCAAAGGCACGGTACGTTGCGATGCACCGCTCACCGGGGAGTTGTCAGGTCAGCCCTGCGTCTACTACACGATGAGTGTAGAGGAGCGCTACGAGGAAACGTACACCGAGCGCGACTCGCAGGGCAACACGCAGACACGCACGCGCACGGGCAGTGCCGTGGTGGCAAGCAACACGCAACACACGCGTTTTCTTTTGGACGATGGCAGCGGCAGCATTGCCGTGGACTTCGATGGCGCCAGCGTGGACGCGCGCAAGGTGGTGGAGCGCTACGAACCCTACGCGGGCGGCGGTGGTTCGCTGCGCGTGGGGAGTTTCACCCTGTCGCTGGGCATGGCTGCTGGTCCCCGGCGTGTACTCGGCTACCAGTACCGCGAGTCCATCATCCCGGTCGGCCAGGCACTGTACGCGCTGGGCGAGGTAAACGACAGCGGTGGCGAGGCGGTGCTGCGGCGTCCCGGGGATAAAAAAGCCCCGTTCATTCTTTCCATCAAGAGCGAAGAGGAACTCACCCGCGACAGCGAGCGCAGCATCACCTTTCTGCTCTGGGGCGCGGTGGGTTGTTTCGTCATCGGCGCAGTGCTGTTGGCACTGTCGTTCTGAGCCGGGTAACTGGCGCCTGCGCTGCGTGACAAACGCAACGTGACGGTATTAACGGGGCGAAGCAACACCGACCATGTCATGTGTTGTCGGAGTGCCCTTTTCAATAAATGCTACAGCGATGTCACGCTGCACTGGCGCGTTCCTGGATTGTGACTTCCAACTTGGCAATCGCCCCGCCACTCCTGAACCTTTGCGCGTGATCGCATTTCGCAGCGGACAACTTCCGTCTCACGCATCTCATACACATTGCGAACGTGTTGCGAACACTTTGGATGTAGATTGACATGCGGCAATTTCGCCGTGATGTATCAACAACGTCGGTCGTCGCATGTTTACAACGAGCGGAATCGAGAGCAACAGCACCATACATGCGCAGCGGTTTTTACCGCTGATGCAGGCCCTGGCCAACGCCAGCGCGGCCTGGATCATGCCGTACTTCCAGTCGGGCACCGCAGTGGAAATGAAGCCCGACGCCACGCCCGTTACCGAGGCCGATCGCGGTGCCGAGCGCGTCATGCGCGAGATGATACTCACCGCTTATCCCGAGCATGGGGTGACGGGTGAGGAATATGGCAGTGTGCACGCCGACGCCGAGTACCGCTGGGTGCTCGATCCCATCGACGGCACAAAATCCTTCGTGGCCGGTGTGCCACTGTTCGGCACGCTTATCGCGCTGTGCCACTACGGCGTGCCTGTACTGGGCTGTATCAACCTGCCGGCGCTGGGCATGCGCGTGCTGGGCGACGGTACGCGCTGCACGCTGAACGGGCGGGCGGTGCGTGCACGCAATATCGGCTCGGTGGATCGGGCGACCCTGTTGGTGACCGACCCTGCCGATATCGCGCGCCGGAAATCCGCCGCGGCTTTCCATCGCCTCAGCCAGCGCGTGGCGCTGTATCGAAGCTGGGGCGATTGCTACGGCTACGCCCTGCTGGCCACCGGCGCGGCCGACATCATGATCGATGCTTCGCTGCAGTCCTGGGACATGATGGCGCTGCTTCCGATTTTTGCCGGCGCGGGATTGGCCGCCGTGAATTACGAAGGAGGCGGCGCGTTGGGCTCCAACAGTCTTGTTGCCGCACATCCCGCCCTGCTCGATACCGTGATCTCCCTGCTCAACGAAAAACACTGAACCACGCCACGCGCCGCGAAGATGTCGGTATTCGTGATGGGCTTCATCGGGCTGGGGAGGAACACTCGTGGCTTGCCACTCCGGACACACATTCATCCCGCGAATCTTACCACCTTCGGCGCAGTCCACATCCGTTCAGCGACCATCGGTCCGCATCCACGCAATCCGTATGGTGTCGACTTCGCCATCGCCGTGGGACGATTACGCGTCAGCGCACCGAATATTAGGCGGGCGTTCGAATTTCCCAACAGGGTTTTCACAGAACCGTAACAGGGCGGGAATATTGCGGTGATAGCTTTGTTGCATGAAACAACGCATCACCCCCCGCACACTGCTTTCCCGCTTCCTCGTCGCATTGCTGCTGGCCGGGAGCGCCTATGTGTTCTGGCTTCAGATTGGCGACGTTCCGCTCCGAAACATCTACTCGCTCATCGCCGACATGGGACCATCGATCGCGCTGATCCTTCTTCCGTTCGGCGTGGTGATGTTTTTCGATGTGCTTGGCTGGCGGCATTGCATCACCGACGAGCGCGTGTTGCCGCTGCGTCGCCTCTTCGCCATCCGTCTCTCGACGGATGCGGTGATGAACACCTTGCCTGCGGGCGTGGCCGTGGCCGAGCCCCTGCGCAGCGTGTTGCTGCGTGACGTGCTCGGACTGCGCATGACCGATGCAGTGGGCGCCACCATTCTCGCCAAGATCAATCTGGCCATCGCGCAATTCCTCTTCATTCTTACAGGCGTGGGACTGGTGCTGCTGCACGCCCGGCAGCACGAGGGCAGCGCGATGTTGCTCGATGCGGCTGGAGGATGGACATCGGTGCTGCCGGTATCGGTACTCGCTTTGGGACTGCTGGCGCTGCCCTACAGCGGGCCCCGACTGTCGCAGCTCCTGCGCTTGCTGGCAAGCATTCCCTTGCGGCCGTTGCGGCGCGGTCTTGCGCGCATTGACGAGGCCGTGCGCTCCATTGACAGCTATGTGGGAACGTTCGCGCGGGAGCATCGCAGTCGCTTCGTGACCTCGCTGTTGCTGTTCACCTGGAGTTGGCTGTTCATGGCCGCCGAGACCTGGTTGATCCTGCAGTTGCTCGGCGCGGACATCAGCATGACGCAGGCCATTGTCTTCGAGGGCGTTGCCTCGATTGTGCGGCTGATGTTCTTCTTCCTTCCCGCTGGCATCGGCGCGCAGGATGTGAGTTTCGTGGCCATGCTGCAGGCTTCGGGCATTCCCGAGGCGGCCGTCATCGCGGTGGCCTTTGTGCTGCTGCGCCGAGGCAAGGAACTGCTGTGGAACGGCGGTGGCCTGCTCTTACTGGCATGGCTGCGGGTGGGACGGTTGCGGCGCCGCGATGATGGACTCGCGCTGTCGCCGGAGGCCGCCACATGAAGCGCATTCTTTTCATCTGCGGATCGATGAATCAGACCACGCAGATGCACGCCATCGCTCGGCAGCTCGAGGAATACGACTGCCATTTCACTCCGTTTTATTCGCATGGTCTGCTGGGATGGCTCGCGAAGCATGGCGTGCTGGAGTTTTCCATTCTGGGATCGAAGCTCGGTACACGAGCGCTTGCATACATGCGTCAGCACGATCTCCAGGTGGACCTTCATGGCAAACAGCATCGCTACGATCTCGTACTCACATGCAGCGACCTCGTCATACCTCGCAACATCCGCGATAATCGTGTGATACTGGTGCAGGAGGGCATGACCGATCCGGAGGGACTGGCCTATCATCTGGTGAAATGGCTGCGACTTCCGCGATGGCTGGCCAGCACGAGCACAACGGGACTGAGTCACCGGTACGATCTGTTCTGCGTGGCGAGCGAGGGTTATCGTCGTCATTTCCTCCGCAAGGGTGTGCGGCCGGAAACACTGCGCGTGACGGGTATTCCCAATTTCGACAACTGCGCGGCCTATCGCGACAACAGCTTCCCGCATCGGGATTTCGTGCTTGTGGCCACCAGCGATGCGCGTGAGACCTTCAAGTACGAGAATCGCTCCGCACTGATCCGTCGCTGTCTGCGCATCGCCGATGGACGGCAGCTCATTTTCAAACTCCATCCGAACGAGGACGCGCGGCGCGCCACGCGCGAAATCGCCGCGCTGGCACCGGAAGCTCTGGTGTATGCCGACGGCGACATTCATCACATGATCGCCAACTGTGCGGTGCTCGTCACACGTTTCTCCAGTGTGGTGTATGTGGGACTCGCGCTGGGAAAAGAGGTGTACTCCGCCTTCGACATCGACGAATTGCGCGCGCTGCTCCCGTTGCAAAACGGCGGCACATCGGCGCAGCATATCGCTCGGGAGTGTCGCATGCTCATGGAACGGGAAAGCGCGCCACGACGTGTTGTCCGCGACGCGTATCCCTGGCTCGACACGTTCTTTTCTCCACAACCATTCGCGCGCCTGCGCGCAAAATTCCGGGGCTGAACAATGCGCATCGTGATAGTGATACAAGCGCGCATGGGCAGCACGCGATTGCCCGGCAAAGTGATGCTGCCTCTTGCCGGCGAGCCGCTGCTGCTGCGCATGATCGAGCGCGTGAAAGCCGCGCGCACGCATGCCACCGTTGTGGTGGCAACAACCAGCAGCAAGGATGACGACCCCATCCGCGCGCTTTGCGCAGCCAACTTCGTGCCCTGCTACAGCGGCGACGAGCACGACCTGTTGGACCGGCACTACCGCGCCGCCTTGCTGCACGATGCCGATGTCGTGGTGAAAATTCCTTCGGACTGCCCTCTCATTGACCCCAAAGTCATCGATCGCGTCATTCTGGAGTACGTACGCTACGCGCGGGCCTACGATTACGTGAGCAATCTCCACCCCGCCACCTGGCCCGACGGCAACGATGTGGAGGTGATGCCCATCCGTGTGCTGCGCGAGGCATGGAAAGAAGCGCGCCGGCTCTTCGAGCGCGAGCACACCACACCATTCATCTGGGAGCAGCCCGACCGGTATCGCATCGGCAATGTGCTGTGGGAGAGTGGACTGGATTACTCGATGTCGCATCGCTGGACTATCGATTATGAAGAGGACTACCGCTTCATCGCGGCGGTGTACGATGCGTTGTACAGTGCGGAGCGCCCGATCTTCGGCGTACACGACATACTCGCGCTGCTACATCGACAACCCGACATCGCGACGCTCAACAGCGGCTACGTGGGAGTAAACTGGTACCGCCATCATTTGCACGAGTTGCGTACCGTGCGACCGGAACACACGTGCATGCCTGGCAACTCACGGGATTTTCATTCACCTTTCGCCATTGGGAACGCCTCATGACCGATATGGAACACCTCGCCTTGCACGAACGCGCGATGCGCGTGCGCGAACATATCATCCGCATGTCCACCGACGGCGGCTGCTTCATCGGCGCCTCGCTCTCCTGCACCGATCTCATCATGTATCTGTACAGCAGCGTGCTGAACATCGCGCCCGATCGCGTGGACGATGCGCAGCGCGACTACTTTCTGCTCTCGAAAGGCCACGATGTACCGGCGGTGTACGGCACCTTCGCCGAGCTGGGCTACATCGGCGCGGAGCGACTGCGCAATCACCTGCACGCGCATGACGTTCTGTACTGGCATCCGAATCGCGGCGTGCCCGGCGTGGAATTCCACTCCGGCTCGCTCGGTCACCTCTTGTCGGTGGGCATCGGCGTCGCGCTGGATATTCGCCTGCGCAAGGCGGGCAATCGCGTGTTCGTAATGCTGGGTGATGGCGAATTGAACGAAGGCAGCGTATGGGAGGCCTGCCTGGTGGCGGGTGCGCAAAAACTGGATCAGCTGGTTGTGATTATCGATCGCAATGGCTTTCAGGCGAACCTGCGCACCGAAGAACTGCTTCCGCTGGAATCGCTGGAACAAAAGTTCGAGGCCTTTGGCTGGGCTGTGCGCCGCATCGACGGGCATTCCTTTCCCGCGATGGAGGACGCCTTCTCGTCACTGCCGTTCGAACAGGGCAAACCGAGCGTGCTCATTGCGGATACTGTGCGTGGCAAGGGCCTCCCAAGCATAGAGCAACGCGCGGACCGCTGGTTCGTGAATTTCAGCGGCGAGGAAGTGAGTATGCTGTTGGACGAATTGCACGGGCACTCCGCGGCGCAACTGCACTCGGCCGCTCTGCACGTGCGTTGATCAACTATCCGTGTACAAGGACATCGCATCATGACGTACGAAGAACAACTCCTCGCCCTCGCCAAAGAGGACGAGCGCATTGTGGTGATGACAGCCGAGAATCGCGCCGCCATCCGCGGTTTGCCCGCGCAACTGGGCGAGCGCTTCATCGACGTGGGTATTTGCGAACAGACCATGGTGGGCGCGGCCGCCGGGCTGGCGCTGCGCGGGCGCATTCCCGTGCTGCACGCTCTCGCCACCTTCCTCACCATGCGCGCCTTCGAATTCATTCGCACCGACATCGGCATCGGGGGACTGCCCGTGAAACTGGTTGGCGCCGTTCCCGGGTTTCTTTCCGATGGCAACGGCCCCACGCATCAGGCGTTGGAAGACATCGCCATCATGCGCGGCATTCCGGGTATGCAGGTGTTTTGTCCCGCCGACAACGATGAATTGCTGGCGGGTCTGCCCGCCATGCTGGCGACACCCTTCCCCTGCTACATCCGCTACAATGCGATGCCGGCAGTGGTGCGGCATCACGAGCCCTTCGCGCCGGGACGCGCCGAGCAATTCGGAGAGGGAAATGATGTGGCCTTGCTGACCTACGGTTTCCTGTTGCGCGAAGTGCTCGAAGCGCAGCGCCTGCTCGAAGCCGAGGGATTGGCCTGCCGCGTGGTGAATCTGCGCACGCTCGCTCCCCTCGACAAGGACATGCTGCTTTCCGCCGTCGCCGCGTGCGGCACCGTGGTGACCGTGGAGGATCACTTCCTCACCGGCGGCTTGTACAGCATACTCGCCGAGTTGCTGTTGGCGCATGGCATGACCGCTTCGGTGCTGGCCATCGCCATGGACAGCCGCTGGTTTCGTCCGGCCACCCTTCCGCGCGTGCTTGAGCACGAGCATTTCACCGGCGCACATATCGCGCGTCGCATACTCCACGCCCTTGCCCCCGAGGAAGAATTTGTGCGCGGCAACGGGCAACCTCTGTTCAAAACCTATCTCTGAGTCATGGCCAATACCGTCGCTTTCAACGAACACTACCCCGTCATCGAGCAATCCACACAACTGCTCGCGCGCGCCGAAGCGCTGATACCCGCGCAAACGCAAACGCTCGCCAAAGGTCCCGGACAATACGTGCGCGGCGTGGCGCCGGTGTTTGCCGTGCGCGGCAAGGGTGCGCATGTGTGGGATGTGGACGGCAACGAATACATCGACTACAACATGGGGATCGGTCCGATTTCGCTGGGCTACGCCTACCCGCGCGTGGACGAAGCGATACGCGCGCAGCTCGAGGACGGCATCACCTTCTCGCTGGTGCATCCGCTGGAAGTGGAAGTGGGAGAATTGCTGCGCGAGATTGTGCCATCGATCGAGATGCTGCGCTACTCCAAAGCCGGCAACGACGTGACCTCGGCAGCGGTGCGTCTGGCGCGCGCGTTCACCGGCCGCAACACCGTGCTGTGTTGTGGCTACCACGGCTGGCACGACTGGTACATTGCCGTGACCGACCGCAATCGCGGCATTCCGCAAGCGACACAGGATTTGACGTACACCTTTCAATACAACGACATCAACTCCGTGATCGACTCCATCGACGACGACACCGCCTGCGTGATTCTCGAACCCGCGGTATTCGAGGCGCCGCGGGAGGGATTTCTCGAAGAACTCCGCGCGGTGTGTGATCGGCACGGCGTGTTGTTGATTTTCGATGAAATGTGGACGGGGTTTCGTCTGGCCCTGGGCGGAGCGCAGGAGTACTTCGGAGTGCGCGCGGATCTGGTGTGCTACTCGAAGGCCATTGCCAACGGCATGCCGCTCAGTGTGCTGGGCGGTCGCGCCGACGTGCTTCGCCTGTGCGAGCGCGACGTGTTCTTCTTCACCACTTTCGGCGGAGAGGCGCTGTCGCTGGCGGCGGCCAAGGCCACCATGCTGGAAATGCGCGAGAAGCATGTGCAGGACGAGCTGTTCCGCCTGGGCTCACGAATGATGAATGGTTTCCGGAGTCTCCTGTCGGATATGCATATCGACTATGTGGGCATCACCGGCTTCGCCCCGCGCAGCATGGTGACCTTCGATGCGCGTGCCGGCAATCCACTCATTCTCAAATCGCTGGCGCAGCAGGAATTGATAAAGCGCGGCGTGCTGTGGTCCGGATTTCACACCATGAGTTTCTCCCACAGCGATGCCGACATCGACCACACGCTGGCGGCATGGCGCGAGACACTGCAATTGCTGGACGAGGCCGTGGCCGGCGGCGATCCCTCAGCGATGCTGCGGGGCGCACCGGTGGAGCCGGTGTTTCGCAAGACGTCGAATTTCAACACGCGGGCACGCGGCGTGACGCGTTAGGTCGCCAGCAACATACGCAAGCCGGAGCATGCCATGATAAGCCAGTTGATGTCGGAAGCGGTGCGCACACGAAGCACCATACTGCGCGAACGCCTGAGTGCGCAACTCACCGCCGAATACCGTCTGCGCTGTCTCTCCATCAATACACATCGCGGCCAGGGACCGAAGTTGTCGCTGTTGCGCGACACGCGTTCGCCCGAAGAGGCGCAGCGCATTGCGCTGATGCACGACACGCGCGCCTACGCGTATTTCATCGCGGAGTGGTTGAATACGCATCGGCAGCGCTACGATGTGGTGGCCTTGCAGGAAGTGTTCAGCGGCATTTTGGGCGTGGGCGAGCGCATCGTGCAGAAGTATCGGCAGCGCGACCATTACCGCGTACTGAGCGGTTTCGCGAGTTATCTCGAGCACGGTGTGGGCTTCGCGGGATTCCGGTATCAGAATCTGCTGCTCAGTCAGATGCCCAAGCTCTCGCAATGCGCCTTCAACCGCCATCTCCCCGGCAAGGTGTTTTTTCTCGCGAGTTGCGGTTTTACGCTCGCGCCGTTTCTTTTAAAAGATGTGATCGTCTGGATTGGCAATACGCATTTGCACGCGTACAGTCCCGCCGCGCGCATGCGGCAGGCGCGCAGCATCGCGCAGGTGATACGCTCGCTGGGTGATGTGCCCGTGGTGTTCATGGGCGACTTCAACACCGTGCCGGAGGGTTTCCGCATCGACAGTTTCGGACCGGGCGACATCGACCGCTACGACTACCGCAACGACAGCACGCTGCGCATACTCGAGGACGCCGGTCTCTCGACCGTGCACCATGCCGACGCGCGGCCCTTTCACACCTATCCCACAGGCATGCCCAATCGCACACTCGACTACATCATGTGGAGTCGGCATTGGCATGTGCACGATTACGGCGTACTGCACGATTTCACCCTCAGCGACCATTATCCTGTCCACGCCGAACTGGAATTGAAACTCCGCGACAACTGAGAACAGCATGCACAACATCACCATGAACGGCGCCGCCGAGCAGGGCGCGCTGCAGCAGTTTCGACTCGATGGCCGCGTGGCCATCGTCACCGGCGCTCTCGGTCTGATCGGCCGCGAGCATTGTCGCGCTCTGGCGGAGGCGGGTGCCACCGTGGTGCTCACCGATACCCGCGCCGACGCCTGCGAGCAGGCCGCAGCAGCACTGGCCGCTTCCACGGGCATGCCCGCCTTGGGAATGGCGACGGACATTACCGACGCCGAAGCGCTGCGCGGGTTGCGCGACACTGTACTCGAGCGCTTCGGCCGCGTGGACATTCTGGTGAACAATGCCGCCATCAACGATATGGTGGAAGATCCCGTGGCCGCCGCCGAGCTTTCGCGCTTCGAGAATTATCCGCTCGAACTCTGGCGTCGCTGCCTCGATGTGAATGTGACGGGCGCCTTTCTCTGCTCGCAAATTCTTGGAGCACCCATGGCCGAAGCGGGCCGGGGCTCCATCATCAACATAGCGAGCACTTACGGCATAGTGGCGCCCGACCAGTCGCTGTACCTCAAACCCGATGGGACGCAGCCCTTTTTCAAATCGCCCGTGTATCCCGCAAGCAAGGGGGCGATACTCTCCTTCACGCGTTTTCTCGCCGCCTACTGGGGAGCGCGCGGTGTGCGCGTCAACGCGCTCTCGCCCGGCGGTGTGGAGAACGGGCAGGCCGACTACTTCGTGCAGGCCTACAGCCGCCGCACTCCGCTGGGACGCATGGCATCGAACAGCGACTACCGCGGTGCCCTGCTCTTCCTTGCCAGCGACGCATCGTCGTATGTCACCGGCGCGAATCTCGTGGTGGATGGCGGCTGGACCATCTGGTGATTGCGGGACACGCGCCCGCGTTGTACTTTGAGCGCATGAACACACTCGAAGCCAACAGCATACTCCCCGCGCCGCTCGGCGGCTTTCAACATATCGCGCCGGCCGAGGCCCGCAAACGCGCAGCCCGCATTCGCCTGCTGCTCACCGACAACGATGGCGTGCTGACCGACACCGGCGTGTACTACGGTCCCGACGGCGAACTGGTGAAGCGCTACAGCATACGCGACGGCATGGGCGTCGAGCGGCTTAAGCTCATCGGCGTGGAAACCGGCATCATCACCGGCGAGAAATCGCTCAATCTCAAACGTCGCGCCGAAAAGCTCCGCCTCGCGCATCTGTACCTCGGCATCAAGGACAAGACCGCCACCATCGAGGCCATTCGCCGCGCGGCGAATTTGTCCATGGATGAAATCGCCTATATCGGCGACGATGTGAACGATCTCCGCGCCATGGATCTGATCGGCGAGCGCGGACTGACCGCGGCTCCCGCCGACGCCATGCCGCAGGTGCGCGCCATCGCCCAGTACCTCTGCGCCTGGAATGGCGGCGCGGGCGCGTTCCGCGATTTCGCCGAGGCGCTGATTACCTTGCGGGGGAGGTGAATCGGTAATCGTGAATCGTGAATCGTTAATCGTTAATCGTGAAATGTGAACAGGCGTGAGGAAGCTGTCCTTGAGACGAGAGCGTCCACTTTCCAGGCGCCTGCTGTCAGACTCGACTAATACGCGCATATACCTCGATTAACGTCACTTGATCCTGTCGCAATCGGCGTACCGTCTTTACTCTTTACTCTCCTCCTCCCCTCACACTGCGCTCACACCACCCTCACCCCGGCGCAACGAAAGACACAACAGTATTTAACCGAGCGCTCAAATTCTCCTTACATGCCGCGGCTACATTGCTATCGTAAGGTAATTCCACCATTGGAGGCATGCGTATGGCAACGGCAGTGCGCCGCATCGGAGACATCGAGGTCGGGGAAGGTCATCCCGTCTATATCATCGCGGAGATCGGCATCAATCACAACGGTTCGCTGGACATCGCGAAAAAGCTGATCGACGGCGCGGTGTTCGCCGGCTGCAACGCGGTGAAATTCCAGAAACGCACGCCTGAACTGTGCGTACCCCGCGAACAATGGGACGTGCAGCGCGATACGCTGTGGGGTCGCATGTCGTACATCGATTACCGGCGTTTGATGGAGTTCACCGAGGAGCAATACGCCGAGATCGATCACTACTGTCGTGCGAAAGGTATACACTGGTTCGTGTCCGCATGGGACGAGGAAGCGGTGGACTTCATCGAACGCTTCGACACTCCGTTGTACAAGGCGCCGTCCGCATCGCTCACCGATCTCCCGCTGCTCCATCACATGAAAGCCACGGGCAAGCCGCTGATGATATCCACGGGGATGTCCAGCATGGAAGAGATCGAAACCGCAGTGGACGAACTCGGCACCGACAATCTCCTCATCGCGCATTCCACCTCCGCCTATCCCTGCGAGATTCACGAGTTGAATCTCCGCATGATCGACACGCTGAAAAGCAACTATCCGGACACCCCGATCGGGTATTCGGGACATGAAACGGGTCTCGCGCCCACCTGGGCGGCGGTGGCGCGTGGCGCCTGCTTCGTCGAGCGCCATATCACGCTGGATCGCGCCATGTGGGGATCCGACCACGCGGCGTCGGTGGAAATCGTCGGTTTGTACCGCATGGTGTCCAATATCCGCGACATCGAGCGCGCGATGGGCGACGGCGTGAAGCGCGTGTACGAAAGCGAACTCGCCCCGCGGAAGAAATTGCGCCGCGTGCACACGAACACGCAGGCAATGACCACGAACTGACTCTCCGTACCATTCATCTCCGCGCTTCGCCGGCATCGGTACGCACGCCACGGCGTCCGATGCCGGTCGAAGTTTCGGCTTCATCCGTATGACGCTCACCCTGCTCTCTCCCCTGATCATCGTCGCCGCGGCCGTGCTGATCGTGCTGCTGGAGCGCCGCTTTCCCTATGCGCCAGAACAGCACTTTTTGCGCGAAGGATTCTGGAACGACCTGCTGCTGTACTCCATCGTACAGAGTTACGTACTCGGTTTGCTGATCAGCGTTGCGTTGACGGCGGTGGACAATGCCACCGGACTGTCGCGGGCCCGCATCGTCAGCGATTGGCCGGTATGGACGCAGGTGTTGCTGTTCGTGGTGACGCACGATTTGTACATTTATGGCTTCCACCGCTGGCAGCATCGCAACAAGCGACTGTGGCGTTTGCACGAGGCGCATCATTCCACCAGGGACGTGGATTGGTTGTCGGGTTCACGCTCGCACGCACTGGAGATTGTGATCAATCAAAGCGTGGAATTCGCTCCCATCGTGTTGTTGGGCGCCGCACCGGAGGTGGCGCTGTACAAAGGCATGATCTCCGCCGTGTGGGGCATGTGGATACATGCCAATGTCAATGTGCGCAGTGGCTGGCTGCAGTTCGTGATCAACGGTCCGGAAATGCACCGTTGGCATCACTCCGACGAGATCGCCGATGGGTCGTACAACTACGCCACCAAGCTGGCGCTGTGGGATTGGTTGTTCGGAACGGCCCGCCTTCCCGGACGCAAACCCGGCGCCTATGGCCTCAAGGAAATCGATTTCCCCCGCAACTATCTCCGCCAACATCTTTTCGCCTTCCGTCCTTTCCGCGGCGACGTGTATCTCGATCGCTGATGGAGTTTCCGCCGCCAAGCTGCTCACGCTGGTCATTAGCGTGGAAGCATGGCGGCGATACGACGTTCAGGATAGCAGCGTCCCGCTGGTGAGGTTCATCGCGGACCTCCGTGCCGGAGTGCTTTCGAAGAAGTGAGCCCTCACCCGCCGGCCACGCGCAGCATTTTCGTGTGCGTGCCGCGTTCGGTGTGCAGACGCAGTATGTACACGCCGCCGGGCATCCCGGCTGTGGAAATGCCGCGCGCGTGCTCGCCCGCCGGCAGCGCCGCGTCCACAACGGTGTGAAGCGTCCGGCCCAGCAGATCGTGTATCGTGACACGCGCCCGCCCGGGGCCGGACAACAGGAAGGTCACCGTGGCGTGACGGGGCGCCGGGTCGGGATACGCGCCGCGGAGTTTGTCAACGGGGAGGACGTAAGGCACACGAACTGAATGCACCAGAATACCTGCAACATCTAGAAATGTTAAAAATCCATCGCTCTGTCCTGCTCTCATTTTTTGCATTGCATCCGGTGTTAAAGGATAGTCGTTTGAGTACGTCATGCCCGGAAGTGCGATGGTTCCGTTCTGATAGTATGCATCGCCCAGTGTGGTGTAATCCGACCCTCCATATCGTATTCCATACACAAGATTGGAAAAAGAGCTGTCAATTATCCCTGAATCCATGAGTCCCGATTTTTGAGAAGTGCGTTTGAGGCCGTATTTTAGGGGGTACGCGCCACTTTCCACCTTCCGAACGGTCTCACCTGACAGGTTATGAACATTCGCGTTGAATCCACCTCCTCGACGATCACCAATCACGATGGTTTGTTTCCGATCGGCGAGTTTTTCAAGAAATCCGATTTCGGAAAGGACATCAACGCCCACTCGTCGGTTGTGGAGCGAAAGAGTGTGCCGAGTGACCGCGACGTGGTTTTCAGCATGATCGCGCTGTATGTGATCGGCAAGCCCACCTACGAAGCCATCGAGGAGTATCGCTATGACCGGTATTTCCGCGAGGTGCTCGGAATACGAAAGATTCCATCGGCCGAAACCCTTCGCCAGCGTATCGAACAGCTTCCCGCAGGTGTGCAGCGGGTGATCCTTCGCTGGAACGCGGAAATCATCAAGGCCGGGTTTGCCGATGTGGCATCGCAGGGAAGCGCACGGGAGCGGTGGAGCGAAGCGGTGACGGTCGGAGAGAGGCAGTACATGATGGTCGACAGCGATGACTCGGTGCTCGACAACTCGAACAGCAACAAGGAAGGCGTGAGCTGGACCTACAAGAAATGCGATGGCTACGGCCCGATGTTCAGCTATATAGGCAGGAGCGGTTATATGCTCAACAACGAGTTGCGCGAGGGCTCGGCGCACTCGAACTGCCCCGGTACGGTGGAGTATTTCACCGAAACGATCACGTTGGCGAAGACGATGACGGATTTTCCGCTGTTGATGGTACTCGACAGCGGGAACGACGCGAAACCCGTGTTGCAGGAAATGCTCTACATCGACAATGTGTTTTTCGCCATCAAGCGCAATCCCCGCAAGGAACCGACGCAGGAATGGATCGATTACGCCATCGAGCACGCGGAGCATGTGCGCACGGCGAAAGATGGCAGCACGGTATACTATGCGACGGAGAAGCGCGATCTGAACTTCGATGACGTCGTCATGCCGGTCCGCGTGGTGCATGTGGCGCGCGAGCGCTTCGCCGATGAGCACGGCCAGATGCTGCTCGAATCGGAGCGGAGTGTCGAGGGCTACTGGACGAACCTCGACGCGACGGCGACCGAGGTCGAAGAGGTATATCATCAGCACGGAACGAGCGAGCAATATCACGCCGAATTGAAAAGCGATCTCGGCGTGGAACGCCTCCCTTCTGGGAAATTTTATGCCAACAAGTTGCACTTGCTGTTCTCCATGATCGGGTTCAATCTGCTGCGTCGTATGGGAACGAAGTTGCTGTTGACCGGGAAATCGCCCGGCAAGCGCGGCAGACGTCTACGCTTGCGCACGGTTCTCCAGAGTGCGATCTATCTCGCCGGCGTTGTGGTCTCGCACGCGGGCCAGTTGATTCTGCGTGTTTGCGAGCACAATGCCTGGACGCCGGCATTTCTCTCGTCTCTCTGAGGAAGCTCCTCCTCCCGTGTTGAAATAATGCCTTCGCTCCGATCACCGGAGCCGTTCCGGCATGTACATGATCATATTATCCGATATATTCAGCGCATGAAATCGTCATAAAAATCGAATCGGTCATGTGAAAGGAACTGGCCATCTCGGAAGTCAATCTCGATTATGTTATTTGGGACGCGCAGATGGAGCTACTCACGGATTCAGGCAGCTAGCATGAGTTTGTTGCTGCGCCAAGGTTGCATTTGAAGCCAGCAATAACATCGACAATAATATAGGCAGGCGTTTAATTATTTTCGCGATCATAACGTCTCCTTTAAACTTCTGATAAGTACAGTTAGAATCAGAATTCTTATTGAGCGAGCGGTTCTTGTATTCCATGAAATACTAGCGACACGATCCCACCAGAAATTCGTCGCATTCTGGCTAAAACAAAGACATGCCCATCTGAAATATTTATTTGCTTAAATGTCAGATAATCGTTTTCCAATCTCGCAACTTGTGTGCTTTTCATTCCTTCTACTCGGAATATCTCTCCATCTTCTGTCATGGCAAATAGGTTTGAGTATTGATCCTCAGCCATGGACACTACTGAACTGCCTTCCCTCAAATCACATATCTCGGAGATCTGGTCGTTAATTACCTGATATATACTGTTACCACCAAATATATATACACTGCCTGAACTACCAAGATAGAATCGTACATGTTCGCCATTTGATCCTAAGCGCTCATTAAGATTGATACTAAGTATCAACTTATTGAAATATTTATATACATTCCGTAAGCTTCTTCCAGTTGACCTCTCGTAGGTTGACACAATCGCATATGTTTCGCTTCGCTCTGTGATTAGAACATCAGATATATAATGTCTCGTTCCTCCTTCGGAATATTTTGCAACGGGCATTACTACGCTCTCCCAATTAACTCCATTTGAAAGATAAATTGCACCTGAATCCGCACCTAATACGATCTCCCCTTTCGAATTTATAGCACCAGAATAAATATGATTGTTCATCTTTACTAAGTTATCAGATCTGTTATTTGTTGCTAAAAAGCCAGTCTCAGTGAGGCTAATTCGTTCTCCTGCTAAGAAATACTCTGAATTTAATCTTCCAAACACTGAGCTCGGGCTCAGGTCGGATGTGCTCTGGTATCTTTGCTCGATCATTATTGCTCGCCAGGAAGTACCATTATATTCCCAAACATCCCCACCACGAGAAGAGCAAAAACCCGCAACCACAATCAACGACGGATCATGCCCCCAAAGCTCAGTAAGATCTGTTTGATACGTACCTTGGAAACTGAGAGTATCACACTCCCATTCCAACTTATCGAATATGCTGATTTTGGCGGTCGATTGAGAAATATCGTCGTTACACCCTCCTATCAATATTCCAATCAGAAGACAAGTCACCTGAATAGCATGACGACTCGTTCGCGATACTTTAGTATCAAATAAACGTATTTTGTCCAAAATATATCGAACCCATCTCAACTCTCGAAGGACTTGCCGGTCAACTTCGTTGATCATATCCTGAATAGCTAAAGCGTATTCTCCGTTGATCAGCCACAGTTTCCGCGAAAAGTTCTGCTTGGACATCTTAGACGCTCCACCCGTCATTGTTGATCTGCTTTATTGCACGGTCAGAGAACATAATACCTATTTATATTTTATGGCAATCCCCAGACCCAGAGACCACCCCACTCGATCTTCCAGCGATTCTTACATACTGAGGATATCTCCGTTGGTTGATCCACTCCACCCACAGCGAACGGGAAAGAGAGCACATAGCATATACTCGACGGATACAAACCGCTATTTCGTACAAATCCCATACTATGCACGCCATGCAGTTTAACACGTATCGAATCCGGCAGATCCTGTCCCCCGGCTTCGACTGCCGCCAACATGCCGGACGTCGACACCATCACATTGAGCGATACCAAACACACCGCTATCGTAATCTTCGCATGTCTCGCGAAATATGCGGGTTGATTGTTCACACGGCCACTCCAAGCTCGGATTGCAGGGGAACGTATTCGTCAGCCGACACACCAGACCCCACGAGATCCGCATATCGCAGCATTACCGTCGATCACGTACCGGACTATTGTTCAGGCAGGTCTGGTTGAATGAAACTCGACGATGCGCAAGGATAACATAAAAACACGTCCCTGTCAAGTATAGCCGATGGCTTTCCGGGCGCAGGAGCCCGCGGCCCTTTGCGACGGAGCAGTCTCCCGCGGCAACGAACGCACGCGCCCCGCCGTGTGCTTGCGGCGGGGCGCGTGCGGGGTGCAGTGCGGGAATGAATTCGCGCGAAGCGCGACAAGGTTATTTCACCTCCACCACCACGCCGGCGGTGTGCGCGGCGAATTCGGGAGCGTACATGCTCTGTACGGAGCTGATGCCGTTGGAAAATCGCCCCGCATGGGCCACGCGCAGCGAGTACTCGAACACATGCACGCCCTTGCGCAGCCATGAGAAGAAGAAGTTCACCGCCGCGTCGCCCGGCGCTTCGTAATACACCAGCCCCTGCTGATACCGCCGACCGGAGAGCTGATTCATCAATTCCAGTCCGGCGCCGCGCATGTCCTTCATGTGTACGTACTCCATGTCGCGATCCACACGCAGGGTGATGCGCGCCGTGAGCACATCGCCCACGCGCAAAGGCGCGGCCGCAGTCACGGGCTCGAGTACCACACCCTTGTCCGTGGCGCGCTTGCGGTACAGGGTCTTCTCGATCTTGAGCGGCGTCTCGGCTGGTGTGATACGGTCGAGCTGCTCGAAATACTGCCAGTACAGGGCGCCCCAGGCGATGCCCTTGTCGCTTTTGTTGAGCGTCACGCGGCCCATGTCGGGATCGATATCCTTGCCGCGCCAATCCACGCGATAGTAACCGGTGCCGGCTTCCACCTTGGCGCCGAGCGCCAGCGGATCGATGCGCTTGTCGCCGAGCGTGACCTCGACCAGCTTGTCCGATGCGAGCAAATCGCTGCCACGACGCAACAACGCGTAGCAGGCCTCGGCCGTGGCGACAGTGGTCTTCCAGTCCTGCACCTGCTTCTGGCGCAGCAACCAGATCTTCATTTCCTCCACGGCCTCGACATCGCGGGCGATGTCGTCGAACACCTCGATAAGCATGGCCTGCGTCTCGATGGGCGCCTGATACCAGAACCAACCGCGCTCGTATTTCCAGTACATGCCCATTTCATCCGAGCGCAAGGCGCGCTCGCGCAGCGACTTCACCACGGCGGGCGGCACCTGCTTGTCGCCGCGACGATGCAGGCCGAGCGCTATCATGCCCTGCGTGTAATAATTGCGGCGGGGCCACCAGCGCCGCGCCTGGGCGAGCCAGAAGTTCACCGACTCGTCGATGCGCTCCTCGTGCTTCTGCTCGAGGAAAAAGCTCCGCGCGTACAGATACTGCGCCTCGATGTAGCCGAGATGGTCCTTCTCGGGATCGAAGCCGGGCGTGCGCTTCAGACGCAGGTAATCCTCGTGCATTTCGCGATCCACGAATTGCACCGCGCGACGCAGCATGCGACTTACGCGTTCGTCCTTGGGCTCCACGCCCAGAGCGCGCAGGTGACCGAAGCCCGCGATGAGATACTGCGTGATGTAGCGATCCTCGGGCAGACCCGGGAACCACGGCCAGCCGCCGCCGGATCCCTGCGCCTTCTCCAGTTTGCGCAGGGCGCTTTCGAGATTGTCGGCCATGCCGTTGAGATCGAAAAGCAGAGCGATGCGCTTTTTCCGTTCGCTCTCGTCCTTGCCCTGCATCACCCACGGCGTTTCTTCGAGCAGCAGCATTTTCAAATCCTGATTCTTCTGCAGATTCGAAAGCAGAGCGTCGGTGTTTTTCCACTGCTCGAACACGCGCTTGATCTTCGGGTTGGAATTCACAATATGCGCGGCGATGCTGTTCGCGTAGTAGCGATTGAACACCTGCTCGGAGCATTCGTAGGGAAATTCCATGAGATACGGCAGCGCCTGCACAGCGTACCAGGCCGGCTGCGAGGTCATTTCGAGCGAGAGCTGATGATGGCGCAACGTGCCGGAGGCCCCGGCGCGACGCAGCTTGTCGAAACTGAACGTCTTGCTCTGCCCGCCCCGCACCCAGATGGGCATGGTTTCGGTGACGAGCATGCGATTCGGGAGAATGGGCAGGGCCATTTCCTCGCCGTCGGAGAAATTTCCGGCCTTGGCCACGATGCGATAAGTCACGGCGGAGATGCCTTCGGGAATGGTCACTTCCCATGCCGTCATGGTGCTGCGGCCCTTCTCCACGGTGAAATCACGCGTGGCGTTCTTCAGCGCGAAGCGCTCGCCCAAAGGCGCCAAGGTCAACGCGTCGAGCAGTTGCAGCGAGGCCTGCCCGCGCAACTCGCCGTCCGAGAGATTGCTGATTTTGGTGGACAGGACAATGCGGTCGCCCTCGCGCAGGAAGCGCGGCATGTTGGGCAGCACCATCAACTCTTTCTGCGTGACCGTGCTTTTCTGCAGCGCGCCCACCATCAGGTCGGGCGTATGGGCGAACACGCGCAGCTTCCAGCGCGTAAGCGCCTCGGGCATGGTGAATCGCAGCAGCACATTGCCCTGCGCGTCGGTGCCCAGCGTGGGATAGAAAAAGACGGTTTCGCTGAAATCCGTGCGCGCCTTCACCGTGCCGAGGCCGCCATCGTCCCCGCCATTTGCCTCGGCGGATCCGGCTTCGTTCTCGCCCGGCGCGGCCTCGTCCTTCGCCCTGCCGTTCTTCGCCTCCTTCCTGGCGAGCATCGGTTCTTCAAAACTTTTATCTGCCACGGCGCTGGGCAGCGCGAGCGCCATGCGCTGCACGCCACCGTCGGACTCGGACATGGCCTCGTACAGCACGCCACCGCGACCATACATGTATCCGTATCGGTCGAGCAGGAAAAGATTGAGCCGGTCGTAGGACTGCGTCCAGGTGGAGGTGTAGGGATTCCACTGTTCCTCGAAGCGGCGGCCGCTCTGCGTGCCGAAGCTCCTGGCGCCCACGGGATTGGCCCAGGTGAAGGTCGGCCATGCGAAGCCCGGCCACTCCTGCCGGTAAATCGCGTCGAGCGAGGCATCGTACATGGACGCAAGCAACTCGGCGGCCACGCGGTCGCGTCCCTTGCCTTTCACCGTCAACGTCCACTCCTCCTTCTGACCGGGCTGGAGCTTGTCGCGGAACGTCGCCGTTTCGATCTCGATGTCCTTGTTGCTCCAGGGCACATACAGCGACACGCTGCGGCTGTACACGCGGTAATCATGCACATAGCACAGCTGCACCACCAATCCGCCGCGATGCTCCTCGCGTATGGGAATGGAAAAGGCGCGCTGCTCACGGGACAATTCCAACCACCGCTCCTCCGTCACACGATCGCGATGCAGCACGCGGTACAGCACACGCGCGGGCGCAAACGACGTACCGAGCAGGAAGGTCGCGCTTTCACCCGGCTCCACCGTGGTTTGCATGGGAATGAACAGCTCGTTGGCCGCGAAGGGCATCTCCTTGTCCGCGGGCTTGTACACGGTGACGAAGCGCTTCATCACCAGTTCGGTGCCGCCGGGATCCTTGCTCTTCGCGGTGATGCGATACCGTCCCGGAGCGAGAGTCGACAGCGCGATGGAATCGCGTCCATCGTCGCCCGTGGCGAAGGAGCGTTCGAGCACGGTGGCGTCGACGGGCCAGCGATCCTCGTTTTCCTCGTCCTTGTACACATCGAGCGGGAAGGATTTTTCAAAATCCGCCTTCGAGAGCAGCCAGGCGTCGGGACGCGGCAGTGTGCGCTTGCGCGTGATGCGCGCGGGCACGCGCAGGCGTTCGACGGTCACCGTACCGTTGACGGCCACCGGCTGGCCGGCGAGGTTGTTGGCCAGAATCTGGAACGCCTGCGGCCGAGTGGCGTCGATGTGTTCGGCCGCTTCCACCGCCAGCTCCACTGACGTGTAGCCGATACGCACGGTGGTGTTGGCGCTGTGCGTTTCGCCGTTGATGTCTGTCACATCGGCGGTGATTTCATAGCTGAACACCGGCAGATCACTTTTCGGGATGCTCTTGTCCGGTATCGCGGTGAAGTCGATGCTGAAATTGCCGTCGGCATCGGTAACGGCGCTGCCGTGGGCAATTTCGCGAGCTTCGGAACGCGGAGCGGGATACCACCACCAGAACCAGTACGGCCAGCGCACATTGCGCACCACGCGCCATTGCACCGTGGCGCCATCCACATTCGAACCCGCGTACATTTTCGCGTTGCCCTTCGCCGTCACCGTTTGCAGCAGCGCGGGCGTGCCGCTCATGGGCAAAAAGGTCACTTCGAATTTCGGCCGCTTGTATTCCTCCACGCGCACCACCGTCGAACCCCATTCGTTCTGAATGGTCATCACTCCGCGCAGCACGCCGCTGGGCGCCGTGAAGGTGAGGTTGAACGAACCGTACTCGTTGCTCGTCACCGTCTGCTCACTCACCTTCTGATGATTCGCATCCAGCAAGGTGACGGTGCTGCGCGTGTTTTTCACCACGGTGTAGTCCGCCTTGTCGGGCGTGCCTTCGATGAGAATGCCTTTCACATGAATGGTCTGCCCGGGCCGATACAATGCGCGATCGGTGAAAAACATCGTGCGCCGCTCGCGTGTCGGGCGCCCGGCCCGCCAGGCGTAAAAGCCCTCGCCCACAGTCAGCGTGTCCTTGCCCTGTGTGAGTCGCACGGACACGGTTTTGTCGAAGCGCTTCGCGCCCAGGAAAAAGTGGCCGTTAGCGTCGGTTTTCGACGTGCCCTGGAACACCGCGTTGTGACCGTTCCTGCCCCATTCCATCGAGAACATGTCGGCCTTCACCCCCTGGAGCGGGCGTCCGTCCACGGCGTCGTTCACCCACAGCGACCAATCGCCGTCGCGTTCCTGCGCCTGCAAACTCAGACGCGACACTTGCAGCCACGCGTAAACGATGGCGTTGCCTTTTGTGGAAAAATCCTTGTCGGCGCTGGCGGCCACGAGATAGGTGCCCAGCTCAAGCCCGGGCGCACGCATGTCCACACGATGCTGCTTGTAATCGGTGATAGTGGGCAGCGCGGCGGTCCAGTTGTGTACGGCGGGACGATGCAGCATGGAACGAATCCAATCCTCGCGGGATTCCTCGGAGCGGTAGCCCGTCCAGTCCTTGCCATACTCGGCATTGGGAAACGCCACGATGCGGAAATGCACTTCCCTCAAATTGCGGAACACTGTGCTGACAATGAACGGCGCATCGGGACGCACACTCTCTTCGATGTCCAGTTGCAGTTCCTTCTCCAGAATGGACTGAATCAGTGCGCGGCAATTGAGTATGGATGGCGCCCGCGGGTGCAGGGCGATTTCCTTCTCGCAACGCGCCATCGTGGCCACGTAATCGCCGCGCTCGTAAAGCCAGGTGGCGATAGCATGACCGGCCAATACCGAGACGGGCCAGGAGCGGTAGGCCTGCGCCAGCGCTTCGACGGCCTGAACGTACGTTGTGTCCTTGTCTTCGTGAAACGTGTTCCGCCGAGCATAGGCCAGGCGCTGCAGATCCGCATCCACCAATGGCTCGACATTGTTTTTCGTACGATGGAATGCCAGCAGGCGCTGATACAGCAGCAACACATTGTAGCGCGCGTCCCCTGGATCGGGCGACTCGAAGCGCTGCTGGAGAAAGTCCTCCACCGGTCCGAGTGCCGAAAGATCATTCAGCTCGAAGGGTCGCTGCGGTTTGGGGAGGCTGGTTTCATCGTTGGCGAGAAATTCCACGGCGCGTTGCACCAGAATATCGTACAACGTGGGCCGGTATGTTTTGCTCTCCGAAGCGGTGTGGAGAATGACGTCCATCTTCTCCGCGGGGATGTCCTGCAACAGCGTCGCATTCTCGACAGATTGCAAATACAGCGCGCGCGTGGTGTCGAAGAAGCGGGAAGCATCCCAGGTGCGGAAATCCTGCTCCGGCGCATCCTCCACCTGCGTGCGCTGGGAAATCTGCCAGCGATTGGACTGGTAGTGATTCCAGTACACCGTGGCCAGCATGGACTGGAGAATGGAACGTACCGGCTGTTTGGCGCGGGCCACTTCCTTCTCGAGATCGCGCACGAGCACGACTTCGTCCTCATCGTCCATCACCGCGCGGAGCCGCACGCGATAGGTCACCGCCTTGACGAACTGCGGAATGTTTTCCTCGCGTTCGGCCTTGGCGTAAATCACCTCCACCATTTCCAGCGCGGTTTTGGGCAACCCCTCGTCGAGGGCCTTGTCCACCGCTTTCCATTTTTCCTCATAGTCGCTTTGCATGAACGCGCTCCACAGTTGGTCCGAGGATTTGAAATATGCGTCCGTCGCGAAGAATAACATGGGGGCGGCGAGACACAGAAGCAGCGTCAGCCGGATTCCGGTAAACATGGGAGTCTCCTGGTCTTGAAGATGGACGATACAAGCAGGCAACGGCTGGCTTGTACCGAACGGGAGCCGACCCGGTTCCCGATTATTGTATGGTAAATGCCGTTGACCTCATGGTGGTCGTCGTCCGCACGCGGAGGAAGTACACACCAGCGGGCAGCGAGCCCGTGCCGATGCTCACGCGCCGCACACTGCCATCGGACACCGCCGACATCGGCATCGCCACTTCGCGCCCCAGTACGTCGTGCACCGAGAGCGTCCAGGCCTGGCCGCGCGGCACGGAGATGTCGGCGCGCACGATGGCGCCTCCGGCAACGGGATTGGGCCAGGCGGGAGCGATAGCGAAATCCGCTGCCGCGGCATCGAGGCGCTCGGAGCCAAGCAACACCGTGCCGCTGCCGCCGGCATCGCGATAGCGCCGGTACCATTCCTGCAGGAACTGCACCGCCACGCGCCCGCTGCGGATGATGAGGGTGTTTTCGTTGTTGGCGAATTCCGCCGCATTGGACCAGTTGTGCGAACCCGTGAGCACCGCGGCCTGCGTGCCGTTCACTTCTTCCGCGTCCACCAGCAGGTACTTGTGATGCAGCAGACCGCGGATTCCTTTTTTCAACCACACATCCACTCCCTCGCCGCGCAACCAATCGTAGCGGCTGCCCTGATCGGAGCTGTTGTCCATCACGCCACGCACGGGCAGGCCCGCACGGTGGCGCGTGGCCATGTCGCGGGCGATGTCGTCGCGGGTGAAGGTGAGCAGCGCGAAGTACAACGAGCGCGTGGCGCGGCGCACTTCGCGCAGAATCATGGACGTCACGTTGTCGCTGGGACTGAAGTACAGTTCCACGGGCACGCGCTCGGCGCCGATCACGAAGCGATGCGGCGTGTTGTTGAGCTTGCGCGCACCGAAGCGCGACGCGGTGCTGTTGGCCGTCTCGCCGTCGGCGCCCCACATTTCCTCGAACTCGCGGGTGTAGGCATTGGCGAGCGCCTGGTCCTGAATCTCGATCACATTCTGCGCGTCGTCGAAGGAACCGGGGTCGGTGGGATTCCACGAACCACTCAGCACCCAATCGTCGGTGTCGCTGCCGCGGTCACGCCCATCGATCACGACGAACTTGTTGTGCTGCAAGCCGGCGCCCGCATTCACCTTGTCGAAATTGTCGACGATGGTGGGCACATTGGCGCGCAGTGTGGAAATGGCCGCCGAACTCGCATTGTCGCTTTCGAGAATGGCGCGAATGCGCACCCCGCGTCCTTTCGCGGCGACGAGACGATCCACAATATCCGTACCCGCCTGTCCGCTGAGACTGTAGAGGCACAGGTCGATGCTATGCTGTGCAGCGTCGATACGGTTGAGCAGGCGATTCACCAGGTTCACATTGCTCGACGCGGGCAGCGGCGGATACAGCGTATTATCGATGCCCTGGTTGAAGGACACGATGATGTCGCCGGTGGACGTCGCCGACGCGCTGCTGATGTAAAAGGGCTGCGCGGCGCTGGTGTCGCCATCGGCCACGGAAAAGGGCTGCACACGGTAGATGGTGGCCGGAGCGAGACCGCCCAGTGTCACCTGCTGTTCCGTACCGGGAAGTCCATTGCCAGCCGCCACACCAAGTTCGAACGCATCCGTCGTGCCGTAGCGCACAAAGGCGTAAGCGGGCAAGGCCGTACCCCACACGATGGTGACGCGGTCGGGCTGAATATCCATTTCCTCGGGTACGCTGGTGATGCGCGGCCCGATCGCGATGATGTCCGCCGCGATGCGCGGCATGAGCTGATAGCCCCCCACGAAGGGCGCGTTGCGCTGGAACTGGCTGATCACACCGACGATGTCGAAGGTACCGCCCGGCGCCGGTTGCCCCGCGAAGGGCACGTCGTTGTCGATGCGCACATCCATCTGCGCGCTGCCGTCGCTCAGCAGATAATTCACTCCGGAACCCGTCACCGTCCAGGCCGAGGTATTCACCGTCACCCCGTTCAGACGCACCAGCGTGCCCTCGTAGCGCTCGAGTCCGTTCACGCCATCGTTGAGCAAATCAGGAATGGTGACCAGCACGGGCTCCACCACATTGCCTGTACTGGGACGGGCGTCGACCTCCACTTCGGTCAATTCGGTGAGGCCGTTGAACTGTACGATTTTTCCTGTGAGCGTCACCTCGTCGCCGATGGCCACGGAGCCGGTGAAATTGAAATCGTACACGGCGATGCCGCCGCTGTGATCCTGCACGTAGGCGGGCGCGCCGAATTGCGCCGCCACCGTCACCACGCCGTTGATGGTGACAATGTTGTTGAGCTTCACCGGCACGCCGCTCGCATCGTTCTCGCGCGCCTCGGCGATGGGGATGGGTCCGCCTTTCACGAACAGCGCGGGCGATTGCTCGATGGGATCGAGATCGTTGGCATAGCCCGTGAGCACGCGGAAGGGGTAGTTGCCCGTGATGGCCGGCGTGGTGATGCCGCGCATGGTGATCACTGTGCTGTCGGCGGCGAATTGCACGCGGGCGAAGAGCACGGTATCACCACGGATTTCCACATCGCCCTGCATGCCATCATCGGTGAGCACATCGGCGCTGTTGCCCGACCAGCTCACTCCCGAGGGAAGCACGATGGCCAATGCTTCGATGGCGAACTCCTTCGACGGAGTGAAAGAGAGCGGCACATCCACTGTTTCGCCGCCATTGGCGCGCGCCAGCAGGAGGCGCGCGGCGCCGCTGCCGGCCGCCGTGGGAGGTTCGGCCGCGCTCATGGCGTTCTGCGGATTGCGTCCATTGCTCTGCACCACAAAATCGGCGGCATTGTTGCCGCTGTCCCATCCGTTGCCCGCGCGCGCTTCCGCGCCACCGGTGGCGAGCGACGCCGCGGTACTCGTGGCCGAGGCCCTGCGTTCCACGCTGTTGTCGTTGGCGGCATCGCCGTGATTGGGCGCGGGCGTGCCTTCCGGATTGTTGCCCGTGCCATAGCCCACGCGATCCACTACTTGTCCCGTCGCAGTGACGATGCGCAGATTGCCGTTGTCGGCCAAACCGCTGCTGGTCCACACCACGTCGGCGGCGGGACTGCCGGCCCAGGAGGTTCCGGCGAAGAGGTAGAAAGAGCGCGCACGTATCACCGTGCCCTGCGGTACCGTGGCGAGCGGAGAGTAGGAGGAGCCGCTGGCGGACTGGTATTCGAGGCGCCAGCCGGCGATGGAGATGTCGGCGTTTGTGGGATTGTACAGTTCCACGAACTCACCCGGCTGATTTCCCACCGTGCCGCCGCGCGTGGCGAATTCGCTGATCACCACGTGATTGGCCGTTTGCGCCGCTGCGATTGAGGAGAGGAGGAGGAAAACCATTGCCATGCCGCGAAGTGCCGAAGTCATATCCATTGCCTGTTGTGACTGATACCCCTCAATATAGAAGCCACCGCCGAGGAATAGAAATCCTGTGCGCGGCGAGCGATGCGCGGCTCTTCGTCGCGCCGCGCGATGCTTGCGGCGGCGTTTCGGACACGCATGGGCGAAACACCGGGATGCGAAGGCAATTCGGCGAAACGGCTGTCCGGCACTTTCAGGTTTACCAAATTCTGCGCATATTTCTGAATCTGTCGATTCGTCCCCTGTCATTCACGTATCACAACACATGCAACGCGCACTGGTCATCATCCCTACCTACAACGAGCTGGAGAACATCCAGGGCATCATCCCGGAAATTCTCCGTCAGGATGAGCGACTGGAAGTGTTGGTGGTAGACGACAATTCGCCCGACGGTACGGCGGAGGCTGTGCAGGAGATGATGCGCGGGAATGGCCGCATCCGTTTGCTTCAGCGCGAGCGGAAAATGGGGCTGGGTACGGCCTATGTGGCGGGCTTCCGCCACGCGATCGAGCACGGGTACGATTTTGTGTTCGAGATGGATGCGGATTTTTCGCACGACCCCAACACCCTGCCGCGTTTCCTCGACGCCATACAGGAGTACGATCTGGTGCTCGGCTCGCGCTACATCCAGGGCGTGAATGTGATCAACTGGCCGATGAAGCGGCTGCTGCTCAGTTACTTCGCGAATCAGTACACGCGCGTGGTCACCGGACTGCCGGTGCGCGACGCCACTGGCGGCTTCAAATGCTTCCGCGTGGAGGTGCTCAAGGCCATCGACCTCGACCGTGTGCGCAGCAACGGCTACAGCTTCCAGATCGAGATGAGCTTCAAGGCCTGGAAAAAGGGCTTCCGCATTCACGAAATTCCCATCATTTTCATGGATCGGCGCGCCGGCATTTCCAAAATGTCGAAAAAAATCGTGCGCGAGGCCGTGACCATGGTGTGGCGACTACGCTTCCAGGGCATGTTCGGTCTGCTGCGCTGACCCCCTTGCAGGCCCAGCAACCGGCGCATTCCCGCAACCGCAGACGACCCATCGTTGACGATACCGATCGATGAATCGGCCTCCATGCGTGACTGAGCCACCGTACGTCGCGTTTGGTGTTGAATCGTGATACTGCTATATTATCGTTTGCATCTTTGCAGGATGCTGTCTGCGCCTGTAGCTCAATAGGATAGAGCGTTGGCCTCCGAAGCCAAAGGTTGTGGGTTCGATTCCCGCCGGGCGCACGACTGAGGAATCATCACATCGAATCCGGAGATATTTGTGCTCACCGCGAAGAAAAAGCTCTCTGTCCGCGAGGCGGTTCCCAAATCGACGTCCTCGAGTTTCTATTACGATGCCATGGATTGGGCGAAGGCCAACACCAAGCTGCTGGCCGGCGTCGGCATTGGCATTGTGGCCATCGTGATTCTCGGTTACTTCTACATGAGCGGGAAGGCCGCGGACGAGTTGGAGGCCAATCGTCAACTGCGCAAGGTCATGCCGCTGTATCAACAGCAGCAGTACAAGCTGGCCATCAATGGCGATGCGAATCAGGGCATTCCCGGACTCGCGAGCATCGCGGACAAATACAGCGGCACGCCCACGGGCGAAGTGGCGATGATTTATCTCGCGAATGCCTATCTGTACACCGACGAGTTGGACAAGGCCCTGGCCGCCTACGAAGACGCCTCCCCCGAATCCGATGTGCTGCGTTCGGCAGCCGTTGCCGGCGAGGCAGCCGTGTACGAAGCGAAGAAGAATTACAGCGAAGCCGCAGAGTTGTTCGAGAAGGCCGCCGGCATGCTCAACAACGATCTGCTGATGTCGCAGCGGCAGCTCGCAGCGGGCCGGGCGTACGGTTTGGCCGGCAACAAGGAAAAGGCCAAGGAAATGCTGGAGCTGGTCAAGCAGTCGAAGGCCACGCAATTCCATCAGATGGCCGACCGCCTGCTCTCGCAGTACGAGCTGGTGGAAGAATAAGCGCCGCGACAGCGTATGAAAAAAGCTCCCGATCGGGGGCTTTTTTTTATCGCGAGAATCGAGTCAACGCAAAGACGCGGGGACGCAAGGCCGCGATCCCCTCTGAGCCCTCGGTGTTGGCGAAGCCCTCCGTGTCCTCTGTGTTCGAAGCTATCAATTATCAATATTTTTCACTAGCTTTTTGAGCGTTTCGGAGTTCGCTCCCCGCTACTATCACCGCAGAGCCAACCAGCAGGAGTGTGTATGGAACCTGTCTCCCGCAGTCTTCCAAAAAATGCGTATACCCCGCTCAATCCGGGCGAGGCGTACATTCCCATCGTGCCCGCATCGGAGAATCCGCGCGAGATCAGCGCGTATTCCGTGGGATGGGGATTATTCTTTTCGGTGCTGTTCTCCGCCGCCGCGGCCTATCTGGGCTTGAAGATCGGACAGGTGTTCGAAGCCGCCATCCCCATTGCCATCATCGCGGTGGGCATTTCGGCCGCCACCAAGCGGAAGAATGCGCTGTCGGAAAATGTCATCATCCAATCCATCGGCGCGGCCAGCGGTGTAGTGGTGGCGGGAGCGATTTTCACCATTCCCGCACTGTACATTCTCGAACTCCCGGCCAATTTCTGGCATGTGTTCATGGCTTCGATGTTCGGCGGCTTTCTGGGCATACTGTATCTGATTCCCTTCCGACGTTACTTCGTCAAAGACATGCACGGGCAGCTGCCCTTCCCCGAAGCCACCGCGACCACCGAGGTGCTGGTGGCGGGCGAGAGCGGCGGCAATCAGGCGCGCACATTGCTGATTGCTTCAGCCATCGGCGGACTCTACGATTTCGCCGTCGCGACCTTCGGTTTGTGGAAAGAGACCTTTACCACGAAGGTGATTCCCGGTCTATCCACCCTTTCGGACCTGTACCGCATTGAATTCCGCATGAACATTCTCGCGGCGGTCACCGGACTCGGCTACATCATCGGTCTCAAATATGCCGCCATCATCGCGGCGGGCAGTTTCCTCTCCTGGTTCCTGCTCGTGCCGGTCATCGGCTATATCGGCCAGGGTCTGGTCGAGCCCATAGGTACCGGCGTCAGCACGCTCATCCGCGACATGGACGCCTACGCCATTTACAAAAACTACGTGCGTCATATCGGCATTGGCGGCATCGCCATGGCGGGCATCATCGGCATTGTGAAGTCGAGCAAAATCATCGGCGGGGCGTTCAAGCTGGCCGCGAGCGAATTGTTCGGTAAAAAGGAGAAAAGCGAAAACGCGGCGACCACCGAGCGCACCGACCGCGACATCCCTATGAGCACTGTGGTATCGCTGATCGTGGTGGTGCTGGCGGCGGTGTTCATTTTCTTCTGGCAGGGCGTCACCGGCAACATCGGACAGGCCTTCACCGGCTTGCTCATCGTGGCCATCATTGCCTTCCTGTTCACCACGGTGGCCGCGCGCGCCATCGCCATCGTCGGCTCCAATCCGGTGTCGGGCATGACCTTGATGACGCTGATCATTTCCTCCTTCATTCTCGTGCAAGTGGGCTTGGTGGGCGAGACGGGCATGATCTCGGCGCTGATCATCGGCGGCGTGGTGTGCACGGCGCTGTCCATGGCCGGCGGTTTCATCACCGATTTGAAAATCGGCTACTGGTTGGGAAATACACCAGTGCATCAGCAGCGATGGAAATTCCTCGGCACCATACTCGCGGCCGCTTCGGTGGGCGGTGTGATCATTCTGCTCAACGCCACCTATGGCTTCACGGGCGATTCGGCGTTGCCTGCTCCGCAGGCAAATGCCATGGCGGCCGTGATCAAACCGCTGATGTCGAATCAGCCAGCGCCCTGGGTGCTGTACATCGCCGGTGCGTTGTTCGCGCTGACATTGGAATCGATTAAAATTCCGCCTCTCGCCTTCGCGCTGGGCATGTACCTTCCGTTGGAATTGAACACTCCGGTGCTCGCCGGTGGTATCATCGCCCACCTCGTCTCCTCGCGTTCCAAGGACGAAGCCGTGAACAACGCCCGCCGCGAACGTGGCACGCTCATCGCTTCGGGATTGATCGCGGGCGGCGCCATCATGGGCGTGGCCAGCGCGGGCCTGAAATTCTTCGGTGTGAACTACGTTGATTTCGGTTGGACCTGGGCCGAGAGCAGTGGAGCGGAACTCCTGGCGCTCGGGATGTTCGCGCTTATCGCGCTGTACATTTACTGGGATTCCATGCGCGCGAAATAAACGCCGCAGCATCGTTTCGAAACCCGCGATTCGTTGGAGTCGCGGTTTTTTTTATGGTGTCAAAAATAATGGGCGAGTGCTTGAGCGGTCGGAGTGCAAGGAGCCGGGGAGGGTGAGATTGTGAAACCATAGCCAATTGCATGACGCTTCGACTCCGAGCCCGAACCAAGATCTTTTCCCACCGGACGTTCTTGTCGCGGGCTCGTCGCTCAGCTCGGAGACCCGCCGCGGCGGGGTGACGACAGATCTGAAACCGACTAAGAGACCATGTCATGTGCAGCGACGAGCCCGCGCGACCATCCTCGCAAGCCGCACCGACTACGCTCGGGCTCGGAGTTGAAAATCCGCCGCGGCGGGGCGAAGCGTCACGAACGATCCAAACCAGCGTAAGCGCTGCTTACCGGGCCGGGCGGACCTTTGTCTCGACAACGGTGTCGCGACGCATGGTCACCTGTTTTTCAGGACCGAGGTTGTCGCCAGCCACGTAAATGCGGCTTTCCTCTTTTTGCGTGCGTGAGGTGAAAATCGCCAGCTGGCCATCGTACACGCCGAAGCCCGATCCGGAACGGAACATCGGTGCGCCACGGCCTTCGCTGCTCTCGGGAAAATCCATGGTGTAGGTCACATCGAACAACTCGCCCACGCCATCGCGCTTGGTTGCCTTGTCGATGCGGAACGTCGGTTGTTGTGCGCCCCGGCGGGCGGCGAAGGTGTCGGGGAAAAGCAGCACTTCCAGTTCGCGACCGAGAAAGCCCGCCGCGAGTTCACTTTCCATGCTCTCCAGCGAGGACACCGTGGCAACCTGCTCCAGCACGCCATTAGCGGTCAGGCGAAAGGTGAATTCCCATTCCACCCGCTCACTACCCGCAGCCGCAGAGTGCTGCGTGGTGTACACCGTCAGTCGTCCGGGAACGGCGCCACCTTCCCGCGCGCCGGTGCGCAGCAACAGGCGCTGCGTGCTGCTGCTTGGAGCAATGTCGTCCATGCCGTCATTGCCGCCCACCGTGGTGCTGATGGTGATGTCGTATTCCATCGAGGGTTGAAGCGTCGGTGTGATGTTCTGCTGCGCCCAAAGTGCGATGGTGAATACCGGCAGCAGAAGCATGGTCAATACAAAGCGTGTCATGATGCGATCCAGACAGTTGCGGGAAGCGAAAGTATAGAATAGCAAATCGGCCGATGCGAGAAAAGTCGAAGTCACGCCCTCAAGGCGTGGGACGTGACGTTCGCAGACATGAGGGATAAACACATCCGCAGCGGACAAGTTACATGCCGAGGTAACGTTCGAGGGCCTGCTCGATGTCGTACACGGACACATTCCGGCTGAAGCGGCGTAGTTCACGCCCCTCGTGGAAGAGAATGATGGTCGGCACAGCGAACACCGTATGCTGACCGGCGATTTCCGGATGCTCGCTGCTGTCGATGTACACAAAGCCGACCTCGTCAAGCCGCGCAGCGAGCTGCTCCACCTTGGGACGCAACACTTTGCACACGTTGCAGGTGGGCGTGGAAAAATAGGCGAGCAGGAAGCGGTGTTCCCGCAGGCCGTTGCTCAGCACCTGGTCATGCTCTTCCACGATGTCCTCCACGAATGAAAAAAACCGCATGCAGCATACGCAGAAATTTCCGGCCCGGCAACGCCCGTCGCCGGCGTTGCTTCGCAGCAATCCTTTGCGGACATTGAAGCACTGCACCTTCGGAGGACATCATGGAACACATCACTCTGTCGACGTCGGACACGACATTGACCATCACCCTCAATCGTCCCGACAAGCGCAATGCTCTGCACGCAGGCCTGGTGCGCGAGTTGCATGCCGCGCTGCGCGATGCGGCGTGCGACGATGAGTTGCGCGCGGTGGTGCTGACCGGAGCCGGTAGCACGTTTTGCGCCGGTGCGGATCTCTCGTATCTGGAGGAGATCAGCAGAAATTCCATCATGGAGAATCAGGCCGATTCCCTGCGACTGATGGAACTGCTCAGCTTGCTTCGCAGTCACCCCCTGCCCATCGTTGCACGTCTCAACGGACACGCCATTGCCGGCGGCTGTGGCCTGGCGTTGGCCTGCGACATCGTGATCGCGGATGAACGCGCCCGCCTGGGTTTTCCGGAGGTGCGCATCGGCTTTGTTCCCGCCATCGTCACGCGTCTGCTGGTGGATCGCGTGGGTTCCGGCCGTGCACGCGAATTGCTGCTGCGCGGACAGCTCCTCTCCGCACAGGAGGCATGGGCGGCCGGCATGGTCAATCATGTGGTCGCTCCCGAGGCGCTCGACTCCCGCGTGGCCGAGGTCGTTACCGATTTCACGCGGCACTGCTCGCGCGAAGCTGTGGCGCTCACCAAGCGACTGTTTCTGGACATCGAGGACATGAGCGCAGCCGAGGCCATGCGCATGGGAGCGGGCTACAATGTGCTCAGCCGTGAGACCGGGGATTTTCGCGAGGGTGTGGCGAGCTTTCTGGAAAAGCGCCCGCCGCGATGGTCCGTCCGTGACCATCCAAGCGCGGAGTAGCACATCGTCCCTGGCCGCAGTAATCGTCAACGCGGCGCATCCCCGCGCGAAGTCAGGAAATTTTTCACTTTTTCCTTGCATCTCGGAAAAATTGGGGCTAGCTTGGTAGCACGTTTTTATAAATCGTGTTACTCGGTGCTTTTTCCATGCCGAACCCAATCCGCCGAATTTCCCTGACCTTCATCATGTTCTTCATTGCCACGTCCATGCAAGCGCAGGACGGGGACGCGCTGCCCAGCTATGCGATCAAGGACAGCGTGCTGGTTGTGGCAAGCCGCTATGCACTGCCGTTGAATCGCGAGACCAACACCATCCATCGCATCGACGGTGTGGATGTGCGTCGCATGGCGGATCACAACGCGCTGGAATTGCTGCGCTGGAGCGTTCCGTCCGCTTACATCGTGCAATCGCGCGTCGGCGGCTTCGGTGTAGGCAGCTACGGCACGGGCGCGGTATACATGCGTGGCATGGGAGGCAAGCCCAACACGGGCGTGGCAATGATGATCGACGGACATCCGGATTTCATGGGCATCTTCGGTCATCCCCTGCCGGACGTGTACGGCATGGAGGATGTCGATCACGTGGATGTGCTGCTCGGTCCCTCCTCCACGGTATTCGGCGGCAATGCGCTCGGCGGCGTCATCAACATCGTGAGCGCCAGCGCCAGACGCGACCAATTCCGGCTGTCGCTGGAAGGCGGGAGTTGGGGCACGTACAATTCTTCGCTCGGACTTTCGCGGGTGTTCGGTAATCATGGCATCATGATCACGCTGGCGCGGAATGGCAGCGACGGCCATATCGACAAAACGGATTTCCGCGCCTCGCGCGTGCAGGCCGGCTGGGACTGGCTGATGACGCCTGGTTGGGAGCTGTCCGTCAGAGGACGCTTCACCCCGATGCGATTCGATGATCCATCGCGCAGTGCCGATCCGGCAGGGCTCGGCACCTGGGGCGACATCGAGCGCGGCATGGGGCAACTCATTGTCAGGAATACCGCAGGCGTGCTGACCGGCTCCACGCAGGCATATCTCAACACCGGGCATCACAAGTTCGCCGACGGCTTTGTGTCCGACGATCACGCGTGGGGTTTTTCCACCTATCAGCAATGGACTATTTCGTCTCTGGCCAGCGTCGCTGCGGGTGTGGATGCCATTTCCTATGGCGGCACGACCACAGCCGACAACAAGAGCTATGCGCTCGACACCTACGGTGCCTACGTGCTGGCCATGTACAGCCCGTTGCGCATGCTGCACGTGCGGGCGGGCGTGCGCGTGCAGGAGCACAGCGTTTCCGGCGGCGCGCTAGCACCCAGTGCGGGAATTGGCGTGACTCCGCTGAGCGGGCTGCGGCTGTACGCGAATCTTCAGAGCGGCTTTCGTCAACCCACCACGCGCGAGCTGTATTTGTACGCACCTGCGAATATCGCCCTGACGGAAGAGCGCAGCAGTGGTTACGAAGTTGGTGCCGAATATCTGGCTCACGGAGCAATGCTGCGCGTTGCGGCCTTCCGCACCGAAGCCACCGACATGATCGTCACCGCCGCGAATCCGACGCCACCGCCACCGATGAAGCTGCAGAATATCGGTGAAGCGAAGATTTCGGGATTGGAGGCCACGGCGCGCTACACATTCTCGCATCATCTGTTCGTGCAGGCCTCGTGGAGCAGTCTCGATGCGGGCGAGCTCACCGCTTACAATCCCTCGGGGCAATTCAAGTACTGGCTGGCGGGGACGCTGGGATCGTTCCAGCTCACATTGGCCGGCCAGTACGTGCGGGATCTGTACGCCGGCAACAAGGCGGCACAGAAGCTGCCCGACTATCACGTGCTCGATGCCGTGCTGAATTGGGATTCCCCGTGGGACATTTCTTTGTTCATCAAGGCCCGGAATATACTCGACCGAAGCTACCAGGTTCTGCCCAACTACAGTGCCCCCGGGGCCCATTTCTTGACCGGCATACGGTGGACACATGACTGACTTCCCTCCGAGGACCGCGAGCGGGATGCGTCCTGCTGACATCCGGCGCATTCCGCTCGCGGCGATGTTCGTGGCGTTGGGCGTGGTGGTGCCGCAGGTGTTCCATTGGTTCGGTTTGGGTTCGGCCTTTCTGCCGATGTTCCTCCCCGTGATGATGGGTGCGGTATTGCTGCCGCGCGCGCTGGCCGCCACGGTGGCGGTACTGGCACCGTCGGCATCGTGGATGCTCACCGGCATGCCACCGCTGTCGCCGCCGATTCTTCCCTTGCTCATGCTGGAGCTACTCGCCGCCGCGCTGGTCGCGTCCACCTTGCGCTTTCACCTCCACTTTCCCGTGTTTCTCGCCGTATTGGCGGGATTGATTGTGGACCGTGTTCTCCTCTATTTTACCGTGTTGCTCGCGACGGAAGCGCTGGGGTTGCGACATCCGGCGATTGGACCCGCCATGGTGGCCATCGGCATACCCGGAATTGTGCTTCAACTGACAATCATCCCCGCCACGATGCTGCTTCTGCGCCAGCGCTTTCCGCAGGTGCTCGCGCCCATACATGCGAGAGGAGATCGCCCATGACGGAGACGTTGCGGAAGAAGGAATTTTTCGATGCGGTGGCTCCGCGCTGGATCACCGATCAGGAGCAGCGGACGCTGCGGCTCGAAGAAATTTTCCAGCGCGCCGAAATCCCGTTCGCCGCGCCATTGCTCGACGTCGGCGGCGGTGTAGGAATTCTACTCCCGTTGCTTCGCGAGCGAAGCGCGGGTCCGATTGTGGAGTACGAAATTTCCCGCGAGATGATCACCCGCGCCCGCGATGCGCATGAGCAGCGTGGGGGCATCGTTTTTGTGCAAGGCGATGCGCACTGCCTCCCCTTCCCGGACAATCATTTCGGCACGGTGCATTGTTTCAGTGTGTATCCCCATTTCACCCGGCCGGCGCAGGCATTGGCCGAAATCCATCGCTGCCTCCGACCGGGAGGCACGCTGTGCATTCTGCATCTGATGGGTCACCGCGAACTGAATGCCATGCACCGACAAGCGGGCGAATGCGTGTCGCGGGATGTGCTACCGCTGATCAGTCGACTGGCCGGCTCGCTGCGTCCGATGGGCTTCGACGTGTTGCACGCCGAGGAACGCTGCGATTTGTATTTGCTGGTGGCGCGCAAACTCGATCTCGCGCTGGACTGAGCGCACAACGCCTTCCCACCCCCTATCCTTCCTGTCTCCGCGGGAAGGAAGAACAAACGGGCGCCCATTCACATGGACGCCCGTTTTCGTGTAAGGGACACGCCCTTATTGGAACATCAGATACATGACGTAGCCAAGGATGGCCACGAAGGCCGCGCCGATCAGGCCCATGAAGGCGTAGAAGGCGATGTTGTTCTGTTTTTCCGGTTCTTTTACTGTGGTAGCCATGAGTACTCCAATGGTAGAATTGCATGTTGTGAAATGATGAAACACGGTTGTTCCGAATGGATCAACTGTTGAAAGCACAGGACGGAACCGTGCGTCATCTCACAAGCGGAGTACGAGCGAGCGGGAGTTGCTGGACTGGAAAAGAAGAAATGATTGTCGAGACAGGTGCAAGACCGGGGCAAGCGAGGGGACGCGCACTCCGGCGGTCAATATCGCGGCCGCGGTGAAGAGCGGAACAACGAGCGACACTCCCGCCGAGCGTATGGCCGCGATCAGAGCGGCTTCGTGTGATGCCGCGTCGGTGATCATGGCCCGGGAAGGGAGTTGCCGTGTGACGGGGATGTGTGTTTCCACACCACTCTCACAGATGGCATTGGACAGTGAGCCCTCGCCCATGCTGCCCAGGGCTATGCCCATGCGTGCCTGCGCGAACAGGGTGAGGAACAGCACAGTCGCCACGAACAGCGGGAGAATGCGGAGCGGTATGGAATTGCGGAGAATTCGCATTCTGTTAAATTAGGCGGCATTCAGCCCGAAAGCAACAGCCCGCAACGTGCCGTACGCACCGCGGGCTGCGGTGACCGCTGAGCCGCAGTTTCGATTCACGGACCGGGGACCACGCGGCAGGGGTCCGCGGTCACCGGAGGGACCGAAGCGGCGGTTCGCCCGGCGGTGGCGCATCATCTTGTATCGCAGCGCGCATTTCTCTACTTTATATGATCGAAAAACCACGAGATCGCCCGCATGTCCTTCCTTGTCACAGCGCGTAAGTACCGACCCTCCACATTCAGCGAGGTGGTCGCGCAGGGACATGTCATACACACGCTTCTCAATTCGATCGCGCTTGGACGCATCGCCCACGCCTACCTGTTTTCAGGCCCTCGTGGCGTGGGGAAAACCACCACCGCCCGGATTTTCGCCAAGGCAATCAATTGCCCCAACGCGGTCGACGGCGAGCCATGCAACACCTGCGACACCTGCGTGGAAATCTCGCAGGGACGCTGCATCGATGTGGTGGAAATCGACGGAGCATCCAACAACGGTGTGGAGCAAGTACGGACCATTCGTGATTCCGTGCGTTACACCCCATCGCGCGACAAATACAAGATGTACATCATCGACGAAGTGCACATGCTCACCAAGGGTGCATTCAACGCATTGTTGAAGACACTCGAGGAACCGCCCGCGCACGCGTTGTTCATCTTTGCCACCACCGAACCACACAAACTTCCGCCGACAGTGATTTCGCGCTGCCAGCGCTACGATTTCCGGCGCATCGCCATCGAGGACATCGTTGCGCAATTGCGCCATATCTGCGAGCAGGAAGGTATCGATGCCGAGGAAAACGCGTTGTATACCATCGCACGACGCGGCGATGGCTCCATGCGCGACTCCGAGAGCATTTTCGACCAGGTGGTGGCGTACAGTGGTTCTTCCCTGACCTACGAGACAGTGCGCGAGGTGCTGCATATCGTGGATCAGGACACGTTTTTTCGGGTGACGGACCTCATCCTCGCCAGCGACACCCGTGGGGGCTTTTTGCTCGCGGACGAAGTGGTGATGAGTGGTTACGACACTCAGGATTTCCTGGCAGGCCTCGAAGAGCATTACCGGAATCTGCTCGTTGTGCGTTCGACGGGCGAAACCCGCTTGATCGAGGCTCCGGAGGAAATGCGCAACCGCTACGCGGCGGTTGCCGAACGGTTTTCCGAAGGCGACCTGCTGCGTTTGCTGCGAATGACCAGCAATGCGATGCAGGCCTTGCGCTTCAGCGCGCAGCCACGTCTGCGCTTTGAAGTGACGCTGATCGACATGATCAAACTCGATTCCACGGTGGAGATCAGCACGCTGCTCTCCGGCATGAGCGGCGGGCCCGTCACCACGGCGGCAGTCCCGCAGCGAAGCGCAGCCGCGGCGGGCGCGAGTCCGCAGCGCAACGTGGCATCGGGGGGCATCGCCAGCACCGGCACGGTGGCGACATCCGTCGTCAAGGAGCAGCTTCGCTCCGCGGAACGGAGCTACAAGCAGGCGCTCGATGCATTCGGCGGTTCCACCCCTTCGCAAACCAGCATCCCTCCTCCCTCCACCGTCGGCTCCGCCGTTTCCGTCAGCGCCATGCAGGCGCCGGCGGTCGCTCCGGTGCCGGCTCCGGCGATTCAGGACATCCCCCCGCATCCCATCGTGCAAATGCTCATCGACGGCCTCGACGCCGTGGTGTTGCCCGGCACGAAGTAAATGATCACGACATGGCCGCGGCGCCGATCAGCCGCAAGAGCACTGCTCCCACTTGTTTGAGAGGGATTCGACCCTATGTTTATCAGTACCATCTCCGGGATTGTCACCAATCTGATCCCCAACAATCAGACGCGCTTCCAATGCACGGTTTCCATTAACATTCCGCTCGAGGAATTGCACAGCATTGAACCCGGCAGGCTCATCGCCACCGAGAACGTGCTGTTCAACAGCAAGGAAAAACGCTACACCGTGCTGCAGATCGTTGATCTGTTCCCCGCGCCGCCCGACGCAAAGGCCAAGAAAGGCCTGCTCACGATGCATTGCACCGCCACACCGGTGGGCCAGGATTTGCTGCATCTCGGCGCGCGCAAGGGAACCGAAATCATTGAAGCGGACACCTTCCCCGCCTATGGCGGCGCTGTGGAAGTGCTCGACGATGAAATGACGCGCGAAATCATCCATCACCTCGCTCCCGAGAGCCGTGTGGCACAAACCGGCGCGCGCATCGATATCGGCACATATCGCAGCAATCCCAATGTCAATGTGGGCATGGATGCCTCGACGCTGCTCCGCGGCAATGGCGCGGTGATCAGCGCCCGGCCCCGCGCACGCACCACCATGACGTACAACCTGATCGCCGCGCTGCTGCAGCAAATGGAGCAACCGGTGCATGTTGTGTATTTCGACGTGAACAACATGGGCACGCTTTCGTTGGCTCCCCTGCTCTCGCAGTTCGATCAAGCCAGTATCCTGTGCCTCAACGACAAATTCGTGCCGTCGAGCGTGTTCACCGCGCTACGCAATACCGGCGACCGCTCGGCCCACAAACGCGCTGTGCTGGATTTCCTCGACATGATGATTCTCCCTTCGGTGATAGAGGAGCGGCGCCATGATTTCAGCTATGCCGTGTCCGCATGGCTGCGCATGAATAAACTCGCCATCTATCGCCCGAACGAGCAGACCGTCGACCAATTCATCAACGACATCCGCGTGGACATTCTCGATGGCGTGGAGGAGGATGATGAAACCTTCATCAACGAGGTGATGAACGGCATCGCCGAAACCTATCGCGGCGAGCGCTTCAACGAAAAAAACACCAAGGATATGCTGGAGATGGTTGAGGAGTTCACCCAGGACACCCGCAGCCAAACCGCACGCCGCACGCTGTATGATCTCAAAGGCGAAATCACCTCGCTGTACGAAAGTTATTCGAAAGACATTCCCGCCGCCGCGCGGCGTTCCATCCAGGACATCATCAATCGCGTCAACGACGACAGCAAATCCAGTTTGCTGGTGGTGCAGGGACAGAAGACCTCCGACATCCTGCGCTTCATGACGACCCTTGCGCAATCGCTGATCGACGAGCGCGTCAAGCGCCTGAAATTGCGTACGCCCGTGCTCTTCATTTTCAACAATGTGGACGAGTACGTGACGAAGAACGGCAACGGCGTTGCACGCGAGGTGGGCACGGATCGCTTCGCCGACAGCATCAATCTGTTGCTGACCAATGGGCGTCGGCACGGGCTGGGCTTCTGTCTCACGCTCGAAAGTGCAACTTCGCTCGATCGCACACTCGCGCATCGCATGCAGTCCTACTTCATTGGGCCAATCACGTTCGTGGAAGAGCCGGGCCGTATCGCCGACCTGCTGAACATCTCCGAGGATCTGGTGCGTCCCGCAGTGCGCTACGAGGATGGAGAATTCCTCTTCACCTCGGCCGACTCTCCCTATCATCGCCGGGTTCCCCTGCCGGTGTGCACGCCGAAAAGCACCGCCATTCTCAACACCTTCCTCGATTCGTTGCGCGAGGAAAGCGAACGCCGCCGACAGGAGTATCTCGCACAGGAAGAAGAACGGAAACGGCGCTGGGAAGAAGAACGTGTCCGTCGACGCGAAGAAGCCGCGCTGCGCGGAGAAGAAGCTCCCAAGGATGTTGCCCTGCCCGACGCCGATGCCATTGCGACAGACGGTCCCGAGCAGCCGCGCGACCATCGGGATCGCGGACGGGATCGCGGGCGTGATCGGGGTCGCGACCGTGGGCGGGACCGCCGCGATCCGCGCGAGCAGACGCCGGATAATTCGATCGCTCCCGCGCAGACCGAATTGTCCATGACGGAGGATTTCTCTGTCGATCTTTCGGTGGAAGCCTTGGACACCGAAGCACATGACGTTGCCGATGCCAGACAGGAAGGCGGCGACGAGCAGCGCCGGGGTTCGCGCGGTCGCCGTGGCGGACGCGGCCGGGGCAAGCAGAAAAATCCTCCCGCAGGTGAAAAACCCGCCCCGGGCGAAAAACCGGCCGTGAGCGAAAAGCCGGCCGTGAATGAAAAACGGGCCGCGATCGACAAACCCGTAGCGAGTGAAAAGCCCGTAGCGAGTGAAAAACCGGCGGCGAGTGAGAAATCGACGGTGAACCTCACCATTGAGGAATTCGATCCTGGCACGCCAGCTCGTACAGTAAAACCCGACACGCGCAACGCCGCCCCGAAAGAGGCAGCCGCCGAATCCGCCTCTCCCGAGGGTCAAGATGCCGCACAGCGTCAGGACAAGAAGGACGGGCAACGTCGCTCCTCGCGTGGTCGTCGCGGCGGTGGTGGTCGCTCGAAGAAAACACCTCCCGCGGAAGGATGAGTGCGGGCATGAAGCTGGTTTCGTGGAATGTGAATGGCATCCGTGCCGTTGCCAAGAAAAATTTCTTCGAATATCTCGAAAGCGAAGCACCCGACGTGCTGTGCGTGCAGGAGACCAAGGCGCATGAGGAGCAACTGGATGAAACGCTGCTCACGCCCGATGGTTACTACACCTATTGGCACGCCGGCGAGAAACGCGGCTACAGTGGCGTAGCCACATTCACGAAGAAACGTCCGAAGCATACGGTGCGCGGCACGGACATCATTCCCATGGACACCGAAGGCCGCGTACTGCGTTGCGACTACGACGGCTTCGCCCTGTACAACATCTACTTTCCCAACGGCGGACGCGGCGAGGAGCGCCTGCGCTTCAAGCTCGATTTCTACGAGCAAATTCTCGAACATTTCGAGAAGGAGCGTGCGAAAGGCACACCGCTGGTGATCTGCGGCGATGTGAATACCGCGCACAAGGAAATCGATCTCAAGAATCCCAAGCAGAACGAAAAAACCTCGGGCTTCATGCCCATCGAGCGCGCGTGGCTGGATAAAATCACCGCGCTGGGCTATGTGGACACTTTCCGCCACTTCCACCCCGACGAGGTGGATCAGTACTCGTGGTGGGATATGCGTACCGGCGCGCGCGCGCGCAACGCGGGCTGGCGCATCGACTACTTCATCGTGACGCCGGATTTCCTTCCGCTCTGCCGCGACGCGTACATTCAAATGGACGTCACGGGCTCGGATCACGCGCCCGTGGTTCTAACCATACGCTGAGGTTATCGCGCACGCAGGCGGCAAACGCGCCGTGCGCCGGAATCGGGCGTTGCCGACGGCTCGCCCATTGTGACTGTGAAAAAGGACCCGCGAACATCTGTCATGGAGTTCCGTGTCCTTTTTCCCGCTTCGGCGTACGGTCCGGCCTGCGGCGCAGACCTGCGATAGCCGGACGCGGATTCGAGCTTTTCTCCATTTCATACGAAAGCTGACCATGGAACGTCTCTTCCTCATCGACGGCATGGCGATTGCCTACCGCGCGTATTTCGCCTTCATCAACAGGCCGCTCATCAATTCGAAGGGCATGAACACCAGCGCGATTTTCGGTTTCGTGAATACGCTGGAAAAAATCCTGGGCGACGAGCGCCCGGATCACATCGCCGTGGCCTTCGATACCAAGCATCCCACCTTCCGGCACGAGCGCTTCCCCGCGTACAAGGCGACACGCGAGAAAATGCCCGACGACATGGTCGAACAGCTCCCCTACCTCAAACGCATTGTCGAGGCCTATCGCATTCCCGTCATCGAATTGCCCGGTTGGGAGGCCGACGATGTGATCGGCACCTTGGCCAAACGCGGCGAAGCGGAAGGTCTGTCCTGTGTACTCGTCACTCCCGACAAGGACTACATGCAGCTTGTGTCGGAGCGGGTGACGCTGTTCCGTCCCGGCAAAGGCAGCGACACCTTCGATGTGGTCGATCTTGAAGGTGTACGGGAAAAATTCGGCGTCGCCCCCGCCCAGGTGGTGGACGTGCTTGGGTTGATGGGCGATCAGTCCGACAATATTCCGGGCGTGAAAGGCGTGGGTGAAAAAACCGCCATTCCCCTCATTCAGCAATACGGCAGCATCGACGGACTGTACGAGCAGCTCGACACGCTGGGCAAGCCGGCACTGCGACAGAAGCTGGAGGAGAACCGCGACATGGCCATGCTGTCGCGGGAGCTTGTGACCATTGATGTGCACGCCCCGGTGCATATCGATCCTCACGAACTCCGCGCGGCCCCGCGCGATGTGGCCACGCTGCGCAGCTTGTTTGCCGAACTCGAACTCAAGCGCTTCCTCGACAAGCTGCGCGACGATGCTCCCGTCGATTCCACCGCCACCACCACCGGCAGCGGCACCGACGGCATTCGCAGCATCGACGATACAGCGCACAGCTATGAAATCGTTCGCGACGAGCAGGAGTTGCTCGGCATGGTGCGGACCATCGCGGCGAGCGAGGCCTTCTGTTTCGACACCGAAACGACCGGACTCGATCCTCTGCGTGCCGACATTGTCGGCCTGTCCTTTGCCGTCAGGCCCCACCACGCCTGGTATGTGCCGGCGATGTTGGAGCTTGCGCTCGACATCATTCTCCGCGAGATCGCTCCGCTGTTCGACGGAAGCCGCAGCATCATCGGCCAGAATCTGAAATTCGATTTGCTCGTTCTGAAAGCCGCGGGCATGCATTGCTCGGCGCCGCTGTACGACACCATGCTCGCGGCCTATATCCTGCGGCCAGACGGCGACCACGACATGGACACGTTGGCCTTGCAGCATCTGCGCTATCAGCCCGTGTCCATCGGCACCTTGATCGGCAAGGGCAAGGCGCAGCTCTCCATGGCCGATGTTCCACTCGACGAAATCGCCGCCTACGCCGCCGAGGATGCCGACGTGACCTTGCAGCTCTCGCAGGTGTTGCGTGGCGAAATTGTGAAGACCGGACAGGCCGCACTGCTCGAGAAGGTGGAGTTTCCGTTGGTACACGTGCTCACCGACATGGAGTACCATGGCGTGCGTATCGACACGGCGGCGTTGGAGGAAATTTCGCTGGAAATGGAAAAGCACATCGCGCAGGCCACCGCCGACATTCACGCGCAGGCGGGCGAGGTGTTCAACATCGGTTCGACCAAGCAACTCGGTACGATTCTCTTCGAGAAGCTCGGCCTGCCTTCGGGAAAAAAGACGAAGACCGGCTATTCCACCGACGTTTCCGTGCTGGAATCACTGCTCGGGCGCCATCCCATCATCGAGAGCATACTCGCCTACCGGCAGCTGACGAAACTTAAAAGCACCTATATCGATGCATTGCCACGCATGGTGCATCCGGTCACCGGCCGCGTGCATACATCGTACAACCAGGCCGTGGCCGCCACCGGACGTCTGAGCAGCACCGATCCCAATTTGCAGAACATTCCCATCCGCAGCGAGCGCGGACGCGAAATCCGTCGCGCCTTCGTTGCCGCCGATGCGGAGCATGTGCTGTTCTCGGCGGATTATTCGCAGATCGAGTTGCGGCTTGCTGCCGAAATCAGCGGAGACGAAGGCCTGCTCGACGCCTTCCGCCACGGTGAGGACATTCACAGCAGCACGGCGATGAAGTTGTTCGACGTGCCCGCCGCCGAAGTCACCAGCGAGATGCGCCGCCGTGCCAAAACCACCAACTTCGGTATTCTCTACGGCATCAGCGCCTTCGGTCTGGCGCAGCGTCTGGGCATTTCCAACGCCGACGCCAAGGATCTGATCGATCTCTATTTCGATCGCTATCCGCGCATCAACGCGTACATCATGAAGACCATCGCCTTCGCGCAATCGCACGGCTACGTGGAAACCTTGCTCGGTCGACGCCGCTACATTCCGGACATCAAGAGCAGCAATCGCAACGTCCGCATGTTTGCCGAGCGCACGGCCATCAATGCTCCGATACAGGGCAGCGCGGCGGACATGATCAAAATCGCGATGATTCGCATTCACGAGGCGCTGCGCGATCGTGCTCTCCGTACGCGCATGATCTTGCAGGTACACGATGAACTGGTGTTCGACACTCCGCGCGATGAAGTCGAGGAAGTGCGCGACCTCGTCACGCGGCACATGACCACCGCCATGAACCTCACCGTTCCCATCGCCGTGGACTGCGGCTGGGGCGACAACTGGCTGGAAGCGCATTGAAAAAGGGCGAAGATCGCTTCGCCCTTTCCTTCCCTTTTCACACTCCCGCTACTGCTATTTCGCTGCGCGTATCGCCTTGCCGTACAACTCCGATACCGCTTCCCAATTGATCACATCCCAGATGGCGGCGAGGTAATCGCCGCGGCGATTCTGGTACTTCAGATAATAGGCATGTTCCCATACATCGATGCCGAGAATGGGTGTACCACGTTGCATGCCGATGTCCATGAGGGGATTGTCCTGATTCGCAGTGGACGTCACCGCCAGCTTCTTCTCCGGCGTCACGTATAGCCAGGCCCAACCGGAGCCGAAGCGCGTGGCTGCGAGCTTGTTCAATTGCTCCTTGAGCTGCTCCGTTCCACCAAAGGTTTCGGCGATGGCACGGGCTAATTCATCAGATGGTTTGGTGTTTTTCTTAGGAGTGAGAATATTCCAGAACAGCGTGTGATTGTAATGGCCACCACCGTTGTTGCGGATGGCCGAGCTGTATTTGGAGACATTGGCCAGAACGTCTTCAATGCTCAGCGTCTGGGAAATGCCTTCCTCCTGTATCGCCTTGTTGAGATTGCTCACATACCCCGCGTGATGCTTGCTGTAATGTATCTCCATGGTGCGCGCATCAATGGAGGGCTCCAATGCCTTGTAGTCGTAGGGCAAGGGTGCCTGTGAGAACTGCGCGAACGCGGTGTTCATGACCACCACCGCCAGGGCAAAAAATAGCATGGACTGTTTCACTGTATTCGCTCGTCATTGTGAAAAAAAATCGTGTGGAAATATCGCGAGACGCCGCGCATTGCACGGCGCACATGGTGATCAACAACCGCGGGCCGTCATTGGTTCGATGCAACGGTACATCGAAACGGTGCGAGCACCGGCAGGGTCAATCGGCAGCGACGGCAAACATACAACAACGCGCCGAGCCATCCCTTGTGGGACAGCCCGGCGCGTTGCCTCTCGATGGAACGATGTACTACCGGGTGATGCGCAGCGGCCGGGTCACGAAGCCCCCGGGCGTCGCCAGGCGCAGAATGTACGTACCGGATGCGAGTGCCGATACGTCAATGCGCGTTGAATGCAAGCCTGCTTCGCGCGTGCCCTGCAAGGCCTCGGCCACGCGCTCGCCAAGCTGATTGTAGAGTTCGAGACGCACATCCATCGCATTGCCCAACATGTAGTTGATCGTTGCATTGTGCGCCGCCGGATTCGGGAAGGCATGCAGCAACTGGAAATCGCCCGCCACTGCATGCGTGCCGTCGCTGCGCACGGAGAGCACCGAGGTGGTGATACCCACGGTATCCGTTGCCAACGCGTTGCCCTCTTCATCGTAGGTGGTCCAGCGAATCACCGGCGTACCGGGCGCCGCGGAATCGCGCGCCACCACGATGTTGAAGTACTCACTCGAAGCCCCGGGCTGCACGGGACGATCGAAGGTGAACAGTCCCTCCGTCGCTCCTTGCTGATAGCCCTCCAGCTTCTCGTAGCCGCTGCGAAGAGTTGTGCCTTCCCAATGCGCACCCGAACCGGCGATGATCACATCGGTGGCGGCCTCGACATTGACCGAAATCCACTTCACCGGCGATGTGGTGCCCGTGTTGCGCAGACGCAGTTTGTTGGCGTATACGCGATCCTTGATCGGATCCGTCACCACCACGCCCGTGCCAATGCCCAGCGCGGCCTTCCACGGACCGTAGGTGTACAGGCAACTGTCGCCATCCGCATGATGCACCACGATCTGCACATTGCCAGTCCAGGCGCAGGAGTATGGAATGGCGAGATTGAAACTCACCGAGGTGTTGGCGCTGATGAAACCGCTGTTGGGAATGCGATTGTACGGCACCGACCAGGTCGTTGGAGCGAGATCCACTTGCAGCGCTCCGCCAATGACATTGCACGGAGTAGGCACCGGCGTCACCGTGACATAGGTGATCGGGGACGCGGGCAGCTTGTTGTTGAAAATGGTGAACGAGCGTCCCGACAGTTGCAGAATGTTCGTGACAAAGGGCTTCACCTTGATATCATCGCAGCGGATGAGCGGCGTGCGGTCGCAAGTATACTGGAAACGCAGCACGCAGGAATCCTTGCCGTGATGCACCACGAGGGTGACAAACACCGTGTTGGATGGCGTGTTTGGATTGGCCTGGAACATGAACTGCAGGTTGCCGGGGCAAGCGGGGCTGTAGGTCAGCACACCGCTCGTGCTGCCCACCGCCGGTGGCGTCACAGGCATGCAGGGCATGGTGATGAAGCTGTTGAGCGTGCCGCCGGTGATGGTGTAGGAAATGGACGTGATCGGCGTACCCGGACCATTGACGATGGTGGCCTTGTAATCACAGCACGCGGTGTCCACTTCCGCCTTGATCAGCGAGTCGCAGGGCGCCGACGCGCAGGGCGTGAGATCGAAGCAAATGCTGTCGCAAAGCACGGGCTGCATGGGCGGTGGACCGGTCGCAATCCAGATGCGAATGCATGCGAAGGAATTCACCGGTGGCGTATCGGTGAATGTCAAGGTCTGCGTGCTGCTGCCTGTCGGCACAGTCAGTGACGCGGGCGACACCGCGCCTTGCAGCGAATTGAACGACAGGAACATGGGATTCGCGGAGGCATTGTTCACAGACACCGACACCGTGTAGGTGCAGTTGCCTGCAGCATCCACGCCTGCCGTGGTGATCGATTTGACAGACGCGTCGAGCGAATCGCAGAGATCTCCGTGGCTGTCGCACGGCGGTAGATCGAAGCACACACTATCGCACACGACACGAATGCCCTGTGAGAAGTATCCGTAGCGAATGCACGCAAACACATCCGTCGGCGGCGTATCGGTGAAGGTGAAGGTCTGTGTGCTGTTGCCCACCGGTATGCTGGCCGTCGGCGGTGCGACGGTGCCCTGGAAGGACTCGAACCACAGCGGTAGTGGCGCAATGGACGAGTTCGTGAAATTCAACGTCACCGAGTATGTGCAATTGCCGGAGCTGTTCACGCCAGTCGACGTCACCGAGCCGAACTTCACATTGAGCGAATCGCAGGGATCGGTTGTCCCGCCACAGGGAGGCACATCGAAGCACACACTGTCGCAGACCACGCGTATGCCTTGCGCAAAGTAGCCGAAGCGCATACAGGCGAACACATCCGTGGGGGGCGTGTCGGTGAAGGTGAAGGTTTGCGTACTGCTGCCCACCGGAACATTCACAATGGCCGGCGTGACCGCGCCCTGGAAGGACTCGAACCACGTGCTGCTCGGCGAGGATGAGGTGTTGTTGAAGGCCAGCGTTACCGTGTAGGTGCAATGGCCGGAGCTGTTCACACCGGAGGCGTTGATCGATTGCACCTGTGCGCGCAGCGAGTCGCAGGGATCGCTGCCGCCGCACGGCGGAAGGTCGAAGCACACGCTGTCGCAAAGTACCGTGGCACCTGTGGCCGCTTGATAACCGTAGCGGATACACGCGAAGATGTTCGTCGGCGGTGTGTCGACAAAGGTCAACGTGTCGATGGTTGTTCCACTCGGTATGGTCATGGATGCGGGGATCACATTGCCCGAGAAGGATTGGAAGCTTCCCGTGACCGGAGCGCCGGGATTGTTGATCGCCACGATGACATCATAGGTGCAATTGCCCGCGGGATCCACGCCGGTGTTGAGAATGCCCTGCAACTGCATCGAGTAGCAGCCGGTGCTGTCCTTTTTCACTGTGACACACGCCGCGCCGGATTCGAGATTCCCGGTGGCCTGATCCGAGATCACCGAACTATTGATCAAGTGCCGCACCGCGCCGTTCGCGGCGAAGGTGTTGCATGCTATCGCATTGTCCTGCGCGCCCGGTGCCACCGTTGCGGTGAACATGGACGTCGCACTATTGCCCGCCGGTATTGGTGTGGAACCAAAATACCATCCGAGGTTTCGATCCAACGGCAGCATGCCCGTCGCCCAGCTGCCCATGGTGCCGCAGCCACTGGTGAACATCGGACCAGGCGCTCCGCTTGGCGCGAAGATATTCACGTTCGAAAAGCTCGTGGCATTGCGATACGGGCTGGCCAGTGGTGATGTGAGAATGGGAGCATTGAAGCCCACGTTGAAGGCGCTGCCACGCGGCGAGCACGGCCCGAGAATCAGATTGTCGTTGGGCGCATTGTCGCGCGGCAGCAGATCGGCGAAGGTCACGTGACGCAACCCCACGCTGCCGGGCGCCACGGTGAGGCGCAGGCGGTAATTCACATTCGAACCGGCCGACGTACTGACGGACGAAGCCCAACTCGTGGTGTCTTTCGCCACGGCCTTGTCCAGTACAAAGCCCGTCGTTCCCACCACATTCACATAGTCGATGTTGGAATTCACCGACGGCCCGATATTCCCGCCGCTGATGGTGAAGCTGTTCGGGATGTTTCCGAGTGCCGAGGTGTCCACCACTTTCACATCGAACTCTATGTAGTAGAACGGCACGCCGAACGCTCCGTACATGCCGCAGGCGCCGTAGAAAATGTTCTGGCACGATGCAGGGATGCTTGGCAAGGTGAAGGTCAGCGTGTTGCCCGCTTGCGTCAAACCCACACCCGCCCAGTTGCTGGTGTTCGAACATGGCGTGTTCCACGAACTGGCGCTGTAGTACGAGGGATTGCCGATGTACTGGAGATTCGGATTCAGCACATCCGTGATGGTGGCGCCGGTGATCGGAAGACCGCCGATATTCTGCACTCGCAGGCGGTAGCGGAAGATGCTGCCGGGCGTGTAGGAAGTCTGCTTGTTGCAAACTTCCTTCCACACGCAGGGCTTGGGCGCGGGCGCGGTCACCGTGAATGGAGCGCAGGCCACTATGGGAGCCATGCCGACAATGTTCAGGTAAGCGCAGTTGTTGATCACCGAACCCACGGTTGCGCTGTTCGGTATTGTGAAGTTGACCTCGAAATACCGGCAGGTATTGGGTGGCAAGGGCGAGGACAGCGTCACCGTCACGACATTGCCCACGAGCGTTGCCGTCAGACCGGACGACACCGTTCCGAGCGAAACACCCGTCAACGCGGCCGGAATCGTATCGGTGATCGTGAGCGCGCTGATGGTGGTGCTGCCGTTGTTGCACAGCCAGATGCTGTACTTGCCCGTGCAGCCCGGCTGTCCGGTAGTGTTGACAAACTTGCTGAATGTGGCGCTCGTCACGGATTTCACCTCGACACATGTTGTCGGACTGGTGTGTACCGCGGGTCCGCAGGGTGCGTTCGGGCTACCCAGCGTGCCCTGCAACGTTGCCCGGTTGAGCAGTTGCGAGCCATTGGGGAAGAGCGCGCGAGGGTAAAGAATCGAGAAGGTGCAGCACACGGTGTTGAACATCGGGATGGCGGAGAGATTGCCAATGTTCCACGTCACCACATTCCCCGTCTGAGTGGCACCACACGATGAGCTCACGAGCTGCGCTCCAGCGGGCAAGGTGTCGTACACCACCGCATTGAACATGTTGAGCTGTCCGGTGACACCCACATTCTTGTAAACACACACCTGATAGGTGACGACCGAGTCCGCCGTGACATAGGGGCAAGGTCCCGGCTGCGTTCCAACGCCTGTCACCCATTTGCCAATGGTCCAGGGGTTCACTGCTTGCGCTGTGGTGGAAATGAAACCGGTGCAAAAATCGATGGGCGTGCCATTGAGCGAGGCGGTCATGCAGGCGCGATTGCGGGCTGTGGTGCCATTGCAGGTGATGCCGTTCGGGAATTGCACCGTGATCACGAAGGATCCCGAGCATCCCGATGGAACCGAAGCCCAACTCAGCGTCACGGTGCCACTCGTGCCCACCGCCGGAGTTGTGGTGACAGGCGTGCCGCAGGCACTGGTGACGCTGATCGCCTGAAACGTTGTGGCCGCGGGGAGAACATCGGTGATGGTGACGTTGGTCGCCCCCGCCGGAATGGAGAAATAGATGGTGTAAGAGAAGTTCTGTCCTGTAGCGATGGCAGTGTCGCTGACCACCTTTTTCAGGGTAAAGCCATTCGACTGCGCCTCGGACATGAACGACTGCGCGTCCACGTGTGTCACCAAGACCACGGACGCGAGCAAGCACCATGCATATACCCACAGTACACACCGTTTCATAACAACCTCGACTGGTGTATGGTAAAGAAATCGTTGCATTCAGCGCGATCACTCCTCGCAGGCCTTGTCCGGCCCGGCGTGTCCGCTGCTAGCAGAACCGCCGTGGACACGTGTTTTCGCCGCTGCAAGGCCGCATGCGTGCATCCCGCACAGGGGAGACTCGCACACCGCGTCGCCGAACCGCGCGTATCAGACCAGCGGGCCGACGTCGCGGCACGTAGGTGCGTGATACCGAAGGAGGCACGGTCGGAGTTCGAGCGATGCGATTCTTGAGGATTAATCGTGCTCTAATATACATGCTGTTTGGCGAAACGCAAGGATTTTGGAAAAATCTTCCTTTTATTTTATTGCGCAACGGCAATCCCTCGAGATCCCGGGGCGCCAACGATCATGGCCGCCCGTGGGCTTGCATAGCCGCGAGACGCACCCTAGATTGAAGCATGGCGCGAACCGACCACATGCCTCCCCTGTACCGCAATCTTCTTCTGCTGTTGCTCGTTGTGCTGTCGCTGGCATTCTGGAATTCCATTCTCCTCACGCCGATCAAGCTGTTTGTGGTATTGCTTCACGAGCTGTCGCATGCTTTGGCAGCGATCGTGACCGGTGGATCCGTGGAATACATCGAAATCGACGCACGCATCGGAGGCCTCGCGGTAACACGCGGAGGTTGGACCTGGCTGGTGGTGTCGAGTGGATATCTCGGCAGCATGCTGCTTGGTAGCGGCATACTGCTCGCGTCCGTGCGCACCCGAGGCGCCCGGCTGTTGTCCGCAGGCATTGGTGTCGTGGTGCTGACGATCACCGCGGTGTTTGTGCGCAATGGCTTCGGCCTGCTTTTCGGAGCGCTGTTCGGTGCTGCCATGCTTGCCGCGGCGCGCTTCCTCCCCTCACCCTGGTTGCCCATGCTGATGCAATACCTCGGGACCATAAGCTGCCTGTACGCGCTCGTGGATGTACAGGAAGATCTGCTGACTTTCGAACACCGTATGACCGACGCCAGCATCATGGCATCACATACAGGTATTCCCGCACTGGTGTGGGGAGTACTCTGGAGCATACTCGCACTGCTCGTCCTGTTGCTCACACTGCGGATCGTGTGGAGGGCTTCGGCCGTGCCCATCACGCCTGAGCGCGGCGGCAACGTGTGATTCACGCATATTTCACCATTTTTCCCTTTCATCCATGACCGACAAGCTTACCGTTCGCTTCGCTCCGAGTCCCACCGGCTATCTGCATGTGGGGGGAGCGCGCACCGCGATTTTCAACTGGCTGTACGCGCGCAGCGCGGGTGGCCGCTTTCTTCTCCGCATCGAGGACACCGACCGCCAGCGCTCGAGCGAGGAAATGACGCGCGAGATACTCAACGGCCTACGCTGGCTGGGACTTGATTGGGATGAGGAGCCCGTGTTGCAATCGACGCGTGTCGAACGGCATCGCGAAGAATGCTTGCGACTGCTCGAACAGGGCCGTGCGTACTGGTGCTACTGTTCGCAGGAGCAGCTCGACGAGAAACGCTCTGCCGCGGAGGCGGCAGGTGGTGCGTTCCTGTACGACCGTCACTGCCGCAATCTTTCGGAGGAGGACCGTGCCGCAAAGGATGCCGCCGGCGCGGGCAAGGTACTGCGCTTCCGCGTTCCCGACGGACACACCACGTTCTCGGACATCGTGCACGATGAGACATCATTCAACAATGACGAAATCGATGATTTCGTACTGCTCCGGTCCGACGGCACCCCGACGTATATGGTGGCGGTTGTTGTGGACGACCATGACATGGGCGTGACGCACGTGTTGCGCGGCGACGACCATCTCTCCAACACCCCGAAGCAGCTGCTGTTGTATCACGCGTTCGACTACGAAGCCCCTGTGTTCGGACATCTGCCCCTCATTCTTGGTGCGGATAAAAAGCGCCTGTCGAAGCGCCACGGCGCAACCTCGCTTGGAGAGTTTCAGCAGCAGGGCTTTCTTCCCGAAGCGATGTTCAATTTCCTCGCCCTTCTCGGCTGGTCACCCGGCGACGACCGCGAACTCATGTCGCGCAACGAGTTGGTGCAGGCCTTTGATGTGCGGCGCATTCTCAAGAAAAGCTCGGTGTTCGACGAGGACAAATTGCGCTGGATGAACGGACAACATATCCGCCTTCTCGATGAGGAGACCTTGCTCGAACGCGTTCTGCCGTTCCGCCCTCAGGCAAAGAGCGAGGTGGACGAGGCACGACTCCGCCCCATCCTCACGCTGTTGCGCGAGCGCATGATTGTACTCCCCGATTTCTTCACTGCGGGCCAGTACTTTTTCGAGGATCCAACGACATTCGATGAAGCCGTGGTCGTCAAGCAGTGGAAGGCGCCACTTCCATCTCTCCTGCGGGAGCTTCGTGACGAATTGCGCGCATCCGCATTCGATGCGGCGAGCCTGGAGGCACTGATCCGGGGTGCCGCCGAAAGGCATGGCATCGGTGCGGGCAAACTCATTCATCCACTGCGACTGGCTCTCACCGGGCAGGGCAATTCTCCCAGCCTGTTCGACATGATGGAAGTGCTTGGCAAGGAGACCTGTCTCCGCCGACTCGACCGCGCCTTTGAGGTGCTGGGCATTCCCGACGCCCCCGTTGTGTGAGAGCACAGTAACGCGTAGTTTGAAAAGATGCGGAATCGACACGTCATACGCCTGCACAACGCCGTTTTTTACGGCTATCACGGCAACCATCACGAGGAACGCTTTCTCGGCGGGCGCTTCCATCTCGATGTGGAACTGGAAACCGATTTCAACGCCGCGGCTGAACACGACACGCTTGATAAAACCGTCAATTACGACGCGGTATACACGATGGTGCAGGAATTGGTGACGAAGGAATCCTTCAAACTCATCGAAACCATGGCCTCGCGCATCGCGTCCATGTTGCTCGACCGCTTCGATACAGTATTCGCCGTGCGCGTGCGCGTGCGCAAACCTGGTGTGCCCATCAAGGGTGTCATCGACTTCGTCGAGGTGGAGGTCGATGAACGTCGCTGAGCGAAACACGGTGTTTCTTGGATTGGGCTCGAATGTTGGCGACCGGGCGGATGTGCTGCGTAAAGCTGTGGCGGGCATCTCGCAGTTGCCGTGTACCACCGTCGGCCGTTGTTCCAGCATCTACGAAACGGAACCCTGGGGCGACAGCGATCAGCCCGCCTTCCTGAATTGCGCGCTGGAGATTACCACCTGTCTGGATCCGACCGGGTTGCTGACGCGGCTCAAGGATCTGGAAATCCAGCTGGGCCGCGTCCCCACGCGCAAATACGGTCCGCGCGTCCTCGACATCGATATCCTTGTGTACGGATCGCTTGTGTTGGAGACGGAGGCACTGCGCATTCCGCATCCCATGTTGGGGCAACGCCGTTTCGTTCTCGTACCCCTGGCTGAATTGTGCGGCGAAGGCCGCTGTCCCCGGGACGGCCGCAGCTTCAATGCATTGCTGGCCGCGTGCGACGATACCGGTCGCATTGAAAAAACACCGCTGATGTTATCAACGTAGAGGCGTTGAAGCATCGATCAATCGGAGCGCACCATGGAACAGGACGTCCGTTACATTGCGATCGAAGGAGTGATCGGCGCGGGTAAAACCAGTCTCGCCCGCCTGTTGCACGAGCGACTCGCCGGACAACTCGTGCTCGAGAAATTCGAGGAGAATCCCTTCCTCGCCCGCTTTTATCAGGATCCCGAGCGTTACGCGTTCCAGACACAGATTTTCTTTCTACTCTCGCGATACAAGCAGTTGCAGGGGCTCGCCCAGCAGGATCTGTTCTCCGAATATCTTATCACGGATTACGTGTTCGAGAAGGACAAGATTTTCGCGCATTTGAATCTTCAGGACGACGAGCTGCATTTATACGATATGCTTGCAGCCAACATGGAGAAGACGCTGGCCAAGCCCGATCTGGTCGTGTACTTGCAATCGAGTGTCGAGCGATTGATGCAGAACATACGTTCGCGCGGCCGCGAATTCGAACGCAGCATGTCGCGCAAGTACATCACCGACCTCAACGACGCCTACAATTACTTTTTCTTCCGTTACAAATCGACACCGCTGCTCATTGTCAATGCCACGGAAATCGATTTTGTGAAGCACGAAGATCATCTCGACGAGTTGATCAAAGAGATCACCAAGCCACAGCACGTTGCGGTGGAATATTACACTCCCATGTCCCGTATTTCCCGGGAAGGCTGATGATACTGCGCACCATTTTTTACGCCATTTTGTTCTACGCCGTGTACTGGTTCCTGCGGCGTTTCCTCGGCGGGTTTTTCGCCACACCGCAACAGCGGCGTGGCGCCGCTGGCGGGCGCAACAAGCGATCCTACCAGGGTCGCGCAGTCGACGCAGAGTTCGAGGATTTGGACAATCCACGAAACGATTCCCGCAAGGACGGCTGATACGATGAGCGCGATCGAGAAAGGGTTCAAACGGCTGCTTTTCACGTTGCTGCGTGTATTTGTGCACGTACGCACCGTGGGCACCATCCCGCGATCCTCGGTCCGCAACGTTCTTGTCGTGCGGCAGCACAATCAGCTCGGCGATATGCTCTGCGCCGTGCCGTTGTTCAGGGCATTGCGTCACACCTATCCCGAAGCCCGGATAGTGTTACTCGCGCGGCCATTGAACAGCGAAATCCTTCGTGGTTCACCATTTCTCGACGAAATCATCGTCTACGACAAAAGGAAGTTTTTGCAATCACCCCTGCAAGTACTGCGTTTCGGCCGCGCGTTGAGACGCAGGAATTTCGACCTCGTGATTACCCCCGCCACTGTTTCCATGTCGGTGACCAGCGATTTGCTGGCATTTCTCACGCGCGCTCCGCGACGTATCGGACCCGCGTCGCTCAATGGAAAGAGCAATCTCACCGGGTATCTCTACAATGTTCGCGTGGATCTCGACTGGTCGGGTGATCCCGATCGCCACCAGACCTTGCGGAACCTCGATATCGCGTCCATCCTCGTACCCGAGACCGTGTCGCAGGAACTGGAAATCGGACTGGGAGCGGAGGAATTGGAGAGTGGACGAGAGCGGCTGGCAGACAAGCGCGGCCGTCGAACGCTGGTCATCGGCTTCCACCCCGGCGCCGCGAAAATACCCAATCGATGGGATGCACTCCGTTTCGCGGAGATTGCCAATCGCTGCGCGGAGATTCATGGCGCCTTCATCGTCATTACGGCTGGACCCGACGACGAAGAGCCACTGCGCGAGATGACGTTGAACATGCCCAATCAGTGTCTGGTTCTGCACAACGAACCCATCCGCACCGTGGCCGCTGCCATTGCGCAATGCGATGTGTTTGTAACAAACGACACCGGCATGATGCACGTAAGTGCCGGCGTGGGCACACCGACGCTTTCACTTTTCGGACCAACGGATCCGCTGCAGTGGGCTCCTCCTGGTTCAATGCATAGATTCATTCTCGGCCAAGGCGGATCGGTGAATACCATTCCTGTAGAGAAAGTGTGGGATGTTCTGTCGCACATCCTTGCGCAATTGCATGCCGCGGGTCGGCTCGCCACCACCGCTGTTGAATAACACGAACCCACGGATCGAGAGGATACGCACCATGCCCAACAGCATTCGTCGTCTCGCTGCCATCGATCTTGGCACAAATTCCTTCCACCTCGTCATCGCCGATGTGAAGTCCAACGGCAAGTTCACTGTGGTGGGCAAGGACAAGGAAGTGGTGCGTCTGGGCGAAGGATTCAACGACATGAAGCATCTCAGCGAGGAAGCCATGCAGCGCGCCATCGATACGCTGCATCGTTTCCAGCTCATCGCCCAGAGCCAGAATGCGCCGGTACGGGCAATCGCCACCAGTGCTGTACGTGAAGCACTGAACCAGCAGGAGTTCATCGAGCGCGTACGCCGTGAATTGGGAATGGAAATCGAAGTTGTGAGCGGCTTCGAAGAGGCGCGGCTTATCTATCTTGGTGTATTGCAGGCGCTTCCGGTATATGACAGAAGCATGCTGCTCGTGGATATCGGAGGCGGTAGTACGGAATTTCTGGTGGGCCGTGCGGGGAAGGTGGATTACGCCAACAGCCTCAAACTCGGCGCAGTCCGTCTTACGCAGCGTTTTTTCTCCTCGCCCACACTGCGTCCCAAAGACATTGCCGCATGCCGCGAGCATCTTGCAGGCGCGCTCAATCCGATCGCGCGCGCGATGCGGGGCCGGAACATCGAGCTGGCGGTGGGTTCCTCGGGAACAATTCTCAACACCGCGGTGATGATACTCGCCTCCAAAGGAACGTTACCTCCGACCGAAGAAACGAACAACCTCACCATCACGTCGCGCGATCTTCACACCATCGTAGCGAATGTATTGGAGGCGCGCTCGGTCGAGCGGCGTGGCGCGATACCCGGCATGGATCCAGCACGCGCGGATATTATCGTGGCAGGCGTCCTGATTCTCGAGCAAATATTCGAACAACTCGGCCTGCGCAGCATGGTGACGTCCAAGTACGCCCTTCGTGAAGGCATACTTCTGGACACATTGCATAAAATCGCCGGCGAGGAGCGCTCGGTGGCACATCTCACAGACATCCGGCGGGCCAGTGTCGTGCACCTGATGGAAGCAGGCCGCGTGGAACAACGTCATGCGCACACAGTGCGCCGTTACGCCATGCATCTTTTCGATCAACTCCGCGAAGTGCACATGCTGGGCAACGCCGAGAGGGAGTATCTGGAAGCCGCTTCCCTTCTGCATGACATCGGATATCACATCTCACACTCCGAACATCACAAGCACAGTTACTACCTCATTCGCCATAGTGAAATGTTGGGATTCACCGATCGGGAGATCGAGATCATCGCCAACATCGCTCGTTACCATCGCAAAAGCCACCCCAAGCTGAAGCACGAAGGTTTTCCGCGACTCAAGGACGAAGACCGACGCATTGTGAGCGTGCTTGCGGGCATACTCCGCGTTGCCGATGGGCTTGACCGTCGACATCAGGATGTGTTTTCTGTCCTACGCTGCCGGCTCGAACGCGCGACGCTACACATCGACCTCACCTTGCGCAAGGATTGCGACACGAGCATTGAGCTGTGGGGTGCCGACAGGCGTAAGAAGCTGCTCGAAGAAGCGCTTGGCATTTCGGTGCGTCTCGATGTACTCTCCTCCGCTGCGGCTGCCTAGCGCGGACGCCTATCGCGAGAATGTTCGTAGACGCGGGACGACAGGACGAAGCGGCATTTGTCGCACGCCGAGGGGTACCCGGGAAACGCATTGCGGATCCCAGGCAGTAGTTGTAGGTTTCCTTTTCATATAGCTTCATTCATTGGTAGGGAGCCGATGGAGTGGAAGATGACGCGTGATGGAAAACTGAGTTTTGACCGATTACAAACCCACGATTATTCCGAGCCGGGGACTTACCATCTCGTATTGCCTGTGCGCGAGAGTTCGCCACCACTGGGACATTATCGCGGCGGAATTCTGCGACTAAACGAGTACGGCGAAGCCTTTCTCGACTTTATCGGCAATGCGCAACAGCGTCAACCACATGTCCGGGTGGACGCGCTGAACATCCTTCCCATGGCTGTGGTTCTGGTCGTGACGATATTGTCGCGTCGAAGCATCATTCGTCGTGTGGCGCGTCGCATGCTGGGGCGATTGTACCATCGTCGCACCATGATGATTCCGATGTTCGTCGGGCAGTTGAAAATGACCAGCGCTCGACGCATCAACGCGTTACGCGGCGTGCGCGACACATCGTACTGGACCATCGGCTATATGGATCGCGTGGTGTGGGATCCGGAGGAAATCGCGCGGCTCGTTGATGAAGTGGGGCGCGATTTCCTGCACGTGGGCTTGTCCGATGAACGTTGCGCGGAGGTTGCCTCCCGGATGTACGGTGTGGCGGATGGTGATTTCCTTCCGGAGCACCTCGCGCTTGATTTGGAACGTCCACTGGACAGCATGCTGTTGGGTCGTGCGTATCTGCTGTTGAGCCGTTTGCTGCGTCCGCTGCCGATGGAGGAGTCGGACATGGTACCGGAGCGAGGTGGCACGTCCCGGGGCGGAACCGGCGGATCATATTTCAGATGTTTGGGTCCGGGATTAGAGTTGCCCGGCAATCGGGAGAAGAATACGTAACGGTGGAGTACCGCGCAGTGTGAGCGTGGGGAGATCCGGGATGTCGGAGGGGCGTCGAGCGGAGGGGTGGGGTGCGGGGGTTTCACTGCGAGTAATGGATCGCGAGGTCCGATATTGGTCTTGACGCTGCCTCGCAACGTCGATCAGAAGGCCGGGACGATCGCGAACGCCTCCAGAGGAGGCCTTGGTTGATTCATGAATCTACCGAGTCCCCGGACCCCGCAAATTTCCGACCAGTCACGAGGCCCCATAGTGCCTCCGCAGGTTCATGATTCCACCGATCGCCGCCCCCCTCTTTTTCCTGCCTGTTACAGAACCCCACAGGGTGCCTCGGCTGATTCATGAATCAACCTTCCGCCATACCCTTACAAAATTAACGCACATCTCGCCATCCTCGGCCCATGCTTTCACCTACCGACGCCCACCTACCACTACCCCATTTCCCCACCTCACCGCTTTTCCCTATCTTATGTTTTTGTCCCACAACGCTCTGCCCATCATGGTCGACGTCTATATCGAAGATCTTCACGCCCACGTCGGGAAAATCGTCACACTCAAAGGATGGCTCTATAACAGCCGATCCAGCGGGAAAATCGTATTCCTTATCATACGCGACGGAACCGGCATCTGCCAGTGCGTGGTTACTTCCGACAGTGTCGCCGCAGATGACTTCGAACACGCGCGCGCATTGACCCAGGAATCCTCGTTCACTATCACCGGTACCGTGCGCGCGGATGATCGCGCGCCCGGCGGATTCGAACTCGATGCCACATCGGTGCGCGTGGTGGCGCTTGCGCACGACTACCCGATCACGCCCAAAGAACACGGCGTAGACTTCCTTGCCGACCGACGCCATCTGTGGATTCGTTCGCGCAAACAGGCCGCAATCCTTCGCATCCGCCATACCATTATCAAAGCCATCCGCAATTTCTTCGACGAGCGCGGCTTCATACTTTTCGATGCACCCATCCTCACCCCCAACGCGGTCGAAGGTACCTCCACCTTGTTCGAAACCGAGTACTTCGATCTCGGCAAGGCTTACCTCACGCAATCCGGCCAGCTCTACGGCGAAGCTGGCGCCATGGCTCTTGGTCGCATCTATGTGTTCGGCCCCACCTTCCGTGCGGAAAAATCCAAAACCCGCCGCCACCTCACAGAATTCTGGATGGTCGAGCCCGAAATGGCCTGGTACGATCTCGACGACAACATGCGCCTCGCCGAGGATTTCATTTCCCATATCGTGCAAACTGTACTCAACGAACGCGCAACCGAACTCGAAGCTCTCGAGCGCGACACCACCGCACTGAAAAATGTGCTTCCACCCTTTCCACGGCTGTCCTACGACGACGCTGTCGCGATGCTTCGCAGCGAGGAGACCGCAAAACGCATCGAAGCGAAAATCACTGCACTCGATACGGAACTGCTCGCCCTGCGCGCTGAGCTTGAGGAAAATCGCAAGCAATACTCCCAGGTCAAGGAACACATCCGCCGTCGCCTCGACACACGGGAAATTCAGATCAATGCGCGCATTGATGAGATAGAGGAAATGCTCCGCAACCTCCCGAAGTGGAAGGAATCCGCAGCCAACTTCACGCATGGAAATGATCTCGGTGGCAGCGATGAAACGGTGCTCACCTGGTATTTCGATAAACCCGTCATTGTGCATCGATACCCCTCCGCGGTCAAGGCGTTCTATATGAAACGCGACCCGCAGGACGAGAGCAAGGCGCTCGCGATGGATGTGCTCGCCCCCGAAGGTTATGGCGAAATCATTGGCGGAAGCCAGCGTGAGGACAACCTCGACTATTTGCTCGAGCGTATCCGTGAACACAATCTCCCGGAAGAAGTGTTCGAGTGGTTCCTCGATCTCCGTCGCTACGGATCCGTCCCGCACTCCGGTTTTGGTCTTGGTGTGGAACGCACCGTGGCTTGGATTTGCGGGCTGGAGCATATCCGCGAAACCATTCCCTTCCCGCGAATGATTCACCGCAATCGTCCCTGACGAAACTGCCAGCTACTGGAATGCAGAAGGGCGCGGTCTATTCCGCGCCCTTCCCATTTTCCGCACACTATCGTACAACGCCATTCAGCGAACACTCGCTATTGCCTGCTGAATATCGTCCTTGCTCCAGATCCCTTGATGCCGATTCTGTTCCGAACCATCGCTTCCAAACACGATCTGCGCCGGAATAGCACCAATGCGATAGTGCTCGAAGGCCTCCGGAGCGTCCTCCCAGTACACTAACACAATGCGAAGTTCTGGTTTTTCCTTTCTCAGATCGTGGAGTATGCCACGCATTTTTTTGCAGGGACCACAATTTTTCCCGCCAAAAGAAACCAGACTCACACCTCCGGCGTGGATTCCGCTATCCACCGATGCAACCGTGTGTAATGCCGGAAAATCCTCCGGCGATTTCGTTGTGCGGACATCACATGCCGCCAGCTGAAACACGGCGAGCAACAGTATAACACGTAGCGGACCCGACACTCGAGAGAACAACTGTCCTTTCCGTCGAACGGCGGACACCACGGAGCAAGCACGGGCACGTATGAGCTTCGCCCTGCAAATGAATGGTTGCGGTATTGTCATCGGCCTGCTCATGATTGCTCACTAAAGCCAACCGAACAACATGCCACTGCATGTTGCCATAACGATTACCAGGGAAACGAAAACGACTGTCTTCTGCGTGCCCATGACACTGCGTATCACCAGCATGTTCGGGAGCGACAGCGCCGGCCCTGCGAGAAGCAGAGCAAGTGCGGGTCCTTTGCCCATACCGCTGGAGAGCAAACCCTGCACTATCGGTACTTCGGTGAGTGTGGCGAAATACATGAACGCGCCGAACACCGAGGCAAACAGATTCGCACCAAGGGAATTCCCTCCCACCAGCGATCGCACCCAGCTGTTGGGAATCAATCCCTCTCCGCCCGCATTTCCGAGCAGCAAGCCCGCAACCAACACTCCTCCTGCTAGCAGGGGCATGATCTGCTTCGCGAAGTCCCAACTCGACTCGAGCCACTCGCGCGGCTCGCCAGCCGTAAACGCCGTTGCAAGCGTGAGCAACACCGTCCCCACCACGAACGGATACAGCGGCTGTCCCGGCACAATCAAATGCACGGCGATGATCAACACTGCTCCGCCCACTATCCAGGCCAGGTGCACCTTCAACATGCGATAGAGTGACCATGCAACTACCACGCCGAAGCCAGCGGTGATCCACCATTTCCATGCGTGAACCAGCGCGAAAAATCCTCCATCCTCGCCCGGGGATCCCCAGTTCGCGAACACCAGCACACCGACCAGCGCGAAAAAGTGCAGCGAGGTTTGCCAGAGCGGACGCGTCTCTGGCGGGGGGACGATATTCATCTGCGCAGCAGCTTTCTCTTGCTCCTCTCGACGGTACAGCACCGCCATGATCACTCCGATGACAATGCTGAACACCACCGCTCCGATCACGCGCGCCACACCCAATTCCCATCCGAGTATGCGCGCTGTGAGTATGATGGCCAGGATGTTGATGGCCGGACCGGAGTACAGAAAGGCGATTCCAGGGCCGAGTCCGGCGCCTCGCTTGTGAATGCTGGAGAACAGCGGCAGTATCGTACAGGAACACACTGCAAGCACCGATCCCGAGACAGATGCGATAAGGTACGCCTTCCATTTCACCGCATTGGCTCCGAAATACCGTATCACCGAAGCCTGGCTGACAAACACCGAGATCACGCCCGCAATGAAAAACGCGGGAACGAGGCACAACAGCACATGCTCACGCGCATACCACCGCAACAATTCCAACGATTCGTAGACGGCATTGTCGAAACGCGGGTGCCCTATGGGCAAATAGAACGCAAGGAGGAATCCGCCCAGCAACCAAGCCAACGTCTTCCATTCGTGTTTGAACGTCATACCGATCTCTTGTTGAGACGCGCAGGAAGCGCTCCTACAGCATCAGGGTGAACACAAAATAGACGCCGACGATAATGAATACGACGGCGATCACACGACGAAACCACCACTCGAAGGTCTTCACCTTATTGTAAAATCCGGCAATTCCCCGAACGGTGAATGCGAGCAACCACGCGGCAACAATGACCGGCAGGCCGGTGCCCACCGCGAATACCGGCGGCAGTAGGAGTCCATCCACACTCGCGACTGTCATGGGTATCAACATCATGAAATACAGCACACCGCTGTAGGGACAAAACGCGAGCGCGAACGCCGCACCCAAAAGCAGTACACCGAGATAGCCTTTGAATCGCGCTCCGAGCGCCTCGCTCAAGCGTCCGCCGCCGGGCAGGCGAAGCGGCAGGACGTCCAGCATCACGACACCGACTATAATCAGTGCCGGACCCAGCAGGCGCTCACCCCAACCCTGAAACAGTCGTGAAATATCGAAGGTGCTCGCACCGAAATAGATCACGACGCCAAGGACGGTATATGACAGTGCTCTTCCAGCGGTGTACACCAGTCCATTGATGAAAATCCGGCGCTTGTCTTCGATGTCCCTGCTGATATATCCCATTGCGGTGATATTGGTTGCAAGGGGACAGGGACTGATGGCGGTCATCAATCCGAGTAACAATGCCGAAAGCACCGGGATCTGTGTTGAATCGAACAATCCCTGCAGGAATTCCATAGGCTAACGCAACTCCGCCTTGATCGTGCGGAGGAGTGCGTCCTGCAATTTTCCGGGATCGGCGAGTGCGTATTGGAATGCCTTCGCAGTGAGGTCCACCCATTTCTTGCCGGGTCCCTGCACTATCAATGAGGAGCCAGCGATCTGATACTTTTCCACAAGCGCCGCATTCTCCTCTTTCTCGTGATTCAGCTCGACAAACTTCACCCGAGCGTCCTTTGCATACATTTCCGTGATGGTTTTCTCCGCAATATCCTGTATTCCGAGGCAGGTCTTGCAGCGGCGCTCCCCGTGGAAGTACATGACGGTGACCTGTGGCTTCACCCCGGGTTTCCCCGTCGCTGATGTGGACTGGCTCAGTCCTTGCGCGAAAAGGAAGGGAATGAGTAGCAGGGAAATGGCTATCGCTTTCATGCACACACCTCTAACCGTTGAGTAGGGAAAGGATTTCTTCTTCGCCCGGAACCCGACCTTTAACCAGCACATTGCCGTTGACCACCAGGGCCGGCGTCATCATCACTCCGTAATTCATGATGTCCACAATATCATCGACCTTCGACACCGTGGCGTCGATGCCATGTTTTTCAACGACCTTCCGCACTGTCTGCTCAAGTGCCGCGCACTTAGGGCAACCCGTACCTAGAATTTTCACGTCCATAACTCTTTTTTCTCCGTATAAAAAAGTGAAACGGTTACTCGGCGAACAATCCGCAAAAAATACCACGCGCGTCGTCCCATGCTTCCCGACACAGACAGTATTTGATTTTCGGTGGAAGAAACTCTCCCTGGATAAGCCCCGCATCCTTGAGCTCGCTCAGGTGCTGCGACAGTGTGCTGCGCGCAATGGGCAGGATCTCCGCGAGATCGCCACTGTAACAGCAGGTCTGCCGCGACAGCAGCTGAAGGATGTACACCCGAACCGGATGCGCCAACGCCCGAGCGTAACGTGCTGTCTTCCGCTGTTCTTCCGTGATGGTCTCGATCTCTATCATTTACAACTCATTTCATATTTCGTAGAAATACGAAATGAATATACCACCCCTCGACGTCCGGCGCAAGCCCGATCAGTAGCACCATTGAAAGCGCATCCATGCGCAACCCCGGCGCGAGGCGCATCCACACCTCATCCACTTCTCACAGCGACGGTTCTCTCTTTCATCCTTGCTTCGCACAGCACGCCTATGTAGATTTCGTCTACACAGCGCGCTTGCGCGGAGCAACGAAGCACCTTCAAAGAGAGAAAGGAAAAATTCATGGACCTTGATGTCCTGTTACTTTCCCGCCTGCAGTTCGCCCTCACCATCATGTTCCATTATCTGTTCCCGCCGCTGTCCATCGGCCTGGGTCTGATCATGGCTATAACCGAGGGCATGTACATCAAAACGAAGAACAAGCAGTACGAAGTACTCGCGCGATTCTGGACGAAGATCTTCGCCGTGGTGTTCGCCCTGGGGGTGGCATCGGGTATCGTCATGGAATTCCAGTTCGGCACGAACTGGGCCACCTACTCTCGCTACGTGGGCGATGTATTCGGTTCGCCCCTGGCGGCCGAAGGGGTGTTCGCGTTCTTCCTTGAATCCGGTTTCCTGGCGATTCTCGTTTTCGGCTGGGATCGCGTATCCCCACGCGTACATTTCTTTTCCACCGTCATGGTCTCACTCGGCTCGATGTTTTCAGCGGTGTGGATCGTTGTGGCGAATTCCTGGATGCAGACACCGGCGGGCTTTCACATCGTTGGTGAAGGCATGGATGCGCGAGCGGAAATCACGGATTTCTGGGCGATGGTCTTTAATCCCAGCAGTGTCGATCGTCTCACGCACACGCTGATCGGCGCCTTCATTCTCGGTGCGTTCTTCGTCATGAGTATCACCGCATACTACATCCTGAAAGGTCGGCACCTGGAGCTTTCGCGCAAATCTTTCACCATCGCTCTGGTTGTGGGCACACTGGCGTCGCTCGCGGCGCTTGTTACCGGCCACACACAGGCGAGTACGGTGGCGGTGACACAACCCGCGAAGCTGGCCGCCTTCGAGGGCCATTTCAAAACAGGCCCCGGGACGCTGTACTTGTTCGGGATACCGAATGTGGAGGAGCAGCGTGTGGATTTCGGAGTCGGGATTCCGGGAGGCCTCAGTTTTCTGCTGTATAACGATTTTCACACACCCGTGAAGGGACTGGATCAAATACCACCTGAGGATCACCCGCCGATTAACATTCCTTTTCAAACCTATCACCTGATGGTCGCACTCGGGATGTTCTTCATCGCGATCACGCTCTATGCTTCCTGGCTGCGATGGAGGGGCTCGCTGTTCGAAAAGCGCTGGCTGATGCGTGTGTTCATGTTTGCCGTAATCGGACCGTATATCGCTAACTTCGCGGGATGGATCGCCGCCGAGGTAGGTCGCCAGCCTTGGATCGTGTATGGATTGCTGCGAACAAGCGATGCGCTTTCAAAAACGGTGAAAGCCGAGGAGGTGTTGGCGTCCATTATCCTCTTCGCCATCATCTACTTCTTCCTCTTCGTGCTGTGGCTCTATATCATGAATGACAAGATCAAGCACGGACCGGAGGAACATCTCGCCACCGCCGCGGCATCGGATGCCGGGGCGCCACTGCTCGATACAATGTCCAAACTCGCCGATCACAGCGGTCCTTCGCTGCTCCGTGGCGATGATGGAAAGGAGGGGAAATAACATGGACCTCAACATTTTTTGGTTCATTCTACTGGGCGTACTCCTAACAGGCTACGCCATACTCGACGGCTTCGATCTCGGTGTGGGTATCGTGCATCTCTTTTCGCGCGACGACCACGAGCGTCGGCTGTTCATGAACTCCATCGGTCCACTCTGGGATGGCAACGAGGTCTGGTTGGTGACCTTCGGCGGCGCGATGTTCGCTGCGTTTCCCCATGCTTACGCCACAGCGTTTTCCGGTTTTTACTTGCCCTTCATGCTGTTGCTTTTCGCCTTGATTTTCCGAGCGGTGTCCATGGAGTTCCGCAGCAAGCAGGAAATGCGATGGTGGCGATCGATGTGGGATTTCGGCTTCGCGGGTGCAAGCACACTGGCTACGCTGCTGTTCGGTGTGGCGGTGGGAAACATGATGATCGGCCTGCCCATCGGTCCCGATAAAGAAGCATACACGACTCTATTGGGACTGCTGAATCCCTTTTCCCTGCTTGTGGGCGCATTCGCGGTGGCCACCTTCGCAATGCATGGCAGCATCTACCTGTATTTGAAAACCGAGGGAGAGTTGCAACAGCGCATTCATCGCTGGATGTGGACAACCTTCGGCTTGTTCCTGGTGCTGTACATGTTCACCACTATGGCCGCGCTGATTGCTGTTCCAACAGCGGTACGCAATTTCACACACATCCCCTGGGCCTGGGTGGTGGTGGTGCTCAATGTGCTGGCCATTGCGAATATTCCGCGGGCGATTCATCTGAACAAACCCTTTTATGCGTTCATTTCCTCGTCTTGCACCATCGCCGCATTGACCTTCCTCTTCGGTTTCGCTCTGTTTCCGAATATGATCGTTTCCAGCCTCAACCCGGAGTGGAGCCTCACCATCTACAATGCTGCCTCCTCCGAGAAAACGCTCGGTATCATGCGCTGGATAGCGCTGCTCGGTATGCCCTTCGTTCTGAGCTACACTATCGCCATCTATTGGATTTTCCGAGGGAAGACCAAAATCGGGAAATTCAGCTACTGATTCACGGCGACGATTGCACCATCGGTTCGACACGCGGCGTGCCTCAACTGGTGCGCCGCTTTTTTTTCTTGCCACGAACGGTATCGCGCAATACCATTCCCACAAAAAAACAATCCCTGCGGCGGGGAGCCGCAGGGATGTGCTGTCAGGCGATGGCAATCCAATTGCCGAGGTTCGTTGAGTACAAAGGATAAACACATGAAGCCGTTTGGTGTTACGGTGGAGCCAAGGTCAAAATTTCGTCCCCATAGGCCCTACCGCAAAACTGCGCACACAGCGACGTAAACGTACGTCCAGTCGGCGTACAGATAATTCGAAGGACGGCGGTGACGCATTTTTCGCTCGTGTCGGGAATTTCTCCCGCCGCATTCTTCGTTATCCCTGCATTGCGGAATACGTCAACATCATGATCAATCAAGCACCTTCTTTCCATCTCGTTCTTGAAAATGTCACGCGGAGCTTCGAAGAAGCAGGCGCACGGCGACATGTGCTGCAGCAACTCACTCTCGACATTGCGCGCGGTGAGCGTGTTCTGCTGCTGGGGCGCAGCGGTTCAGGAAAAAGCACACTGCTCAATCTCATTGCCGGCATCGACGCGCCCGACAGCGGACGTATCAGCATCGATAACGTGGAAGTCTCGGCGCTCAACGAGGAGGCACGCACGCTGTTTCGTCGCAGGCATATCGGCATGGTGTTTCAATTTTTCAATCTCCTGCCGACACTCACGGTCATGGAGAATGTGCTCCTCCCGTTGCAGCTCGACAAGCGCGTGACAGCGCGTACACGTCTCCGTGCAATGGAACTGCTCGATGCCGTAGCCCTCTCCGATCGCGCTTCCAGCATGCCCGAATTACTGTCGGGAGGCGAGCAGCAACGCGTGGCGATCGTCCGCGCCTTGTTGGGTGAGCCGTCGTTGATACTCGCCGATGAACCCACGGGAAACCTCGATGCGCGCACCGGTGCAACGGTTCTGGACCTGCTCTTCTCGTTGCACCGATCCCATGGTTCCACGCTGATCATGGCCACCCATGGGCACGAAGCCCTCCCACACGCGGATCGTATTCTCGACATGCACGACGGCACCGTGCGTGAGGTGAGCGTGGAGGATGTCATTCGCCATGAGGAAGCTCTCCGATCTGCCGCCGAAGCCTCCGCTCGAACGCAAGGGATACGCACGTGAATCTCGCATTCCTTCGTCTGGGCATGCGGCATCATCGACGACACCGCCTCCAGACCGCTCTTCTGCTGCTCGGCGTAGCCCTCGGTGTCGCGTTGGTGGTAAGCATCGACATTGCCAATACCAGCGCAGAAGCCTCGTTCAGACGTTCCACCGCCAGTCTCTCCGGCACGGTCACACACGAAATTCGCTCCACATCGGCCACCTTGCCCGACTCGGTGTATCCGTTCCTTCGCCGGCATGGAGCTCCCGGAGAACTGGCGCCAGTGGTCGAAGGCATAGTCACGGTGGACGCCATCCCCCTACGCGTGCTTGGCGTGGATCCTTTCGCCATGCTCGGGCAAGCACTGTTCGCAGGCGATGCCGGAGGCCTCGACGGCCTCTCGGCTTTCCTGACACAGCCCGGTGCGATGTTGATGTCCAGCGAAACAGCACAGCGACTTGTCGCGCGAACAGGCGACACTCTTCTCGCGCTGCGCAATGGCAAGCATGTTCCGCTGATCCTGATCGCTATCCTCCAACCATCCGATGAAATCGTGGAACAGTCGCTTTCGGGCACGATGCTGTGCGATGTGGCTACAGCGCAGGAATTGTTGGGCCAACATGGGCGTCTCTCCCGTATCGAAGCCACGCTTGATCCTCAGGATGTGCCACTACTGCGCGCTATACTCCCCGCCATGCTGACTGTGGAAACTGCAGGCGGGAGAACGCGCGCGATGGCGTCGATGACGGACTCGTTTACCCTCAATCTCACTGCGCTGAGCTTACTGGCGTTGCTCGTCGGCGTGTTCCTGATTTACGATACCATCTCCTTTTCTGTCGTGCAGCGCCGCGAGCAGTTCGGTGTCCTACGAACGCTTGGAGTGACGCGCAGCGAACTCTTCCAACTCGTACTTCTTGAGAGCGCGGTGCTGGGCGCGGTGGGCACAGCACTGGGCCTGATACTCGGTGTTGTGCTTGGTACCGGTACGGTGCATCTGGTAACGAGAACGATCAGCGATTTGTACATGACTCTCAGCGCCACAGAGAGCGGCATCGCGCCAATCACACTGCTGAAGGGCGGATTGCTCGGCATGGCGGCTTCTTTGTTTGCCGCAATTCTGCCCGCGCGAGAAGCAATGCGCAGCGAGGCGGTGTCGACAATGCGGCGCAGCGAAGGCGAGCAGCGCTTCGTCCGCATGTTGCCTCGAGTTGCGGGAATGGGTGTTGTGTTGATCCTCTTGGGCACGGGTGTGCTGCAATTACCCGGGAGTCGCGTGGATCTAGCCTTCCTCGCGGTGTTTTCCATGTTGCTCGGCATGACACTGTGTCTGCCTGCCATCCTCGCGTTCAGTGTGCGTCTGCTGCGCAAAGGCGCGGCGCGCCTCGGCCTGTTCACACTGTCCATGGCCGCGTTGAATATCCGCGCTTCCCTTTCGCGCGCATCCGTGGCGGTGGCGGCGCTGACACTTGCTGTTGCGGTCATCGTCGGCGTGAACACGATGATCGGCAGCTTTCGCGGCACCGTCACACAGTGGCTGTCCTCCACGCTCGGCGCCGATGTGTACGTGAGCATGCCCTTCAGCGGAGCGGGTTTCGATGATGGTCTGCCGAGAACTATCGCGGATGAGATTCGCAGCGAAATCGGTACGGCACGAATGGCCACCGCACGCACCCTTACCATGATGAGCACACGCTATGGAGCCTGGCAATTGGTCGCCGTGTCGGATGATATTGCTCCGGATCGTCCTTACAAATGGCGCAGCGCGGCATCAACGAGCATGCGCGAGGACTTCCAAGCGGGTGCGGTGTACGTATCAGAGCCGTTCGCATGGCGCCACGGAATCGAAGCGAAGGAGGGACAACGTCTCAATGTGGAAACTCCTCAAGGCACACGATCCTTCCCCATCGCGGCGGTGTACTACGATTACTCCACGGACAAAGGCGCCGTGCTGCTCGGTGACAGTCTCTACCGTGCGGTGTGGGGTGATTCACTTCTTTCATCCATTGCCATTTTTCTTGAAAAAGGAACGGATGCTGCGGCGTACGTCAACAAGCTTCGGCAGCGGCTCGGACCCTGGGGCGAAGTGGAGGTACAATCGCGCCAAGGCCTTCGTGGGGCTGCCATGGATATGTTCGACAGAACCTTCACTGTCACCTTCGCACTGCAGTTGCTGGCGGCAGTGGTCGCATTCATCGGTGTGCTGAGTTCGCTGCTCGCACAACAACTCGATCGGCGTCGCGAAGCCGGTCTCTTACGTTCCCTTGGCATGACCGCGGCGCAACTGCGTCGTCTGCTTGTGGTGGAAAGCGCGGTGTTGGGAGCAGCGGCCGCTCTGTACTCCCTCCCCGTGGGCATGGCGATGGCCTGGCTGCTCACGCATATCATCAACATTCGATCCTTCGGTTGGTCGCTGACACTCACCATCGACGCGGCTGATCTTATGCAGCCGATGCTTGTCGCCATCGGCGCCGCGCTTCTCGCCTCCATACTTCCCGCACTGCGCTTCTCGGCCCTGCGCATTACTGAAGCGATGAGAACGGAGTGAATATGACAACGCACATTCCTTCACGCGTTATATCATTGCTCATGTTCGAAGTTGGTCCACGTCGAAGCTCTGTATCCCTGCGGCGCATCGGGGGTCTCGTGCTTGCGCAATTCCTTGCCCTGTTCTTCCTGACGGCTTGTGGCAACCGTTCAGAGGATGCCAGCACCACGGTGCTCACACGCGCGCTCGGGACGGCGGACACCTCGGGTTTCGCCCGAGCATACGCGCCGCGGGAGTTCCGCTTTCCCGAGGACCACGGGCCGCATCCAGAATATCGCACCGAGTGGTGGTATTATACCGGAAATCTGCGGGATGCGCACGGCAGGAATTTTGGATATCAGTTGACGTTTTTCCGTAACGCACTCGCACCCGCTTCGGCGAGGGGCATCGGCGACAGCACCTCCACGTGGCGAGCGCGGGACATGTACTTCGCCCATTTCGCGCTCAGCGATATCGACGGGGAGCGTTTCCACCCCTTCGAGCGTTATGCCCGCGGTGCCGCCGGTCTGGCGGGAGCGAATGCAACGCCCTTGCACGTCTGGGTGGAGCATTGGCAGGTGCGTCAACAGGGCGATACCACCGTCCTCTTCGCCGAACAGGATGGCGTTGCTATCGACCTCCGTCTTGTGGCAAGTAGAGCGCCGGTACTGCAGGGCGATCGCGGGCTGAGCCGCAAGAGCATTCGTCCCGGAAACGCTTCCTACTACTACAGCGTACCCCGCCTCGCTACAAATGGCCGTGTGAAGCTATTTGGCACAGTCTTCACTGTCAGCGGCTTAAGCTGGCTCGACCGCGAGTGGAGCAGCAGCGTGCTCGACACTGGGCAGGCGGGCTGGGATTGGTTCGCGCTGCAACTCGACGATGGACGCGACATCATGCTGTATCAGATGCGTCGCGATGATGGAAGCGTGGACAGTACATCGGCGGGAACGATTGTCACACGGGACGGCGCTTCCATTCCCCTGCGTCACGGCGACTACCGTATCGAAGTTCGAGATTCGTGGACCTCGCCTCAAAGCGGGAAACGCTATCCCTCCGGATGGCACATCGTCATCCCCGCGCACAACATCGCGCTTGAGGTCCGTCCCGCACAACAGCGACAGGAACTGCCCTTCGCCGTCACTTACTGGGAGGGCGCGGTCCGCTGTGAAGGCCCCGGCATCTCCGGTCGTGGCTACGTGGAACTCACGGGGTATTGACCTCAACCCATGGTGTCAGAATCGAATGTGCGCTTGTGCTCGCCACCCATGGATTTCTGCAACATTTCCCTGTAACGAATCGGCACTTCTGACATTGTGCTTACGGTTCGACCTTGCGCTGCGACAAGCCCGTTGTTCTTTTCCCCGTCCACGTGTTACAGTAATCCGACAGCGATCAGTAATCCGTAAACCACCGCACTAAGGCTCATGCACAGGACGAACGGTCCAAGAAGCAATGTGAGCCATGAGATGTCCCCGCGTCCCTGTCGAATGCTCGTGCGGTGACGGAAAACATTTGCCAGCGACAACACCAGTGTCGCCAAGGCGCATGCGCTCGCGACCGGCAACGCACGATCACCCGCCATCGCAAGGAAGAGCAGCCATCCCAACCATATTCCGCCGACAGTGGCTCCTACAATAAGCCGCATCGTCAGCCTGAAATTGGAATCGCCCATCAGCGTTGCCCATTGCCGGATACCGCTCTTCACATCATCGTTTGTGAACAGCCGCGCGTTTCGCCGACTCCACCCGTTCGAATCCGGAACGCCGTCAACCTGGTATTTCGACATATCAAACTCCTTGTGATCAGCGAGAGTAATTTCGCTTATGTTCGTCACGGGCACAAGAGTTCCGCATCGTAAACGCGACGCGGCGGTGTTGCCACCGCCGCGCCGTGATGCGAGCAAACGCAATGCGTCCGTTTATCAGAAGGAATAGCGCACACCCAACTGCATCTGCCAGCGGGATGCGAGATCGTCGAACTGATACGGATCCTTCTTGTCGCTGTAGCTGAAGAGCGGCGTACCCGTGGGCAGCGCGGCACCATCGACACCGAGCGTGTTGTTGGCGGCGGCCAGACCCTCGAAGCGCAGCAGAAGATCGCGATTCAGTGGCACCGAGCGAATGCGGTTCCACTCGCTGTTGACGAGATTGAACACGTTGAGAACATCCAGCGTGATTTCGAGGCGGTTGCCCTCCACGAAGGGATTCGGAATTTCCTGCGCAAGACGCAGATCGAAACGACCCCACCACGGCTCGCGACCACCAAGGCGATCCACGATCTTGCCGCGGGACTCGCTCAGATATTCATCGCGGGCAATGTATGCGTCGAGCTGGTCGTACACGCTCTCGGCGGCGCGGGTGATGTTGCTGCCACTCACGCGCACCAGAGCGATGTCGTTCCTGTCCGTGGGCACGTAGATGAGATCGTTCTCCACCTGGCCATCGGCATTCAAGTCGCCATCATACACGTAGGAGAATGGCGTGCCGGAGCGTCCTTCGTAGAACACCGATATCGTCGTGGCCCAATTCGTGGCGTAGGTGAAGCGATACGACAACGACGCCAGTACACGATGCGGTATGTCGAACAGCGAACGCGTAAGTGGTACATCGTTGGGGCTGTCGGCGGTGTGGTTGAAACGCCAATTCGACGCGGCCTGACTCGAGAGTCCGCTGTTTCTGTCCCGCGCCTCGCTGTAGGTGTAGGCGAGACTCATGAACATCCCGCTCGTGAATTGACGCTGGATCTGACCGCTCACATTCCATTGATACCCGTCGCTGGTATTCTCCAGCAACAGGACGTTGGTGAAGGGTCCGCTGCGGAACGTACCGGTCTGGGTGAGCGGTGTGGTGTTGCGACCGCTGTACGTTCCATACACGCCACGGCCACCGGGCAGGGTCGAGCCAAGCGGGGTGGTCGCCTTGCGGTCGCCAAGGTTGATATCGCGGTAGTAAATATCGTTCAGGGTCTGCGAATACATTCCCTCAAGCGTTCCGACAAATTCGTACGGCAGTTTCTGGTCCACCGCGAGATTGAAACGCATCACCTGCGGCATCTTGAAATCGTCGGCGGTCACATTGATCTCGGTAGCTGTACCAGCACGGCTGAGGAAGGCCGGATCACGCGGGTCGAGGTTCGGATCGAAGCGTACGGTATCGTTGCTAGCCGTGCGGATGTCCAGACGTGCGAATTCCACACCGGTGTTGCCGAATTGGTTGGAAACCCACACGAAGGGAACGCGGCCGGTGAACAATCCGGCGCCGCCGCGCAGCTGCGTGGTGCGATCGCCGAACACATCCCAGTTGAAGCCCACGCGCGGAGCAAACATCACCGTGCTGCCCGGCACCTGATCGGTGCGCACACCGAAGGTCGCACCGGGATTGCCGAGCGCCATCTGCGTGCTCGCATTGTAACGAATGGTGTCGGCAGTAATGTTGTAGGCAGGATTGTCATTGATCATCGGAATGTCCACACGCACACCGATCGTGGCCTTGAACGTCTTTGTCACCGACCACTCGTCCTGCGCGTAGAAACCGAGCTGCGCGGCTCCGAATTCCGCCGCGAACATCGGATCGATGCCCGGACGCGTGAAGCTGTATTGCAGGCGGGAGGCCACACCGCGCTCGAGATCACTCAGACTGTTGAATGAGTACGTTCCGTAATAATCGCGGATGAACAGATTCTTGAAGCTGAAGAACTCGTTCTGCGTACCGATGGTCAGCACATGATCGCCGAGATACATGCTGAAGTTGTTCGTGATTTCGAATACATCCTGATCCAACTTGTTCGCCACCGAGAAGTTCTCCGAACCCGCGGTGATGCTCACACCCGTGATACGAGGATCGGAGACGATGACCGTCGGAAAAGGATTGCCGAAATATTCACGGAAATCACGTATGCGCGTGTAGCCCACGATCAATTCGTTGGACATGTTGTTGCCCAATGTCGAGTTCAACTGCAACACCGACGAGTGCACATTGTTGTTGAAGCGGTAATTACGATTGCCGAAGAGTACACCCGTGGTGCTGGGACGGTACACATCGTCGTACGCATCCACGAAGTTGTGCCGCACTGTGAGGCGATGGTCATTGGAAATGTTCCAATCCACGCGCGCGAACAATTTCGTGCTGGGGCGCTGTGCGGTGAAAGGCGTCAAACCGCCGGCATCGTATCCATATTTGGATTGGAGCACCTGTCCCACCGAATCCGCGATGGCATTCACCAGCGCGCCGTTCGCGCGCTGCGTGAAGGCGATGTTTTCGTAGGGCTGATCACGACTGGTCAACTCCGCATTCGCGAAGAAGAACAGCTTGTTCTCGATGATCGGACCACCGATGCGGAAGCCGGCCTGGTATTCATCGAAATTCGCGAAGCCCGATTTCACCGTGCTGTCTTTGTACTGCCCGACGGTTCCGGGGACGATGTTGTATCGCGTGCTGTTGAGGTCGCCAATCATGCCTTCCGAACGGAAGAAGTAATATGCCGAACCTTCAAATGTATTGGTGCCGCTTCGCGTGATGGCGTTGATACCGCCACCGGAAAAGCGTCCCTGACGAACATCGTACGGAGCAACCACCACTTGGAACTCCTGCAACGCATCGAGGCTGATGGGATTCGTGTTCGCCTGCCCGCCCGGTGTACCCGTGGCACCAAGCCCGAACAGATCGTTGTACTGCGTTCCGTCGATCTGAATGTTGTTGAAGCGATTGTTTCGTCCGGCAACGGAGTTGCCCGACACCTGCGGCGAGAATTTCGTGAAATCCTGGAAACTGCGCGAGATGGTGGGGAAGCTTTCGATCTGCTTCGTTCCCACATGCTGCGACGCACCGGTGCGTGAGGAACTCAAAATGGCGCTTCTGTCGCTCGTCACTTCCACAGTGCCGAGTTCGACGGTTTTACTGGACAAACCGACATCGAGCCGCAGGTTCTGTCCGAGTTCCAGCGTGATGTCTTCGAGCACCTTCGTCTCATAGCCGACGAAGGAAATGGTGACGCGGTAAGGACCGCCCACGCGGAGGTTGAGGAGGTTGTACCGGCCGTCGGCGCGTGTGCTGCTGCCGTAGCTCGTACCGGAGGGAAGGTGCAGCGCAATGACATTCGCGCCGGGCAGCGTCTCGCCGCCGGCTTCGCGAACCGTGCCATTGATGGCCGCTGTCGTGACGCTCTGCGCCGACACCTGCGCCAAGGATAGCACAACGGCGACGCACAGGAACATGGAGAACCGGGTCACAACGAATCTCATGGAGACTCCTGATCGTTGGTGGGAAATGGTATGTGGAAGGACGCGATTACTCGATAGACTCGTCCGCAATATTCCACGAAAAACGGACGAAAGCAACCGCTTTTCCGCTCTCGTATCATCGAATCATCGGTCGATTCCATGGGACAAGATGGAAAGCGGATGTTAGCTATCCGTTAATTACCCGAGTGGCGGCGTATCCCCTCGATGCCAGAATCGCTCTGCATTGTTGCCATTCACTTCCACCCTGCGTATGTTCCACACATCACAAAAAAAGCTTGTTATGGTCCGAATTCTCCATCCGCATTGCATGCTTCCGCTTGGAGCGGTGCTGATCCTCTGTCTCGCATCCACCGCGATCGCACAGCTCCGCTCCACCACGCGGGATACCGAACGTCGCATCTACATCGCCCCTGATGATCACACCGATTACTTCTGGACAGCCGATGATGTGGAATACCGACAGGCGTTCATCGAAACACTCGAGTATTACCGAAGACTGGCTGATTCCACTGACGGCTTGCCGGCGGAACGTCAGAGTCGATGGAACTGCGATGGCTGGATGTGGCTGTGGGAATATCAGAAGAACATGCCCGAATCCCGCTTCATCACGCTGTTGGATCGCGTGCGCAGCGGACATATCTCCTCGCCGCTCAACGCGCTCGTGTCCTGCTACGGCGGCGTGCCGGCAGAGGCCGTACTGCGCGGCATGTTGTATCCCGGCAAGCTTGAGCGTGCATACGGACTCCGTTTCCCTCTTGTCGTGGCCATGGAAAATCAGACACTGCCACTGGGCCTCGCATCGCTGTGGAGCGGCTCGGGTGCGCGCTTCAGTTGGCGCGGCGTCTGCGGCTGCTCGTCCAAAGTCCCCGACCTCGAACACCGCGAGCATGAACTGTACTGGTACACAGGCCTCGATGGGAATCGTGTATTGATGAAATGGCAGTCCATGACCGGTGGCAATGCAAGCGTGGGCGGCTACGCCGAAGCGCGCGATCCCTTTGCCGCCGTGGACGTGGCCGACGCGCTCTGCGAAACCCCACGCTATCCCTGGCGCATCGCAGGCATGTTTGGCGCGGGCTGGGACGACTTCACCACAATGACCAACGCGTTCATCCGTGCTGCGGATGCTCGCTCGCATCCCGGGCGCAGCGTGATTGTTTCCAATGAAGAAGATTTTTTCCACGATCTGCTCGACACTTATGGCGACGCTTTTCCCTCCGAAACCCGCAGTTACGGTTCGGAGTGGGATGTGCTCTGTGCCTCCATGCCCGAGACTTCGGCCATGATCAAACGCGCGCTCACCCTGCTGCGTCGCGCCGAAGCCATGGCCGTGCTGCTTCAGCCATATCGCGATATCGTGGGCGAACTTCGTCACGAGCGCGACGAGGCGTGGCGAGCACTCGGCCTGTACTGGGAGCACGACTGGACCGCTGATGGGCGCTTCAGTCGCGCCAGGCGTGCGCAATGGCAGCGCGACATGGCTGCGCTCGTCACCGACTATGCCGTGAGGCTGTTCGACACCGCCCGCGTCGAACTCTCGCGCCACATTCGTAAAGAGCCCGCATCGCGTCGGTTCTATGTGTTCAACGCTCTCGGTTGGATGCGGTCCCAGGCGGCCGATATTACCCTGCCAGCGGATCTAGCAGGAGAATTGCACGTCCGCGATCTGCGCGGCGGAGAGGAAAAACCGTGCGAAGTCTTCAATCGCAACGGCCAACGTATACTTCGCATTTTCGCAGACAGCATTCCTGCGCTCGGGTATCGCTGCTACGAGTTGCTCCCCGGCGCCGGCAAGACCTTCGAGCCGGCCGCGAGCTTTGACGGCTCTTCCATCACCAATGCTATGATCGAAGTTGAAATCAGCCCGCAGGGTGGAATCCGCCGTTTCGTCGACCACACCCTGGGATCGCATAACTGGATTGATGCCGCGATCGGAATGGCGAATGATCTCGGCGCTTCACCTGGAACAGTAGCACTTGAGCATGCGGGGCCGGTTTCCCTGAGCGTACTCGTGCAATGCGATCAGCCCTTCACCCGAAGCACACGCATCACCGTGTATCGGAACAGCAGACATGTGGAGATGGACAACCGCATCACCTCGGGCCTCGATGGCGTGCCGCTCTGGGACTTCCCGTTCGCGATCAGTTCGCCCGTGCTGCATCACGAGGAAGTTGGTGCTGTATTGCGAGCCGACTACGAGCCCCATGGTCACTATGCCCGCCGTAATGCCCGCTACGACTGGCTCACGTTGAACCATGTTGCAGACATGTCCGGTGAAGAAGGAGGGATCACTCTTTCCAATGCTGATGCCTACTTCATGAAGCGAGGCGCCAGCACTGCAGGGATGCTCGATACCACGTCCGCCCGCATACGCGTACTCCTCGGCGGACAGGTCGACGGCACGCATCTCGGTATACACTGGAGTGATGGCGATTCGGAAGTGCTGCAGCGCTTTGCCCTGCGCGCACACAACGCATACAATGCCGCACGCGCCATGCGTTTCGCACTGGAGCATCAGCATCCCTTCGTGACGGCGTTCCTCGAGCAAAGCGGCGAACTTCCCGGATCCGAGTACCGCCTGATACACGATATTGATTCCTCGCTTCTGCTCTGGGCGTTCAAGCCCGCGGAGGACGAACCCATGCATCGCATACTGGCACGCGTCTGGAATCTCTCCCATCAGGACACCCACCTCGAATTAACCGGAGCGACGGGAGAATTGAATGCAATGGAACGCGTCACGCACATCGAAACGCCCATCATTGCGCTGTCTGGAACTCGCATCACCGACACGGTACGAGCGCAGGAAATGCGGAGCTACCTCTTTCAGCTTGAGCGGAGCACAAACGCCAGCGCACCCGTCCCATCATCTCACACCTCGTTACGCATTGGACCAACCTGGCCCAATCCCGCCGTGTCGGGCGAATCACTTACCGTACCGGTCACAGTCGACGCCGGACCGTTGCTCTGGGAACTGCGCGACCTCCTTGGCCGCATTGTGCTCGAAGGAACGCATCATGCAAGCACCTCAGGAATTCGGCAGCTACACCTCGGAACGCATGCACTCACGCCGGGTGTGTATCTCTTCACTGCTCGACGTGCCGGCGAATATCAGCGGCGGATGCTTGTGCTACAATAGCGCGGGAATACAGCAGGACCGCTTACAAATGCATTCGCCGCTCGCGGCAACGCCAAGGCTCGCCGCATCGCTCACGCATGCGCCGGTACAGGCCCGCTTCTTTCCGGTAACACCCTGATGCGCTCATGTTTCCTTTCAGTCTGGTTGATGCACAACGGGCACACGCATGCCACGAAATTGAAACCACGTCAGAGGCCCTCATGAAAAAGCGCACAGTTCTTTTCATCGTCATTTCCGCGTTCCTTGCCGGGATGAATACGCATGCACAAATGCGGCCGGGAGACGTGACCGTGGTCATGCAAGCGGCGGCGCATTTCGCGGATCGCATGGTCGATTTTTCACAAATCGGCTATCGGGACATTCGCCAGCATCGCTACAGAGAGCTTCACATCGCGCTTACTCCCGCGTGGTGGACTGGCGAACGGCTGGCCATTGAACTCGAAATCGGTTACCACTACTCCCATCAGGAGCAGCTGTACGATGATGCGAGTTACCCGGTGTGGGATCACGCCATCGCCTTCATACCGCATCTCATGGTGGCCCTTGGGTCCTTTGACTCGACACTCATTCCCTACGCTCGAGCTGGCCTGGGCTTCTCCGACAATCTCACCACACCGACCCTCGGTTCATTTGGCGAGGATCTCCGGAGCGACGCGGGGGCCTTCGTGGCGAGTCTCGGTGTCGGCGGCATGTACTTCCTCGCGTCCCGCGTCTTTCTCCGCGGCGAAGTGAATTACCGCGTGCATAAGGCGAAGAGCGGTTCCAACACCACGCTGAAGGTCGAGTGGACGGCGTACAACGTTTATTTCGGCGTTGGCATTCTCTGGTAATGGAGAGGACCTGTTTGAATCCTGAATCCGGCTCCCCGCCAACGATAGCAGCGGAATTGCTGCTTCCCGCTATGCTTCGAGGAGGTACGCCGTGCTTCCGGTACGGTAGTGATTGCGTCGCCATGAATGCTGGCAATTCACCGTCTCCCGGATTGCTCCGAGATACACCGGAATGCCATCCGGGCAATGCTCGGCCAATCGCTTCCCCGTTTGCGGCATCCCCAAGGAATATGATATCCCGGCTGCAATCGGCAGCAGCTTCGAACGGCGACCACGGAGCCGCAATACGAGAATCCACATCCCACAGTATCGATCAGCAGGAGGATTCATGAGGAAAGCCGCAATTCTGCTCCTTACCGTCGCCAACTTCCTGCTGGGAAGCAGCTTGATATCGCAGGATCGCTCCGGAAACTTCTGCATGGCGGTTCAAGCGGGTGCGAACTTCACGAATTTTTCCAACGACTTCGAGCACCTTGGCAGCCGCGATACATGGTACACGAGGTATCGCATCCGGGAATATCACCTCTCGCTGGATTACATCATCCGCACCGGGAGCCATACAGCCATTGATCTGGAACTCGGATATCGCTACCTGAACGCGCAAGTCTCCACCGGAGAAGCTTCGGATCTGCAAACAACGACGGTGACCGATGCGGCCGCGGTGTTGATTCCGCATTTCATGCTGTCCTTCAATCCGGTGGATTCCGTGCTCGTTCCTTATCTCAGGGCGGGCATTGGACTCATTCAAACCGATTCCTTCGCGGGAGACCATCCGCTCATATACAGCATTGGCGCGGGTGGAGTGTACCTGGCCAGCACAACACTGTTTTTCCGCGGCGAAGTGAACACACGAGGCCATCATTCCAGAAGTGGCAGCAATACGAGAACGGATGTCACCTGGTCCGCATTCACTGTGTTCATCGGTGTGGGAATCCGGTATTGACTGTGGTCGCATTCCGAGAAGCCGCGAGGATTAGCGTCGTTTCGGGACCTGTTGCATTTTTCTGAATGGTGTTGTACCTTTGAAATCAGCCTTTTGGGCTCCCCGGAGAGGTGGGTGAGTGGCTGAAACCAACGGTTTGCTAAACCGTCGTACGGGTTAAACTGTACCGAGAGTTCGAATCTCTCCCTCTCCGCAAAAGCTCCGATCCGTCGGGGCTTTTTTCATTTTCCG